>JAUSAZ010000136.1 GCA_030652255.1 Myxococcales bacterium | reverse complement strand
CTGCAAGCGGTTCGCCCACGAAGAGGGCAACGATGAGATCGGATGATGGGGGTGAGGGCGCGCGGCAGCGGGGAAGGGGGCCCGCGAAACAGCGACTTCGGCCTTGCAGGCATCGCCGAGAACATTCCGGGAAGGATCAGTGTTTCAACACGCGGTGACGGGCTCGGCGGCACCGTGAGAGGGCCGGGACTCACAGGTAGCGCACCCGCAGCGTGAAGGTCCACGCGTCGGCCCCGAGGAACCACGGCGCGTAGGTCACCTGCGCCCCGAGCAGGCCCCAGAGCACACACGCCCCGGCCTCGAAGCCGACGCTGCTCTCTCCCCGGTACAGCAGGTGCGAGGCGCCCGCGAAGACCGCGAGGTTCTCTCCGCGCTCGCTGAGCGGGAGGTGCGCCCGCACGCCCGAGCGCAGCCCCCACTGCTGGGCGAGGTCACCGGGCAGCGCGATGTACTCCGGCGCCACGAAGAGCTCGACCGAGCCGCCGTAGCGCACCACGGGCTCGGCCACGAGCACCCGCCACGGGTTGAGCCCGCGCCGCAGCCCGAAGGCCAGCAGCAGCGGCGTCGCCTGCCAGCGCAGCCCGAAGGCCACCGCCGGGCCCGCCACGACGAGCTCCGGGCTCGGGACGAGCTGCGCCAGCGCCCACAGGGGCGTCGGGTACGGGAAGCGCTGCCGGGGCGCGGCGGGCGCGAGCGTGGCCGCGGGGATGAGCAGCGTCCCGAGCAGCAGGATCATGGGGGGCACTACCCGTAGGCTCGCACCCTGCCGTTCCAGTGGGTATCCCAGGAGGGGTCGCGCGCGAGGAGCTCCTCGACGCCCTGCGGCGGCATCGGGCGGGAGAAGAAATATCCCTGCGCGTTGGGGCAGCCGAGGTCGACGAGGCGCGCCATCTGGCCTTCGGTCTCGACCCCCTCGGCGACGGCCTGGAGCCCGAGCGCGCCCGCGAGGCCCACCGTCGCGGCCACGATGGCCGAGTCTTCGCTGTCCGCGCCGAGGCCCGCCACGAAGGACTTGTCCACCTTCAGGATGTCGATGGGGAAGCGCTTCAGGTAGGTGAGCGACGAGTATCCGGTGCCGAAGTCGTCGACACTCAGCCGCAGCCCGAGGCCCTTGAGCAGGCGCAGCACCCCGCTGGCCTTCAGGGGGTCGGTCATGAGCACGCTCTCGGTCACCTCGAGCACCACCGTCGAGGAGTCGAGCGAGGCGGCGGCGAGGGACTCGGCGACCACGCCCACCAGCCCGGGGTGCACGATCTGCCGGGCCGACAGGTTGATCGCCATCCGCAGCGACGCGTAGGCGGGGAAGGCCTCGTGCCAGCGCTGGCTCTGCCGGCAGGCCTCCTGTAGCACCCACGCGCCGATGGGGATGATGAGCCCGCTGTCCTCGGCCGCGGGGATGAAGGCGTCGGGCGCGAGCAGGCCGCGCTCGGGGTGCTGCCAGCGCAGCAGCGCCTCGACGCCGACCACCTTGCCCGTGATGAGGTCGACGATGGGCTGGTACACCAGCCGGAACTCCTCGCGCGCCACGGCCTCGCGCAGCGCCATGACGATCTGCATCCGGTCGATGGCGTTCGCCCGCAGGCTGTCGCTGAAGAACACGCAGCGGTTGCGGCCCTCCTCCTTGGCCCGGTACATCGCCACGTTGGCGTCGCGCACCAGGGACTGCGCGTCGACGCCGCCGGTGGTCGCGGTCGCGATGCCCACGCTCAGGGTGATGGCGAAGTCCGCGCCGTCCCAGGTGAAGGGGCCGCGGAAGGCCTCCTGCACCCGGGTGGCGACCACCATCGCGTCGCTCTCGTTGCGGAGCTCGTCGCAGATCACCACGAACTCGTCGCCGCCGAAGCGCGACACCGCGTCGCCCAGGCGGGTCGCCAGCTTCAGGCGCTCTGCGGCGGCGACGAGCAGGGCGTCGCCCGCGGCGTGGCCGAGCCCGTCGTTCACCAGCTTGAACTGGTCGATGTCGATGAAGAGCAGCGCGACGACGCCCGGGTGCCGGGCGAGGCGCGCGAGGGCCTGGTCGAGGCGGTCGTGGAGCAGCGCGCGGTTGGGCAGCCCGGTGAGCAGGTCGTGCAGGGCCTGGTGCGAGAGCGCGGTCTCCAGGGACTTCTGCACCGTGACGTCGTGCATGTGGGCGACGCAGTAGCTGGGCACCCCGTCGGCCTGGCGCACCAGCGCGAGCGAGAGGCGCGCCCAGGCCTCCGCGCCGCCGGGGCGCTCGAGGCGCAGCTCGCGGTCGTAGGTGAGCGGCACGTCGCGGAAGAGCGACGCGATGGCCTCGGCCACGTCGCCCGCGTCGCTCGGGGTGACGAGGCTGGCGAAGGCGCGGCCGCGGAGCCCCTCGCGGTCGCGGCCGGTCATCCGCGCGAGGCTCTCGTTGGCCAGCGCCACGCGCCCGCCGAGGTCGATGAGCGCCATGCCCGCGGGCGCCGCGTCGAAGGCCGCCCGGAAGCGGGCCTCCTCGTCGCCCATGCGCCGCGCGAGGTCGGTGCTGTCGCGCAGCACCCAGAGCAGGAGGTCGGGGCCCACGCGCACGGCCTTGTACTCGTTGCCGAGCGGCCGGTACGTCGCGCTCTCCGTCCACCAGAACTCCCCCGTCTCCGGCGCCGCCCCGTCGAGCACCCGCATGCACGCCGCGAAGGCGCCGTTGACCACCATCTGCGGCCACAGCTCGCTGCAGAGCGACCCGATGGCCGCGTCGGGGTCGGGCTGCCCCTCGCGCGCCGCGTCGTTGAGGTAGAGCAGGCGCATGTCGCGGGCGCGGCCGTCGGCGTCGCGCACGGCGGCGCTCACCGTCACCGCGTCGGGGAAGCGCGCCAGCACCGCCCGCAGCATCGCGCACTCGCCGGCCTCGGTGGCGATGGCAGAGCCCCCCACGGCGGTCACCAGGTGCCCGAGAGGGACGCGCCGTGGGTGTTGGCGGCGATCCACGGCGAGAGCGACCAGCGCGACGCGCTGGCGGGCGCGCGCGACCGGCCCACCACCGTGAACACCACCCCCGTCACGAGCAGCGCCCCGCCCGCGATGCCCGCGCTGAGCGCCACGGTCGCGGAGGTCGACATGCGCGCGCAGAGGTCACGCACCTGCGCGGCGTCGGCGCTCCCGCGCTGCTGGGCGATGGCGCACTGCCCGCGGCCGGTGCTCTGCTGCGCCGCGTTCTCGGTCGCCTGGAAGCGCGCCCAGGCGCCGTACGGGTCTTCCGAGGCGGGGGTGGCAGAGCCGGCGGAGGCGGCGGAGACGAGGTTGACGCCGAGGAAGGCGCCGGACACCGCGAGCGCCGCCACGCCGGTGCCGATGAGCGCGTAGCCCACGTAGCGCAGCGTCGGGGGACGGGGCTCCACGGCCCTCGGCGCGACGGGCGCCGGCCGCGCGCCCGCGGGCGGGGCCACCACGGGGGCCGCGGGAAACGGCGCCGCGGGGGCGAGGGCGACCCGCTCGCGCAAGGGGAAGCGGGCGTCGACCTGCACCGTGCGCGTGACCGGGATGTACCCCTCGCGGCGCACCGTGAAGGTGAGCGACCCGGTGGGCACGCGCAGCATCGCCGCGAGCGGGAGCGAGCCCACCGCGGCGCCGTCGATGACCACCTCGGCGCCCGCGGGCTCGCCCACGACGTCGAGGCGCCCGACGTGCGTGCGAATCTCCGCGAGCGCCGACTGGAGGATCGCCAGGTGCGAGTGCACCCACGGGTCGCGCGTGGCGAGGGCCTCGACGAGGTGGGCCTCGGCGTCGACCCAGCGGCCGAGCGCCTGCTCGGCGAGGGCGACCTGGGCCAGCGCGCGGGGCGCCTGCGACGTGCGCCACGCGAGCTGGAACACCCGGAGCGCGGCCTCGTCGCGCCCCTCGCGGCGCAGGGCGACGCCGCGGGAGATCGCCGCGTCGGTGGGGGACTGCGCCGCGGCGGGGGCGGCCGCGAGCGTGGCGGCCGTGGCCAGCAGGGCCATGTAGCGGGCGAGTCGCAGTGGGGGCTTCGGTCGCATCAACGTCGCTTCTGCTCCTGCTAGAGCCGCCGCAGCGGAGTGGCAACGGAGCAACTGTGCAGGCGTCGGGCCGAGTCTTGCGGCGGGGCCGCCGCGACCCCACACGGGCTCACGAGGACTCCCCGAAGTGGCCAACGCCCGATCGATCACGACATGGCACGAACGACCCCCGAGCGCGGGGCGGCGCTGGCTCGCGCCCTCCGCCCTCCTCCTGCTCGCGCTGTCGCTCGGCGCTGGCTGCGAGTTTGCGCCGCCGCTGACCACCGCGGCCTCCCTGCCCGACGCGCGCGTCCCGACGGACCTCCCTCGCGATGTCCCCTTCGACGTCCGCTCCGACGTCCCCTTCGATGTCCCCCTCGACGCCCGCCTCGACGCCGCCCTCGACGCGCCGATCGACCGCCCCGGGGCGACCGACGCGCCCGACGTGCCCGCGGTGACGGACGTGACCGCCGACCGCCCCGACGCCTGCGTGGGGCCGGGCCGGGCGCTCTGCGAGGGCGCCTGCGTGTCGCTCGCGGCCGATCCCCACTGCGGCGCGTGCGGCAACCGCTGCAGCTTCGCCCACGCCGCGGCGAGCTGCGCCGACGGCCGCTGCGTGATGGGCGCCTGCGACCGGGACTTCGCCGACTGCAACGCGAGCCCGGCGGACGGCTGCGAGGTGAACATCGCCGTCGGCGACGCGACCCACTGCGGCGGGTGCGGCCGCCGCTGCCCGGCGCCGCCGATCGGCGGGCGCGCGGTGTGCAGCGCGGGCACCTGCGGCATCTCGACGCTGGTGTGCCCGAGCGGGCTGCGCGACTGCAACGGCGTGGTGCTCGACGGCTGCGAGGCCGCCGTGCTCACGGACGTGAACAACTGCGGCAGCTGCGGCGCGCAGTGCCCCGC
Source organism: Myxococcales bacterium (assembly GCA_030652255.1). Classification (GTDB taxonomy): domain Bacteria; phylum Myxococcota_A; class Polyangia; order Polyangiales; genus SCUS01. The sequence continues at coordinate 53,018 of JAUSAZ010000136.1, read as the reverse complement.
GGTGGGCGGGGTGGCGAGCTGCGCCGGGGGCCTCTGCGCGATCGCGTGCACCGCGGGCCTCGGCAACTGCGACGGCATGTCGGCCAACGGCTGCGAGACCAACGTCCGCGCGAGCGCGATGCACTGCGGCGCGTGCGGCCGCAACTGCGTGCTCGCCAACGCGCGGGCGGGCTGCGCGGCGGGCGCCTGCACGGTGGCCGCGTGCAACATGGGCTTCGGCGACTGCGACCGGGCGGCGGCCAACGGCTGCGAGACCAACCTGAGCGCCGACAACCGGCACTGCGGCGCGTGCGGCAACGTGTGCCCCGGCGGCCAGACCTGCGTCGACGGCGCCTGCCGGGTGACCTGCGCGGCGGGCCAGCGGGTGTGCGCCGGGCTCTGCGTCAACGTGCAGACCGACAACAGCCACTGCGGCGCGTGCGGCGCGGTCTGCGCGGGCGGCACCCGCTGCGTGGGCGGGGCGTGCCAGTGCCCGACGGGGCAGGCGCTCTGCGCGGGCTCGTGCCGCGACCTGTCCGCGGACAACGGCAACTGCGGGGCGTGCGCGCGCGCCTGCGGGGCGGGCACGGTGTGCTCCGCGGGGGTGTGCACCTCCACCTGCGCGGCGGGCACCACGGCCTGCTCGGGCGTGTGCCGCGACCTCACGAGCGACCCCGCGCACTGCATGGCGTGCGGGCGGGCGTGCGCCTTCCCCAACGGGGTGGCCGGGTGCCGGGGGGGGCAGTGCTTCCTCGCGGCCTGCGCGCCGGGCTTCGCCGACTGCGACGGCATGGCGGCCAACGGGTGCGAGACCAACACCGGCACCGCCTCGGAGCACTGCGGCGTGTGCGGCAACCGGTGCCAGTTCGCGAGCGCCGGGGCGAGCTGCGTCGGCGGTCGGTGCGTGATGGGGTCGTGCAGCCCGGGCTTCCGCGACTGCAACGCCAACGCCGTGGACGGCTGCGAGGTGAACGCCGCCTCGGGCGACACGGCCAACTGCGGCGGCTGCGGCGTGCGCTGCCCGGCGCCCCCGGTGGGCACCAGCGCGGTGTGCGCCATGTCCACCTGCGGCACGTCGAGCGTGAGCTGCCCCAGCGACCGCCGGGACTGCAACGCGATGTCCGTCGACGGCTGCGAGACGACCATCCTCACGGACGTGAACAACTGCGGCGGCTGCGGCGTGCGCTGCGCCACCACGGGCGGCACCGCGGGCTGCGCGGGCGGGGTGTGCACCATCGCGTGCGGGCCCGGGCTGGGCAACTGCGACGGCAGCGTGGCCAACGGGTGCGAGACCAGCACCGCCACCAGCGCCGCCAACTGCGGCGGGTGCAACGTGGTGTGCACGATCCCCAACGCGTCGGCGAGCTGCGTGGCCGGGGCGTGCGGGCTCGCGCGCTGCAACGAGGGCTTCGGCGACTGCGACGGCGTGGCGGGCAACGGCTGCGAGCGCAACCTCGTCAGCGACAACGCCCACTGCGGCGCGTGCGGCGCCGCGTGCCCCGCGGGGCGCGTGTGCTCCGGCGGCAACTGCCAGGTCTCCTGCGGCTCGCTCGCAGTGTGCAGCGGCACCTGCCGCGACACGAGCATCGACCCCGACAACTGCGGCGCGTGCGGGGCGGTGTGCTCGCCGGTCGGGATGGCGACGCGCACCTGCGGGGCGGGCGCGTGCAACGGCCTCTGCGCGGCGGGCCGCGCGGACTGCAACAACAACCGCCAGACGGACGGCTGCGAGACGGACGTCAACACCACCGTCGCGGCGTGCGGCGGCTGCGGGATGGCGTGCTCGACCAGCCACGTGACGGCGGCGTGCGCGGGCGGCGCGTGCACCGGGGCGTGCGAGGCGGGCTTCGCGGACTGCGACGCCAACAAGCGCACCAACGGCTGCGAGACGGCGGTCACCGCGGACGTGGGCAACTGCGGCGGCTGCGGGGTGGTGTGCCCCACCCGGGCCCACGCGAGCGCCACCTGCGCGGCGGGCGCGTGCGGGTACACGTGCACGAGCGGCTTCCGCAACTGCGACGCCGACGACGCCACCGGGTGCGAGGCCGACCTCAGCCTGAGCGGAAACTGCGGCGCGTGCGGGGTGGTGTGCCCCGCGGGCCAGGCCTGCGCGATGACCGCGGGCCTGTACGGCTGCCTCTGACCGGCGGCGTCGGGGCGTCGGCCCGCGTCTCGCTTGTCCCCCGCGCGTGCTTCAAGGTGTGCGGATGAGAGCGGAGGGTGACGAGATGCCGAGCGCTGTCGCGGGTCGCGCGGAGATGGTCATCGGCGGGCGGTACCGGGTGATCCGCGAGCTGGCCACCGGGGGCATGGGCACCGTGTACGAGGCCGAGAACACCCGCACCCGCCGGCGGGTGGCGATCAAGACCATCCGGCCGGAGGTGGCGCAGCGGGTGTCGGTGGTGCAGCGCTTCGAGCGCGAGGCCCGGGCCGCGGGGCAGCTGCGGCACCCGAACATCATCGACGTGCTCGACATGGGCGACGACGCCGAGCACCAGCTGTTGTTCATCGTGGAGGAGTTCCTGGTGGGGGGCGACCTGGGGCAGTGCCTCCGCGCGGTGGGCACCCTCGGGCCCCGCGCCGCCCTCGCCACGCTGCTGCCCATCATGGACGCGCTGGTCGCCGCGCACGCGCACGGCGTGGTGCACCGCGACCTCAAGCCCGACAACATCTTCCTCCACGAGACCCCGCAGGGGGTGATCCCGAAGCTCATCGATTTCGGCATCGCGAAGCTCGCCGAGCCGTCGACGGACGGCCGCCGCGCGTCGCTGGGCTCGCTCGTGGGCTCTCCCATCTACATGTCCCCCGAGCAGGCGCGCGCGGACGCCTCCATCGACGCCCGCACCGACGTCTGGTCGATGGGCGTGGTCTTCTACGAGGCCCTCACCGGCCGCACCCCCTTCGAGGGCGCGAGCGCCTTCGCCCTCTTCACGCAGCTCGCGGCCGAGCAGCCCGTCGCGATCGCCACGCTCGCCCCGGAGCTCCCCCCCGACCTCGCGGCGGTCATCCAGCGGGCCGTCACCAAGGACCGCGCCGCACGCTGGCCCACCATGGCCGCCTTCGCGGAGGCCCTGCGCGCCTGCGAGGCGTGGCGCGGCGTCGACCCCGCCGAGGCGGCGCGCTGCATCATGAACGCCGCGGGGGTCTCCCGGACCATGGAGTCCACGCGCTCGCCGGCGGCCATCGCCGATCGCACGACCGTCGACATGGACGACCCGGGGCCGACCCTCTCCATGGACTCCGACGGCCGCGGCTCCGGGCTGTGGACGGGCGAGCTCTCCCCCGAGACGCCCGCCCCGGCGCCGCGGCGCGCACGCTGGGCTCCCCTCGTCGGCGCGGCGGCGCTCGTCGCGGCGGTCATCACCGGCGTCGTGATCACCCGCCGCGACCACGGGGACCCGCCCTCCCTCGCGCCCGCGGCCGTCGCGGTGGACCCTCCGTCGGCCGCCCCCGAGGCCGCTCCCGTACCCATGCCCGTCGCTCCGCCTGCGCCTGCCCCCGTCGCTCTGCCTGCGCCCGCTCCAACGCCCGCCCCTGCGCCCGCGGCCGTCACGCCGGACGCCGGCGCCCCGCGGGCCGCGATCGTCCGACGCGCGCCCGTCCGGCGGATCATCCGCCGCCCCGCGCCGGTCACGGCCCCGGCCCCTCCCGTCGCGCCGCCGCCGCCGCCGCCGCCGCCGCCGCTCGCGCGCGGCTTCAACGGCGCTCCGATCGTCGACTGAAACGCCCCACTCTCGTCCGCCCTGCTGCGTTCCGCGGCGGTACGTGTGACTGCGCGTCACCACTGGGGCGCTTTCGTACAGAGACGGCTACGCGAGGGTGCAACGTGACGCTTCGTCACGGTGGGGCCGCCACGCGCGCCCCACCCCCACCCGTCGCGCAGCGTGGAGCGCGACCAATGTGCGTGTTCCCACGAGCACCGATGGACGGCACGCAGGATGCCTAGGGGTGTCTCACACGGCACGCGGTCGCGCCCTCTTCCCCGACGACGCAGTGACTTCGTGATTCGGAGGTGAGTCATGTCAAAGAATTTCGCCGCGGCGATTGCCTTCTGCCTTCTGCCCCTCGGTTGCGGCATCGGTGCCGGTGACGAGTCCCTCGCCTCCGGCGGCACCGTCGCCGACGCCTCGATCTACGAGCGCGCGCAGGACCCGGCGGACTCGATCAGCGCGATCGGCGGCGGCGTCATCACCCTCGTCGGCAGCGACCAGCCCGACATGGTCGATGGCGAGCGCGACGAGGTCCGCCTCAACAACCCCGCCAACGTGGCGCTGGGCCCCGACGGCAACCTCTACGTCGCCGACAATGACAACTCGAGCGTGCGCATCGTGCGCCCGAGCGGCCGCACGCTCACCTACGTGCGCCAGGAGGGCTTCTCGCACCCCTTCGGCCTCGCCTTCGCGCCCGACGGAACGCTCTACGTGCAGACCGACGGCAACGACCGCGGCGGCCGCAACTACGACACCGGCACCCTCTGGCGCGTCGACCGCGAGTCGGGGCACGCGACCCCGCTGGCGCGCGACCTCGGCCGTCCCCGCGGTCTCGTCGTGATCCCCGATGGCAGGGTGGTCATGGTGGACAACGAGCACCATGTGATCCGGGTGTTCGATCCCTCCACGGCGGCGATCAGTGACCTCGCGGGCGTCCGCGACACCCCCGGCTTCGCCGAGGGCGTCGGCGCCGAGGCGCGCTTCGACCGCCCCTACGACGTCGTGGTCGTGGGCGACCGGCTGCTCGTCGCCGACCAGAACAACCACCGCATCCGCGCGGTGACCTTCGATGGGCGCGTCAGCACCTACGCGGGCTCCGGCGAGCCCGGCGCGGTCAACGGCGCCAGCGCGACGGCCAGCTTCAGCCGCCCGCAGGCGCTCGCCATCGACGAGACCGGCAACGTCTTCGTGACCGAGCTCGACGGCTACACGGTGCGCCGCATCTCGCCCGACGGTGACGTGACCACCGTCGCGGGTGCGGGCACCGGGGGCTTCATGGACGGCGAGCCGATGAGCGCCCAGTTCTTCGGCCTCGAAGGGCTCGACGTGTCGGCCGACGGGCGGGTGCTCTTCGTCGCCGACGGCAACCGCGGGACGCACGACCCCAACCACCGGGTGCGCCGCGTGGTGCTGCCCGCCGACGACAAGTGATCCATCCGACCGGCGCCGCGTGTGCGGCATACGCCTCGAACGCAGGAGAACGACGATGAAGATGAACGGATGTCTGGGCCTGTCGATCACGGCGGCGGCCCTCGCGGTGGGCTGCGGCGATGACCCGGCTCCCATCACCAACACGGACTCCGGGGTCCCGGTCGACACAGGCACGGGCAACCCCGCGGACGTCCCCAGCGGGACCGGCACGGGGACCTGCGACAGCCCCATCGACCTCGCCACCGCGGGCACGGTCACCGGCACCGACCTGGTGTACCGCGGCACCACCGTGGGGCGCGCCGACACCCTGCACCCCTACGAGGGCTGCGTGATGAACGACGCCGAGGAGGCCGTGCTGCGGTACCGCGTCCCGGCGGGGGTGCAGGCGCTGATGGTCACCACCGAGGGCAGCGCCTTCGACACCGCGGTGTACGCCCGCACGGCGTGCTCGCAGGCGGCCGGCGGCGCCGACCTCGCGTGCAACAACGACAGCTACGACCACGCGCCGCAGTCGACGATCTACCTCACCAACGTGATCGAGGGGCAGGTGCTCTTCCTCGTGGTCGACGGCAACGCGGCCATGGACACCACCTCCAGCGGGGCCTTCACGCTCACCGTGCGCCAGGTGCCCTTCGGCGCGATGGGCACGCCGTGCAACCGCGTCACCGACCCGCCGACGCCGCGCTGCTCGGGCGCCCTGCGCTGCTCCGAGGGCGGCGCGGCGGACGGCACCCCGATCTGCGTGGCGACGGTGGCCAACCTGGGCGCGTGCGACCCGCGGCAGTTCAACAACATCTGCGCCGAGGGCACGTCGTGCATCACCGACCCGGAGCCCCCGGAGGGCATGCCCGCGACCTCCGTCTGCGCGCTCCCGGGCACCCGCCGCAACGCCCCGTGCCGGGCGACCGAGCCGCGCTGCGACGCGCCCACGGCGTGCAGCACGGGCGACTCGCCGCGGTGCGTCCCGGTGATCGGCACCGGCATGATGTGCGACCCGATGGGCGAGGGGAACCGCTGCGGCCCCGGCGAGATGTGCAGCCCCCTCGCGGCGGGCGGCGTCCCCATCTGCCACACCTGATCGTCGTTCGGCCCGGTCAGGGCGATGGCCACCAACGGCGCGGAACGTAGCGCCGGCGGTGGCCATCGCGCCATGCGCAGCCCTATGGTGGAGGGACCGGAGCTGCCATGGACCCTACGAACGTTGTGACGGTGCGACCGGCGACGGCCGATGACCTCGAGGCGCTCGGCGCGATGGCCGGGGCGCTGGTGCGCTTCCACCACGAGGTCGACCCGCGGCGCTTCCTGCTGGCGAAGGGGGTGGAGGAGGGCTACCGGCGGTGGTTCCGCCAGGAGCTGGGCAACCCCGAGGCGATGGTCCGCGTGGCGGTCGGCGCCGACGGGCGTGTGCTCGGATACACCTACGCCCGCGTCGAGGGCCGCGACTGGAACATGCTCCTCGACGCCCACGTCGCCCTGCACGACGTCTTCGTCGGCCCCGAGGCGCGGGGCGCGCGCGTCGGCGAGGCGCTGCTCTCGGCCTTCGCCGCCGAGGTCGACGCCCGCGGCGGGATGCGCGTGGTGCTGCACACCATGGTGTCCAACGAGCGCGCGCAGCGGCTCTTCGCGAAGCACGGCTTCCGCCCGACGATGCTCGAGATGACCCGCGGGTGAGCGCTCACCCGGCCACGGACTTCGACACCTCCAGCGCGCCGCTGCCGTAGCCCCACTTCAGCAACGCCTGCAGCTCGGGCCGACGGTAGAGCCCGCTCGCCACCAGCGCCTGCATCCCGTCCTGGATGCGCCCGCGCACCGTCGCCGGGGCGTCGACCTCGCGCGCCACCCGCCAGCGGTACCGCCGCACCGCCGCGTCGTCGAGCGCCCCGGCGCGCATGGCCTCGGCGCACACCTCGCCGGCGATCTCGCCCGTGCGCAGCGCCTGCCAGATGCCTTCGCCCGTGAGCGGGTCGACGTGCCGCCCGGCGTCGCCGGTGGTCAGGAGACCGGGCATCCCGACGCGCACCCCGAGGTCGCTCAGGGGCAGCTGCCAGGTGCGCACCGCGCCCACCCGCCGCGCCCCGGCGAAGCGGTCGCGGTGCTGCTCGAGGAAGCGCTCGAAGAGGGCGCCCAGCGCCACGCCGCGGGCGTCATAGCCGTCGCGCCGGAGGTACACGCCCACGTTGGCGACGCCCTCCACCGCGGGGAAGATCCACCCGTACCCGTACGGCAGCGACGGGTCGAACCAGTGCTCGCTCCACCCCTCGCGCAGCGCGCCCGTCACGCCCTCGTAGTAGGCCGTCGCGGAGATGGCGAGCCCCCGGCCGCGCGGCTTCGCCACCCCGAGCGCCCGCGTGGCCACCGAGCCCGGGCCGTCCGCGGCGAGCACCGCCCGGGCGCGCATCACCGTCGCCCCGACGCGCGCCCCCACCACGGCGCCGCCCTCCACCACCAGGTCGTCGGCGGCGACGCCCTCGCGAAGCTCCGCGCCCGACGCCACCAGGGCGCGCACCAGCAGCGCGTCGAGGTCGAGCCGCCCGACGATCATCCCCCGCGCGGCGCCGTAGTCCCTCGGGATGCTGCTCCCGTCGGGCAGGAGCGCGAGCGCGCCCAGCACGTCGGCGTGGGGCGCGGCGGCCAGCGCGTCGCCCGCCCCGAGCGCCCCGATGATCGCGATGGCCCGGTTGGAGAGCGCGTCGCCGCACACCTTCGGCCGCGGGAAGCTCGCCCGGTCGATGACCCGCACCCGCAGCCCCGCCCGCGCCAGCACCACCCCCGCGGCGCAGCCCGAAGGGCCCGCACCGATCACCAGCACGTCCACCGATCCGTTGTCGTCGCTCATCCCCGGTCCTTCTATCGCGCGATGATCCCACGGTGCGCCGCGATCTGCGACACTCCCGCGCGCCATGCGTGCCCGCCTCGCCCTCGCGCTCTACGCCCTCACCGCGCCGCTCGCCTGCGGCGACGCCACCCCCGCCGTACCCGTCGACGCCGCGGTCGATGCGCCCCCGCCCGACGTCGGTCCCATCACGGGCTCGGCGCGCTTCGCGGTCGAGCACTACGACTACGACCTCGACCTCGGGGCCCGGCGCGCCACCGCCCGGCTGCGCCTGCGGGTGAGCGCGGGCGGCGACTGCGTCGCGCTGCCCTTCCGCCCCGCGTCCGCCGACGACGTCACCCTCGACGGCGCCCCCGCCCGCGACGTCGCCGTGGCCGACGGCAGGCTCACCGCGTGCGACCCGGCGGGCCGCGGCTGGGCGGCGGGCTCCACCGTCACGCTGGCCGCGAGCGCCACGCTCCCGGTGGGCACGCTGCGCAGCACGCAGGTGGGCTTCAGCACCCGCCGCGACCTCGCGGGCGGCAACTTCACCTACCTGCTCTCGTGGGTGGCGCAGTGCGACCGCTTCGGCCCCTGCGACAACGACCCGGGGGTGTTCGCCACGTACCACTTCAACGTCACGCACCCGGAGGGCACCCGGGTGTTCTGCCCCGGCACGGTCACCCCCACGGCCACCCGCACCGAGTGCGACTTCGCCTTCGCCGGCGGACCGACCTACAGCACCTTCGGGGTGATGGCGGGCGAGCGCTGGGTCGAGCGCCCGCTCGGCCGCGCGGGCAAGGTGACGCTCACCCTCCACGACCTCCCGGGCTCCGGGCTCGCCGAGGCCCTCGACCCGGGGCGCGTGCAGGGGATGGTGAACTTCATGGCCGAGCGCTTCGGGCCGTACCCCTACGGCGACGCGCTGCGCTTCGTGGTGGCGCCCACCACCTGGGCGGGCTTCGAGCACCCGGGCAACATCGCCCTCGCGCAGACCCTGGCCAGCGGCAACCCCGAGCACACGACCTTCCACGAGATCGCGCACCAGTGGGCGGGCGACCAGACCACCCTCGCGTCGACGCGCGACTTCGTCTGGAAGGAGGCCATGGCCGAGTACCTCTCCTTCGTCTACGAGTCGACGCGGCTCGGCGAGGCCCGCTCGCTCACCTCCGCGCGCATCTGGAAGGACTCCGCGCGCTCGCTGCGCTTCCACCCGGTGCCCGTCGGGGACGTGGCCATCAACGACTTCTACGGCTCGGCCTACGGGGCCGGGCCCATGGTGCTCTTCCGCCAGCTCGAGGTGCGCTACTCCCGCGACGCCGTCATGGGCGCGCTGCAAGACCTCCTCGGTCGGCCCCGCGCCATCTCCCTCGACGACGTGCGCCGCGCCCTCGAGGCCCGCACCGGCGCGAGCCTCGCGGGGTACATCCAGGGCTGGCTGGTGGGCGACGGGGCGCCCGCGTGGCCGACCGCGCGCATCGAGCGCAACACCACCGCCGACGGGGCCGTGACGATCACCGTCAACCCGCGCGGGAGCGGGCGGGGGATGATGTTCGTGGTGCGCGTCGAGGGCGCGGCGGGCGAGCGACAGGACATCGCCGTCGACCTCGGCGTCGACGGGTCGCGCCCCGCGACGGTCACCGCGCGGCCGGGCTTCGTGGTGACGCGGGCCACCCTCGACCCCGACGCGCAGGCCCTCGTGTACGAGGAGCCCGTGGCGGGAAGCGCGCTGGTCGAGGCCCCGCCAGCGCGGCCGTGGCTGGCGCCGTGACGCGCGCACGGCGCAGCTGACGCGGGACAAAGATGACGAGCGACGGGGCGCGCACTTGGCGCCGCGGGCGAGGGCGCTACTGTCATGAGCCTATGCGTCCACTGGTGGTCTTCGGGTCGATCGCGGCGGCGATGGTGCTCTGGCTCTCGACGCGCATGTGGCTGGGCAACGAGCTCTGGGTGTGGAAGGTGAGCTGCCTGCTCGGGGCGTGGGCGCCCATCGGGGCGGCGGCGGTGTTCCTGTACGTGCGGGCCACGGGGCACCGCGAAGACGGGGTGCTCGCCGCGTGGTGCGTGCGCGCCATCGGGATGCACTGGACCCTCGTGTGGCTGGTCGGCATGTCCGACTGGCTCCGCGGCCCGCCGCACACCCCCCCGCAATGGAACTCCGACGCCGGCATGCCCCTGGTCTTCCTGGCCTTCGCCCCGGTGCTCGCCCTCTCCATCGCCGCCCTGCAATGGACCCTCTCCGTCGCCGCCCGCTTCGCGGCCTTCACCCACGCGCGCCAGCCCGGCTCGCTCGCCGTCTCCGACGGCGCCCCGTCGCCCTACCGCGACGCCGCCACCGAGCTCCGCCGCGCCGTCCCCCCCACCGCGCCGCCGTCCTTCGCCCCGGTGCTCGCCGGCGCCGTGGGCCTCGGCGCCACCTGGGTCGCGCTCTCCACCTCGGTCTCGTCCGGCGCCGTGCTCGTCGGCACCGCCGTCGCCCTCGCGCTCGCCTCGCTGCGCAGCGCCCGCGCCCTCGGCCCCTCGGTCTTCGCGCTCTTCGCCGTCGGCGGCCTGCTCGTCACGCGCTCGCAGCACCTCGGCACCCTCGCGCTGGTCAACCGCGCCATGCTCTGGCCCCTCGCGGCCCTCGCGGGCCTCACGCTCTACCTCTGCCTCATGGAGGGCCGCCTCCGCCTCGCCGCCCGCCCCGCCGCCCGCTGATTGCCCCGCCAAGGCCCTTCCGCCCCGCCTCGACGGTGCCCACACTGGCGCCCGGCGGCGATGCTCCCTCGCACGTCACGCCGCTGGAAAGGCCCACTACCGCGATGAGCAAGATCCTGGTCCCCATCGACTCGAGCCCCGCCGCAGCCCAGGTGCTCGCGGTCGCCTGCGACTTCGCCCGCCAGCACAAGGCAGAGCTCGTGCTTCTCCGCGCCATCGGGATACCCACCGAGCTTCCGATGGAGGCCTACGCGATGGCGCCCGACAACGTCGCCGGGCTCCTCGAGAAGAGCGCCCGCTCCGAGCTGGGCAAGGTCGCCGCCGAGCTCCCACAGGGCATCGTCGCGAGCGTGCGCGTGGAGTTCGGCGCCGCGTGGCAGGTCATCTGCGACATCGCCAAGGCCGAAGACGCGCTCCTGGTCGTGATGGGCGCGCACAACCACCGCTTCCTCGACGGCATGCTCGGCACCACCGCCACCCGCGTGGTCAACCACTGCGACCGCTCGGTGCTCATCGTGCGCCGCCCCTCCGCCCCGGTGCCCTGACGCACGCCCCCGATCATTCCCCCTTAGCCGCCTGTCTGCCGGTAATTTGCCCCACCAGCCCGCTGGTGGGTGCGCCGGTCACTTCTCCCCCGCTGCACCACCACCCTGGGCTCCATCGGTCACGGATCCGCGGGATTTCCTGCGCTTTGACTGTTCGTGATTGCTGGCTTGTCGATGGGTGGATTGTGCGGAATCACGAGATGGTGAGGCGCGGGGCGCCGGGGGTGTAGAGTCCCCGGCCTATGAAGCGCTGTCCCTTCTGCGCCGAGGAGATCCAGGACGCGGCGATCAAGTGCCGGCACTGCGGATCGATGCTCAACGAGCCCGTCTTCCCTGCCGGCGCCCCAGGCCCCGCCGGGGGCTCCGGCGACATCGTGCGATCCATCTACAGCGGCACGCCCTCGTGGAAGGCCTGGTACGGCACCTACTCGCTCGTCGCGCTGCTCGCGCTGCTCGGCGTCGTCGGGGCGACCGTGTCGCTCGCGGGCGTGGTGCCCGTGGGGCCCTGGGCGGTGACGTCGCTGATCGTGGGGGTGCTGCTCTTCCTCGCGGCGCTCGGGCTGCTCGTCGCGGTGGAGCTACAGCGGCGGGCGACGAAGTACCGGGTGAGCACGCGCACCATCGACGTGGAGGAGGGGGTGCTCTCCCGGCGCATCAACACGCTGCAGCTCTGGCGGGTGCGCGACGTGGTGTTCGAGCAGTCGCTTACGCAGCGGATGCTGGGCGTGGCGAGCCTGCGGCTCATCGTGCACGACGACACGTCGCCGAAGCTGCTGCTGGCGGGGCTCACCAACGGCCGCGCGGTCTTCGAGGAGGTCAAGCTGGCCATCGACCTCGCGCGGCAGTCGCGCAACGTCGTGGGGCTCGTGGAGTGATCGGCCGCTGGGGCGCCGCGCTCGCGGCGGTCGCTGCGCTGTCCTGCGCGGACGAGCCGGTGCAGGTGTCCCAGAGCCCCGTCGAGCTCTCCCGCAGCGGCGCGGAGGTCTTCGCCGGCGGCGGGTCCATCGCGGTCGCATCGGTGCTCGACGACGGCGCCGCGCGGGAGGTGGCGCTCGACGCCGAGGCGCGGGTGTCGGTGCGCTCGCACGGCGCGACCGTGGCGCGGGCGGCACAGCCCATGGGGGCGACGCGCGCGCTGGCGGCGGGGGCGCGGGTCACCCTCGGGGTGCACACGGCCATCACGCAGCTCGACGCCTCGGGCCGCGCGGTGGGCCGCATCGAGAACCCCTTCGCCGACACGCCCGGCCGCGCCCGCCTCGCGGCCGGTCGCCGCTGCCTCGTGGTGCTGGGCGACGACGCCACGGACGCCGCCGCGTGGCGGGTGCGCGAGGCCTACGCCCTCGACGCCGCGGGCGCCGCCCTCGCCGAGCCCGCCCTCGGCCACCCCGTCGGAACCTCCCTCGACGCCCTCTTCGCCGCCCTCCCATCGCAGTGAACAACACCTCCGTCCGCGTCGCCGTCGCGCTCGCCCTCCTCGCCGCCGCGCCCTCGTGCAGGCACCGCCGCGCACATCGCCGGGGCGGCGCCGCGCCCTCCGCCGCGGGGCGCTGGAGCGCGGGGGTCGCCGGCGGGGCGGCGCTGCGGGTGCTCGACGGGCACTACGTGGTCGACGGGGTGCGGCGCACGGACTCCGCCTCGGCGCCGCCGCCCTTCCCGGCCCGCCCGCTGGTCTCCGCCGCGCGCGTGGCCGACGGCTGGCGCTTCGCGGCCGCGGACGGGACCCTCTACGCCGCGAGGGAGTTCCTCGGCCCGCTGCGGGTGCTCGGGGCGGTGGCGGAGAGCGCCCGACCGGCGAGCGAGGGCCTCGAGCGCGGCGCCGTGCGCGCTCTCTTCCACGAGGGCGCGCTCGCATACCTCGACCACACCGGCCGCGCCTGGACCCTCGACGCCGCCGCACCCCGCGCGCTCCCCCTCGCGCACGTGATCTCCGTGGTGTTCACCGCGCCCGGGCGTGCCCTCGCGGTCACGGCGCCCGGCGCGCTGCACCGCTCCGACGACGGCGGCCGCAGCTTCACGCCCGTCGCGCTCCCGGCCGGCGAGCTCGCGACGGCGGTGGGCCTCGTCCGCGGCGCCGCCCTCCTGGAGACCACCCGCGGCATCTACGTCGTCGCCGACGCCGGCGGCCTCACGCCCGCGCCCGAGGGCGCCTCGCTGGGTGCCTTCGTGCGCGCCCCGGAACTCGCACCTACGGCCGACGCCCCGGCCCCGCTGCTGCTCCCGGCCGACCCGTCGCGGGTGGCTGCGCTGCGCGACGGCACCCTCGCGATCGTCGAGGGCGATGCCATCCGGGTGGTCGACCCGCGCACCCGCCGCGAGCTGCGGCGCATCCCGACGCCGGGGCAGGGCTGCGTGATCGCCGCCGCGAACGAATCGTTTCGCCTGGTGTGCACCCACGAGGGCTGGGCCGGCGCCATCTTCGCGCCGACCCCCACCGGCGGATGGACCGTGCTCCGCGACGAGCTCCGCGCTGAGCCCATGGGCGAGGTGGTCTTCGACGACCGCTCCGGGGCGTGGGTCGTCGCGGCGCCCTGCGCGCAGCAGCCCGTGCGCGACCCGCGTGCGTTCTGCGTCCGACACGCCGACGGAGCCGACCGCACGGTGCACACGCCCTTCCCCGCGCAGCCCGTCGACATGCGCGCGGGCGCCGCGCTGCTCGTGGAGACCACCGACACGGGGCCGCGCGCGCGGGCGGTGATCCTACGGGGCGAGGCGATGACGGCGCTGACGCTCCCCCTCGGCACCGCGGACGCGCGCGGCTTGCGCTGGGCCTCCGGGGCGCTCGCGGCGTGGGGGCGCGCGGCGGACGGGAGCCCGGTGCTGCACCGCGGGGCGATCACCGCCGCGGGGGCGGTGCAGTGGACGACCCACCCGGCGCCCGCGGGGGCGCAGCGGGGCTTCCTGGGCGACCACGGCGAGGCGTGGGCCCTCGGCCGCGGCGCGGGCGCGCTGTGGCGCTACGAGCCCGGCGCGGGCTTCGTGCGGGTGCTGGGGCCGGTGCGGGGCGACCCCTCGGCGCTGGCGCTCGACCCCGAGGGGCTGAGCTACTGCGCGGGCGCGGTGTGCCGCGTGGCGGGGGTGCTGGAGTTCACCGCGGGGGTGCGCGGCACGCCGTGGTTCGTGACGCGCGCCGACCCTGCGCCGGCGGCCCCGGCGAGCTGGGTGGCGCTGCCGCAGCGCATCACCGAGCGGGCCCACTACGAGTGCGAGTCGGGCGCGACGCTGGGGGTGGGCCCCGAGCTCGACCGCGGCATCGCCGTGTCGGGCTACGCGCTGCACTGGGCCCCCGAGCGCGACGGCGTGAGCGTGCAATGGAACGGCGAGGCGCTCTCGCACACCACCCGCGGCGCGCTGCCGCCCACCGCCGAGCGGGTGACCCTGGCGGGCTACGCGCCGGTGGGGGCGACCGCCCCGATGGCCCTGATCGACCGCTGCGCGGGGTCGCGCTGCGAGACCTTCCTGGCCACGGCGACGGCGGTGCAGCCCTTCCCCCTGGAGCACTTCGCGCTGCCCTACCGCCGGGACATGCTGCTGGCCGAGGGCGCGACCTTCGTGGCGCTCTCCCGCGGCGTGGCGCACGGCGCGTCGGTGGCGCAGGCGATCGCCTTCGACGTGGGGGGTGGCCGGGTGGTGGCGCAGCGCACGGTGGTGACCGACGCGCCGCCGGAGTTCATCCAGGCGGGCTCCCTTGAAGGGCGCGACGGGCTCTGGCTGCCGACGTCGCCGCGGCGCTGGCGCTTCGTCCCGCTCGCGGGCGAGGCGGGCGACGAGACCATCGAGGACGACGGCGCGATCGCCCCCTGCGCGGCGGGGGTGACGGCGCGCGGGGTGATGCGCCGGCTCGACCGGGGGGTCGAGCTCCAGGGCGCGGGGTGGGCGCCGATGGTGGGCGAGTGGCAGGTGGAGGAGCGCCTGGAGATCACCGCGCGGGGCCTGTGCCTCCGGGCCGTCGCGGGGGGCGAGTCGCGCGACGAGTCGGGCTTCGAGCACCACGGCGAGAGCGACCCCGTGCGGAGCTTCTCGCTGAGCTCGGACGGCGCGGGCCGGCTGACGGGCGTCGCGTGGCAGGGCCGGCGGCGCTTCGCGATGGGGTGCGCGCGGGTGGAGGGCCGGCGTACGCTGGTGCGGTGACGGCGACGACGCGAGCCTTACCGGGGCGTGTATTCACGGTGCCCGAGGGGCAGTGCCTCCAGGTGCTGGAGGCGCTGCTCGGTCGCGGCCGGGGCGACGTGGTGACGGTGCCGGTGCAGGTGTCGCCGCTGTCCCGCGAGCTGGCGGCGGCGGGGGCGCGGCGCATCGCGACGAGCGTGATGCGCTGGCTGGTGGAGGGCGGCGGCTGGCGCGAGCGGGTGGTGCTGCGCGGGGGGCGGCGGGTGCGGGCGCGGGCGTGGGATACGGCGGCGGGGCGGGGCTTCGCGCCGAGGTACACCGCGGCGAGCCGCGCGCTCTGGATCGAGGGGGCCGCGCAGCTCCCGGCGCTGGTGGGGCAGGGGAAGACGGACGCCACGCGGGTGGCGCGCAAGGCGCTGCGGCGGGTGGTGCCCGAGCAGTCGACGGAGGTGGGCGACTGGGTGTTCTTCCACCTGGCGCAGCGCGCGCTCGCGACCTTCCGGCTCAACGACGACGACCTGCGGGTGCTGCGCGAGCGGCTGGTGGCGCAGTCGCCGGTGGCGCTGCTCCTGGCGCCCGCGGGCGACCGCAGCCGGCGGGAGCTGCGCGACGCCTTCACCCGGCTGACGGCGCCGGGCACCGCGCGGGTGCTGGAGTGCATCGAAGACCGCGTGACCGCGGCGTGGTCGGGCGCGGCGCGGGGGCTGTGGGCCGAGCGCACCACCACCTCCGGGGCGGCGCGCATCGAGCGCTGGGCGGGCTTCGGGCGGCTGCTCGACGCCTACCTCGACGCGGTCGACGACGCCGGGCGGCTCGACCTGGCGCGGCCGGTGACGCGCTTCGCGGCGGAGCTGACGACGGGGGTCTTCGTGGCGCCCCCGGAGGCGGTGCGGGCGGAGGTGTCGCGGTCCCCCTGGGTGGCCAGCATGGCGCAGCGCGACGAGCTGCTGGCGGCGGTGGGATCGGTGGCGGCGGTGGGGCAGCGGGTGCTGGCGCTGCGAGAGCGCATGGCGGCGGAGCGCTACGGCGACGCCCGCTACGCCGAGGCGCAGGTGTTCGTGGGCGACGTCGACGCGCTGCTGGGCGGGCAGCGGCGCGCGGTGGAGGGCCTCGCGCGGGCCTTCACGGGGGCCATCGGATGATAGGGTGTGAGAATTGTTTGACACCCGTCGCGGAGCTGATAAAAGGGCCGTCCTTCGCAAGCGCCCGTAGCTCAATGGATAGAGCACCAGACTACGGATCTGGGGGTTGGAAGTTCGACCCTTCCCGGGCGCGCAGGTAGTTCCAGGGTCCGCATCAAGAGGCCGCCCGATCGCAAGATCGAGGCGGCTTCTTCGTGTCGCGGGCCTTTCCCCACCGATGACCTCCGCGGCGCTTCAACACATAGCGGAAGCGCTACTTCCCGTGGCTCCCGTCCAGGCTGCAAAGCCCCCGTCGCGGCGAGCGCTTCCTCGGTCACGGCCATCGCATATTCATGCGGTTCCAGCCGCATGAACGCCTCCAATACCGTGGGCTCTCCCCATCCCGCACCCAAGGAGACCCCCCACGATGCCCTCGTCGATCCACTGGCTCCGCCCGATCTCCCTCCTGGCCCTCGCTGGGGCCCTCGGCTGTAGCGACTCCCCCGCGACGCCCGCCACTGACGCCGCGGCGCCCTCCGACGTCGCGGCGCCCTCCGACGTTGCGGCGCTCCTCGATGTGCCCGCGTCCGCCGATGCGCCCGCGTCCGCCGACACGCCCATGTCCGCCGACGCGCCGGTGTCCGCCGACGCGCCGGTGTCCGCCGGTCCCGCGCCACGGCCCCTCTGGCCGATGACGGCGACGGTGGTGATGACGCGCCGCCCGACGCTGCGCTGGATGCTGGGCGCGGGCAGCACGGGTGCGCGCGTCGAGCTCTGCCGGGACCGCGCGTGCGCGACGGTGATCACCACCGTCGACGCCACGGGTGCGTCGGGGACGCCCGCGGTGGACCTGCCCGTCGGCCCGGTGTTCTGGCGGCTCCGGAGCTGGGACGGGAGCCGCGCGGGCGCGGGCGTGAGCGCGACGTGGGAGTTCTTCGTCGCCGCGCGGGCGAACGGGCAGAACCGCGCGTGGGGCCCCCTCGCCGACGTGAACGGCGATGGGCTCGTGGACCTCGTGGTGCTCGCGCCGAGGGAGGCCAGCGCGCGCGTGTACCTCGCGCAGCCTGGCGGTGGATATCCCTCGACCCCGTCGTCGACCTCGCTGATCGAGACGACGCTCGCGACGAGCCTCGCCGTGGCGGGCGACTTCAACGGCGACGGCTTCGTCGACGTCGTGACGGGCAAGCCGTCCAACAGCTCGTTGCCGGGCAGCCTGGTGTTCTTCGGAGGCCCCGGCGGACTCTCGGTGACGCCGAACGCGACGCTGGGCACGGGCGGCAACGTCGCGGCGGCGGGGGACGTCAACGGCGACGGCTACGCCGACGTGCTCGTGGGCACGCCGACGACGAGCGTGGTGGGCGTCTATCACGGCCGCGCGGTCACGACCGACGCGCGGATGCGGATCGTGCAGGCCGTCACGGTGCGCGGCTCGGGGCGCGGCTTCACGTCCGTGGGCGACGGCGACGGCGACGGGTTCGACGACATCGCGATGCGCACCACCATGGGCGTGCAGGTGTTCCGCGGCGGCGCGACGGGCGTTCGCAACCAGGCGGCGGCGACGCTCACTTCCACCGAGCCCACGTCGGCGGACTTCGGCCTGCTCCTCGTGCAGGCGGGCGACATGAACGGCGACGGCTTCCCCGACCTCGCGGCGGCGACGACCACCCGGCGCGTGCACGTCTACTTCGGCGCGATGGGCGGACACTCCGTCACGAGCGGCGCGACGCTGGAGATGGCACCGAGCTTCCGACCCGTCGCGGGCGGCGACGTCAACGGCGACGGGTTCGACGACGTGATGGTCGCCGGCATCAGCGCCGAGCGGGTCGCGGTCTACCACGGCGCCGCGACGCTCGCGGGGATGACGCCGCCCTCGACCACGCTCGCCACGCCCGACGTCGCAAACTCGGGCTTCGGATTCGGCCTGACGAGCCTCGGTGACAACAACGCCGACGGTCGCGCCGACGTCGCCGTGAGCTCGAACTGCGCGCCGCTCGGGATGCGCTGCGGGCCGGGGCGCGTGCACGTCTTCGCGGGCGGCGCCGCGGGGCTCGCTGCGACGCCCACTGCCACCATCGAGGCCACGTCCCCGATGGGCAACTTCGGCGACGTGCTCGCGTCGTCCTCGCACGCGTTCTGAAACGCGCCCGCTCGAAGAGCCCGCCGCGCTCCTCCGAAGCGGGGGGGGGGAAGACTCAGTGGGAGATGCCGTCCGAGGGGCGGGCGCCGACGCTCGGGTGGCCCGGCGGGAGCCCCGCGCCAGGCAGCGGGGGGTGGCCGGGAGGGAGCGGCGTCCCGGGGGCGACGGGACCAGGGCCCGGGCGCGCCTGCGGGGCGGCGCCGCCCAGGACGCGCACACCGCTCGAGAAGGTGAGCTGGGGGAAGGTGCGGTCGAGCGTGCGGCTATGGAAGTTGGGCATCTCGTTGCCCGCCGGCACCTCGACCTCGTCCCCAACGGCGACGGTGGTCACCGGGACCGCCACCCAGGTGCTGGCCCCTCCGCCCTCCACGCGGAGGTACGTGTACCCGCCGGAGTTCATGGTCTCCCGAACCGTTCCCCGGCGGGCGCCGGGGGCGGGATCCGAGGGAGCGGGTGCCGTGGGCGCAGGTGCCGTGGGAGCGGGATCCGTGGGAGCGGGTGCCGCGGGAGCGGGTGCCGCGGGAGCGGGAGCGCCCGCGAGGCGCACCGAGCTGGCGAAGACGATGGCGTCGAAGGTGCGGTTGAGCGTGCGGCTGTGGAAGGCCTGCATGACGTCTCCGCCCGCCACGATGACCTGGTCGCCGACGGCCACGGTCATGGCCGTGGTCGCGACCCACTTGTCCGTCCCGCCGGAGTCGATACGCAGGTAGGTATACCCGGCGGCGTTCATGGTCTCGCGCACGGCGCCGCGGATCTCACCATGCGCGGCCGGGGCGTTCGCCGGGGCCGTGGGGAGGGGGTTGCTCCCGGCCGGCGCGCCGCTGGGAATCCAGTCCTGGAGCTGCGGCGCCTGGTTCGTCGCCCGGGGGGCGCTCGGGCTCTCGGGCGTCACCCGCGGCGCAGGCTCGGACGACGACTGGCTGCAACCGAAGGACAGCAGGGCGATGCACAGGGCGTATCGGGTGGGAGACATACGGGATCAGCTCCTTCGGGCGATCGGGCGGCGCAGCGCTGCGAGCGCCCATGGGCAGACAATGGGTTCTACGGGTTGGGAAGGAAGAGCTGGTGGCACGAGGCGCACGCGGAGGTGAAGGCTACGGGCTGCGAGGTGATCGCGGCGCGGCGGGTCACGTTGAAGCGGTGGCCTGCGATCTCGCCGTGGCGGTGCTGCACCGGCCGGGCGCTCGACGGGTCCGTGTCGCGCAGCGCGGGGATACCCGCCCCGGGCATGGCGGTGCCGACCATGTGGCACGTCGTGCAGACGAACTGACCGACGGGGGCCGAGTCGTGGAGCGGGGTCGTGGTCATCGCGACGTGCGGGCGCACCGTCGTGAAGGCCGCGGTCGAGTGGCAGTCGGTGCAGAGCGAGTTGTCGCTCGCGCTCTGCCGCAGGTCGTGGGGGACGAGGTCGCTGCCGTGGGAGTCGTGGCACGACGAGCAGGTCATGAGCAGCGTCGTGTTGCGGTACATCGTCGAGCGGATGAAGTCCGTGAACTGCTGATGGTTGCCGCGCGAGTCGCCCGAGGGGTGTAGCCCGTCGGCGGCGGTCGCGTCGATGCGCGTCGTGTGCGCCCGGAGGTAGTCGCCGCGGCGCATCCCCGGCCGGGGCATCCGCCCGGCGGCGCTGAGGGGAGCCTCGGTGCCGCCGCCGCCGACCCCCACCGGGCGGGAGTGACACGCGCCGCAGAGGGTCATCTCGCGCTCGGGCGTGAGCAGCCCCGGCGACACGATGCGGGCGCCGCGCGTGGCGGACTCCACGTGCTCCGAGCCCGGCCCGTGGCAGCTCTCGCAGCCGACGTTGATCTCCTCGCGTCGACCGTCGCCGTCGAGGTCGAACTCGCCGTTGGGGTCGCCCACGGCGCGCCCGCTCCAGCCCTCCGCGGCGCCGCCGCGCAGGGTGAAGCCCGGGGCGTGGCACCCGAGGCAGCGGTTGTCGAAGGCGCTGTCGCCCCCCGGCCGACGGAGCGTCCCCGCGGCGATGTCGTACCAGCGTGACGCACGGTCATCGCGCCAGGGCCGCGAGGCAGGGTCCGTCGCCGCCGCGTCGCCGTCGTGGTTGAACTGCATCGGCAGCACGAAGAGCGACCAGGTGCCATTGGCGTTGCGCTGGCGCGTGACGAACTGCTGTCGACGGAGCGCGCCCCCGTAGGTCAGCGCGACGTCATAGCGGGCGGGGGGCTCGGCCCTGCGCTGGTTGGCGAAGGTGACCGAGTACTCGCCGGGCTGAGCCCGGGCGACGGTGGGGTCGTGCGCGAGCCGTAGCTCGAAGCTCACCACCGCGGGCGCCGCCGGGGCGCTGGCGCTCACCGAGCACTGGACCGGGCCCGCCGCCGAGGCGTCGCAGTCGAAGTAGTAGAGCGTGCGGCCGGCGTCGAAGTCGGCGAGGGCGGCGTCGAAGCGCGGCCACGCGGAGGTGTCCTGGAGGTTGCCCCGCACGCCCGGCACCTGAAGGCCGTTGAAGTGGGCGCTGCGCTGGGCGCGGTGGCGTCCGTGGCACTGGATGCACGCGGTCGAGCCGATGTACGTCGCGCCCGCGCTCGGAGCGCCGGAGACCGCGATGTCGAGGCGCTGACCGACGAGCGAGGCGCTGGCCAGGGCGCCGCGGCAGCGCGAGCCGCCCGGGAGGTGCGCGCCGTCGGCCGCGGCGGGGCGCCACACGACGAACCAGCTGCCCGACGCGACGGTGGTGAAGCGGTACTGGCCGTTCATCGCGACCTGCGCGCGGGGGTAGGTCGCGGCGCGCTGGTCGAGGAGGTCTTCGAGGGGCTCGTCGTTCAGCGCCGCGGCGGCCGCGGCGGGGGAGAGGGAGAGGTCGATGGGAGGACGGGTCGCCAGGTCGGCCGCGGGGATGAGGTAGACGTCGCCGCTCGTGACCGCGAGGCCGGTGCCGTCGGTGACGAGGCCGACGAGCCCCGCGGGCTCGAGCTCGATCGAGGCCGTCGGCGCGTCGGGGGCCAGGCTGGCGTCCGCCCCGGAGCCAGGAGGCCCGGGCGGCCCCTGCACGCCCGCCTCGCCGTTGGTGCCGTCAGCGCCCGTCGGGCCGGGCGGGCCGGCCGGACCCACCGGGCCCTCGCACGCGGCGAGACCGGTCGCGAGCAGGAGGACCAACGGGACGATGCGCGCTGAAGAAGCTGACCGCGCTCGAGAGGGATGGACGAACGTCACGGCGCCGCCGCTTCAAGTGTCATTCCGTAGCGCCCCCCCCGCGGAGCGGTTCCCGGCGTGGCCGCCGCAGGTGCAAGGAATGCGTCGCGGGCGCAGATCTCTCTCCGTCGGGTACCCGAAGCGACCGCCATTTCGGCGCCCCCTTAGCACCGCGCGCTCGCAAGCGCGAGGCCTGGCTATTGCACTCGGGGTGACTTTCCAGGTATCCGAGATGGAGCACACATGAAGTTCCGATCATTGGCAGTGGGGATTCTTGCGTCAATGCTCGGCGCCTGTGGGAGCGAAGGGCCGGCTGGTCCTGCGGGGGCTGCGGGCGAAGCTGGGGTCCAGGGTCCGCCCGGAGAGCCGGGGCCCCGCGGCCCTGCCGGGGATGCGGGCGCGCCGGGCGAACCCGGTCCTGCTGGCCCGGCCGGGGATGCGGGCGCGATGGGCGCCCCGGGCCGCGTGCCCGCCAACGGCCTGACCCTCACCCTCCTCGACGTGACCGTCGCGAGCGATCGCACCGTCCGCGTCCACTTCAGCCTGCAGGACAGCCGTCGCCAGTTCCTGCCGCCGACGGAGACCGACAGCCTGGGCTTCTCGGCGAGCGAGGTCGCCCTCACCGCGGCCGGCCGGCCCGATCGCTACCGCGCCTTCACCGTCTGTCCGGCCTCGGCGCCCCACGCCAGCGTGAACCAGCCCTGCATGGACAACGCGGTGCGCGGCACCACCGTCGCGACGACCCGCCTCACCGACCGGGGCGACGGCACCTGGGACTACCAGCTCGCCGCGCCGCTGCCGTCGACCTACATCCCCACGCGCACCCTCTCCATCGCGGCGCAGGCTCGCCGCCAGGGGGTCTTCGCCAACGACCCGGCCTCCATCGCCAACACCGTGCTCGACGTCGTCCCGGGCGGCGGCACGCCGGTGCGCGTGATGCCGGTCTCGCAGGCCTCGGGGTGCAACAGCTGCCACGGCCAGCTCGCCGCCCACGGCGGATCGCGCAACGACGTCCGGCTCTGCGTCCGCTGCCACACCGAGGAGCTCACCGACCCGGACACGGGCACGAGCCTCGATTTCCGCACGCTGATCCACAAGATCCACCGCGGCGCGTCGCTGCCGAGCGTCGTCGCGGGCACGCCCTTCCGGGTGATCGGCTTCAACGGATCGGTGCACGACTACTCGCGGTTGCGGTACCCGCAGGACCTCCGTAACTGCAACGCGTGCCACAACGAGACGGCGACCGACGCGCCCGACGCGGCGCGCTGGGCCACGCAGCCCACGACCACCATCTGCACCTCGTGCCACGACAACATCTACATGGGCATGGGCACCCCCCCGATGGGCACCGTCCCCCACCCCGGCGGCGTTTCGTCCTCGGCCGAGTGCGCGACCTGCCACCGTGAGACGGGCTTCATCGGAACCTACCCGACGGGCGTTCGTACGGCCCACCAGACCCTCGAGGCGCGGGTTGGCGCGCCCACCATCGCGGCCACCATCCAGAGCGTGACCAACGGCAGGCCGGGGAGCGCGCCCACGGTGAACTTCACCCTCACCGACCGCGCCGGGATGCCCATCACCAACGCGGTGAACCCGCCGCCGGCGACGACCACCCCGTCCATGGCCCTCAACGGCGCCATCACCCGGCTGACGCTCAACCTCAACGGCAGCACCGTGCCGGACTTCGCGCTCGACCCGCCGCTCGGCGGCTCGGCGGTCGGTACGCCCCCGACCGGCACCCTCGTCCACATGGGCGCCGGACGCTACCAGTACACCTTCCCGGCCACGTCGGCGCTGCCCGCGACCGCGACGGGCACCTGGGCCGTGGGCATCGAGGCCCGCCGGGTCGCGTTCGTGCCGGCGAGCTCCCTGACGCCCACCGCGAGGCTGCTCAACCACGGCGTGTTCAACCCCGTGAGCTACTTCTCGACGGACTCGGGGCCGGTCGTGCCGCGCCGTCGCATCATCGAGACCAGCCGCTGCAACGCCTGCCACGAGACGGTGAGCGCCCACGGCAACCTCCGCCAGAACCCCGAGTACTGCGGGTTCTGCCACAACCCCACGAGCGTCGACAGCCGCCCGCTGACCGCCGGCGGACCGCAGAGCGTCGACTTCCAGGCGATGATCCATCGCATCCACATGGGCGCCAACCTCCCGACGGTCCGCGCCGGTGGACGGCTCGCGTACTGGCGCTCGGCGACGACCAGCGATGACTTCAGCAACGTGCAGTTCCCGCGGTCGGTCAGCAACTGCGCCGCCTGCCACGCGACGGGCACCCAGGAGACCCCGCGCACCGCCGCCTGCACGTCGTGCCATGACGACGCGAGCGCCCTCGCTCACGCGCAGATCAACACCACGGCGGGCGGCGTCGAGTCGTGCAACACCTGCCACGGCGCGGGGCGGCTGTACTCCGTCACCGCGATGCACCCCGCGAACTGATCCTCCGACCTCTCCCCTCCTCCTCCGCGACCAACTCCCCCTCCGGTGCTTGCTTCGTCACCCGCGCAGCAACTGCGCCCGCACGTCGATGCTGCCCTTGCGAACAAGCTCGTGCGCTGTCGGTATGTCGGGTGCAGAGGGCGGGCTTCGCGTGTGTGAACTCGGCCCTGCAATGCTCCTGGTCTTCGCGGCCGCGTCGGGCTGTCGTCGGGCCGAGCCTCGCGCTCGCAGGGTCCCGCCGCCCTCCGCCACGGTGACCATCGTCCCCCGCACCCCGTCGATCGCGACCTACTCCTGCATGGAGCGCTGCCACGCGCGCCTCGCGCCCAACCCGACGCGGCGCGAGCTGGTGGGGTTCCACACCGACAAGCGCCTCGCGCACGGCACCACGCTGACGTGGTGCACCTTCTGCCATCAGGTCGACAACCTCGACCGGCTGCGGCTCATCGACGGCAGCCAGGTCTCCTTCGACGACGGCCATCGCGTCTGCTCCCAGTGTCACGCGGAGCGCTATCGCGACTGGACCCGCGGGATCCACGGGGTGACGACCGGCTCATGGCGCGACGTCGGCGAGCGGCGGAGCTGCCTCGCCTGCCACAACCCGCACGACCCCCACCGCACGCAGTTCAACGCCCTGCCGCCGCCCTCGCGCGAGCGAGGCCGGGAGCAGGAGCAACACCATGACTGAAGATCACCAGAACCATGACGAGCGCGAGGCCGTCGTCGAGGGCGTCGGCAAGGCCCAGGCGAGCCGTCGGCGCTTCCTGCAGGTGCTCGGGGCGGCCACGGCCACCGCCGCGACGTCGCAGGCCGACGCCGCGCCGTGGGAGGACTTCTTCCAGCAGCACTACAAGCGGCTCACCGACGACGAGAAGCGACAGATCTTCGCGAGGCTCGAGGCGCAGGTGCAGGACAAGTACGGCGTGGCCGTGCGCATCAGCGACCCGAAGCCCATCGACGGCGTCGAGTTCGCGTACGCGCTCAACCTCCAGGCGTGCGTCGGGTGCCGCCGCTGCGAGTACGCCTGCGCCCAGGAGAACAACACCTCCCGCAGCCCGGAGCTGCACTACATCCGCGTGCTCCAGATGGACAAGGGCTCGCTCGACGTCGAGCGCTCGAACACCACCTACGAGGGCGCCGTGCCGACGGCGGAGCACTACTACCAGCCGGTGCAGTGCCACCAGTGCCGCGACGCGCCCTGCGTGCGCGCGTGCCCCGTCAACGCGACCTGGGCCGAGCCCGACGGCATCGTGGTGGTCGACTACAACTGGTGCATCGGCTGCCGCTACTGCGAGGCCGCGTGCCCGTACTTCGCGCGGCGCTTCAACTATGAAGAGCCCACGGTGCGGCCGTCGGAGATCAACCCCGACCAGGGGTACCTCAGCAACCGGCTGCGCCCGCGCGGGGTCATGGAGAAGTGCACCTACTGCCTGCACCGCACCCGGAAGGGGCTCATGCCGGCGTGCCTCGAGGCGTGCCCCACCGGCTCGCGCAAGTTCGGCAACCTGCTCGATCCCAACAGCGAGGTGCGCCAGGTGATCGAGACCAAGCGCGTCTACATCCTCCACGAGGACGCGGGGACCAACCCGCGCTTCTACTACTACTTCGGGTGAGGGCGTCGATGCGGGACGGCTACGCCTTCGTGAGGGCATCCCTCGGCGCCGTGATGCACGGGAGCAGCGCGTACTACCGCTGGCTCGCCTTCCTCGGCGTGTGGATGCTCCTCGGCTGCGCCGCGGCGACGTACCAGTTCGCCAACGGGCTCGGCGTGAGCAACCTCACGGACCAGGTGCCGTGGGGGGTGTACATCGCGAACTTCTCGTTCCTGGTGGGGCTCGCCGCGGCCTCGGTGCTGGTGGTCATCCCGGCCTACGTCTACCGGGACGCCGCGCTCTACGACATCAGCCTCCTCGGCGAGCTGCTGGCCGTCGCCGCGATGGTGATGTCCCTCCTCTTCATCGTCGTCGACCTCGGCCACCCGGAGCTGTTCTGGCACCTCGTGCCGTCGCTCGGGATCTTGAACTTCCCCCAGTCGATGCTGGCCTGGGACGTGGTGGTCATCAACGGCTACCTCTTCATCAACGCCTACGTCGTCTCGTACCTGCTCTTCTCCAAGTACCGCGGCCGCGTCCCCGACAAGCGCTGGTACATGCCCGTGCTGCTGCTCGGCGTCGTCTGGGCCGTCGGCATCCACACCATCCCGGCCTTCCTCTACGCCAGCCTCGGCGGCCGTCCCTTCTGGCACTCCGCCGTGCTCGCGCCCCGCTTCCTGGCCTCGGCCTTCGTGTCCGGGCCCTCGCTGCTCATCATCGTCCTCACCGTGGTGCGCGATCAGATGCACT
This sequence comes from Myxococcales bacterium, assembly GCA_030652255.1. GTDB lineage: Bacteria > Myxococcota_A > Polyangia > Polyangiales > SCUS01. The sequence continues at coordinate 26,551 of JAUSAZ010000136.1, read as the reverse complement.
TCCCCGTCCGCGACGAGGCCCTGCAGCGGCTGCGGCAGATCGTCGGCGTCGCGGCGGTGCTCAACCTCTTCCTCACCGTGTCCGAGATCTTCGTGGAGATCTACCCCGGCACCTCGCACTCCGCGTCGATGCGCTACATCCTCGTCGGGCTCCACGGGCACAACCTCCTGGTGCCGTACATCTGGACGGGCATCGCGCTCTCGGTCTTCGCGGCGGTGGTCTTCCTCGCCCGCCCGCTGTACTCCCGACCGAAGCTGCTCCTCGCGGCGTGCGCCGGCGCCGTCATCGGCGTCTGGATCGAGAAGGGCATGGGCCTCGTGATCCCTGGCTTCATCCCGACCTCCCTCGGCGAGATCGTCGAGTACTCGCCGTCCTTCATCGAGTTCTGCGTCTCCGCAGGCATCTGGGCCATCGGCGCCTTCCTCTACACGCTGATGCTCAAGGTCGCCGTGCCCATCGAGCTCGGCACCCTGCGCCTCCCCGGGGTGTCTCACGAGCGCGTCGGCCTCCACCCCCTTCGAGGCGCCGCGTGAGCCCCCGCGCCGTGCTCCTCGCCGCCGTCGCCTGCGCGTCGCTCGCGGCCTGTCACCGCCCGCCGCCGCGCCGTCCCCCGGCGATGCGATCGCAGGCCATGGACCTCTCCGCGGTGCCTCCGACCCCCGTCGCGGGCTCCCTCCGGGGCGAGGCCTTCCGCACCGTCGAGGCCTGGTACCGCGTCGTCCGCATGCCGGGCCGGGAGCGCCTCGACCTCATCTTCTCCGAGGGCCGCGCCGGGCGGCTGTGCGCCGAGTCCGCCCCGGAGCTCGCGCGCCACGTCTGGGTGCGCTTCCCGGGCGTCACGCAGCTCGCGCCCGGAGCGCAGCGCATCGACCCCCCCGCGCAGACCCCCTTCTCCGTGCACTACGAGTGGGCCGAGCACGACAAGTGGGCCGGTCACGGCGGAGGCTCCGCGGCCATCGCCATCGAGTCGGTGTCGCCGGGGACCCTCGTCGGCCGGGCGAAGATCTGCTTCGGCGACGCCACGCAGAGCTGCGTCGCGGGAGCGTTTCGCGCCGAGGAGTGTCGCAGCGAGCTCGACATCGACGGCCCGCGCTCGGGCATCCGCCAGCGGGAAGGAGCACCGGCGCCGTGATGGCTCGGGGAGCGCGCGCTCTCTCGTGGCCATCGATCGTCGCCGGCGCCGCCGCCGCCCTCTGCGCGGCCTGCGCCGACGTGCGCCCGGTCGCCTCCGTCGCGCCCACCTTCGAGCGCGACGTGCGCCCGGCGCTCGAGGCCCGCTGCGGGCAGTGCCACGGCGCCCGCCGCCCCGCCGCGGGGTGGAGCGCCAGCCGCTTCACGGACGTCATCGCGTGCGTCCCGGGCTCGACCGACGGGGGCGTCCCCGATGCGGGCGCGTGGCCGTCGCGCCTCGCCGCCGCCCTCGCGCGCCCCGATCACCAGGGCCTCCTCGACGAAGCGCAGCGAGCCCTCATCGCCCGCTGGATCGCCGGTGGCGCGCCCGCCGCCCGAGGGGCGATGCACCCGCCGGGCTTCTCCGATCCCCGCTCGCCGGACTTCCACGCCCGCGCGCTGCGCAGCCAGCGCTGGGCTCCGATGCTCGACGCCACGCGCGCCGAGGCCTGCGGACGCTGCCACGAGGGCTCCCCGGCGCGCCCCGCCGGGGTGACGGGCGCGGCCGGCGACGCGCCGTCGTGCACGAGCTGTCACGAGCAGCCCGGCGGTCCGCTCGCCTGCGGCACCTGCCATGGCGACGGTGAGCGCGCCGCGCCGCCGCGCGACCCGTGCCTCTTCCCCGGCACCTCCGCCTCCGCAGGCGCCCACGAGGCCCACCTCCGGGGGAGCCCGCTGCACGCGAGCCCCTTCACCTGCGCGACCTGCCACCCCTCCCGCACGACCGACTTCACCGGAGCCCACGGCGACGGCGTCGTGGACCTCGCCTTCGACGCCGAGCGCGCAGGCGACGGCGGCACCTACGACCCCGCCACGCGCACCTGCACCGTCGGCTGTCACCGCCAGGGCGGCGCCCGCCCCACCCCGGCCTGGAACGAGCCCGGCCCGATGCGCTGCAACGACTGCCACTCGTCGCCTCCGCCGGATCACCCTCGCGGCGAGTGCGTCGCCTGCCACGCCGAGCCCGACGCCACCGGGTCTGCGCTGCGACCGGGTCCGCTACACCTCAACGCCCGCGTCGACCTCGGCAACGGCGACGGCACCTGCACCGCCTGCCACGGCCGCACCGGCGACACGGAGCCCTGGCCCGAGACGGGGAGCCACACCGCGCACCGCGCTCCCGCCGGGGGAGCCCCGGTGGCCTGCGCCACCTGTCACACGGTCCCGACGCGCACGGAGGACCCCTCGCACTTCGAGGCGGCGCCCCGGGCCGCGGTGCGCCTCACCGGGCCCTCAGGCGCGAGGGGAGCCCGACCGGCGTACGACACGACGACGCGCTCCTGCGCGGAGGTGGCCTGCCACGGGGCGGGGCTCGCGGGCACCCGGGCGGACGTGCCGACATGGGGGGATCCCTCCGGCGTGGCGAGGCGCTGCGGCCAGTGTCACGGCGTCCCGCCCGCGCCGCCGCACCCGCAGAGAGCCGACTGCGCCTCGCTGATCTGTCACGGCGGCGAGGTCGCCCTCACCCCGTCGGGCCCGGTGATCACCGCGGCCGGGCGGGCGCTCCACCAGAACGGCGTCATCGACTTCGCGGGGGCTGGACCATGAGCCGTCGCGCCCGGCGCTTCGCGCGCTCCTTCGCGCTGTCCCTCGGCGTGGCGACGTCGCTCGCCCGCGCCCAGACCGCGGGGCAGGAGGACACCCCCGCGACGATGAGGGTGCGCTTCGACGTGATCTTCCGCGGGGTTCCCCGGTACGTGCTCACCGCGCAGGCCAACCCCGTGAGCGCCGACGACCGCTACTGGCGCACCATCGCGCTCGCGCCGCTGCAGGAGCGCATCAACCTCGACGCGAACAACCTCCTCGGCGGCCGCGTGGACGTGCACCTCTCCGCCTGGAACGCCATCGACCTCACGGCCCCAGGCGCCGTCGACGGTCGCGTCGTGGGCGACATCGCGGTGGGCTGGGCCCGCTACCACCGCGGCCCTTGGAGCGCCTGGGCGGGGCGGCGCTTCGTCGCGTGGGGAGCGCCCGGCGGGCTTCACGTCGACGGCGTCGGGGCCGAGGTCCGGCTGGTCGAGGCGCTGCAGGTCGAGGCCATCGTGGGTCGCCCCGTGACCCCCGTGTACGGCGGCCTGCTGGGCGGGCGCCCTGGCTTCGATGGCGCCACCGGCGCGGGCGGCCTGCGCATCGGGTGGTCCCACCCGGGCACGCTGTCGGCCTCGGTGTCCTACCTCGAGCAGTGGGCCGCGGGCATCCCCGCGAGGCGCGTGGCCGAGGCGTCCGTCGTGGCCAACCCGCTGCGCTGGCTCGACCTGCGCGGCAGCGTGTCGTGGGACCTCCTCGGGCTCGGGCTGATGCAGGCCGACCTCGACGCGTCGGCCTGGCTGGGCCGCACCGTCGAGCTCGATGTCGGCTACGGGCACCTCGACCCGGCGCTGCTCATCCCGCGGTGGTCGATCCTGAGCGTGTTCGTCACGCGCACCTTCGACGAGGCGAGGGCGCGCCTCTCGTGGCGCATCGTCCCTGCGCTGCAGGTCGGCGCCGAGGGCGCGGTGCTCCACTACAACGTCGCGGGCGTCGAGGCCTCCAAGGCAGGGCCCGCCTGGGGCGGCCGCGCGGAGGTGTTCGCCCGGCTGAGCAGCCGCGACCGCCGGGAGAGCCTCGTCGCCATCGCGAGCCGCCGCGACGACGGCGTGCAGCGCATGACCCTGCTGCGCCTCGCGGGGTCGTTCCCCCTGGTGCGCGAGGTCTTCGGCGCCATCGAAGGCGCGGTCGCGCTCGACAACGATGATTTCTCCGCGCCGCGCACGTCGTGGTACGGGCGCGTCTCCATGGAGGGCGCCATCGCAGCCGGCTGGCGCCTCGGAGGATCGGTCGACGCCGTGCGCTCTCCCATCGCCGCCAGCGAGCTGCGCGGGATGCTCCACCTCACCGCCCGCTACGACCGCCAGACGGGGGCCTCCCGATGAGGTCGCCCCTGCTCGCCGCGCTCTCCGTCGCCCTGCTCGCCTCGTGCAACCGCCCGACCTCCGTCGCGCAGGACCACATCCGCTTCGCGCACGCGCCGCACCTCGCGGCGGGGCTCTCGTGCACCGCCTGCCACGTCAACCCCACGGCCTCGGGCGACGTCGCGCTCCCCACGGAGCAGCAGTGCCGCTCGTGCCACACCCGCCCCGCGCAGCAGCGCTGCGGGTTCTGCCACACCGCCCCGGCGGCGCCCCGGCGCTACGCCCGCGCCGACCGCGAGCTGCGCTTCTCCCACGCGCTCCACGGCCCCCGCGTCGACGGCAACTGCATGACCTGCCACGGCGTCGACGCGGAGACCCGCACGGTGCGCTCCTTCGAGCCGCGCGTCCCCAACATGGACGGCTGCGCCACGCGCTGTCACGGCGGCGACATGCGCGCCCTCAACTGCAGCCGCTGCCACGCCTCGCTGCGCCGGTACTCCATCGAGGAGGTCTCGACGGTGCGGCACGGGCCGGGCTTCGCCCGCCACCACGGGGCCGAGGCCCGGAGCATGGGGGCGACCTGCGCCCAGTGCCACGAGCCCACCTTCTGCGCGCGCTGCCACGTCGCGCTGCCGGGCCTCCCCCTCGCGGACCTCGAGCCCATGGCCGTCACCCGGGACTTCGTCCACCGCGGCGACTTCTTCGCTCGCCACCCCGAGGAGTCGCGCTTCAACACCACCACCTGCACCCGCTGTCACGGGGTGAACTTCTGCGACGGCTGCCACCGCGCCTCCGGCATCGGCGGCGGCGTCGGCCCGGCGAGCGCGCACCCGCCCGGCTGGCTCAGCCCCTCGTCGCCCAACAACCACGGCCGCGAGGCGCGCCGCAACCTGCTCTCGTGCGCCTCGTGCCACGAGTCCGACGCCACGCAGGTGTGCACCCCGTGCCACCGCGTCGGAGGCGTCGCGCCCAACCCCCACCCGCCGGGCTTCCGCGCGGGCATCGAGCCGCGTCAGCACTCCGTCTGCACCGTCTGCCATGGGGTTTCGCCGTGAGCCCACCGCTGGAGACCGCCCGATGACCGACGACGCCAGGACCGATCCTGCCCCCGACGCGACGCCCATGGCGCGGCGCACGCTGCTCGACCTCGCCCTGGGCGCGACGGCCGCGGGCGTCGGGCTGCTCACGCTGCTCCCGGCGGTGCGCTTCGCCACGCCCCCCGCGCAGCCCACCCCCGGCGCCAGCGGCTCGGTCGTCGGGCGTCGCGAGGAGTTCAGCGAGAACTCCGCCAGGGTCGTGAGCCTCGACGGCGAGCCGGTGCTGGTCCTCGCGCTCCCCGGCGGAGGCTTCCGGGCCTTCGTCGCGCGCTGCACGCACCTGGGCTGCGTCGTCTCCTACAACCCCGCCCGGGAGCAGATCGAGTGCCCCTGCCACGGCGGCCGCTTCGGCTGCGACGGCCGGGTGCTCGCCGGGCCGCCCCCATCGGCCCTGAGAGAACTCCCCGTCGTGGTGCGCCGCGACGAGGTCATGGTGGTGCGAGGCTGATGATGGAGCCCCCCGACGAAGCGGCCGATCCGACGCCGATTCGCGCGCTGCTCCGGCGGCTCGCGGGCGTGCACGTCTCTCGCGGCGACGGCCTGACCTTCGTGCTGCTGGCCGCCGTGGCCACGCTGCTGATGGCCGTCGAGGCGGTCACCGGCGTGCTGCTGGCGCTCTACTACCGCCCCACCACCGCCGACGCGAACGACTCGGTGCGCTTCGTCGTCACCGAGGTCGAGTACGGCGGCCTCGTGCGCTCGCTGCACTACTGGGGCGCGCAGTCGCTGATCGTGGTGCTCGGCGCCGCCGTCGCCTGGGCCGCCCTCCGCCGCGCCTACCGCGCCCCCCACGCGCTCGCCTGGATCAGCGCCGTCACCCTCGCGGTGCTCGCCGTGGCGGAGGCCTTCACCGGCTCGCTGCTCCCGTGGAGTCATCGCAGCGTCGTCGACGCGCAGCTCTCGTCCTCGCTCGCCGCGCAGCTCCCGCTCGTCGGGCCGCTCCTCCGGGGCCTGATGCTGGGCGGCCCGCAGCCCAACGACCTGTCGCTGGTGCGCATCCTCGGCCTCCACGCGGGCGCGCTGCCGATGGTGGCCTCGATCTGCATCGGCGCGCTCGGCCTCCACGCCGCCGGGTGCGCGCCCCGCCATCCCTCTGCCGGGAGCCTCCTCCTCTCTCCCCACGCCGCCCTCCGCGCGGCGGCGCTCGCCGCGGTGGTCGCGATCGCGCTCCTCGCCCTGTCGTCGCTCCTCCCTCCGCACCTGGGAGCCTCCGCGGAGGCGGCGAGGGCCAGCGCCGCGGGGCTGCGGCCGTCGTGGTACCTGGCCTTCGTCCACCAGATGCTGAGCGCGGCGCCGCCGAGGATGATCGGCCTCCCCAGCGCCCGGGTGCTGGTGACCGCAACGGCGCTCGGCGTCGCGACGCTGGCGCTCTTTCCCCTGTTCGACCGCAGGGCCTCGCGCGCCGGGCAGGTCGCGGTGCTCGTCGCGCTGGCCGCCATCGTGGGAGGGACGATCCGTGCGCTTCTCCATTGAGCTCTGGCGCCTCCGCGCCGCGCTGGTCGCGCTGGTCGCCGCGCTCTCCCTCGCCGGGTCGAGCGCCTCCGCCCAGGAGACCTGCGTGAGCTGCCACGCCACGCAGCAGGACCTCCGCCTCCGTGACCCCGTCGAGCGCCTTCGTGGGAGCGTCCACGACCTCGCCCTGGGCTGCTCCGGGTGCCACGGCGGCCGGGGCAACGAGCCCACCGTGCAGGCCCACGACGTCAGCGCCGGCTTCGTCGCGAGGCCCGATCCCGCCACGGTGGCCGACCGCTGCGGCACCTGCCACGCCGACGCCCGCTTCATCCGGCGCCACCGCGACGACCTGCCCACCGATCAGCTCGCGCTCTTCCACGCCGACTCTCACGGACGCGCCCTCGCTCGGGGCAACCTCGCGGCCCCGTCGTGCCTCGGCTGCCACGGCAGCCACGACGTGCGCGCCGCCAACGACCCCGCGTCGCGCGTCGCTCGTCGGCGCCAGCACGAGACCTGCGGGGGCTGCCACTCGGACCCCGCGCGCATGGCCGGGACGCGCCTCCCCACCAACCAGGCGGCGCTCTGGGCGGGGAGCGTCCACGGGCGCGCGGTGCTCGCTCAGGGCAGCCTCTCGGCGCCGACCTGCGCGGGCTGTCACGGCGCGCACGGCGAGTACCGCGAGGCGGGCGGGCCGGAGGGTCGCTGCCGACACTGCCACGAGGCCGAGGCCGAGGCCTTCGATCGCAGCCCGCACGCGTCGGTGTACCGCCGGCTGGGCTTCTCGGGCTGCGTCGCCTGCCACGGGAGCCACGACGTGCGAGAGGCCAACGGCGCGCTCGGGACGGCCGGCAGCATGGGCGTCTGTCGGCGCTGCCACGGCGAGGGCCGAGAGTCCGACGGGGTCGCGCGGCGCATCGCCGCCGAGGCCGAGCGGGCGCGGCGCGACCTGGGGCAGGCGAGGGCGGCGGTGCGCGCGATGGAGGCCGCCGGGCTGCGGGTGCCGGCGGTGAAGGCGCTGGTGGACGAGGCCGCGCAGGCCGACGTACGGCTGCGGGTGGCGATGCACGCGCTCGACGAGGGGGTCGCCCGAGAGGCGGCGTCGGCGGTGAGCCGCTCGGCGCAGCGGGCGAGGGAGCTCGCTCGACGCACCCGGGAGCGCGACGCCAACGGTCGGCGGGCGTGGCTGGTGGCGCTGCCTCCGCTGGCGATCCTCGCGGCGCTGCTGCTGCTCAAGATTCGTCAGATCGACCGCAGGGGGGGCTGAGGGGGTCGACGCGTGGGCACCGGAGCGAACAGCAGCGAGCGCCGCCGATGGAGGGCCTGGAAGGTCGTGGCGGCGGGGCTCGCCCTGGGGTTCCTGGCGGCGCTCTCGACGGTGCTGGTGAGCGAGCACGAGGTGCGCACCTCGCGGGACTACTGCGCGAGCTGCCACCGCGACGCGTCCGCCCACTCCCGCGGGCACTCGACCATCACGTGTCAGGCCTGTCACCGCTCCAACCTCGCAGGGCGCCTCAGCCTCGGCCTCGCCCGGGCGACCCGCTCGAACCCTCCGAAGCACCACGCCGCCGCCGGGGCGCAGTCCTGCGCGGGCTGCCACTCCGCCTCGGCCACGCCCGCCGGGGCCTTCGCCACGACGCCCGGTCACGTCGCCCACGCCCGCGGCGCCCAGGCGCTGTCGTGCGTGCGCTGTCACGGCGCGTCGCTCCACGACCGCCCCCGCCGGGAGGAGGCCTGCGGCAGCTGCCACGCCGCCGTGCCGATGCGCTCCGAGCCGCGCGACGAGGCCTCGTGCGTGCGCTGCCACGAGTTCTCCGCCGACTCCGCCTCCTCCGAGGCCGCCATCCGTCTGGGCGTGCGCGGCGCCCCGAGGGTCGACGCGTCGCGCGTCCACGGCGGGGTCGACTGCCGCCAGTGCCACAACCCCCACCGCGCGGCCGACGACCCCGCGGCGCCCGCGGCGGTGAGCTGCACCAGCTGCCACCGTGGCGAGATCGCCACGCAGGTCGCGGCGGGCCCGGAGGGTCACCGCACCTGCCTCGGCTGCCACACCGCGCACGCCGATCGCCGCGCGGGCGCCTCGCAGTGCGACCGCTGCCACCTCGCTCCAGAGCGGGCGAGCGCCCCGGGGGCCACCGCCCTCCGCAGCTGGCTCACCCGCCCCGACGCCCGCCCCCCCGCGCTGCCCGCCGCCGCGGCCCAGGGCCCCACGGCGACCCCGGCCAACCCGACGTTCACCCACGGCGGCCGCTGCGCGAGCTGCCACCGGCCGCACACCTGGGTCGCGCAGCCGACCGACTGCCGCGGCTGCCACGCCCCGCAGGCCTCGACGCTCGCCCTCGCGACGCCGCACGGCCGCGCGGGCTGCGTCGGCTGCCACGACCCCCACGGGCCTCGACCCGACAGCACCTCCTGCGCGACCTGCCACGCCCGCGAGTCGCGCCTCGTCCGCGGCGCGCCGCCGGAGCCGCACCGCGCCTGCCTCTCGTGCCACCAGCCCCATGCTCCCGCGAGCCCCACCGCCGCCGCGGCGTGCGCGAGCTGCCACCAGCCCCAGCGCGCCCGCGTCGCCAACGGCCCCGCGGCGCACGTCGACTGCGCCTCCTGCCACGCGCCCCACGGCCCGCCGCGGGCCTCCACGCCCGGGACCTGCGCGACCTGCCACGCCCCGGTGACCGCCTGGTTCGCCGCCAACGCGCAGCCCGCCCAGCACCGCTGCGAGGGCTGCCACGCGGACCACGATTTCTCTCCGCCTGGCGCCCGCGCCTCGTGCCTGCGCTGCCACCAGGACCTCGCCTCGCACCGCGGATCGCACCTCGGGGAGTGCGTGACCTGCCACTCGCCGCACGCGCCGGTTCCGCAGCGGACGCTCGCCGACTGCCGGAGCTGCCACACCGCGACGCGCGTCGAGGGCTCCCCCGCGATGCAGGCCGGCCACCAGCGCTGCGACGGCTGCCACCGCCCCCACGAGGCCGGCGCCCGGGCGGCCTCGCTGTGCGCGACCTGCCACCGCCCCCAGGCGCAGACCGCCCCGTCGTGGCCCGCCGGGAGCCCCCACGCGGGAGCCTGCGTGCAGTGCCACGCGCCGCACCGCAGCGAGGCGGCCTCGCCGGCGTGCGGGAGCTGCCACGCGGCGCAGGCGACCACGGAGCACACCGGTCGACACGAGCGCTGCGTGATGTGCCACGCGCCCCACCGCGAGCGCCCCGCCGGCGGCGGCGCCGCGTGGTGGACCCGCTGCGCCGACTGCCACCGCACCGAGGCCGCGGCCGCGGCGGCGCCGACCACGTCGAGCACGCACCGCAACTGCGCGAGCTGCCACCAGCGGCCGCAGCTCAGGCCCCCGACCTGCCTCTCCTGCCACAGCGCGATCCCGACGCAGCTGATGCACGCCGTCCCGCAGCACGGGAGGTGCACCTCGTGCCACGAGACCCACGGCAACGCCCCCCCGACGCGGCCTCGCTGCCTCGCGTGTCACACCGATCGCGCGCAGCATTTCCCCGACGCGCTGACCTGCCAGACCTGCCACCCCTTCGCGACCGGAGCGCACAGCCCATGAAGTACGACGCCTCCACGCGCACGCTGCAATTCACGAGCGATCAGGAGGTCGACCGCTTTCACGCGGAGGTCACGGCGCTGCTCCGGGACGCGGTGAGCGCGGCCTCGCACCACGGCGACGCCAGGGCAGGGAAGCTCGCCGCGCAGGCGGTGTTCCGGGACTTCGCCAGCGTGCTGCGCGCGCTCAACGTGCTGCGCCGCCACCTCGATCGCTCCGCGGGCGAGAACGAGCCTCCCCCGCCGACGGAGGAGGGCCCCGCGGGCGACGGCTCCGAGGGCTGACGCAGCCCGCAGGTAGGCGCTGCGCCCGTGGGGGTTCGTGGGCTCCCGCTCCTGGCGGATGCGGTGCTACGGTCGCGCTCGTCGCATGGGCCTGCACTCCTCTGCCGTCGGCGCCTTCGTGCCGCCCAGCGTTGCGCGCTGGGTGGGCGACGCCGGGCGCACGCCACCCTTCGTCGAGGCCTGCCGCGGCGCCGTGCTGCTGGCCGACATCTCGGGCTTCACACCGCTCGCCGAGGCGCTCGCCGCCCAGGGCGCGCGCGGCGCCGAGGAGCTCACCGGGCTCCTCAACAGGGTGCTCGGCGCGGTGGCCGGGCGCGTCTCCGAGGAGGGCGGCGAGGTCGTGAAGTTCGCGGGCGACGCGCTGCTCGCGGTGTGGACGGACGGTCCGCTCGAGCGCTCGGTCGCGCGCGCCGCGGCGTGCGGGCTGGCGTTGCACCGGGTGACCGCCGAGGCCGCCGCGGAGGCGGGCGAGGCGCTGCGCTTGAGCGTCGGCGTGGGCGCGGGCGAGTTTCAGGTCATGGTGCTCGCGGGCTCCAGCGAGCGGTGGGAGCACCTGCCGGTGGGCGAACCCCTGACGCAGGTCGCGGCGGCGAGCCGCGCCGCCCGGTCGGGGGAGACCGTGCTCTCGCGCGAGGCGTGGGCCCTGGTCGCCGCCGAGGGGCGGGGCGACGAGCGCGCGGACGGGTGCGTCACGCTGCGGTCGCTCGCGCCGCCGCCCAGGCCGCTGCCACCCCCCGACGAGGGTGACCTCCCGCCCGCGGAGCGGCTCCTCCCCTTCGTCTCACCCGCGGTGCGGCACCGCCTCGCCGACACCCAGGCCGACTGGCTCAACGAGCTGCGACGGGTGTCCGTGCTCTTCCTCCACCTCGACGCCCGCGCCGACGAGCCCGTGGACCGCATGCAGGAGGCCTTCGCCCTGCTGTGCCGCGCGATGGATCGGGTGGGCGGCACCGTGGACAAGTTCACCATCGACGACAAGGGCCCCATCGCGCTCGCTGCGCTCGGGCTGCCTCCGCGCGCGCACGCCGATGACCCCCTGCGCGCGCTCCGCGCCGCCATGGAGCTGAGCGACGCCCTGCGCCAGCGCGGCTGGAGCGCGGGCATGGGGCTCGCCACCGGGCGGGTCTTCTGCGGGGTGGTGGGGAGCGACCGCAGGCGCGAGTACACGGTCATCGGCGACACGGTCAACCTCGCCGCGAGGCTGATGCAGCAGGCGGGCGATGGGATCCTCTGCGACGAGGCCACCGCGGCGGCGACCCGCTCCGACGTCGGCTTCCTCCCGCCCCGCCTCCTGCGCCTCAAGGGCAAGGCCGACGAGGTGCGCGCGTACGTTCCGAGCTCCGCCGGGGCGCCCTTCGCGCCGCCCGACGACCCGGTGCGGGGCGCCGAGGGCGCCGCCCTCCGCGCGAGCCTCGACGCGCTGCGCGATGGACGCGGCGGCCTCCTGGTCGTCGAGGGCGCCTCGGGGCTGGGCAAGTCCCAGCTCGTCTCCCGGATGCTGTCCGATGCGACGGCCCGCGGGGTGTGCACCCTGGTCGGCGCGGCGGACGTCATCGACACCGGCACCCCCTACTTCGCGTGGCGCTCGGTGGTCGCTGCCCTGCTCGGGGTCGACGCGCTCGCCGCGCCCGAGGCCCGCGTCGCACGCCTCCGGGAGTGCCTCGACGGCGACGCCTACGCGCGGGAGCGCATCCCCCTGCTCGCGGAGGTGCTCGGGCTCCCGCTCCCCGACAATGACCTCACCGCGGGGATGAGCGGCGAGGTCCGCGCGTTCAACAAGCAGGACCTCCTGGTGCATCTCCTCCGCGCGGCCACAAGCGGCCCGGACGCGCGGCCCCTGCTCATCGTGCTCGACGACGTGCAGTGGATGGACTCGGCCAGCTTCGGGCTCACGCGCGAGGTGGCGCGCAAGCTCCCGCAGGTGTTGCTGCTGCTCGCCGGTCGCCCCGCGGAGGGCGCCGCGGCGGCGGCGGTGCAGGGCCTCCTCCAGCTGGAGGGCTCGCGCCGGTTCGCGCTGTTGCCCCTGAGCGCCGCGGGCACCGCGGGGCTGGTCGCCCGCCTCCTGGGGGTACCCCCGGAGCCCGCGCTGGTGGACCTGGTCCATGAGCGCTCCGAGGGCAACCCCTTCTTCACGGCGGAGCTCGTGCGCGGGCTCGTCGAGGCCGGCCGCGTCGACCTGGCCTCCGGGCACGCCCGACTGCACGCCGCGGCGCGCGACGGCCTCAGCCTGCCCGCGACCATCCAAGGGGCCATCGTCGCTCGCATCGACCGCCTCGACCCCGTCGGGCAGCTGATGGTCAAGGTCGCGAGCGTCATCGGGCGCAGCTTCGCGTGGGCGCTCCTGCGCGACGTCCACCCGGTGCCCTCGCACGGGCCGGTGCTCCGCCAGCGCTGCGACGAGCTGGTGAGCGCGGAGCTCACCGAGCCCGAGGCGGGGGAGCCCGACGCCTCCTGGCGGTACCGCCACGACACGACGCGCGAGGTGGCCTACGAGCTGCTGCTCTTCTCCCAGCGGCGGCAGCTGCACGAGTCCGTCGCGCGCGCCCTGGAGCAGCGCACCGACGCCGCGCCGTCGATGGTCCGCATGGCGTTTCACTGGGAGCAGGCGGAGCGCCCGGAGCGGGCCCTGCCCTGCCTCGAGGCCGCGGGCGACCAGGCCCTCCGCGAGGGCGCATACGAAGAGGCCCTGCGCGCCTTCTCGCACGCGAAGGACCTCCACGCGCTGCACCCCGCCGCGCTCGGGGCCCCCGACCCTTCGCCCCGCCTGGCCCACTGGGAGCTGCAGCGCGGCGAGGCGCTGCTGGGCCTCGGTCGCCTCGCGGAGAGCCGCGAGGCCCTGGAGCGCGCGGTGGAGCTGCTGGGGTTCTCCGTGCCGCGGAGCCCCGTCGCGCTGGGCGCGCGCCTGCTGGACGGGCTCGGCGCGCAGCTCGGGCGTCGCCTGCTGTTGCTGCGCCCGCCGCCGCTCTCGGCCGAGGACGTCGAGCGTCACCGCAAGGCCGCGCGCGCGTGCCTGCGCATCATCGAGACGTGCTTCTTCCTCGCGGGCCCCGTGGAGACCACCTACGCCGCGCTGCGCGCGCTGAACATCGCCGAGGCGGGCGGCCCGTCGCCCGAGCTGGCCCGCGCCTACGCGCTCTTCGGCTGGATCCTCTCGATGGCGCCGCTCTTCGGCGCGGCGGACCATTACCTCGCGCTGGCCGACGCCATGTCGCAGACCCCCGCGGGACAGCTCGCGCGGCAGCCGGTGCTCTTCTTCACGGGCTTCACGCGCACCGCCACGGGGCGCTGGGAGGAGGCCCGCGCGGCCCTCACCGAGGCCATCGAGCTGGCCCACCAGCTCGGCGACAAGCGCCGATGGATCGAGGCGGTCTGCGGGATCTGCTCCCCCATGCACTACCAGGGGGAGTACGAGGCCCGCATCGAGCTGGGCAAGGGCGTGCTGTACGCCTCGGCGCGGCGCCAGGGTGACCGGCAGGCGGAGTGCTGGGGCATCCTCGACCAGCTCGAGAGCCTCCTGCCGCTCGCCGACCTCGCCCGCATCGCGCCGCTGCTGGACGAGCTGGAGCCCTACCTCGGCCGGCCCATCGGGCGCTCGGAGCAGGTGTGGGCCAACGGCCTGCTCGCCCTCGGCCGGCTGCAACAGGGGCGCGCGGAGGAGGCCTACGCCGCGGCCGCCCGCACCAACGCCGCCGCGGCCGCCATCGACCCGGTCGCGGTGTATGTGTTCGAGGGCCACGCCTCGACCTGCGAGGTGCTGCTGCGCCTCTCGGCGCAGGGGTGGGCGGGGCGTCCGGCCGCGGAGCTGCGCCGCGAGCTCGACCGCTCCCTGCGTGAGCTCGGCCGCTACGCCCGGGTGTTCCCCTACGCGCGGGCGCGCCTGCTGTCCTGCCACGGGCGCGCGCAGGCGCTGGGGGCCGAGGCGCGGGCGACCCCGACGCTGCGACGCGCGGTCGACGCCGCCGTGCGCGTCCGCATGCCCCTGGAGGAGGGCATCGCCCGCCTCGCGCTGGCCGAGCAGTGCGGCGCGCGGGACGAGCGCGAGCGCGCGGCGGCGATCTTCGAGTCGCTGGGCGCGCGCGAGTGGGCGGAGCGGGCGCGGGTCGCACGCTAGAGCGGTGCTCGGTCGGGTCTGGGACGCCGTCCTGCGAGCCCCCACCCGTGGCCCTCCCCCACGAGTGCTCATCGTTGCCCTCTTCGTGCGCGATGGCTCGTCACCCGAGCCTGCAAGCGCTCTACGCACGATGAGGGCAACGATGAGCACTCGTGGGGGCGGGGCCGGGGGTGGGGGCTCGCGTCCCAAGCCCGACCGAGCACCGCTGTAGCGCCGGGCTGCGTCGCGTGGTCAGTGCCGTGCGACGAGGTTGACGACGACGACGCCCACGACGACCAGCGCCACCACGACGGCCACCACCGTGTTGACCTTCCGGGTGTGCGCGGCGTTCGCGCGCAGGGCCTCGTCGCGCATCGCGAAGACCCCGTGCTTGAGGCGATGCCGGGCGACGGCGCCCGCGTCGACGTGGTCCGAGAGCAGCACCGCCGCGCCGCAGAACGAGCAGGTGAGCTGGACGCTCCCGTCGTCGGGCACGGCGTTGGCGCCGCCGCAGCGCCCGCACGCGACGCCCTCGGCGAGCAGCCGCCGGTAGGCCTCGTTGCCGGCCACCTGGCGGGCCATGTCGAGCTCGAGGCGCTCCTTGTCGGAGACGTAGTCGTTGACCGCCTGCACGGCGTGGCAGCCCGGGCACGTGAACTGGTTCTGGTAGAGGTCGAGCGGAACCTCCACCGGCCCGGCGCACTTCAGGCACTGCGCCGCCCGCGTGGCGGTGCTGGTCTCCTGGAAGCGCGGGGCGCTCCGGCTCGCCTCGATCGCCGCGTCCGCGGTCGGCAGCGCCACGGCGGCCCGCACGTGCCCGAGGAGCGCGTCGGCCGAGACGGCGGCCACGCCCGCGTAGTCGGCGGTGCGAAGCTCGCCGCGGCAGAAGGCGCACGCGAAGGTCGGCGTGCGCAGGTCGTCGGGCATCGGGGTGCTCGCCCCGCATCGTGAACACGCAACCCCTCGTTGGCTCGTCATGTCGATGCTCACGACTCTATCCCCTGCGGCGCCCCGACCGGGCGGCGCACCACCCGGTCGAGCAGGCGCTCCATCGCGCCCTCGGGACTCTCGCAGAGCCCCGGGTGCGCGGGCGACGTCTGGAGCATCGTGCTGCGCGGCGCCACCAGCCAGTGCCAGCGCTCGTGGAGGGACATCTCCCCGATCGGCCCGGCCTCGGGCCCCCCACGACACACGCGCGGGATGGCCGCGAGGTGGGCGCGCACCAGCGCGACGTCGACGTCCGGCGACAGCGCCCGCAGGCGGTCCTCGTCGAGCTCGATGCGGGCGTCGAGGTAGTCCTGCACGTAGCAGAACACGATCACCCCGACGTTGATGAACTCCTCCCGCTCGACGTGCGGCACCACCCGCACGACGGCGTACTCAAACGCGTCGCGCGTGGGCACGCTCGGCCTCCTCCAGGTACAGCGGCATCGCCTCCACCCGCGCCCGCAGCCACGCCGCGTAGGCCGCCCGGTGCGTCGCCTCGTCGGGAAACCCGCGGGCCTCGCCCAGCCACTCGCCCGGGATGTCACCCACCACCGCGTCGATGACCTCCGTCGTCACGGCCGCGCGCAGGTGCTCCGCGGCCTCGCCGAGCGCCGTCGCCCAGGGCAGCAGCACGTGGCTGCGCGCCTCGACGAAGGGATCGCGGCTGTTCTCGAGCGGGTCGTCGGGCTCCCAGCCGTGGTGGAAGTAGAGCGAGGCGCCGTGGTCGATGAGCCACGGGCGGCCGTGCCACTGGAGCAGGTTGGGGTTGCGGGGCGTGCGGTCGACGTTGGTGACGAGCGCGTCGAAGAGCACCACGCGCGACGCGGTGGCGGCGTCCGGGCGCGGGCTCGCGACCGGGTCGAAGGTGACGCTGCCGGGCAGGTAGTCGAGGCCCAGGTTGATCCCCGCGCTGGCCTCGAGCGGCGCCGAAAGCTCCGGGTCGGGCTCGCTGGCGGAGAGCGCGCGCTCGACCTGCACCAGCACGATCTCGGGCACGGCGAGGCCCACGGCGCGGGCGAGGCCGCCGGTGATGAGCTCGGCGACGAGGGCCTTGTGCCCCTGTCCTGCGCCGCGGAGCTTGACCACGTAGAGCCCGAGGTCGTCGGCCTCGACGAGCGCGGGCACCGAGCTGCCCTCCCGGAAGGGCATCACATAGCGGATGGCGTGGACCGTGCGCAGCATCCGAAGACCTCTCAGCCGTCGAGGGCCGAGAGCGCGCCGCGGCGCAGGTCGTCGGCGCTGAACACCCCGCGGTCGGTGACCAGCGAGGTGACCAGCGACGCCGGGGTGACATCGAACGACGGGTTGTACGCGTCGGTCTCGCGGGGGCACCAGCGCACGGCGCCGAAGGACCCCGCCGCGCCGCGCACCTCGTCGCCGTCGCGCTGCTCGATGGGGATCGCCGCGCCGTCGGGGCACCCGAGGTCGACGGTGGTCCACGGGGCGACCGGGTGGAAGGGCACATGGTGGTGCGCCGCGACCACCGCGAGGGCGTAGGTGCCGACCTTGTTGGCGAAGTCGCCGTTGCGCGCCACCCGGTCGCTGCCGACGAACACCCGCTGCGCGCGCCCGTCGCGCAGGATGAGCGCGGCCATGCTGTCGGTGATGAGCGTGTGCGGGATGCCGAGGCGCCGCAGCTCCCAGGCCGTGAGCCGCCCGCCCTGGAGCAGCGGCCGGGTCTCGTCGACGTAGACGTGCACCCGCCGTCCCTCCTCGTGCGCGCGGCGTATCACCCCGAGCGCGGTGCCCACGCCCACGGTGGCGAGGCCGCCGGTGTTGCAGTGCGTGACGACCCCGTCGCCGTCCGCGATGAGCGCGGCGCCGTGGGCGGCCATCGCGTCGCAGCGCGCGACGTCGTCGACGAAGACGTCCATGGCGATGCCGTCGACGCGGCTGAGGTCGTCGCCCGGGGCCGCGGCGGTGAGCCGGTCGATCGCGGCCATGAGGTTGACCGCCGTGGGGCGGGCGGCCCGGAGCCGCCCGGCGGCCTCGCGGAAGGCCCGCGGGGTGGCGCCGGCGCGCGCGAGCAGGCCCAGGCAGAGGGCGGCCGCGACGCCGAGGAGGGGCGCGCCGCGCACGGCCAGCGTGCGGATGCAGTCCTCCATGACGACGGGGTCGGTGGCGTCGACCCAGCGCTCCTCGTCGGGGAGCCGGCGCTGATCGAGGAGGAGGAGGCGCTCGCCGTCCATGCGGAGTCCCATGGAGGTCAGCGGCGTCCACGAGGGCGAAGTGGTGGTGCTCATGAGGGCCGTGCGGGAACATACCCCGAAAGCCCCGGCGCTTCGGCCGCCCCGGTCGCGGGGGGTCTGTAGTACACCGCTCGCCGCGACCATGAGGCACCCGGGAGACCATGCCGTGAGGCGAGGGCAGTGAGCGCGCGGCACCCCGCGCGGCGCGGCCGCTGGCGGGTCACCTGGGAGCTCACGCGGCAGCGGGTGGCGCCCGTGGCGGTGGCCTTCCTGACGCTCGCCGCGGTGCACACATGGCTGGTGTGGCTGGCCGAGCGCGACGCGCCCGACACGAAGCTCAGCACGCTGGCCGACGCGGCGTGGTTCGGGGTGGTGACGCTGGCGACGGTGGGCTACGGCGACATCTACCCCGTGACGGCGCTGGGGCGAACCATCACCGGGGTGTTCATCCTGCTCACCCTGACGACGATCGGGTTCCTATTGACGGCGATCAACGACGCCGTCGCGGAGGTGCGGCGCATGGAGCGAGAGGGGCTCATCGGGACGACCCTGAGCGGTCACGTGCTGGTCTGCGGCTTCGGCGACATCGCCCGCACGGCGGTGGTCGAGCTCCTCGCGGCCGACCGCAAGGTGGCGCTGCTGTGCGGCCGCCCCGACGAGATCGCCCAGGCCCGGGAGCTGGGCGACGACGCCGAGCTCTTCGTCACCTCGGGCAACGCGACGCAGGAGGTGCTCGACGAGCGCCTCAACGCCCGCCTCGCCCTGAGCGCCGTCGTGGCCTTCAACGACGACACGAGCAACATCGTCGCGACGCTCAACCTCCGCGCGATCAACCCCGACCTGCGCGTCGTGGTGGCCGTGCACGCCCCGGAGCTGCGCAAGACCCTCATCTCCAGCGGGGTCACCTACGTCGCCTCGCCGTCGGAGTTCTCCGGGCGGCTGGTGGCGAGCGCGGCCTTCGAGCCCGAGGTCGCCCGCATGCTCGAGGACGTGAGCACCGGCGCCGACGGCTTCGACCTGCGGCAGTACAGCGCGGCGCCCTTCGCCGGGCGCACCGTGACCGACGCGCGCGCGGCGCTCCTCGACTTCGACGGGCCGCTGCTGGTCGGCCTCGCCCGGGCGACCGGCACCACCTTCGAGGTGCTCTCCCACCCGAAGGGCGACCTCGTCATCGCCGCGGCCGACCACCTCCTGGTGCTCACCGACGGCGTCCAGGCGAAGCGCCTGGCCGACCGCTGGCCCTCGCGCCAGGGCCGCTAAACCCTCTCACTCCCGCGCCGTCACCCGCACCGCGCCCAGCGCCCTCGCGTCGATGCCCGCCTCCACCTGCGCGCGCAGCCGCTCCTCCCAGCGCGCGCCCGCCGCCGCCCGGGCCTCCTCGTATCGCTCGCGCATCATCCGGTGCTGCACCCGCCGCCGCACGGCCTCCAGCGGCAGCACCTCCGCCTCGCGCCGCCCCACCCGCTGCACCACCGCCCAGCCCGCCACGCGCCGCGCCCGCTGCCGCCGCCGCACGGTCACCGTCGTCGTGACCGCCACGCGCACCGGCCGCTCCGCCACGGCTCCGTCCTCGGTCAGCGCGAAGGCCGCCTCCACCACCGCCCGCCCCACCGCCGCCGGGATGTCCTCCTGCCGCAGCTCGCCGAGGTCGCCGTGGTCGCGCGCGCGCAGCGGGTCGAGGCTCCCCGCCAGCACCTCCTCGAAGGCCGCCCCCCGGCCGAGCGCCGCGATCGCCGCCCGCGCCGCCGCCTCCGTCCGCAGGATCGCCCACCGCGCCCGCACCCTCGCCGGCCGCTGGAAGTCGTCCGCGTGCGCCGCGTACCACCGCGCCATCGCCGCCTCGTCGGGCACCGTCATCCGCGCGAGCGCCTCCGCCCGCAGCAGCCCCTCGGCCAGCGTCGCCGCCACCGCCCGGTCGCCTGGCGCCCCTCCCGCTTCCGCCTCGCGCGCCAGCGCCGCCGCGCTCTCCTCGGCCACCAGCTCGTCGACCAGCGCCCGCACCCCCAGCGGGCCGAGACCCTCGCGCGTCCGCTGCCACGCCCGCACCGCCACGTCGCACACCGTCAGCCCGACGCCCGCCACCCGCGCCACCTCCACGCCGGCGTGCTCCACCGCCACCGGGCACGGCCCCGCCCACGTCCCCGCCGCCGAGCCTCTGTGTACATCGACCGATGAGCCCCCGTCGGTCGCCACCCGCGCCGCCGCCCCGCGAGGGTCCCGCGCCAGGTCGCCCGGGTGCGTGCAGGTCATCGCGAGCGCCGCGACCACCGACCACCCCGCGTGGCTCCCGCGGCGCGCCATCGTCACCCGCTGACCAGCGGCTCGAGCTCGGCCAGCATCGCCTCGGCGTGGACGATCCCCTCGCCGGTCTCGTAGCGTCGCGACAGCTTCATGTCCGGCGACAGACGATACGGCGATCGTTTGCCCGTACACAGCTCCATCACCTTCGAGGCGTCGAGGGGAGAGTCCTCGCGCAGGTGCACCACCACGCGCTCGCGCGTCGCCTCGATGCCCAGCGCCCTCAGCCTGCGCAGCCGGGTCTTCACCGACATCACCCGGATCAGCAGGCGCGCGGCGGGCGGCGCCGGGCCGAAGCGGTCTTCCATCTCCGAGGCGAGGTCCTGCACGTCGTCCTCGGTGATGGCGCTGGCCAGGCGTTTGTAAAGCGAGAGCCGCACACCGACGTCCTCGATGTATTCCTCGGGAATATAGTTGGGCTCGTCGAAGGTGAGCTCCGGGTCGACGCCGGGGATGATCGGCTGGCCCCGCAGCTCGGCGACGGCCTCCTCGAGCATCTGGCAGTAGAGGTCGAAGCCCACGGCGGTGACGTTGCCCGACTGCTCGGCGCCGAGCAGGTCGCCCGCGCCGCGCAGCTCCATGTCGAGCGAGGCCACCTGGAAGCCCGACCCGAGCTCGGTGAAGCGCTCGATGGCGTCGATGCGCGCCCGCGCCTCGTCGCTCAGCTTCGACGGCGGCGGAACGAACAGGTAGCAGTACGCCCGCTCCCTCGCGCGGCCCACGCGCCCGCGCAGCTGGTAGAGCTGCGACAGCCCGAAGAGGTCCGCCCGGTCGAGGATCATCGTGTTGGCCCTCGGGATGTCGATGCCGCTCTCGATGATGGCCGTGGCGCAGAGCACGTCGTAGCGCCCCTCGATGAAGTCCATCATCACGGTCTCGAGGGTCTCCGGGGCCATCTGGCCGTGGGCCACCGCGACGCGCGCCGTGGGCAGCAGCTTCTGTAGCTTGTCCGCCCGCTCGTAGAGCCCCTCGATGCGGTTGTAGACGTAGAACACCTGCCCCCCGCGGGCGAGCTCGCGGGTCACGGCCTCCTTCAACACCTGCGGGTCCTCGCGGCACACCACCGTGCGCACGGCGCGGCGGTCCACCGGGGCGGTGGTGATGAGCGAGAGGTCGCGCATCCCCGAGACGGCCATCTGTAGCGTGCGGGGGATGGGCGTCGCCGACAGCGTGAGCACGTCGAGCTGCGCCCGCAGCTGCTTGATGCGCTCCTTGTGGGTGACCCCGAAGCGCTGCTCCTCGTCGACCACGAGGAGCCCGAGGTCCTTGAAGTGCACGTCCTTGGAGAGCAGGCGGTGGGTGCCCACCACCACGTCGATCTTGCCTTCCTTCAGGCGCTTGATGACCTCGCGCTGCTCGGCCGCCGTGACGAATCGCGAGAGCACCGCGACCTCCAGGGGGTACGGCGCGAAGCGGTCGGCGATGGTGCGGTAGTGCTGCTGCGCGAGCA
Organism: Myxococcales bacterium; assembly: GCA_030652255.1. Classification (GTDB taxonomy): domain Bacteria; phylum Myxococcota_A; class Polyangia; order Polyangiales; genus SCUS01. Next base: position 5,090 of record JAUSAZ010000136.1, on the reverse strand, counting down.
CCGTGGTGGGGCACAGCACCGCCACCTGGGCGCCCTGCGCGGCCACGTGGAAGGCGGCCCGCAGGGCAACCTCGGTCTTGCCGAAGCCCACGTCGCCGCAGACGAGGCGGTCCATCGGGAGCGGGGTCTGGAGGTCGAGCATCACCTCGTCGATGGCCCGCACCTGGTCGGGCGTCTCCTCGAAGGGGAAGGTCGCCTCGAACTCCTGGTCGAGCATCCCGCGCGGCTTGAAGCTCCGCCCCGGGTGCGCGCGCCGCTCGGCCTGCAGGCGCAGCAGCTCGTCGGCCATCTGCCGCACCGCGCGCTCGACCTTGGCCTTGGCCTTGGCGAAGGTGCTGCCGCCCAGCCGGTCGACCCGCGGCGCGCCCTCTCCCCCGGTGAACTTCTGGATCTGGTTGAGCCGCGTGACCGGCAGGTAGAGCTTGTCGCCGCCCGCGTACTCGATGATGAGCACGTCGATCTTCTGCGAGCCCACCACGCGGTGGATGAGCCCCAGGTACTTCCCGATGCCGTGGTCGACATGCACCACGAAGTCGCCCACCACGAGGGCGCGCAGGTCGTCGAGGAAGGGCCTCGCCCCGGCCTCCGCCCCCTTGCGCCGGCTCTGGCGCCGGGCGCGCGCCCCGAAGATCTCCTCCTCGGTGACCACCGCGAGCAGCCGCGACGGCAGCGCGAAGCCGCGGGCGAGCTCGCCGACGACCACCTCGACGGCGGCGGTCTCGGGCCGCTCCGGTCGCTGGAGCAGCGACGGCGAGAAGGTCCCGTGGTGGCTCTTCACCGCGAGGCCGTGGCCGCGGGCGAGGGTGGCGACGCGCTCGGACTGCGTCGGCGTGCGCGCGGTGAGCAGCACGCGGTAGCCTTCGCCCAGCCAGTAGTTCGCCTGCTCCGCCAGCGGGACGAGCGCGTCGCCCTTGCCCTTCTCGGCGCGCGTGGCCTTGATGTCCGCCGCGAGCCGCGTCAGCGGATCGGCCCCGAGGTCGAGCACCGTCGCCTCCGTGGGGACGTGCTCGAGCGCGGCGGGATCATCCGCCGTCGGCCCCTCGCTGGAGCGCACCACGAGGTCATGGTGGGCCGCGACGGGGTAGCGCCCCAGCGCCGCGAAGAGCTCGGACTCGGAGAGGTAGTGGTCGTGGACGGCGAAGGTCGGGAGCTGCTTCTCGACGCGGGCGGCGTGGTCCTGCGCGGCGCGGGCGAGCTCGTCGCGGAGGGCGGCGAGGCACCGCGCGGGGTGATTCCAGAGCACCCGTAGCGACGGCGGGAGGTAGGCCGTGACGGGCTCCAGCGCGGAGTAGTAGGCCGGGAGAAAGCCCTCCGCGCCGAAGAAGGCCCGGCCGCTGTCGACGTCTTCGAGCAGCTTGGCGGCGGCGTGGCTCGGGAGGTTCACGGCGTCGACGAGGTCGCGCACGCGGCGGCGGGCGCGGGTGCGCTCGGTGTCCCCGACGAGGGCCTCGCGCACCGGGTGGATGAACAGCTCCTTGATGGAGCGGACGGTGCGCTGCCCTTCGGCGTCGAAGAGCTTGATGGTGAGGCAGAGGTCGTCGTCGAGCTCGATGCGCGCGGGCCATCGCGAGCTCGGCGGCCACACGTCGATGACGGCGCCGCGGGCCGCGAAGGTGCCCGGGTCTTCCACCACGGGCACGCGGAGGTAGCCGCCCTCGACGAGGCCCTGGAGCAGCCGGTCGCGCTCGACGAGCTCCTCGGCCTGCACGAGGTCGCAGCGCGGCGTGAGGGCCTCGCGCGGAACCACCCTCCGCACGAGGGCGCTCGCGGGCGCGACGATGACCCGCCACGGCAGCCCCTGCGACAGGTGGAAGAGCGTGGCGAGCCGGGACATCGCCGTGCGGCGATCGGGCGCGACCTCGACGAAGGGCGACTGCTCGGGGGAGGGGAGCACGAGCACCTCCCCGCGACCCTCCTCGGCGGCCTCCTGGTCCTCGGCGGTGCCGAGGAAGAAGCTCACGTCGGCGGCGAGGCGCCGGGCCTCGTCGGCGTCCGCGGTGACCACCAGCACGGGCGAGCTGCCGAGGGCGCGCGCGGCCTCCGCGAGGAAGAGCCCGAGGGCGCCGCCGCCCGCGCGGACGAGGTCGTGGCGCGGGGTGCTCGGGTCGTTGAAGCGCCGCACCGCCTCGGCGAGGTCGAGCCCGAGGGAGAGCGGCGAGGCGGGAGGGTCGAGCGGGGAGTCGTCCACGGCCGCGGCGGCGTAGCACGAGGGAGCGCCGTGATACATCCGGCGTCCACCGCCATGATCGACCCCACCCAACGACTTCACCTCCTGGGCGAGCGCATCGCCCTCGAAGCCCTCGACGCCGCCCACGTCGAGCAGCTCGTCGCGGCCTTCGACCCCGCGACCTGGCCCGACATCTGGCGCTGGTACACCACGCAGATCGCCGACGCCGCGGCGCTGCGGCGCTTCCTCGACGGCATCCTGCGCGAGCAGGCGGAGGGGAAGACCGTCGCCTTCGCCGTCCGCGACATCGCGTCGGGCGCGCTCATCGGGTCGACCCGCTACCTCAACATCGAGGTCGCCCACCGCCGCGTCGAGATCGGCTCCACCTGGTATGCCCCGGCGTGGCAGCGCACCTGGGCCAACACCGAGGCCAAGCGCCTGCTGCTCGCGAACGCCTTCGATCGCTGGGGCTGCCTCTGCGTGCAGCTCCAGACCGACGCCCTCAACGAGCGCTCGCGCCGGGCCATCGAGCGCCTCGGCGCGCGCCTCGACGGGGTGCTGCGCTCGCACCGGGTGTGCGACGACGGCCGCGTCCGCGACAGCGCCGTGTACAGCATCCTGCGGGCCGAGTGGCCCGACGTGCGGGCGCGCCTGCTCGCGCGCTGATCGCGGTATCATCGCGGTCCATGAAGGCTGCGCCGCGGCGCCATCTGGTGGTCCTGCTCGCCCTCGCCGGCTGCGGAGACGCCATCAACAACGTCGCCTTCGACGGCGGGTTCACCCCCAACGACCGGCCCACCGTCGGCGACGTCGCGGTGACGCCTCGGGTCGACGCCGGTCCTCCCGGCCCTCCGCCCTGCGCCGCGGTGGCGGGGGGAGGGAGTGTGATGGTGCGGGCGCCGGTGCTGGTGCGCTCGATCCGGGGGATGGGCAACGAGGGATGGCTGGGCTCCCCCGCGGTGGTCGACCTCGACGGCGACGGCGCCAACGAGCTGGTGGTCGCGCGCGGCGCCCGGGTCTCGGTGTACTCCCCAGCGGGGGAGATGCGCTGGACGGCGGTGGTCAACGGTCGGCAGCGGGTGTGGGCCGCGCCGGTGGTGGCGGACTTCACCGGCGACGCGGGCCTCGAGGTGGCCGCCGCGGCGGGTGACCGCGTGGCGATGTTCGACGCGCGGGGCAGGGCGGTCGCGCCCTTCCCGGTGACGTGGCGCGAGGAGCTGCGCTCGCTCGCCGCGGGCGACCTCGACGGCGACGGTCGGCCGGAGATCGTGACGGCGTCGACCGAGGCCCTCGCGGGCTCTCCGGCGCGCGACCTCCTCATGGCGTGGCGCGGCGACGGGCGCCCCGCGCCGGGCTTTCCCCCCAACACCTCCGGCGCGTCGGGCTGCGACGAGCACTGCGCCGTCACCGGCGGCTTCGACCAGAACCTCGCGATCGGCCGCATCGACGACGACGAGCGCCTCGACGTGCTGGCGCCCATGGACAACGCGTACATGTCCTGGCACCGCGGCAGCGGCGAGGCCTTCCGCTGCGCGTCGATCTTCCGCCGGGGGGCGCGCGTGGCGGGCGTGCGCTTCCTCCACGACTACGCCGAGGCGCAGCAGGGGTACTCCGAGACCGAGGGCACCTCGCTGCAGGCGCACTTCACCAACAGCGCGCCCACCATCGTCGACTTCGACGGCGACGGCGCGCGGGAGATCGTAGTGACCGCGTCGGTGCAGAACGCCGCGCAGTCCCAGCGCGAGCGCGGCGTGGCGCTGTGGGTGGTACGCGCCGACGGCAGCCGCCCCCCCGCGTGGGAGCGGCCCTTCGTGGTCCCGGCCTACCTCGCGGGGCTCAACGACCTCGGCGGCAACATCGTGGGCGCGACCAACCAGGTGACGGTGGTCGACCTCGACGCCGCGTGGCCCGCGCTCGAAGCGGTGTTCGCGGGCTTCGACGGGCGCATCCACTGCGTCGGCAGCGACCGCGTCGAGCGCTGGACCTTCACCTTCACGAGCACCGCCGACACGCTCACCGGCGGCGTCGCGGTGGCGGACCTCTCGGGCGACGGCCGCCCCGAGGTGGTCTTCGCGACGTACGCCACGCGGGCCGACCGCGGCGCCCTCTACGTGCTCGATGCCCGCGGCGCGCAGCTCTCTCGCACGGCGCTCCCGGGGCGCGGGGCGATGGCGGTGCCCACGGTGGCCGACCTCGACGGCGACGGAACGCTGGAGATCGTGGTGAACCTGAAGGACGAGGGCGACGCCGAGGTGCTGGTGTTCAGCGTCCCGGGGTCGTCGAGCAACTGCCTGCCGTGGCCGACGGGCCGGGCGAACGTGATGCGCAACGGCGTCCCCGCACGATAGCGCGCTCTGAAACGGCTTGTTTTCAGGCACTTCACAGAATAAGTGCGACGAGCCTGGGAGGAATATTGACGCCCCGAATGAGAGGAGTAGAAGACGCCTCCCGCTGACGAAGCGCCCCGCAAGAGGCGCCGCAGACAGCGGAAAACGTCATCGAAGACTTCAAAAGAGTTGACGGTGACGGGGAAGCGAGTAGAAAGCGCCTCCCGCTGACGAAGGGCCCCGAAAGGGGTCACGAGGGCAGCAAAAAAAGAAGCCGGCAACGAGAAAAAAGTTGACGGCAGACGGAGAGCGAGTAAAACCGCCCTCCCCGAAGACGAAGGGTGATCGCAAACGCGACGCCACCGTCGGAGGAACACGACCCACAGGGATGCTTCATCCCGAACCGGTCTTTGAAAATCAGGTTGCAAGGAGATCTTCGGTCATCACCTGACTGAAGATCCACGGACGGCGCACTCTCGGCAACGAGGGATGCGACGTCGGTAGAAGAATCGACACAATCGAGCGGTGCGCAAGCATCGACTCGAGTTACAGCATCGAGCAATCAACGATCAATCAGGTCGGAGAGAGCTCACCAG
>JAUSAZ010000133.1 GCA_030652255.1 Myxococcales bacterium | reverse complement strand
GAGTCGGAGGGGACGAGGTTCCAGGGGCCGAGCTTGTAGAGGGCGGCGCCCGCGGTGAAGAAGCGGCCGACCAGCGCGGGATCTTGATCAACAACATCAACGATCTCCTCCAGGGGGCTGACGGCCTGCTCCGCGGCCACTCCTGCGAACACCTCGGCGAACTCGGCGAGGGCATCGAGCGCCTCGGGCACCGGACCGACCGACACCGGGATGTCCGGCCCCACCAGGGCAACGACCGCCGGAGCGGCCGCGGCGTCGGAGACCCGCAGGCGTTGGGGCAGTGCGCCCTTGAGCGAAGCGAGCGCCTTGCGGAGCACGTCCGCCAGCGCGCCGGGCGGCGCATCGCGGTCGACAGGAACAGCGGCGACGACGTGAGGCCCGTGCATCCAGAAGATGAAGTCGAGGGCATCGACGTCGCGAACCGCGAGGCCAGGCGGCGCAGCGAGGCGGGTGCCGGCCCACTCGACCGACGATGAGCGCGGGCGTGGCGATGCGCCACGGAGGGGAATGACGACCGGGGACTTCTTCGCGCGGCGTGCCATGGGCGCGGACGCTCGCACGGGGACACCAGGTGATTCAATTTCTCGAAGAGGTCCGCGATGCGGCGCAACGCAGCGGCTCTCCCCGTTGTGACTCGTGCAGGGTCCGGCAGCGATGTCGTCTACCTGCGCCTCGCAGGCCCGCCGCCGCGGCTGCTACTGCGGTCGCAACGTGAAGTACCACCGCCCGCTGCCGCAGGCGCGCGAGCCGCCTCCGGAGACGAAGGTGTCCCGCACGAACACCAGCGTGATGTCCTCACAGATCGCGTCCGCGCCCGCGACGTCGCGATCCTTGAACACCGTCGGCACGCCCGCCAACAACATGCCGGCGGTCACGGCGGGCAGCGCGTAGTTCCACCTCGGCGCGTAGGTGTCGCTCGCCTCGGGGGTGCAGTGCTGCCGTCCGCTGTAGGTGACGCACACGAACGGATCCGGCGCCCCACCCAGCGAGTCCCAACTGCCGCCGGTTCCGGTCCGCTCGGCGATGGTCCCCTCTGTGATCGTGATGACCCAGGCCGAGCCCGGCACGACATCGCAGATGCCGCTGCGGCTACATTCGAAGCCGCGACCGCAGGCGCTCCCGCAGGTCCCGCCACAGCCGTCCGGCCCGCAGGTGCGCCCCGTGCAGTTCGGCGTGCAGATGCACCGTCCTGCGGTCGAGCATGGCTGCCCCGCCGCACACGATCCGCACTGTGCACCGCAGCCGTCGGGACCGCAGGTCCGACCGGTGCATCGCGGCGTGCACACGCACCGCCCGAGCATGCACGTCGAGCCCGATGGACAGCCGCCGCCGAGAGAACCGCAGGTGCGCCCGTCGCAGTAGAGTCCGGGATCGGCTCCGCATTGTCGTGGCCCGCACTCCGAGCGGCACGTCATCAACGGGTTCATGGTGACGCACCGCCCCTGGGCATTGCACGCCTGCCCGCTCGGACAGGCCCCGCTGTTCGACCCGCAGACCCTCCCCTCGCAGTCGGTCCCTGGATCCGGGCCGCACTGCCGTCCGTCGCACGCCGACTGACAGGTCGGCACCGACGGAGCACACACGCCCCGAAAACATTGCAGGCCGTTCGAGCAGGTGCCGCACGACGCGCGAGAGCCATCGGCACCGCATGGCCGCGTCGCGCAGTCGTTGTCGCCGCAGCGCCCGCAGGGGCTCCAACGCTGGTTCAGCCCGCATGTCTGAAATCCGCCCTGACCATCGGGACAGGTGCACGACCGGAGTCCCTCATCGTCGGCGCACGGCTCGCCCGGCTCCACGACTACCTCTGGCGCGTCGCGGCCGCCGTCCACCGTCAGCAGCGGTACCGGTGCGCAGCTCACCGACCACACGCTCATGCACCACAACCCCAACCAGGCGGGCCACCAACCGCGCGACTTCCTCGCCGTGCCCCCGTTGACCGCCTGAACCTCGCCCAGTGCAGGCGCCCTGCCCTTCGGGGCTCGCCACGGCCCATCGCCGACCGGGCGTTGCTCGCCGTCGTCGTCACCCATCGTCGCGTCCACTCGTCCCTCCTGGCGTTCGCCCGCGCCTCCACCGACGAAGCGCTCCATGCGCCCGCGGTCGGCTTGCTGGCGGGGGCAACCATAGACCACGGCGTCTGTTACGCAACAACTCTTGGTGACCACGATCGCGCGTGCGGAGGAAGCCAACCACGCGTGATCCGCTCTACCGGTCGCGCGAGTACCTGGACCTCGTCGGCCGGGTCGCGACCAACGTCCGCCAGCTCCGCCAGACTCGTGGCTGGACCCAGGAAGAGGCCGCCACCCGCTGCGGCCAGCTGTCGGTCTACGTCCTGCGGCAGATCGAGAGCGCGCAGACCAACGTGACCGCCGTGACCCTAGCCCGCCTCAGCGCAGGTTTCGGCGTGGACGTCGCCGACTTCCTCGCCCCGGCCCCGACTCCCACGCGGCGCGCTCCGGGCAGACCGGCTGGCATACCGCGGGTGTCTCCGTCGGACCTGGCACCACCGCCGAGACGACGCAATGGAGAGGATGGTGCCCAGATTGTCGCGACCTCGTCCCCGGAGGCCACGAACCCTGTGACCAACGAGGGGGCGACGTCGTCGTCCGTCGATGCATCGCCGGCGTCGCGCGTCGAAGCGCTGGATCATCCCGAGGGCATCGACAATGGAGCCACAACCACGTCAGCCGCGCAGATCGGTGCGTCCACGCGGCTCGTCGCGACGGAGTTCGTGGTGCCGACGTACCCCTCGGCGCGAACGCAGACCTTCACGCTCCCCGAGCTCCGTGACTTCATCGCGACCGTGCTCGCCGCCAACCCCAGCGGGCTCACCGCGAGCGAACTGCTCCACGCAGCGCGCACCGCCGGCCAGGAACGCCTGCTCGCCAACAACCTCCACTACGCCCTCCACCACCTCGTTCGAAGCGGCTACGTCCAGCGAACAGGTAGCCGCGGCAGCTACCTGCACCAGTGGCTGGGGTCAGATCCCGTCGGCGCCTCCGAGCACCGTAACCCAGCGACCTGAACCGCCGACCCGATCGCGGTCCTGGTGATGGACATCGCCGGTGAACGGCACCCCGCGTCGGTCGGGTTGGTCGCCCAACTGCAGATCCGCGCCCTCGATGTCGTCGGCCGTTGGCGGCCCCGGAAAGGCACTCGAAGGCCGCCGGGTGACTCGACCCGTCCACAAACACGTGGCAAGAACCACCGTCACCCTTGTCACTTCCACCACTTACACCTGGAGTTGGCTGCCCATGACGTCCGCTTCGAAGCGCTCTCCCGCCACCAGGAAGAAGCCCGTGATGTCGTCGAGCCCTCATGCCCACCCGCGACCCCGCCGACCGCCACCCGCCATCGTACCGGGTGCGACGGAGCGAACGATCGCACGCGAGATCATCGTCACCTTCGACGAGGAGGCCGTCGCCAACGAGGGCATCGCGGCGCTCGCGACCTGCCCCGAGGTCTTCACCCACGCGGGCCATCTCGTCTCCCTCGTCCCCTGCTCGATTCCCGGGACCGCGCTCGATCGTTCGTCGCCCGTGTTGCGCATCGAGCGACTGCCGCTGCCGCGTCTCCGCGAGCTGTTGAGCCGGTCGGCCCGCTGGCTGGTGCCGCGATCCGAGGAGCCCGGCGACCATATCGTCAGCCAGGTTCCGCAACGGATCGTGGCGGGCATCGCCGCGCGGCGCGAGTGGCCCGGTCTCCGTCCGCTCGCCGGCCTCGTCGTGACCCCTGTCCTTCGCCCCGACGGCACCGTCCTCCAGACCCCTGGCTACGACCCCACGACCGGTCTCTACCTCGCGCCCAACGCGGACTACCCATCGGTCGCCACCAGGCCGACCCGGGCCCAGGCGCAGGCCGCCGCCGAACTCCTCCTCGGGGTCGTGGACCACGTTCCCTTCGCGACACCGGGCGACCGCGCGGCGTGGGTTGCGATGGTCGCCTCGATCTTCGCGCGCTTCGCCGTCGGCGCGGCTTCCCCGCTCTGCATCATCGACGACACACGCGCCGCGCGATGGGCCGATGAGCTGGTAGATCGTGTCGTCGCGATCGTCGGCGCCGATCAGGTCGCCTCCATCCACGCCGAGGATGTGGGAGCCGCACCTCGACGGCTGCTCGACACCCTGCTCGCGAAGGGCGAGTCCCTGGCGGTCCTGAACGGCCTCTCGTCGCACACGCCGAGCGATTGGAGGCGCCTCCGGGAGGCACTGCATCGCGCGCATGCGACCCACGGCGTCGTCTGGTGCGCCTCGATCGTTCGGGCGCCCCGCGACCAGGACCGACCCCGGGCAGGCCTCTCGATCCGCTGCGAGGGGACGGATCTCTTCATCCACCAGGATGCGCCGAGCCGACCGCTGGGCGAGCCATTCGAGGGACCATCGGTCCGTCTCGTCGCGGCGGCACTGACACTTCTTCGGGCCTACCAGGCCGCGGGTTCGCCCGACGTGCATCTACCCCGCTGGCCCGGCTTCGAACGGTGGTCACGGTTCGTGCGCTCGGCCGTGGTCTGGAGCGGTTGCGACGACCCGGTCGTGACGGAGGTCGCAGCCCAGGACCAGCCACCTGCGACGGACGCCGCGAGCGCCGATCTGGTGCGCGGCTGGGCGGAGCTCGCGGTGGACCTTCCCGGCGGCTGCAGTGCGAGACAGGCGCTCGACGCGCTGAAGCGTGAGCCACCGACGAAGTACCCCCACCTGCGGGTAGCGTTGAAGGTCTTCGCGCCGGGCCCGCTCGACGATCGCAGCACGGCCGACCGCCTGGGCCGCTGCCTGACCCGGCTCCGCGACGTCGAGCACGAGGGGTACGCCCTCGTCTTCGTGACCAGCGGAAACCAGGGCAACCGATGGACGGTGCGACCGACGACGGCCCGGGGGGGCGAACGGTGAACCCGTCGTGGACCCAGGCGAACGACACCGGAGGCTCTCCGCCCCTCGCCCCCGCACCCAGACTGCCAGGCCCCTACAGCCGAACGACCTTCACCGCTCGCCCGCCCGCCGTGGTGACCGCCTCGACGGCCCGTCGCTCGGGCAGCGCGGGGACGTTCTTCCGCTGATCGAAGAGCACCAGCCACCCCTCCGCCACCCCCAACCGCGCGAGGTACCCGTCGAGCTGCGTGAGCCCCTCGACCGTCGGGTCCTTCGCCTTGTCGGCGTCGCGCCAGGTCTTGACCTCGATG
>JAUSAZ010000132.1 GCA_030652255.1 Myxococcales bacterium | reverse complement strand
TGCGACGAAGCGCTCGGCGCGCCCCGGCTTCGGCGTCTCGTGCTCGATCGCGTAGGACGACCGCGTCTCCTTGTCGTAGAGCCACGCCGTCGCGCGCCAGAGGGTCGTCGCGGGCACCTCGTCGATGAAGCGTCGGGCGCGGGCGTCGAGCGCGTGCGCCTCCGCGATCGTGCGCTCGAGCGTTGGCGTGCGGCGCACGACGGGGCAGAGCGCCGCCGGACCGAGCCCATTGACCGAGATCCGATGTCGCCGACTGTTGGTCGCAGAACCGACGACGTATCGCGTGGGGTCGAAGAGCGGGACGTAGTTGCCCTGTGTGAGGTCGGCTACGTCGAGCCTCCGCTCGAAGAACCACTCGAACAGGAACCACAGCCGCCGCATGTACTGGCTCGTGGGCTGCGCACGGATGCCCTCGACGAGCTCGCTCTCCGGCATCGCGGCGAGCACCGCGCGGAGCACCCGGAGGTCGATGCCGTCGTACTTCAGCGCGAAGACGAGGTGTTCGAGCGTGGAGTCCCCGTGCTCGTACCTCCGGGGATACTCGGCGCGTACCGACCCATCTGGAGCCTGGCGCTCGACCATTCCGCCAGCGGCGCCCACACAGGAGGCGTGGACGAGGCCCAGATCGGGCACCCCGAAGCGCGGCAGCAGCGCGGCGTACCCGACGGGCCTCGTGGAAGAACGATTAGAATCAGGCCGCTTCACGCAGCGAGCTTACGCCGCAAGCAGAACAGTTACAACCAGAGATAACTGTGGAAATTTGATTATGGAACTCCCCGAGCCGGGGCGCTCGTTCGGGCGCGTCGGGTCTGGGTCGCCGCGTGGCGCTCGTACCTCTCCGGCCAGCTGCCGCCCTGTTGGATGTCGTCGAGACAGAACCGAACGCCCTGGTTGTCATTCGGGTTCATCGAGAGGATGCGGCGGAAGACCTGGCTCGCTTCGACCGCCCTTCCGAGGCGCCAGAGGCAGAGCCCGTAGCCGTGCAGACAGCGCAGGAACGGCCTGTTGTAGATCCTCCCCCATACGATGAGCCCGTCGAAGCTGGCGGGGACGGAGAGCTCGCCGATGCGCACCCCGACCTCGTAGTGGATGACCGCGCGCTCGGGCGACCGATCGAACTCCAGGTTGCCGAGGAGCGCGTGCGCATCGAGACATCGAAGATCGGCACCAAGGACCTTCATGAGGAGCTCACGGGCTCCTTCGTGGTCGCCGGCCCCCACGAGCTCCGAGGCGTCGCAGGTAGGGTTCTCCTCGGGATCGGCTCCTGGAAACTGGCCCCACGCGATGGGATCGAACTCGAATGCCGGGCGCGGCTTCGCCGTGAGCCGCTTCCACAGCGGCGCGTACGAATCGGGGCTGGCGTACGGCTCGGTGCTCGCCCGCACGTCATGGAGCTCGCCTCCCGTGAGTGCCAGCGGCACCAGGCCGAGGCTGGCCACGTCGATGCGCGCGCGTTCGATCCTGCCGCTGGCGTAGGGGGCGCCGAGCCACGTCCACCGTCGATCCACCGCGAGGGTTACGACGTGGCCCGGAACAACGCTCCATACGTCGCCGGAGCGGAACGTGACCTCACCCGCCGCGCCCAGGATGCGCACCCGCGCCGACTGCCGATTGACCCTCAGGATGACGGCCTCCACCTCCGCGGAGGGGATGCTCGTCGGGGTGTCGTCGGGCACGTGCCCCAGGAGCTTCGTGCGGGCGTGCATCACGTGGACGCGCGCCGCGGTGTACGACTCGCCGGTCTTCTGCTGGCGCTCGCGAATGAGGTTCTTGAGGTTTCGATGGGCGGTCATGCGGGCTCTCCTTCCGCTGCGCCACCTCAGCCCCCGCCTTCGGCTGCGCAGCTCGAAGGAAAACAATGACCAACCAGCCGGAGGAGTTCACTCCCCTTTACCCCGGACGAGGGATCCTGCGGGGGAGGACCCGTCGGGGTTCGGCGTCGGTGCCGCCGTGAGGTCGAGGCTCACACGTCGCCCCGTAAGCCGTCAACCCGGTGGCGGATGGACTCCGATGGAAGAGGTGTCCGGTGCGATGGCATCCTCCGCTCATGCCGACGAAGAAGGCTCCACGTAAGCCTGGGACTGCACGGGTGGCCCAGCGCGACGCGCTCTTGCTGCGGCTGCAAGAAACGCTGTCCGACGACGAGCTCGAAGCGCTGCTCCCGGCCGCGCTGCTCGCGCTCGACGCGGCGGGTCGACAGCGCCTGATCGAGGAGCTCGACGCGCCCACCCGTGACGCCCTGACGCTCGCGTTGACCCCCCCGTCGAAGGCCGGCGCGCCTGCGCGAGCGGGACGGCGGAAGGTCGAGCAGGAGTGGGAGACGCTCTGGGCGCGATGGGACGAGATCGTCGCGGCGAGCGCTGACGAGGAGGGCGAGTACGTCCACCAGGAGCACCACTGGGAGGCGCCCTACGCCGACCGCGGCTCGGTGACCGATGACCTCGACGCGGTGGCGGCAGAGTTTCGCGCGCTCATGCCCGAGGTGATCGCGGCGGACCTCGCCCCCGACCTGCGCTTCACGGAGATTCTCGAAGACCTCGACGACGAGCTCGGCGCCGGGCTCCCCGACTGGATGGGCTCTGCCGACGGCGAGGACTATCACCTCGGTCCCGAGGCGACGCGGCTCTTCCTCGAGTGGGACTGGGCGATGGAAGAGGCGAGCGGGGTCTCTCCGAAGACCTTCCTCGACGCGTGGCTGGAGGTCGCGGGGCGCATGACGCGAGTCCACCTGCACGCCGCGACCGTGGAGGGCTTCCGTCCGGCGAAGGCCCCGGCGAGACGATCGCGCGGGTGAGGCCCGGAGCCGACCGCGGTATCGTTCCGCGATGTCGCGCGACACGCCTGCCCAGGCGCTCCAGTACTCCGAGGAGTTCGACCAGGAAGACGGGTTCTTCCATGCCACGCCCCTCGCGAGGCTCGCCGCGAACCTCGACGTGCTGCGAAAGCTCCTCGACGCGCCCGACACGAAGCGGGACTTCTCTCCGGTTCACGCGATGAACCGCTTCAACGCACCGGTTCGCCTCCCGGACGCGATGCGCGCCGAGGTCGAGCAGCTCCTCGTTCGGGTCAATGGAGGCGAGCGGATCGAGCAAGGTCGCCATCGAGGAGGGCCTGCTCCGCAACCTCGCGTTCACGGCATCAGTCGACTCGCTACCGCTCTTCGAGCGCCTGCTCGAGTACACGAGGCCGCGCGACCAGTTCACGACGAAGCGCCGCACCTGGGTCATCGCGGGCATCGCCCTCCTCGCGAAGCGCCACCGCAGCCGCGAGGCCGCGCGCCACCTCGAGGTGATGCTGCTTGCGACCCCCGACAAGCGCCTGCGCGTCGCCGCGGTCGATGCCGTCGCGCGACTCTGGCGCAAACGACGCTGGCTGTACGCGTCGCCCACACCCGCTCATGGCGGGTTCCCTACGACCGCCGGAATCCCCAGCTCCCGCCGAATCGGGTCGAGGTCCAGCATCTTCCCACCCGGCCCCTCGGGCGCCTGCCCCCGTAGCTCCAGTCCCCGCAGCCACGCCTCCACCGCCGCGCGTCCCTCCTCCGTCGCCACCCGCTGCCGCGGGCCCCCGCCCACCGCCGGCAGCTCCCGATCCAGCGCGTCCCGCAGCGCCCTCTGCGTCAGGTCGGCCGCCATCACCAGCCCTTCCTCCGGCGAGCCCACGGCCACCGGCCGGTTGGAGATCACCATCGTCTCGTCGGCCTCCTCCTTTGTCCGGACGACGTGTTCCTCCTCCTGCCACGGCGCCGTCATCGAGCGCGAGACCACCTTCGGCCGCTCGCCCACGATGGCCTCGATCCGGTCGAACATCCGCGTCACCCTCGCCGCGGAGTTCACCTTCACCACCCACCGCGATGCCTCGCGCTCCAGGCTCCCCAGCGCCTCGCCGATGGGCGCGATCGGATCCGGGGCGCCCGCCATCCAGCTCCACTGGCGATCGCCGACCTCCACCATGTCGCCGGCCGCGCGCATCCGCGACGCCACCGTCGCCACGGTCGCCTTCATCTTCACCACCACCTCGTGGAACTCCACGCAGTCCCCCTCGGTGGTGCTCAAGAATGTCCGCTTCGGCTTCTGCGCCGCGAGGACCTCCTCGCCCATCCTCACCAGCACGCCGTACGCAACACCCCAGTAGCGCCGCAGCCCGGCCGCGGGCGCCGCCGGATCCACCGCCAAGCCGGGCTTCTTCAACGCCACGACCGCCGCGTTTACCGCCGCCACGAAGCGCCCGGGATCCACCTTGGAGAAGTGATCGCCCACCGAGAACACGCTGGGGAAGATCCACCGGCCGTCTTCCCGGGGCAGCACCAGCCCGAAGCAGCGCACCCACCGCGTCAGCTGCTCGAGCTGCGAGTGGCCCCACCCGAGAACGGTGTAACGGGTGTGGTCGAAGGCATCCTCGACGAGCACCGTTCCTGCGGCGAGATCGACCGCGAGGACGTCGCCGAAGATCACCCGAGCCTGCGAGAGGCGCAGCCGCGCCGAGCGGGACGACGCATCCGCCAGGGACCGATCGCTGGCAGCCGCGTCGAGGCCCGTCTGGCCGTTCTTTCGTGGTCGGAAGAGCGCCGTCCATGTCGGCACGAGCGAGGTCCCGAGGTGCATCGAGAGGCGAGGTCCGTCATCGCGTGTGAAGGTCCGCCCCAGCAGCGCGAAGCCCACCTCGCGGAGGGCGGCGTCGAGCTCGTCGGGGTGCTCCTCGGCGTAGCGCTCCTTCCATGGATGAAGGAAGCGCGCGGTGCTCACCTCCTCCGCGGTGGCCCGGTCCTCGGGCTCGGTTGCATCGTCGTCGAGGTCGTCGAAGTCGTCATCCTCGTACGCGGGGTGTGGGTGCTCGACGGTCACCGCCACCTTGCCCTTCGCCGCGGCGACCTCATAGCGCTCCACACACTGCGCCAGCATGTCGAAGATCGACTCGCCGTGCTTCGCCAGGAAGGTTGTCAGCACCTCCATCAACACGGTCGCCGTGAGGACGTCGGCGCGGGTGATCGAGCGCGGTGCCCCGGAGGGCGACGAGCACATCAACCAGGGTACCCCGGACGGCCCGGCGAGCGGCCATCGGCGACGGCGAAGCTCCTTGCGGAAGTCCGGAGGAAACTCGCTCATCTCCTCGAAATTGACGGCGATCGATGGCGGAATCGCATCCATCGCCTCGCCCGGAACGACCACGTGCTCGGCGCGCCGTCGGAAGGCCATGAAGCGCTCCGCGGAGTCGAAGCAGAGCACGCCGTAGCTCTGCCCGATCTGCCCCACGACGCTGATGCACGCGCCGTGGAGACCGAGCGTCGGCGCTTCGACGCGGAGCACATCGGAGTCGGAGGGGACGAGGTTCCAGGGGCCGAGCTTGTAGAGGGCTGCGCCCGCGGTGAAGAAGCGGCCGACCAGCGCGGGATCTTGATCGGCGAGGTCAACGATCTCCTCCAGTGGGCTGACGGCCTGCTCCGCGGCCACTCCTGCGAACACCTCGGCGAACTCGGCGAGCGCACCGAGCGCCTCGGGCACCGGACCGACCGACACCGGGATGTCCGGCCCTACCAGGGCGACGACCGCCGGAGCGGCCGCGGCGTCGGAGACCCGCAGGCGTTGGGGCGGTGGGCCCTTGGGCGAAGCGAGTGCGTTGCGGAGCACGTCCGCCAACGCGCCGGGCGGCGCATCGCGGTCGACAGGAACGGCGGCGACGACGCGCGGCCCGTGCATCCAGAAGATGAAGTCGAGGGCATCGACGTCGCGAACCGCGAGGCCAGGCGGCGCAGCGAGGCGGGTGCCGGCCCACTCGACGGACGATGAGCGCGGGCGTGGCGATGCGCCACGGAGTGGAATGACGGGAGCGGTCTTTGCGCGGCGTGCCATGGGCGCGGACGCTCGCACGGGGACACCAGGTGATTCAATTTCCCGAAGCGCTCCGTGATGCGGCGGCTCACCCCGCTGTGACTCGCGCAGGGTCCGGCAGCGACGTCCCCAACCTGCGCTACGCGTAGCCCTCGCTCGCGGGCCCGCGCCCTCGATGTCGTCGGCCGTTGGCGGCCCCGGAGCAGCACCCGAAGGCCGCCGGGTGACTCGCCCCATCCACTTATGCATGGCAATCACCTGTGTCACCGACGCGCTGAAGCGTGAGCCACCGACGAAGTACCCCCACCTGCGGGAGGCGTTGACGGTCTTCGCGCCGGGCCCGCTGAACGATCGCAGCACGGCCGACCGCCTGGGCCGCTGCCTGACCCGGCTTCGCGACGTCGAGCACGAGGGGTACGCCCTCGTCTTCGTTAGCAGCGGAAACCAGGGCAACCGATGGACGGTGCGACCGACTACGGCCCGGGGGCGCGAACGGTGAACCCGTCGTGCACCCACCCGAACGACACCAGAGGCTCTCCACCCCCTCGCGCCCGCGCTCATCCCACCGGGTACCTACAGCCGGACGACCTTCACCGCTCGCCCGCCGGCCGTGGTGACCGCCTCAACGACCCGTCGCTCGCGCAGCGCAGGGACGTTCTTCCGCTGATCGAAGAGCACCAGCCACCCCTCCGCCACCCCCAACCGCGCGAGGTACCCGTCGAGCTGCGTGAGCCCCTCGACCGTCGGGTCCTTCGCCTTGTCGGCGTCGCGCCAGGTCTTGACCTCGATG
>JAUSAZ010000130.1 GCA_030652255.1 Myxococcales bacterium | reverse complement strand
GTGAAGGCCGCAAGCGGCCTGTCCGATGTCCAGGCACAGTGACCAGCCCGCCGCGGGCTTTCCCTTGGCTGCCGTGGGTTTCAACCCGCGGCAGCCGGGCGCGCGAAGGTGTGCGGATGGCTGGGGTTCCGCGCGATGGCTCGTCACCCCAGCCTGCAAGCGCTCTACGCACGATGAGGGCAACGATGAGCATCATCCGGTGGGGGAAAGGGCAGCGCGGCAGCGCGGGATAGGGGGCCCACGACCCCAGCCACCGCGCCCCACCGGACACGATCACGGGTTGCCTGAATCAGGCCCGCCCGAGCCGGGCCTTGATCAACTGGCGGTCGGCGGCCTTGAAGGTGATCCACCAGGCGAAGAAGAGGTAGACCACGAGCACGGCGAGGCAGGTGCCGGCCATCGGGAGGATGCGCCGGTGGAAGCCGTAGCGCTCGGCCAGGCGCAGCAGCCCCACGCAGGGCACCAGCGGCGGCAGGGTGAGCAGGAAGGTGTTGCCGATGTGCTTCAGGTACGACGTGCCCAGGCGCTTGCACACGAACCACGGCATCACGAGGATGCCCGTCACCGACGCCGGGAGGAAGGTCGCGAAGGCCACGCCCTCGACCCCCCAGGTGCGCACCAGCACCACGGACATGACGAGGTTGACGGTCCCCTCGGCGACGGTGATGCGCGCCGGGGTGGAGAGCTCGCCGAGGCCCTCGAAGATGGGCCGCGCGATGCCGCGCCCCGCCACCTGCGCGATGAACGCCAGCGCCAGCCAGAACAGGATGGGCATGCCCTCGCGGCCGTAGGACTCGTTGCCGAGCCAGAGCGTGAGCACGTGCCCGCCCCAGAGCAGGAAGACCAGTGCCACCGGGGCGACGAGGCACATGACGGCCTTGTTGCCGAAGCGCCAGACGGACTGGAGCGCTGCCATGTCACCGCGCGCCGCGGTGGCCGACACGCCGGGCATCAGCACCAGCGTGGCCTTGTCGAGCGCGTCGCGGGCGTAGTCGACGAGGCGCAGCGGGATGACGTAGAGGGTCACCGCGCCGGGGCCGCGCGCCTGCCCGATGACGAACTCGTCGGTGTAGTTGATGAGCTTCTCGGAGAGCGTGAACAGGAACGACTGCCCCGAGAAGGTGAAGAGCACCTTGAGCCGGGCGCGCTCGAAGCGCGCGAGGGAGAGCTGGAGGCGCGGGAGGGTGCGCTTCGCGTAGACGTACGCGAAGGCCTGCTCGGCGATGAGCGAGGCCATGGTGACGGCGCCGACGAGCACCACCGTCGGGCGCACGAGCAGCACCGTGAACACCGCGGCGCTGCGAAGGATGAGCAGTACGAAGTTGTACTTGTTCATCACGTCGAAGCGCTCGAGGCCCATCAGGATGCCGCCGTAGACGCTGCCGGGGAACTGCACCAGCAGCCCGAGGCCCATCAGCGCGAGCATGATGCGGGCGTCGTTGGCGTGCCCTACGGGGATCTTGAAGAGGTACGGCAGCGGGCCGAGCAGGGCGAGCGCGAGGACGAAGCACAGCGCGCCGAAGGCCAGGTAGACGCCGAAGATGGTCGAGCAGGTGGCGTTGAGCTCGTCGTAGTCCTCGCGGGCGTGGTGCTCGGCGACGAACTTCACCACCGCCGCGCCGAGGCCGAAGTACAGGATGCCCGAGTAGCCGACGAGGCCCGAGATGAGCGCCACGATGCCGTACCCGGCCTTGCCGAGGCGCAGCACCATGAAGGGCGTCATCAGCACGCTGATGAGCAGCTGCGCGCCGAGGGCGAGCCACTGGGACGAGATGTTTCGGATGAGTCGTCGGAGGTCCATGGCGCCGCAGCTGCGGGGAGCGGAGCCTATACCAGAGGGCGCGGTCGGGAAGGATGACGAAGGCCCTGAAGTGGGCCCGTCGCGGGGGGAAGGAGAGGAAGGGGGGGTGTGGCGTTACGCCGCGGCCGAGTCGGTGGCGCGGGCGCCCTCTTCGAAGCCGGGCATCGTGCCGAGGGAGGGCTCGGAGATGCGCTCGGGCTGCGCGACGGGGCTGAGGGCCGGGAGGTTGAGCCCGAGGCGCTCGCGGGTGACGGTGAGCGACACGTACCCGAAGCCCATGAGGAAGAGCATCGCGAAGGGGGCGGCGATGTAGTGGTGCGTGACGATGGCGGCCACGACCGCGGCGGCGCTCTCCAGGCCGATGAGCATCTCGACCCACGGGAGGCTGGTGCGCGCGCGGTAGCGGCCCTGCTTGGCGCGGTCGCCCTTCTTCGGGGTGCGGACGAACTCGCCGGTCTCCGCGGTGAGGCCCTGCCAGACGGCCTTGGTGAGCCACGGGCTCATGCCCGAGCCGATGGCGAGGAGCCACGGGAGGCGGCGAAGGGCGCCCCAGGCGGAGCGGCCCTGCGAGCGCTCGGCGACGACGTAGAAGGTGAGCAGCGAGCCCGTGGAGGCGAACATGAGCGAGAGGTCGAGCACGAGGCCGATGGGCGAGCTCGCGGGCATCACGAGGAGCATCGGGAGCAGGAGCACCGCGAGCATCACCATGAGGGGGTAGGCGAAGTGCGGGGTCATGTGGAAGACGGCCTCGAGGCGCACGCCCACCGGGAGGTCGCGCCGGGCCCACACGCGGCCGAGGAGCTTGCGCGCCGTCTGCACGGTGCCCTTGGCCCAGCGGAACTGCTGCGCCCGGAAGGCCTCCATCTCCTCGGGGAGCTCGGCGGGGGTGACGTGGTCTTCGCGGTAGACGAACTTCCAGCCCGCGAGCTGCGCGCGGTAGGAGAGGTCGAGGTCTTCGGTGAGGGTGTCGTGCTGCCAGCCGCCGGCCGCGCCGATGGCCTCGCGGCGCCAGATGCCGCCGGTGCCCGAGAAGTTGAAGAAGTGCCCCGCGGCGAAGCGCGCGCGGTTTTCCACCATGTGGTGGCCGTCGAGCATGAGGGCCTGGACGCGCGTGAGGATGGACGCCTCGCGGTTGAGGTGACCCCAGCGGGCCTGCACGCAGCCGACCTTCGGGTCGGCGAAGTGGTGCACCACGGTGCGGAGGAAGGCGGGCTGCGGGAGGAAGTCGGCGTCGAAGACGGCGATGAGCTCGCCCTTGGCCAGCTTGAGCCCGTGGTCGAGCGCGCCGGCCTTGAAGCCCACCCGGTCGTGGCGGTGGATGTACACCGCGTCGACGCCGCGGTTGCGCAGCTCGATGACCTTGGCGCGGGCGAGCTCGCGGCTGTCGTCGGTGCTGTCGTCGAGCACCTGGATCTCGAAGCGGTCGGCGGGGTAGTCGATCTTCGCGACGGTCTCGAGCAGGCGCTCGAGCACGTCGGGCTCGTTGAAGAGCGGGAGCTGCACGGTGACGTACGGGAGCTCGTGGTCGGGGATGTTGCGCGGCGCCGCGGGGGGGAGGGACTCCCGGTGCTTCCACAGCAGCCACACAAGGTGACTGCGATGCAGCCCGTAGAACACCAGCGCCAACAAGACCGAGAGGTACGGGACCGCGATGAGATAGGTGGCCATGGACGCTCCTGCTCCGACGGGGCCTTGTGTAGCGCCCCATCGCGCGTTGCCTCATGTTTTCGGCAGCGCGCGGAAACCGCGGTGGTGATAGCGTTTTGAGCCCCGTGAAGTTGTCGCCGACTTGTATTTTGTTGTCCCGGAGTGTCGACCGGTGAGGTCCCGCGCCTGGGCCATCGGCCTCCTCGCGGCGGCGGCGGCGGCGTGCTCGTCGTCCCGCCCGGCCCGCGCGACGCGGGTCGAGCGCGAGCAGCTGGTGGTGGCCGACGGCGAGGTGCGCAACCGGTGGTTCGCGACGCTGTACTCGCTCCAGCGGCAGCTCGCGACGGCGGACGCGCGGCGCCTCGACGTCATCGGCCCCCTCCAGTCGATGCTGTGCCTCCCGTCGGACGCGACGCTCGCGCGCATGGCCTCGGTGGCGCAGGCGCGCCTCACCCAGGAGGGCGTCACGCCCACGCGCACCCGGCTGCGGCGCACGGTCGACTCCGAGCAGGCCATCGCCCGCTGGATCGACGCCACCGCCACCGGGGGCGGCGACCTGGTCGAGCGCGAGTCTCTGATCGCCGTCGAGGAGACGCTGATCATCGAGCGCCCGGAGGGGGTGGCGATGGCGCGGGTGCCGCTGCCCACGACGGGGGTGCAGGTGGCCGAGCCGCGCTGCGAGCCGGGCGTGGCGGAGGGCGCGCAGGGCGCCGAGGGGCGCGCCGTGCTCATGCAGATCATGGTGGTGCTGCGGCGGGCGGCGGCGCAGGGGCTGGTGTTCCAGCGCACGGTGCTGCTGGCGGCGGAGCTGCGCTCGCAGCTGGCCTCGCTGCGGGCGGGCGCCACGGGGCCGCTGGCGGCGGAGTTCGCCGCGGCCGAGCGGGCGCTGGTCGGGGTGTCGGCGCGGGCGACGATGCACCTGCACGAGAGCGCGCGCACCCAGCAGTGGGCGCAGACGCTGCTCACCCCGGAGGGCGAGACGGCCCCGGAGGAGGTCCCCGACGTGCAGCCCGAGGACAACGACCCGGAGAACGTCGCGCCCACCGACACCGTGCCCATCACCGCCGTGCCGGTGCCGCCCCCCGCGGCCGACGGCGGGACCTGATTTCTGGACGGCCCTCCCGCCGCGGGCGTACGGCTCGCAGCGCAGGAGGCCCATCGATGTCCTACGAAGGTTCAGACCGCCGGGTGCACCGGGTGTTCGTGACCCGCAACACCGAGTACCACGTCCGCGCCGAGCTCTGCGTCGCCGTGCGCGACCGCGGCCTCGGGCGCTGGCGCGAAGACCACCCCGCGGTGGGCCGACGGCTCGCGGGCGCGCTCAAGCACGTCCACGGCGGGATCATCCCCACCCTCGACCGCCCCGAGGTCGGCCACTCGGTGTACTTCCGCCGCGGCGACCGCGACCTCGTCACCTCCGTGGTCGAGCGCATCGAGCGCCCCACCCGCGAGGTGGTCGCCGCCTACCCCCGCCCCCTGCACTGAGCGATCACTCCCGGTTCTTGCGCGCCGTGAGAAGCACCGGCGGCATCGAGCGCCGCACGTCGTTGAGGGAGATGCGCAGCTCCTGGATCTCCAGCGCGAGGTCGGCGTACTCCTCGGGCTGCATGTCGAGCGCGCGGGCCAGCGAGGTCATGTAGTCGTCCTCGTCGGTGTCGAAGACGTCGTCGGCGTCGCGCACCGCCACCACGAGCTCGAGCAGCTTGCGCTTGCGCTCGGGGCTGTCGGCGCGGAAGTGCGCGGCGGCGGCGTCGAGGTCGAAGGCCTTGCGGTCGAAGCCCGCGATGCGCGCGTCGGTCTCCGCCGGGAGCGCCGCGCCGTCGAGGAGCTCTCCCAGCAGCCGTCGCACGGTGGCCTCCTCGCGCCCCTCGAGCGAGCCGTCGGCGTACGCGGCGCCCATCAGCAGGTCGGTGATCACATCGATGCGGTCGGCCATTTCGCTCATTGGGAATTCATCCTCCGCGCGTCGCGCGGGGCGAATCTGGCACCGCGGCCCCGCGGCCACAAGCCTCCCGGCGCTCCGCCTCCACGGCCGAACCGTGTTAAGCCGCGGGCGGTCGCGCCTGATGACCCTCCGCGAGCTCACCGCCCTCTCCCCCGCCCGCATCGTCGCGCTGCGCCTCGACGCCGACGAGGCCCGCTGGCTGCGTGCGCTCGGCGTCACCGAGGGCGCCGCGGTGGTGGTCCTGCGCGCGGGGCCCTTCCGCGGGCCGCTGATGGTGCGCGTGGGCGAGCGCACGGCCTTCGCCATCGACCGCGCCGTCGCCGCCGCCATCGACGTCGCCCCATCGCCCCCGGAGCCGCGCCCGTGAGCCACGACCACCATGGCGCCGCGCACCTCCTCGGCGACGACGTCCCCGCGGTGCTGCTGCTCGGCCGCCCCAACGCGGGCAAATCCTCGGTCTACAACCGCCTCACGGGCGCCGACGCCAAGGTCGGGAACTTCCCCGGCGTCACCGTCGACATCCTCTCCGCCGACCTCCGCCTCCCCTCCCCCGCGCCCGCCGTGCGCGTGCTCGACCTCCCGGGCGTGTACAGCCTCGACGTCGCCCTCGACCCGGGCACCGACGAGGGCGTCGCGCGCGCCTTCCTCGACCGCGTCATCGCCGACGGCACCCGCGCCGTCGTGGTGCAGGTGCTCGACGCCTCGCAGCTCGCCGCGGGCCTCGGCCTCACCCGCGAGCTCCTGGCGAGACCGCTCCCGCTGCTGGTGGTGCTCACCCAGCGCGACGTGCTCGCCTCCGAGGGCCGCGCGCTCTCCGTCGAGGCCGTCGAGGCCGCGCTCGGCGTCCCCGTGGTGGCCGTCAACGCCCGCGACCCGGGCTCCCGCGACGCCATGCTCGCCGCCATCGCCGCGCTGGTGCAGGGCGCCCACCGCCCCGCCGAGCGCCCCGCCCCCGCCTGGGACGCCGCCGCCCTCGCCGCGCGCGCCATCCGCGACGCCGACGTGGTGGGCGCCGAGGCCCTCCGCCGCCGCGCCCGCACCGACCAGCTCGACCGGGCGCTGCTGCACCCCGTCGCCGGGCCGGTGATCTTCCTCGGCCTGATGGTGGGCCTCTTCGCCGCCGTGTACGCCGTGGCCGACCCGGTCTCCACCGCCCTCGACGCCGCGGTGCAGGGCCTCGGCGGGCTCGCCGCCCGACCCCTCGGCCGCGGGCTGCTCGGGTCCTTCGTCACCGACGGCCTCCTCGGCGGCGCCGGCACCGTGCTCGCGTTCCTCCCGCAGATCGTGATCCTCACCGCGGCGATGGAGCTCCTCGACGCGAGCGGCTACCTCGCCCGCGGCGCCTTCCTCATCGACGGCGCGCTGCGCCCCTTCGGCCTCGGCGGCCGCGCCTTCGTCCCGATGCTCACGGCCCACGCCTGCGCCGTGCCCGCCATCGCCGCCACCCGCATCCTGCGCGACCCGCGCGAGCGCCTCACGGTCATCCTGGTGCTCCCGCTGCTCACCTGCTCGGCGCGCATCCCCACCTACGGCCTCGTGCTCGCAGCCTTCTTCAGCGGGCGCCCGGTGCTCCAGGCCGCCCTCTTCGTCGCGCTCTACCTCGCCGGCCTCGCCGCCGCGGTGCTCGTCTCCCTGGTGCTCCGCCGCAGCGCCACGAAGGGCCGCCGGCTGCCCCTCGTGCTGGAGATGCCCGCCTACCGCTCGCCCGACCTGCGCGCCGTCGCCCGCGCCTGCTACGTGGCGGGCAAGCGCTTCGTGCGCGACGTGGGCACGGTCATCCTGGTGTGCGGCGCCGCCCTCTGGGTGCTGCTGCACGTCCCCGCGCCGGGGGCCCCGGCCGACCCGCACCCCACCGGGGCCTCGGCGATGGAGCGCTCGGTCGGCGCCGCGGTGGGCCGCGCGCTCGAGCCCGTGACGCGCCCGCTCGGCTTCGACTGGCGCATCAACGTCGGGCTGCTCGGCTCCTTCGGGGCGCGCGAGCTCATGGTCGGCACCCTCGGGGTCATCTCTGGGATCGAGGACGCCGACGAGCGCCCGGGGCCCCTCGCCACCCGCCTGCGCACCGCCCAGGACGCCCACGGCAGGCCCCGCTACACCGCCCGCACGGGCGTCGCGCTGCTGGTGTTCTTCGTCTTCGCCTGCCAGTGCATGAGCACCCTCGCGGCCATCCGCCGCGAGACCCGCTCGTGGCGCTGGGTGATCTTCGTGACCGTCTACACCTACGCCCTCGCCTGGGTGGCGGCCTTCGTGGCGTCGCGCGTCGCGGGGCTGCTCGGCCTCGGGTGAGCGCGCTACCGTCGCCCTCGTGACGACGCAGCCGCCCACCGCCGCGGAGCTCGCCCGCGCCCGCCGCGAGGGCCGCGCGCCGGTGTCCGAGCTCGCCGTGACGGCGGCGGCCTGGGGGGCGGCGCTGGTGACGGTCCCCGCGCTGGGCGTCGCGCTGCGGGGCGCCACCCGGGAGATGCTGGCGCAGGCGGCGCGGGCGGACGTCGACCCGTGGCGCGCGGCGTCGGCGATCACCGCGGGCGCGGTCGCCCCGCTGGGCGTGGCGCTGGGCGCGGTGGTGGCGGCCGCCGCGGCGGCGACGGTGGCGCAGACACGCGGGGCGCGGCGCGCGGCGGAGAGCGCCGGGCGGACGGGCGAGCCGGGCGCGGCGGCGACGGCCCTGGTGAGCACGGCCTACGGCGCGGTGGTGCTGCTCGTGGGCGCGACGGCCTGGACGACCGCGGGCTCGATGGCGGCGCTCGCGGGGCGCCTGGGCGCGACGCTGGCGGCCCTCGGCGCGGTGGACCTCGGGTGGCGCTGGTGGCGCTGGCGCCGTGCCCTGGCGACGACGCCCGCGGAGCGACGGCGGGCGCAGCGCGACGACGAGGGCGACCCCGCGCTGAAGCGCGAGCGCGCGCGGCGGATGCGGTAGTACCTCTCCGCAGGGGACTTGAAGGGTTGAGCGAAGCATCCGCCCACTGCCCACGCGAGGTGCCTCCGCGCTCGTCTGGGGGGACCCTGATGGGCGAGCGTCGGGGGAGAAGAACCGCAAGGGTCGCAAGGGTCGCAAGGGAGGGTTCTGCCGGCGCGGACGCTTCGGTCTCGCGAGAGCGTCCAGGAGCGATGCCCGCTCCGACACGAGGTGAGTGGTTCGAGCTCTTTCCCCCCCCAGAGGCGGTTTCTCCCTTGCGACCCTTGCGACCCTTGCGGTTCGTCTCCCCCGACGCTCGCCCATGAGGGTCCCCCCAGACGAGCGCGGAGGCACCTCGCGTGGGCAGTGGGCGGACGCTTCTCTCAACCCTTCAAGTCCCCTGTGGAAAGGGACTGGTCAGCGCGAGCGGTACATCACGTCGGTGCGCAGGACGTACTTCCGCCCCGCCGTCACGGCCGCGCCCTCGTGCATCACCTGGTGCTGGAAGAAGAGCGCGGCGCCCGTCCGCGGGGTCACCGTGAGGGACCGTCCCCCCGGGAGGAAGAAGCGCGTCTCGCCGCCGTCGCAGCCCTCGTTGAGGTAGTAGATCAGGGTCAGCCGGCTGCGGTCGCCGTCGCCGCGCTCGAAGTGGCCGTCGCAATGCGGCGCGAAGCGCTCGCCCGGGTCGTAGCGATAGAGCCGGAAGCGCTCGTTGAGCCCCACCGCAACCGCGCCACCGAGCACCGGCGGAACCTTCGCCGCCGCCGTCTCCCAGAGCTTCGCGGCCGCGGCGACGTCGTCGATGATCACCCGGGTGTTGTTGCGGATGTCCGGGGCCATCACGAAGCCCGTGCGCGTGGTGATGGGCGCGTCGGCGTAGCCGATGGCCTCGCTGCGGGAGATCCACTCCGCGCACTCGGCGGGCGACAGCATCCCGTGGTCGACCCAGATCACCCCTGGTAGCAGCTCGTCTCGCATCTCCCCCCCCCCTCCCCGATCCCCTCAGAAGCCCCGCCCCGCCTTCAGGAACTCCACCTCCTCCGCCGTGCTCTCCCGCCCGAGCACCTTGTTGCGGTGGGGGAAGCGCCCGAAGCGGGCGATCACCGCGCGGTGCTTCTCGGCGTAGCTGCACAGCTCCCGGGCGCCCTGCGCGTGCTCGGGCGACGCCTCCGCCGCGAGGGCGTCGAAGAGGGCCACCGAGCGGTCTTGCAGGGCGAGGGTCTCGCCGTGCTCGAAGGGCAGGTAGAAGAAGGCCCGCGCCGAGAAGGGCACCGCCCGGTCGAAGCCCCGCGCGAGGGCCCGCTCGGCGACGCCGCGCGCCACCGGGTCGGCGGCGAAGGCCCGCCCGCTCTCGCGGTGCACGTTGCGGGTGAACTGATCGAGCAGGAGCACCAGCGCCAGCGCCCCGCGGGCGCTCTCCTCCCACGCCCGCAGCGCCCCGCCCGCGGCCTCGTCGATGAGCGCGCCGAAGCGCTCGCGGAGCTGCTCGTCGAAGGCCGCGTCGGCGACGAACCACCGCCGCTGGACGGCCGGCTCGATGGGCTCGACGATCGCGACGCGCCCGAACCAGGTGGTCAGCACCGCGGAGGCGTCAGGGTGTAGCTCGGTGGTCATGGCCCGAGGGTGCCACGCACCGCGCCGCGGGAGGGGGGGTCAGTTGCAGGTGTTCATGGTGGGGTTGCACGAGCGGCTGCAGCAGTCCGCCCCGGTCACGCAGCTGGCGCCCGCGGCCCGGCAGGCGCAGCGCCCGCTGGTGCAGACCATCTGCCCGCAGCACTCGTTGCTGTTGGTGCAGGTGCCCGAGGCCTCCACGCAGCAGAGCAGGTTGGTGGGCGACGCGCGGTAGGAGAGCCCCGAGCAGCACGAGCCGCCCGACTCCCGGGGGTTGCCCGCCGCGTCGCAGGCCGACACCACGCACGAGCCGCCGCGGCAGGTGAGGCCCGCGCAGCAGCGGCCGGGCAGCGAGCACGCCTCGCCGGCCACGCCGCACGCGGTCGAGACGCAGGTGCCGGTGAGCACGTCGCTGCACTCGTAGCCGGTGCAGCAGGGCGTGAAGATGGTGCACGAGCGCCCGGCGCAGCCCGAGGCCACGCAGGCCCCGCCCGAGCACGCCTGGCCGCCCCCGCAGCGCACCCCGCAGGCGCCGCAGTTGGACGCCGACCCGAGGGAGGTCTCGCAGCCGTCGCCGGGGTTGCCGTTGCAGTCCCCGAAGCCGGTGTTGCAGACGATGCTGCAGCCCGACCCCACGCAGCGACCCGTCGCGTTGGGCGCCCCCACGCAGGTGGTGACCGTGCTGGCCGTTCCGGAGCCGTTGCACAGGCTCAGCATCGTCGCCGACACGCAGGAGGCCGAGCCCGGCGAGCACACCATGGCCGCGCCGCACGCGCCCGCGGAGCAGCTCTGCCCCGCCGCGCAGGCCGTCGGGGTGTACCCGAGGCCGTCGGCGTTGCAGGCCTGGCGCGCCGTCGGCGAGGCGCAGCTCAGCTCGCCGGGGGTGCACACCCACGCGAGGCAGGCGCCGGCGCGGCAGGTGGTGCGCGACGCGCAGGAGGCCATGACGTACGCGGTGCCGTCGGCGTTGCAGGTGCGGGTGGCCCCGGCGCCCACGCAGTCGACCGCCCCGGGGGTGCACACCCGGGTGGTG
This sequence comes from Myxococcales bacterium, assembly GCA_030652255.1. Classification (GTDB taxonomy): domain Bacteria; phylum Myxococcota_A; class Polyangia; order Polyangiales; genus SCUS01. The sequence goes on along the minus strand of JAUSAZ010000130.1, from coordinate 19,543 downwards.
CACACGCCGCCCGAGCAGGTGCTGCCCGCGGGGCACGCCGTGGGCGTGTAGCCGAAGCCGTCGGGGTTGCACACCTGGCGGGCGCTGGCGGAGGCGCAGCTCGCCGCGCCGGGCGAGCACACCCGGGCCCGGCAGATGCCGCCCGCGCAGGTGGTGCCGGCGGCGCAGGGGAGCTCGGTCCACGCGAGGCCGCGGGCGTCGCAGGTGCGGGCGCGGTCGGCGCCCACGCACTCGGCGGCGGAGGGGGTGCACGCCTGCGGGCGGCAGGTGGCGTCGGCGGCGCAGCCCTGCCCCGACGGGCAGTCGGTGTTGGTGAGGCAGTCGACGCAGTAGCCCCGCGTCGGGTCGCACACCTGGCCGTTGCACATCCGCGACGACACGCAGGGGGTGAGCGTCACGCAGCGCGAGCTCACGCACATCCGACCGGCGTCGCCGCAGTCCACCGCCGACAGGCACTCCACGCAGGCGCTGCGGGCGCGGTCGCACACCAGGCCGATGGCGCAGTCGCGGTCGGTGCGACAGCTCGGGCCCGCGTCGACCGCGGGAAGGTCGGGCGCGGGCACGTCGACGCCCACGTCCACGGGCGGGGGCGCGTCGAGGGCGGGGGTGTCTTCGGTGGGGGTGTCTTCGGTGGCGGCGTCCTCGGTGGGGGCGTCGAGGGCGGAGGTGTCCTCGGTGGGGGCGTCGTCGGTCGACGCGTCCGGGGCGGGAGGGGAGCCGGCCGAGCGGGGCGAGCAGGCCGCGGCGAGCGCGCCGGTCAGAAGCAGGATCACCAGGGGTCGCAGGGGCATCGTCCGTGTCACAGCGTGATGGTATGCCCGAAGCTCCACGCACCGGACAAATGTGCTGCCGCCCGGCGCTGCGCGGGGACAGGCAATGACCGCGCGGCGTGGGTCACACCCGGAGCAGAACCATCTTCAGGGGGTGGCGCCCGTCGGGGCTGGGGAAGTCCTCCTCCGGGGTGATCCACTCGGCGTCGCGCACCGGGCGCCCGGCCTTGGCGGCGCTGCGGCGGAGGCCGTCGAGCCACCCGTCGCGCTCCACCTGCGCGACGTTGTTGCAGCACACGATGGCCCCGCCCTCCGCGGTGGCGAGCAGCGCGGGCTTGAACACCGCGGCGTAGTCGCGCACCAGGTCGACGGTGCCGAAGGGGCTCTTGGCGAGGCGCGGCGGGTCGAGGAAGACCAGGTCGTAGCGCCGCGGCGCCAGCGTCGGGAAGGGCGGCATCCGGCGGCCGCGCACCACCGCGGGCTGGCCGATGCCCGAGAGCTGCCGCGTCACCGCGAACACGTCCCCGAGGAGCTTCGCCGGCGGGGGGGCGAGGCCGTTGAGCCGCGCGTTGTCGTCGCCCACCTCGAGGCTCGACGCGGCGAAGTCGACGTTGAGCACCTCGCGCGCGCCCGCCGCCGCGGCCGCCACGCCGACGCCGCAGGTGTACGCGAAGAGGTTGAGCACCGAGCGCCCCGGGGCCTCGGCCATCACCCGGCGGCGCCCTGCGCGCAGGTCGAGGAAGAGCCAAGGGTCCTGGCCCGCGTGCCGCGCCTGGATGCGGTATCGCACGCCGAGCTCGGTCGCCACGCGAGGAGCGGTCGCCGCCGAGAGCGCGTCGCCGTCGAGGGCGTTGCGCACCCGCGACCCCGCGCCGCTGCGGTCGTTGTAGACCACGGCGCACCCGGGCAGCGCGTCGGCGTAGAAGCCTTCGAGCGCCGCGAGCGCCGCGGGCTCCAGCGGCTGATGGAAGGACTGCGCCAGCACCAGGTCGCCGTAGCGGTCGACGGTGAGCCCGGCAGCGCCCTCGACACTTCCGTGGAAGAGCCGGTACGCGTCGGTGGCCTCGCGGCCCAGGGCCTCGACGAGGGCGGCGCGGGCGGCGAGGGCCTGCGAGAGCAGCGGGGCGAGCGGGACGGTCAGCGGCACACGAAGGTGAGGTCGGCGCCCAGCGTGGCGCGGTCGGCCGAGAGGAGCTGGTTGTTGACCGCGGTGCACGTCGCGAAGTTGGGCTGCGCGGAGACGTACATCTCCACCCGCGAGCCGCGGCAGCGCGCGGGCCACGGGATGGAGAGCCGGCCGTTCTCCACCCGCAGCCACTCGGGGCCGCCGTCGTTGTTGAGCATGGTGGTGCAGCGCGGGGCCTGCGGCTCGATCCACACCTGGTGGCGGCCCTCCTCGGGGCAGTCGTAGGCGACCTGCACGCAGAGCGCGCCGGTGTAGCGCCGGCCGCGCGGCGGGCCCTGGTTGCGCCAGAAGCGCAGCTCGACGTGGGGCCACTGGCGGCACGCGTCGCCGACGCACGGGGGCGGCGGGAGGGGGCGCGCGCAGTCCGCGGCGGAGGCCGCGAAGGCGAGCAGGAGCACGGAGGAGACCTTCACTCGCGCGGGCATCGCAGCTCCCTCTCATAGCGGACGAGGTCGGCCTCGGACAGCCGGTTGGCCGGGCGGGCGAGGGCGTTCATGGGGCGCAGCTGCATCCGGACGTGCTCGGCCATGGCCGGGTCGCGGAAGGCGCAGTCCATGCTGGCGATGGAGGGCAGGTTGCGCTGGAGGAAGCGCTCGGCGGCGGCCGGGCTGCGGGAGGTCACGATCTGGTCGACGCCGGTGACCAGGTTCCGCTGCGCCACCCGGTGGATGGGGTCGCGCTCGGCGTGGTCGGCGGCGGTGTTGATCTGCCCTTCGCCCTGCTGGGCGAGCGCGAGGTCTTCGCGCGGCGGCGGCGCACCCGGCGGGCCGTGACCGGTCCCGGCGCCGGTCGCCACGGTGGGGCACGGCGGCGGCAACGGCGGGCACTCCACCGCGGGGGGACAGGCGGGCGGAGGCGCGGCGGGCGGCGGGATCACCGCGACGGGCGCGGGCGCCGGGCGCTCGACGACGTGGGGCGGACGGCGGTACTGCACCACGTTGCCCACGAGGGACATCGCGAGCAGCGCCGCGAGCACGCCCTCGACGATGCGCGGCCCGCGGGGCGGGCGGCGGACGGGATCCATGTCGGTGGGGTCGTAGGACATCAGCGGTAGGGCGGAGGGTAACCGAAAGCCGGGCCGTTGGCCGTCGATCAGCGCTCGGCGGTGGCGACCGCGAGCTCGACGACCCGGAAGCGCCCGGGGTTGGGGCAGCGCTCGAGGCGCACCCGCACCGCGAGGTGGCCGTGGCAGTACCAGCGCACGTCGACGTCCGACCCGGGCGGGCCGGCCTCGGGCTCGTGCGGGCACACCGGACCGAACATCTGCACGTACTCCTCCGCCCCGAGGCACGCCCCCGCCGCGGGGGAGCCCGGCACCAGCCTCAAGGGCCCGCCGGCCTCGGGCGCGTCGGCCTGCCCCACCGCCACGGGCGCGTTGCCCGACAAGAGCACCCAGCGCCCCGCGAGCCTCGCCGGCGCCGCCTGGCACGCCACCGCCCCCACTGCCAACGCACCCAACGCGACGGTCTTGATGTTCACGACGGGGCGGGAGGCTACCACGTCACCCGCGGCGGTCGCCCTTTCGCGCCACGCGCTCGCGCAGCGCGGCGAGCTCCTCGTCGACGTCCTCGTCGCGCACCGGCGGGGTCGCCACCTCGACCCGCACGCCCGACCGGGGCTCGCGCCGGGCCCGCGGCGCCGCGCGCTCGTCCCCGTCGGCGGCCTCGCGCAGGGCCTTGCCGACGGAGTCGAGCAGGCCCGCGACGCCCACCTTCACGGCGTCCTTGAGGTCTTCCGAGGCCCGCGCCATGGCCTCGTCGGCCTCGCGCTTTCGCGCCTTGCGGGTGGCCTTCTCGGCCTTCCGCTCGGCCCGCGCGGCGCGCTCGGCCTGCTGTCTCCGGCGCGACGCGAGCTCGCCCGGCTCGGGGCCGCGCTGGTACCGCCGCCAGTCCGCGAGCAGCCCGAGGCCCCACCCGAACAGCGGCCAGAAGAACCACAGGAAGTGCGGCGTCACCAGGAGGTTGATCGCCGCGAGCAGGGTCATGACGGACGCGAAGGTGGCCGCGTGGCCCAGCACGGCGCGGCGCCGGCGCTCCTTCCACGCCGCGGTCTCGTCGGCCACGGCGCGCTCGGCGTCCTGCTCCTCGATGGCCTCGTCGAGCACCGACTCGTCGAGGTTGAGCTGGCGCAGCACGTCGGCGAGCTCGTCCCGTGAGAGCGACTGTCCATGCTCCTGCCGCGCGACCGCGCGCCGCAGGATGGCGTCCACCTCCGCCTCGCTGAAACGTCTGCCGCTGTCGCCCATGCGCGTCGACGGAACCCTTACCACGTCCGCGCCCTCGCACCGACCGTCGAGGTGGAAGGGAAGTCGCCCTCGGCCCGGGGGCGAAAAGCGTTGTCCAGGGTGGTCGGGCGCTGGGTTATGGTCCACCCGCGCAGCACTCCACGCTCGCGGCACCAGGGACGCTCACATGGACAAGATGCTCTTCAGGAACTTCGGCGGGATTCACCAGTTCATGGTCGGCGACGAGGGCGACCTCGCGCGCATCGACGAGCTCGACCCCGCGCGCTGGGCCGCGACGAGCGCGCCGCTGACCGACCTCCACTGCGACGAAGCCTTCCTGCGCTACATCGACCCCGGGACGACGGGGCGCGTGCGGGTGTCGCAGATCGTCGAGGCGCGCGACTGGCTCTTCGCGCGGCTCTCGCAGCGCGACGTGGTGCGCAAGCGGGCCGAGGCGATCCCGGTGGCGGCGGTCGACGACAAGACCGAGGCGGGCCTCGGGCTGCGCGCCGCCATCGATCGGGTCAACCGGGAGCAGAAGGCCGCCGACGCGAAGGCCATCTCGCTCGCGGACGTCCGGGCCTTCAAGGCCGGGTACCAGAAGCTCCTCGCCAACGGCGACGGGGTGGTGCCCCCGGACGTGGTGCCCGAGGAGGACGTGAAGGTCTTCCTCAAGGACGTGATGGACGTGGTGGGGAGCACCGCCGACCGGGGCGGCACCAACGGCATCGACGCCGACCGGCTGAAGCGCTTCGTCGAGCAGGGCAGGCTGTGGGTGGAGTGGCGCGCGAAGGCCGCCGACGCGAAGCCCTGGGGCGAGGAGACCGACGCCGCCATCGCGCTGCTGCGCGAGATGGACCCGAAGCTGGAGGCGTACTTCCTCCACTGCGAGCTGCTGCGACAGGAGACCCCGGCGCCGGAGAGCCTGCGCCTGACGCCCGAAGACCTCCGCGCGCTGCGCCTGAAGGCCACCGACGACATCGCGAACTACGTGAAGGGCGCGCCGCTCGCGGGCCCCTCGGCGGACGGGTCGCTCTCGCTCACCGGCCCGGTCAACGTGCTCTACCAGGACCGCTTCGTGGCCCTGCGCGAGACGGTCATCCGCCGGGTGCTCGGGGCGGGCGTCTCGGCGATCACCCTCGCCGACTGGCAGCGGGTGAAGGCCGCGTTCGAGGGCTACACGTCCTGGGAGAAGGGCCGCCCGGCGGACCCCTTCGACAAGCTCGGCGACGAAAAAATGAAGGCCTACCTGGAGGGGGGCCTCGTGGCGAAGGTGGAGGCGTACATCGCCCTCGACCTCGCGGCGAGCAAGGAGATCGGGCAGATCGACGACCTCGAGAAGGTCCTCCTGTACGTGCGCTGGCTCGTCGAGCTGGTGAACAACTTCGTGAACTTCTCCGCCATCTACATGCCCAAGCAGACGGCGCTCATCGAGGCCGGCTCGCTGGTGATCGACGGGCGGCGCCTGGACTTCTGCCTGCGCGTCGCCAACCGCGCGGCGCACAAGGCCGTCGCGGTGCTGAGCAACATCTACCTGGTCTACGTCGAGGTGATGGAGAAGGAGGGCGGCGCGGTGGTGTACCAGCTCGTCGCGCCGGTGACCGGCGGCGAGGCGGGGCGGCTGCGGGTGGGCAAGCGCGGCATCCTCATCGACCTCGACGACAAGGAGTACGACGCGATCGTCACGGAGATCGTCGACAACCCCATCTCGGTGAAGCAGGCGGCCTTCGCGCCCTTCCGCCGCGCGGCAGCGATGATCTCGTCGAAGATCGAGGAGTACGTCGCGAGCGCGCAGGCCTCGCAGGAGGCGGCGATGACGGCGCGGGCCGAGGCTGGCGTCGCCGAGACGCAGGCGCGGGTCGAGGCGGGCGCCGCCCAGGTGAGCACCGGCGTCGGCGTGGTCCGCGGGGCGGCGCCTCCGCCGGCCGCGACCCCTCCGCCGGCCGAGCCCACGCGACCGGCGAGCGAGCCCCTCAACCCCAACTCGCTCATCCTGGGCGGCGGCATGGCGCTGGCGGGCCTCGGCGCCGTGCTCGCGGGCATCTTCGGCGTCATCAGCAGCCTCACGGGCTGGCTCGCCATCCTCGGCGTGGTGCTGGTGGTGATGGGCATCTCGGCGCTGCTCGGGTGGCTGAAGCTCCGGCGCCGGGACATGGCCCTGCTGCTCGAGGCCAACGGCTGGGCGGTGAACATCGAGATGAAGATCACCCGGCCCATCGCGCGGGTGTTCGCGTTCATCCCCGACCTCCCGAAGGGCGCGGTGCTCGACCGCACCGACATGCTCCCCGGCAGCCCCGAGGACGAGGACCACACCGTGCGCAACGTGGTGCTGGTGATCCTGCTGGCGGCGCTCATCGCGGGCGCGTGGTTCTTCCGGCGCCGGCTGCTCGGCCTGATGCACTGAAGCGATCATACCAACGGACGGCCGCCAAAGCGGCAAGATTGGTATCAGATGTCGGCGCCGGCGTCGGCGGCGTCGGTGGCGGCCCGCAGGTCGCGCGCCACCTCGTGCGGCAGCGGGAACCACCGCAGCGCCTCGTACTCCGCGGACATCACGGTCGGCGCCTGCACGTCGTGCGAGCGCGCCCCCACGGCGGCGAACACACCGCGCGCCTCGTCGAGGTAGCCCTTGAGGGCGGACAGCGGCTCGGTCGCGTGGCGCGCGCGAAACTCCATGCGCCCGCCCGTGTAGCGCACGTCGCGCAGGCTCATCGGGGCCGTGCGGGGGGCGCGCCGGTGGGTCCAGGCGCCGGTCGCCGCGTCGAAGTCGTAGTCCGGGAGGAGGCGCCAGCCGTGCTCGGCCACGAGCAGCACGGCCTCGACCACGAACTCGAACACCTCCTCGGACAGGAAGTAGTTGAAGTTCAGCCGGAACCAGCCGGGCTTGATGCCCGCGCCGCCGTGCTGCACCTCGCGGTAGTACCGGTCGGCGGTGGCCCCGTCGATGCGGAAGAGCCGGTGGCCGTAGGGCCCGGCGCACGAGCAGCCGCCCCGCGACTGGATGCCGAAGAGGTCGTTGAGGAGGGCGACGACGAAGTTCCAGTGGAGGTAGGCCTCGCCGTGGCGCACCAGCATCGAGAGGATCGACAGGCGCTCGAGGGCGGGGTTGCCCAGGATGCGCAGCTTCGGGTGCGCGCCCCAGCGCGCGATGGCCCGCCGCACGAACGACTCCTCCAGCGCGCGGATGACCTCCGCCCCGACGGCGTCCTTCAGCTGGAACACCAGGCCCGCGCGGATGGACTCCAGGATCGCCGGCGTGCCGCCCTCCTCGCGGTGCTCGACGTCGGCGATGTACCCGTGCGTCCGCGGCCCCACGTAGAGCACCGTGCCCCCCGCGGGCACCACCGGGACCTCGTTGGTGAACAGCGCCCGCGCGGCCACGAGCACCCCCGGCGTGCCGGGTCCTCCGACGAACTTGTGCGGCGACAGGAACACCGCGTCCATGTGCGCGAGCCCCTCCCCCGCCGGGTGCATGTCGATGGCGACGTAGGGCCCCGCCGCGGCGTAGTCCCAGAACGACAGCGCCCCGTGGGCGTGCAGCAGCGACGCGATGGCGCGCGTGTCGCTGAGGATGCCCGTGACGTTGGACGCCGCCGAGAACGACCCGATCTTCAGCGCCCTCCCCGCGTAGAGGGCGAGGGCCGCGCGGAGGTCTTCGAGGTCGATGTGACCGTCGGCGTCCTCGTCGATGGTGACCACGTCGCAGAGGGTCTCCCGCCAGCTCACCTCGTTGGCGTGGTGCTCGTAGGGGCCCACGAACACCACCGGCCGCTCGCGCTCCGGGATGCGCTCGCTGAGCCCCCAGCGCCGGTCGGGCCCGGCCGGGATGCACAGCCCCATCGCGCGCTGGAGCAGGCTGATCGCGCCGGTGGCGCCCGACCCGCAGAAGATCACCGCGTCCGTGGCCGCCGCCCCCACCGAGCGGGCGATGATGGCCCGCGCGTCCTCGCGGAAGCGGTTGGTCTGCAGGCCCGTGCGCGACGAGTCGGAGTGCGTGTTGGCGTAGAGCGGCATCGCGTGCTGCCGCACGAAGTCCTCGATGAACGAGAGCGAGCGCCCCGAGGCCGTGTAGTCCGCATAGGTGACCCGCCGCAGCCCGTAGGGCCCGTCGACGGCCTCGTCGTCACCGATCACCGACGCGCGCACCAGGTCGATCAGGGAGGAGCTCACGGCCCCGGATCGTACGCGGTGGGCGCCGTCCCGTCGTCGGCCGGGGCGGGCACCAGCACCCGCAGGCTCTGCGGGACGCAGCGCACCGTGACCGGGGTCTCCATGGCGTCCTCGCCGTCGACCATCACGCGCCGGGGCTCGGCGGTCTCGATGCTCACCTCGGGGGTGTGGAAGTGCCCGATGTTCTCCCGGTCGGCGGGGCGGTGCATCAGCGCGCTGGTGGCGAGGTGCAGCGTGGTGGCCACGGCCTCGGCCAGCCCGCGGATGGCGACGACGGTGACGTTGAGCCGGCCGTCGTCGGCCTCGATGGTGGCGGGGCCCTGCGCGAGCACCGTGCTGGCGCGCGCGATGTTGGCCACGGTGACGGCGTTGGCCCTGCACGCCTCGCGCTGGCCGCCGGAGACGAGGGTGACCTCGAAGAGATCGTCGTCGATCATCCGGTTGACGCCCTCGATCACATAGGCGAGCACCCCGAGCGACTTCTTGCGCTCGGGGTCGACCTCGGTGACCGCCTCGGCGTGCACCCCGATGGTGGCCATGAGCAGCATCGGGCGGTCGTTGACCCGGGCCGTGTCGATGACCCGCGTGTGCCCCGCGAGGATGACTCCGCAGGCGGCGTCGATGTCCCGCGGCACGTCGAGGAAGCCGGCGATGGAGTTGGCCGTGCCCCGGGGCAGGATGCCCAGCACGCCCCCCTCGACGCCCACCAGCGCGCCGCCGACCGCGGAGACCGTCCCGTCGCCGCCGGAGGCGATGAGCAGCCGCGAGCCCGCGGCGATCGCGCGCCGGGCCAGCTCTGGCGGCGAGGCCTCGTCGGAGACCAGCGCCACGTCGAGGTCGAGCTGCGCCGAGAGCAGCTCGCGGGCTCGCACGAGGTCCTCGTCGCTCGCGGAGCCGCCCTTCGGGCAGTGAATCAACGTCGCGTACGCCATCAAGCGCTCTCCTGTTTTGCTCCGAAGCGGAGCTTCGGGGCCGTGGAGTACCTTCGGCGGAGCGCCCCCGCGGTCAAGCCCGGGTTGCCCGGTCGGCGTTGACAGCCCGGCGGGGTGGGTGGTACCCGCATCGACTCCGCGCCGGGTACTGCCGCGCGCGTCGACCACCGACTTACCAGTCAATCTACCGGAGCATCACGATGGGCAAGGGCGATCGCCGTCATTCGCAGAAGTCGATTCAGCGCGCGGGCCAGCGCAAGAAGAAGGAGCGCGCCGCCAAGAAGCTCGCCGAGCGCGCCGCCCGCTTCGCCAGCGCCGGCAAGGCCGCCGAGAAGAAGACCCGCACCCGCAAGCCCAGCGCCGCCGCCCCCGCGGCCTGATCGCTCCGCTCTCGCCTCCCGACCCCTCCCCCCCCCCGCACCCCCTCACAGTCCGTCGCGTAGCGCGATCACCGCCGCCCACCAGCGCGCGGCCGCGTCGTCGTCGGTGGTCACCGCGCGCAGGTCGCCGGTCCAGCAGAGCACCCGCGCCGGGCCCTCGCGCCACCCGGCCAGCAGCGGGTGACGGCCGGCGTCGTCCTGCGCCCAGAGCGCCACCGCCGCGCCGTCGCGCAGCCGCACCCGGTCGAGGTGCTGCAGGCGCCGCAGCCAGCGCCCCGCCACCCGATCGCCCTCCGGCGCCGCGAGCTCACGCGCGTCCACCCGCCCGCCCGCGCCCAGCACAGCGTCGGACCACGGCCGCAGCGCGCGCCTACCCGCCTCGGTAAACCCCTCCCCCGCGCCGGGGAGCAGCAGCAGCGCGGCGCCCGCCTCGACGGCCTCGCGCGCGCAGGCCACCGCCGCCGGGTCGTCGAAGAGCGAGCCCTCCAGCGCGACCACCGTGGGCGACGCCCAGAGCCCGAGGCCCGCCGCGGGGCCGTAGTCGTAGCTGAGCCGCGCGTGCTGCCCGAGGGCGCGGCCGAGGGCGGTGCCCAGCTCGTGGGCGACGCCGATCTCGCCCGGGTGGCCGCCGGGCTGCGTCGCGACGAGCAGCGCGCGCTCGGCGTCGGGCAGCGCGGCCGCGGCGAGGGCGCGGCGGTCGACGGCGTCGGTGGGGCGGTGCAGGGCGTCGTCGCGGTCGCAGGAGTAGAGCCAGCGCGCCGGGTCGCGGGAGCGCTCGGCCAGCGCGGCGAGGTGCGCGCCGAAGGCAGCGGCGCAGCGGTCGACCACCCGGCGGGCGTCGTCCGCGGGCGAGAAGCCCCGCGGGAGCTCGACCGAGCGCCCCACCTGGAGCCAGCGCCAGGCGCCGGGCGTCGAGGGGACGGGCCGGGCCTCCGCGAGCGCGTCGCGGGTGGCCGCAGGGAGCAGCGCGAGGTCGGCGGTGTGTTCGCGCGACGCGAGGAGCATACCCGGGGTGGTATTCGGGGCGTAGAGGGCGAGCCAGAGGCGCGGGCGCAGGGCGCCGGGGTGCGGCCCCGCGGAGGCCACGAGGTGCACCGACCAGGCCTCGGTGACCCCCGCGATGGACCACGCCGCCAGCTCGGGCAGGCCCGCGTGGGGCGCGCCGGGGGAGAGCGCCGGGGCGTCGGGGAGGAGGGCGTTCCAGGCGGCGGCGACGCGGTCGGCGAAGGCGCGGGTGAAGCCGACGGCCTGCGGGCGCAGCGTGCGCAGGTGCCAGAGGGCGTTGGGCGCGAGGGCCTGGAGGCGCTCCCAGTCGGGCTCGTCGGGGGTGAGCAGCGCGCAGCGGGCGGCGTCCCGGGGGTGCGCGCGGTGCAGGCGCTCGACGAGGGCGCGGGCCTCGGGGTGGCCGCCGAAGCGCATGCGCAGGGCGTCGAGGGTGGTCTCCGCGAAGGCGCGGGCGGCCAGGGTGGCGGGCGCGCGGGGCACGTCGGCGCGCAGGGCGGAGAGCGCGGCGTCGACGACGTCGCTCCAGGCGAGCGTGGCGACGCGGTCGAGGGGGAAGGCCTCGCGCGGCGCGCGGCGGTCGGGGCTCACGTAGATGAGCAGGCGCTCGGCCTCGGGGTGGCGGGCGCGCGCCCAGGCGAGGTAGGCCGCGAGCTGGCCGTCGCCCTCGTCGGCGTCGAGCTTGTTCTCGATGAGCACGACCCACTCGCGGCCGCGGGCGTCGCGGGCGTGGCAGCGGAGGTCCGGCGCGCGGGCGAGGGTCTCGAGGGGCTGCTCGCGAAGCACGCGCAGGGTGTCGGCCGCGAAGGCGGGCGGCTGCGAGCTGGGGGCGAAGCGCGCGCCGGGGAGCGGGTCGAGGGCCGCGAGGGCGCGGCGCACGAGGGCGTCGAGGACGGAGGCGCCGAGGCCGTGGTCGCCGCCGGGCTGCGGGGGGCGGGGGTCGAGCAGCCAGCCGAGGAAGCGGGTGTGCGGGCGCTCCTTGCGGGCGGTGGCGAGCACCTCCAGCGGGTCGAAGGCCGGCGCGATGGCGTCGAGGGCGCGGAGGTCGGGGTCCGCGAGCAGGGCCTCGAAGGGCGGCGGTCGCGGCGCGCGGTTCATCGGCCGGAGCGATCTAGCACATCGGGTGGGAGCCGCCCGGTGGGGGCGCCCTCAGCGCCGCACCGGCGGAGCGCAGCGCCAGCGGCCCGTCCCCTCGGACACGATGGTCTCGCCGGTGGAGCAGCGCGGCAGCACATCGTCGACGCAGCGCCAGCGCCCGAAGCCCTCGGCCACGAGCATCGCGCCCGACGAACAATCGGGCAGCAGGTTGCGCGCCCCGGAGCTGGAGCGCGACGCCCGCTCACAGCGCAGGTCGCCGCCGCTGCCTGCGACCACGAAGTCCCCAGCGTCGCAGCCCGCGAGCCGGAGCGCGCGATCGGGCGGGCGGCACTCGAAGCGCCCGCCGCGCCCTGCCACGACGAGGTCGCCCTCGCTGCACGACGAGGGCAACGCCCCCGGCGGCCGCGGCTGCGCGAGCGCGTCTCGCGCGACCGGCGCCAGCAGCAGGGCGGCCAGCGCGCCCATCACGACCACACCCACGACGCCACCACGCTTCTCCATCCCTTCACCTCCGCCGTGACCCTGCCATCGCGCCCGCGACCGGACCACGTCGACATCGCGCCCGGCGCATCGTAGTCCCTGGGCCCTCCCCTCTCCATGCGCGCCGCCCAGGTGTTGATGTTCCTCGCGGTCGTGATCCTCGTCGTCGGCGGCATCCACTACCTGCTCTGGGCGCGGCTCGTGCGCGACCCGGCGTGGCCCGCGCCGTGGCCTCGGATCGGCGCCGCGCTCCTCTGGGCGCTCGGGCTCTCGCTGCCGCTGGGGATGTTCGCCGGGCGGGTGCTGCCGCGGCCGGTGATGTCGCCCCTCGCCTGGGGGCTCTTCACCTGGATGGGCGCCGCCTTCGTGTTCTTCGTGCTGGTGTCCCTCGGCGAGCTCGCCCGGCTCGCGGCCACGGCCCTCGGCGCCCTCCACGACCCCGCGCGGCGCCAGTGGTTCGCCCGCGCCGTCGCCGCGGCGGCGGGCGTCGGCGGCGTCGGCGTCTCGGCCCTCGCGGTGCGCACGGCCGTCGCGGCGCTCACGGTGCGCACGGTGCGCGTCCCGCTGGCGCGCCTTCCCCCGGCGATGGACGGCTACGTCATCGTCCAGCTCACGGACATCCACGTCGGGCCCACCATCGACCGGCGCTTCATGCTCGAGCTCGTCGCGAGGGTCAACGCGCTCCGCCCCGACGCCATCGTGATCACCGGCGACCTCGTCGACGGCTCGGTGGCCACGCTGGGCGAGCACGTCGCGCCCCTCGCCGACCTGCGCGCCCGGCACGGGGTGTTCTTCGTGACGGGCAACCACGAGTACTACTCGGGCGTCGATGCATGGCTGGCGGAGCTCGGCCGGCTGGGCCTCCGGGTGCTGCGCAACGAGCGCGTCACCCTCGGCGACGACGCGGCGAGCTTCGACCTCGCCGGGGTCGACGACTGGTCCGCCGCGCGGCACGGCGAGGGGCACGGGGCCGACCTCCCGCGGGCGCTGGCGGGCCGCGACGCCGCGCGCGAGCTGGTGCTGCTGGCGCACCAGCCGAAGGCCGTGGCGGAGGCCGCGGCGCGCGGCGTCGGGCTGGTGCTGTCGGGGCACACCCACGGCGGACAGCTGTGGCCCTTCGGGTACGTCGTGGCGCTCGACCAGCCCATCGTGGCGGGGCTGCACCGCGTCGGCGAGACGTGGGCCTACGTGAGCGAGGGCACCGGCTACTGGGGCCCGCCCATGCGCCTCGGGACGCGCGCGGAGATCACCCGCCTGGTGCTCGCGCGGGGGTGACCCGATGCCCGCGACGGGCGGGTGATACGCTGGCGGGATGTCCGGCGACGCCGCGCGCTCCATCGACCCGGAGTTTCCCAACCTCGCACCCGCGGTCGTGGAGGGCTACCGCAACGCGCCGGAGTCGATCGTCGCGGAGGTCATCGACGGCGAGCTGTCGCTGCTGCCCCGGCCTCGGCGTCGGCACGTCCACAGCGCCTCCGTGCTGTCCCACCGCCTCGGGCCCTTCTTCGATCCATCGGACGGCGACCCTGGCGGGTGGGTCATCCATGTCGAGCCGGAGCTGCACCTCGGGGCACAACCCGACATCGTCGTTCCGGACCTCGCCGGGTGGCGGCGGGGCACCCTCCCGGAGGGCTTCCTCGACGAGAGCGACGGTCTCACCCTCGCGCCCGACTGGGTGTGCGAGGTGCTCTCTCCCTCGACGGAGAAGGTCGACCGCGGGCGCAAGCTCGACCTCTATCACCGCGAGGCGGTGAGCCACGTCTGGCTGCTCTCGCCGCCGCTGCGCACGATCGAGGTGTACCGTCGGCACGACCTCGGGTGGCTGCGGGTGGCGACCTTCGGGGGAGATGTCGCGGCGCGGGTGGAGCCCTTCGACGCGGTCGTGATCGACCTCGCCGCACTGTGGCGGCTGTAGCGCCGACCCTCGGCGGGCGCACGCCCGACCGCTGCCTGCTGGGGCTCACGCAGGAGCGGTGGACGGAGCTGCGCGCCGTACACGACGCGATGCGGGCGGGCGTGAGCGAGGGATGCCTGCTGCCCGACGGCGGTCGCGCGCCGACGGACGCCGGCCAGGCCTCGGCGGACGCGGGGGCGGTTGCGACGGACGGCGGCGGGGTGGAGGCGATCGACGCGGGCGCGGACGCCGGGACGCCCACGGGCGCGGTGGTGACCGCGGGCTGCGGGTGCCGCGCCGGGGGCGACGCGCGGGCCAAGGAGTGGTGGGCGCTGGCGCTGGTCGCGCTGTGGCGGAGACGGCGCTCGCGGTAGCGCCAGTACCTTTCCACAGGGGACCTGGAGGCTTGAGCGGAGCACCCGCCGAGGCCCGCAGTCCCCGGCCTCGCCGATCGAGGGGAGCACCCGCCCACGCCTGCGATCACCAGCCTCGCCCTCCGAGGGGAGCACCCTGGGGGCCCGATGCCCCTACGGATTGGGCCTCCGTCTCGCCGCTCGGATGAATGGGCGCATTGCCATCGATCGATGCGGCGTAGGCCGACACCCGCGCGGCGGCGTTGCGGCGCAGGTTCATGAAGAAGATCTGGTACTCGATGGGGTGGTAGTTGCCGGCGCCCATCACGCGGTCGAGGATGCGGCTCGGGAGGTCGCGCGGGGCGCGGCCGATGCGCGAGACGACGAGCGTCCCTCCCGCACACCGGGCATCCGCGAAGGCCGCGCGCGGCGCGTGGTCGTCGGTCTCCATGAACACCGCGCCCAGGTTGAGCGACTCCGGCGCGCGGGCCCCGTCGGTCGTCCACGTGAGGGGGTTGGTGCAGAGGCGCTCGCGGGTGTCGGCCCGGCGCACGTCGAAGCGCGTGGGCGCGAAGCCGGGACCGCGCGCCTCCCACGCAGCGACGCAATGGAGGTCGTCGGCGGCGCGGCACGGCGCGAGGTCCGGCGCCCGCTCCCGGAGACCCGCCGTCGTGACGCCACCGCCGGGCAGGTAGGCCGCGACGAGGCGCTCCCGCAGGGGGGTGCCCGAGACCGCCTCGTAGAGCAGCCGCTCCGCCAGCACGCTGCCCTGGCTGTGCGCCGCGATGATGAAGGGCCTCGCCCCGCCGCGGCGCGCGTTGAAGGCGTCGAAGGCCCGGCGCACGTCGCCGTATGCGAGCTCGATGGCCCGGTCGCCGTCGGCGCTGCGACGGTAGAAGGCGGTCCCGTTGGCCTGCCGGTACCTCGGCGCGTACACCGCGCAGCAGCCGTTGAAGGCCGAGGCCTGGATGCCCGTCGCCACGCGGTCGGTGGCGGCGTTGAGGGACGCGTCGGTGGTGGGGGCGTTCCATCGACCGCCGACGTACGAGGTGGGGTGGACGTAGAACACGTCCGCGGGCGCGCGGCGCGGGTCGATGGCCGGGGAGCCGGTGGGCGCCCGGTCGGCGAGGTCGACGCGCTCGGGCAGGGCGCTCCAGCTCGCGGGGTTGGCGTAGTCGGGCGGGGGGGGCGGGGCCTCGGCGGCGAAGGCCACGTCGGGCGTCATCGCGCGGTCGACGATGGCGCCGAGGTTGATGGCGGCCAGCACCAACACGGCGATGAGCGCGAGCGCGACCCCGAGCGCGACCTTCCTTCTCCGGCTCATCGCAGCACCTCTCGCGGGCGATGATAGTCGATGGCGACGCGATCCTCGGCGGGCTCGCGACCGGGGATGTGTCCCCGTCCCGTGACCTCGGACGGGTGTCAGAGCGGGGCGGGCACGACGACGGTCTCTCCGACCGCGGGCGGGGTCCACGGGACGAGGCCCATGCCCTCGCCGCGCATCCACCGCCGACCCAACGACTCCAGCGGGGTCGCGAAGCGAAACACGACGGTCCGGGGGCGGCCGTCGTCCATCAGCGAGACGACGGTCGCGCTCATGTCGGACAGGTCGATCACGTCGTT
Source organism: Myxococcales bacterium (assembly GCA_030652255.1). Lineage (GTDB taxonomy): Bacteria > Myxococcota_A > Polyangia > Polyangiales > SCUS01. Next base: position 3,431 of record JAUSAZ010000130.1, on the reverse strand, counting down.
CACGTGGAAGCGCTGCGACGGGCTCCGCATGAGCCGCTGCATCTCGCTCGCGAGGAAGCCTCCCTCCGGGCTCACCCGCAGCGTGACGGGGTCGGTGCGGGTGACCGTCGTCGGGCCGAAGCCCGTCGAGAGGATCCGCGTGCCCCGCGGCATGGGCACGCCCGCGGCCTCACGCTGCACCCACACGAAGAAGATCGTCCCCTCGGTGGCCGCCGACACCACGACCAGGGTCTCCGCGGCGATGCCCGGCGCGCGCGGGATGCTCGCGTCCGCCTCCGCGCGCATGCGCTCCATGTTGAAGTTCGCGAGGCACTTGAGCGGCAGCAGCACGGGCGCGATGGCGAGGTTGCACACCGCCAGCGCCCCGATGACGAAGCGCGCGCCGCGCGACGACGGCGGCGCACGGACGGACGCCTCGAAGGCCAGCGCGAGCGCCGCGGACGCGCCGATGCCGACGAAGACCAGGTTGCGATCGCCCGGGCCCGCGGCGGCGACCGGCAGGATCGCGAGCGCGGCGCCGAGCAGCCAGAAGCGCGACGACGGCGCGGGCGCGACCCTCGGCCACACGACCTTCGCGACGACGAGGAGGAGCGCGCTCGCAGACGCGACGACCACGAGCCGCGCGGTAGGAGGAAAGAACTGCCAGAAGTCCGACGCGAAGGGCGTCAGCTGGCCGAGCGCGAGCACCAGCGCCCGCGCCGGGAGCCGCGCGAGGTACCCGCGCGGGTCGTGGAGCGGATGCACGTAGCCGCCCGATCCGACCACGCCGTAGCCCTTCGCGGAGTAGATCGCCTGCCAGGCGAGCACGAGGAGCAGGTACGGCGCGAGGCGCGCGAGGCGACGCGCGAGCGAGCCCTCCTGATCGATCCAGAGCGCGTGGCCGAAGAGGAGCGCCGTCGTCGCGAGCGCCATCTCCGAGGAGAGCATCCCCGCGGCGAAGAGCAGCGGAGCGAGCCAGGCGCCGCGCCGCCAGCCGTCGCGCCTCCATCGGTCGTGCGCGATGAGCGCGCCGACGGAGAAGACCGCCGCGATGAGCGCGTGGCGGTTCGAGACCCAGGACAGCAGGCCCCCGCGCGCGTCGTCCCAGGCGTAGAGCGCGAGCGCGAGGGTCGCCGCGCGAGGCGGGAGCAGGCGATGAAAGAGCGCGGCGAGCGCGGCGAGCAACGCCGCGAGCCAGAGGAGCGTGTGCGCGTGCATGAGCGCCGCGCTCCCCGGCCAGAGCGTGAGGTCGATCGCGTGGGTCGCGGCCGAGAGCGGGCGCCAGAACGCGACGCGGAGGTCCGGCGCGGCCCACCACGCGCCGAGGTGCTCCATGCGCTCGCGGCCCTCGGCGAGGTCGCCGCTCGCGAACACGAAGCAGTCGTTGATGAACCCGACGATCCCGCCGGGTCGATCGCGCCACCGGCTCGCCTGGAGGTGCTCGTCGGCCACGAGCGGCGCAAACAGCGACGGGAGGGCGAGCGCGAGCCCGACGGCGATCACGGCCCGGGCGCTCCACCGTCCTTCGAAGCGCCTGGTCCACCATATCAAGAAGCGCACTCTCTGTCCTCACGCGCCGCGGTAGCGCAGCGTAAGGCCAGGACACCCTCGCGCGCCCGAAGGTTCCACGGCGCGGCTCCCGACCGTCCCCTGCGGCGCCGCGATCGAATCGCAGCGAAGCGACGGTCTGACGGCTGTGCCCGTTGCCGGGGAGCACACACCGCCGCATGGTCCCGCCCCATGAGCCTCGACTCGATTCCCGTCGTCCCGGGGGGCAACTTCGCGGGGCACATGCACCTGTTCCAGGGGGGCGACCGCCTGGGGTTCTTCCAGCGCATCGCGGACACGGGCGAGCTCGCACGCGTCTCCTTCCTGGGCAGGCCCGTGGTGTTCGCGAACTCCCCGGCCGCCGCCCACGAGGTGCTCGTCGAGAAGGCGCGCGCCTTCGAGAAATCCCCGGGCATCCGGCTGCTGCTCCACTACCTCGCGGGCGACGGGCTCTTCACCTCCGAGGGTGAGCTCTGGCGGCGGCAGCGGCGGCTGATGGCGCCGCTGTTCCAGCCCTCGGCGATGGCGCAGTACACGGACTGCATGCACGACGTCGCCGCCCGCGCGGTCGCCAGCTGGAAGGACGGCGCCGCGCTCGACCTCGGCGCCGAGATGACCCGCATCACCATGGGCATCGTCGGCAAGGCCCTCTTCGACAGCGACACCTTCGACGAGAGCGACGCCCTCGGCGAGGCCCTCACCGTGGCCCTCGCCTGGGCCGACGCGCAGAGCGCCTCCCCCCGGCTGGTCGCGCAGATCGCCCTCACCGACGTCCTCGAAGCCGTCGGGGCTCGCCTCCCCGGCGGCCTGGACGCGCTGCGCCGCCGCGCGCTGGCGTCGCTCAAGGAGCCCTTCCTCCTCGAAGGCGCCCGGTCGGAGCGCCTCCAGCGCGCCCTCGCGGTGGTGGACGGGCGCATCCGCCAGATGATCGCCGAGCGCCGCGCGCAGGGCCTCGCGCGGGCCGACCTGCTCACCCGGCTGCTCGCCGCGCGCGACGAGGAGAACGGCGGCGCCGCGGTGATGACCGACCAGCAGGTGCGCGACGAGGCCACCACCCTCTTCATCGCGGGCCACGAGACCACGGCCACCTCGCTGTCGTGGGCCTTCTACCTGCTCGGCCGCCACCCCGCGGTGCGCGAGGCGGTGCAGCGGGAGGTCGACGCCCTGCCCCCGGGGCCCGTGAGCTTCGCGGGCGCGATGAGCGCGCTGCCCCTCACGACGCGGGTGTTCAAGGAGGCCATGCGGCTCTACCCCCCGGTGCCCATCTACGCGCGGCGGCTCCTGGTCGACGCCGACATCCGGGGCGTCGCGATGCCCCGGGGCACGCTGGTGATCGTGACGCCGTACCCCCTGCACCGGCTCCCCGACGTGTACCCCGAGCCCGAGCGCTTCGACCCCGACCGCTTCCTGCCCGAGCGCGAGGCGGCGCGCCCGAAGTCGTCGTACCTCCCCTTCGGCGCGGGCCCGCGGGTGTGCATCGGCATCCACTTCGCGATGCTCGAGGGGCCCATCGTGATGGCGACGATCATGCGCCTCGCGCGCGTCGAGACCGACCCCGCGCGGGTGATCGAGCCGATGCTCTCGGCGACGGTGCGCCCGGGCGGCGGCGTCCCCGCGAGGGTCTACCGGCGCGCGGCGGCGGCGTAGCACGGCAATGGTGCAACGGCCGCCGCCCGACGCCCATGCCCCGGGGAGGGGCTCATCGTTGCCCTCTTCGTGCGGAGAGCGCTTGCAGGCTGGGGTGACGAGCCATCGCGCGGAACCCCAGCCATCCGCACACCCTCGCGCGCCCGGCTGCCGCGGGTTGAAACCCACGGCAGCCAAGGTGAAGGCCGCAAGCGGCCTGTCCGATGTCCAGGCACAGTGACCAGCCCGCCGCGGGCTTTCCCTTGGCTGCCGTGGGT
>JAUSAZ010000128.1 GCA_030652255.1 Myxococcales bacterium | reverse complement strand
CAGCTTCACCTGCGCGGCGGGCTTCGGCGACTGCGACGGCGTGGCCTCCAACGGCTGCGAGACCAACCTCACCACCAGCGCCATCCACTGCGGCACCTGCGGCCAGCGGTGCAGCGCCGGCGGCGCCGCCGGGTCGACCAGCGTGTGCGTGGCGGGCGCCTGCATGGTCACCTGCAGCGCCAACTACGCCGACTGCGATCTCAACTCCGCCAACGGCTGCGAGGTGTTCACGGCGAGCGACGTGCGCAACTGCGGCGGGTGCGCGGCGGCGTGCCCGGTGCGGCCCAACAGCGTGGCGTCGTGCACGGCGGGCGCCTGCGGGTCCATCTGCCTGAGCGGGTACGGCGACTGCGACGGCGACCTCTCCAACGGGTGCGAGCGCACGCTGGGCATCGACGTCGCCCACTGCGGGCGCTGCAACAACGCGTGCCCGACGGGCCCCAACGCGCGGGTCACCTGCTCGAGCGGCGCGTGCACCTTCGCGTGCGAGTCGGGCTTCTCCAACTGCGACGCGCTCAGCAGCACCGGCTGCGAGGCCGTCACCGCCACGGACCTCAACAACTGCGGCGGCTGCGGCGTGCGCTGCGCCCCGGCCAACGCGACGGGCACCTGCGCGGGCGGGTCGTGCACCGTGGCGGCCTGCGCGGCGGGCTTCGCCAACTGCGACGGCAGCTCGTCCAACGGCTGCGAGGTCAGCCTCGCGACGAGCACCAGCCACTGCGGCATGTGCGGGCGCGCCTGCCCCGGCGCAGGAACCCCCGGGACGATGGTCACCTGCACCGCGGGCGTGTGCGGCTCGGCCTGCCTGACGGGCTACGCCGACTGCGACGGCAACGCGGCCAACGGGTGCGAGGCCAACCTCGGGGCGGACAGCAACCACTGCGGCGCCTGCGGCATGGTGTGCCCGTCGGGTCAGAGCTGCGTAGGGCGGGTGTGCACCTCCGCGCCGCCGGGGCCGGTCTCGGTGACGCGCTATGGCGCCACCGGGGCGCGGGCCACGGACGGCCGGGTGTACGTGTTCGGCGGCTACCAGAGCTCGTACATCGCCACGACGGAGATGTACGACCCGACGACCAACGTCTGGACCACCCGCGCCTCGATGCCCATCGCGCGCTGGGCGGCCAGCGCGGTCGCGCTCCCCGACGGCCGCGTGCTCGCCATCGGCGGGTACAACTCCGCGGGGTCGAACTCGCTCTACGCGTACTCCCCCACGGCCAACGCCTGGACGACGCTCGCCTCGATGCCCACCGCCCGCTACCACGCCGCGGCGGCCGTGGGCGCTGATGGGCGGGTCTTCGTCTTCGGCGGCTACACCGGCTCCGGCACCACGTCCACGGCCGCGGCGTACAACCCGACGACCAACACCTGGGCGACCATCCGCTCGCTGACCACCGCCCGCACCGGCGCCGCGGCGGTCACCGCCCCCAACGGCAGCATCTACATCTTCGGCGGTTCGACCAGCGACGGCGGCTCCACCGGGATCACCACGGTGGAGATCTACAACCCCACCACGGACACCTACACCGCCGGTCCGACGCTGCCCGTCGCCCGCGCGCTCTTCGGCGCGGCCATCGGCTCGGACGGCCGGGCCTACCTCGTAGGCGGCTACCTCGGCACCTACCTCACCTCGGTGACGGCCTTCACCTTCGCGTCGTCGACCTACGCCTCCGTCGCGCCGACGAACGTCCCGCACTCCTACTTCCCCCTCGTGAGCCTCGCCGACGGCCGGCTCCTCGCGATCGCGGGTCGCAGCACCTCGGGCACGAGCACCACCCGCGTCGAGGCCTACACCGCCAGCAACAACACCTGGCGCTGAGCCGCTCCCCCCCCGTACCGCCCGCCCCACCGTCGCGGCTACCAGCCGCCGTTCACTTGACCATCGCCGCGAGCACCTGACCGGCCACCCCGGCGCCCGCGCCCATGAACTGCGCGAAGGCGTCGTTGTTGCCGAAGAGCCCCTCGGTCGGCCCCATCGGGACCATCGAGGGAACGGCGGGCGCCGTCGGGGCCATCGCCACGTCGCCCGGGCGGCGGGCGGGGCTGCGCCACGGGTCGCGCGAGGCTACCGCGGTGTCCGTCGCGACGGGCGCCACGGCGTCGCCGCGGCCGCCGAGGGAGAAGCCCTGGCGGCGGTCGGACACGGCCACGAGGTTCTGCTCGGGCGTCACCCGGTGCTCGGTGTACTGCCGGCGCACGTAGGCGATCACGTCGTTGAGGTCGACCGAGCCGTCGGGGCGGCGCCGCACCTCGCCCGCCACCGCCTGGCGGAAGAGGTACGCCAGCCATCCGCCCGCGCCCACCTGCGGCGCCGTCGACGAGCTCTCCGTCGCCCGCGACGAGAACAGCCCCGCGCGGTTGGCCTGCCCCTGCACCAGCGGCGCGAACCCGCCCGCCTCGCAGCTGTCGAGCACCAGGAGCTGCCGGCCCTGCACCCGGTTGAGCATCTGGCCGAGCTCGCCGCGGGTGATGTCCGCGCCCACGAGGTCGAGCTCCCGGCGGTTGCCGTGGCCGTCGAAGAAGAACACCAGGGTGTCGTTGGGCCGCACCCGCGGCGCCAGCGCCTGGAACGCCTGCCGCACGCCGCCCGCCGTCGCCTGCGCGTCGGTGAGCACCACCGCGTTGTGGCGCTGCATCCAGCCCGCCTGCTGGAAGGTGCGCGCCAGCTGCACCGCGTCCGCCGCGCTGCCCGGCAGGTCGTGGTTGTCGCCGCCGTAGTGCGAGATGCCCACGAAGATCCCGTACGTGGTCCCCGCCCCGGTGGCCGCCGCCGCGGGCTCCTCCGCCGGGTCCGCGGGCTCGTCGGCGCCGTCCGCGTCGCCCTCGTCGTCCTGGCCCCGCGACCCCGGGCGGCCGCGGCCGTCCTCGTCGCCTTCGCCCTCGTCCACGTCGGCGCCGCCCTCGTCGCCCTCGTCGCCCTCGGCATCATCGGTCGCCGCGCCGCCGCGGGTCACCTGCGCCTCGGCCTGGTAGGCGCCCGTCTCGCCCGCCTCGTAGCTCGTCACGATGAAGCGGTAGCTCCCGTCGCGCGGCGCGGTGAACACCAGCCGGGCGTCGGTTCCGCCCGCGCCGTCGTCGTCTTCCCAGCGCTGGCCGCCGGGGCCCTCGACCACCGCCATGACGTCGAGCGCGTCGGACGACACGCCGAAGCGCACCCGGTCGCCCCGGCGCAGGGTCACCGCCTGCTCGCGGCGGTGCCGGCCCTCGTCGTCGGTCCGGTCGCGCCGCCCCAGGCGGCCGTCCATCGAGATGCGCCCGCCGCCGTCCTGGGCCGGGACGTGCGCGCCCGCCGACGGCCGGTGCTGCGCGCTCGCCGTCACCGTGAACCCCAGCGTGGAGAGAACCGTCGCGAAGGCCAGCGTGGAGAGCGTGGTGCGGTGGGTCATGGAAACCTCCCTGTGCGTACGAAGTCCGTGGATCGCCCCATGAGCAGCCGCCGTACCACCCGGCGCGCACCCCCAACTCCCCGCGGAGCCTCCTACGAAATACCTGGATTCCAGTGAATACCGCCCCCGCCTACGGCCACCGTTCACACCTGTGACCCTGCGATCGCGCCCGCGGGCCGACAGCGCGCCGCCCCTACGCGCGTTGACACCCACGCGCGTTCACGACGCCCCTGCGCGAGCGGTGCTATCCCTCCGTGCGTACCCGGTGCTCCCCACGTCCGCGCGATCGCCCGTTGCCCGCTGGATCGCCCTGACGCTCCTCGGCCTCGCCCTCGCGCTCTTCGCCCCGCCCGCGTCCGCCCAGCCCTCGCCCTCCGCGCTCGAGCGCGCGCTCCCCGCGGTGCGCCTCACCGTCGTCCGCGGCCGCGTCGACGTGATGCCCGCCGGCGGCCGGGCCTTCGCGCCCGCCCTCGCCGACTCCCCCCTCGCCCGCGGCGCCCGGGTGCGCACCGGCGACGACGGCCGCGCCGAGCTCACCCTCTCCGACGGCGTCACCCTCGCGCTCGATCCGCAGTCGCTCCTCGTCGTCTACGGCAACGCCTCGCCCGCGGCGCCGGGCGTCGCGCCGTCCACCACCACCACCCTCCAGCGCGGAACCCTCCGGCTCACCGCCCCGCCCGCGAGCACCGCCGAGTCCGTCCCCGTCGCGACGCAGGCGCTCACGGTCTTCCCGGGGCGCGCCGACGCGACCGTCAGCGCCGAGCTCGGGGGCCACATCACGGCCCTCGCGGTCACCCGCGGCCGGCTGCGTGTGCGCTTCGGGTCCAACGAGTACGTGCTCCCCGCGGGCCGCGCCGTCCGCGAGGAGGAAGGACGCCCGCCCGCCCGGCTGCGCCCGCTGCCCCGCGCGCCGCAGTGGCGCCGCCCGCCGAGCACCCGCGCCATCTCCTTCGGCGAGCCCGTCGACGTGGAGGGCACCTTCGGCCCGGGGCCCCGCGTGGCGGGCGTCGCGGTCACCGGGTACCGGGTCGACATCGCCCGGGACGCGAGCTTCCGCGACCGCCTCGGCGAGCAGCGCCTCGGGCCGCGGGAGACCCAGCTGCGCTTCCGCTCGCTCAACCCGGGCACGTGGTACGTGCGGCTCTTCGCGCTCGACCCCGAGCGCTTCGAGAGCCCCCCTTCGTCCGTCGCCCGCATCGAGATCGCCGCGCCCCGGGTCGAGCCTGGCGAGCTCCCCACCGCCACCCGCGCCGGCCGCCGCGCCGCGTTGGTGATCCCCCAGGGCTTCCATTGCAGCCTCGACGGCTCGCAGTGGATGCCCGCCGACCGGCCGCACCCGCTCGACCCCGCGCGCCCCTACGCCCTCCGCTGCGGCACCACCCCCGACGGCCGCGACGCCCGCGCCACCACGCTCACGGCCGACCAGGTGGGTCCGCTGGTGCACACCGTCGCACTCACGCCGCCCAACGCCGCCGCGGGAAGCCCCACCGCCGCGGGCGCGCTCTCCCTCGACCTCCGCGACGCCGAGGGGCGCCCGGTGTCCCTGGCCGCCGTCGAGGTCACCGCCGCCGAGCCCGGCGTCGTCATCGAAGGGCTCCGGGAGGTCGAGCCGCGCGGTCGCTACACCGCCGGGCTGCGCCTCCCGCTGACCACCCGCCAGCTGCGCCTGCGCTTCACCATCAACCACGCGCTCACCCTGGAGGAGACCCTCGACGTGCCCGAGGTGGTCGTCGCCGCGCCCGCCCCCACCGCCCGCGTCGCGCCGCCGCCCACGGTGCAGGTGCAGGTCATCCGAGCGGCGCAGCCCTTCCACCACCCCGAAGACGATGAGGTGCCCACCGACGAGGACGAGTGACGCTGTACGATGGCGCGATGAGAGCGTGCGTCGCTGCGGTGTCGGTGTGTCTCCTGGGGTGCATCAACGTCACGCCGCCCTTGCCCCCGCCCGACGCCGGGAGTGACGCCGCGCCCGCCGACGCCGTGGGAGACACCGCCATCGCGTCCGACGCCGGGGTGGCGGCCGACGATGTGCCCGCGGAGATCGTCGACAGCGGGCCGCCGTGCCCCGCGGCCCTCGGGGCCCCGATGCCCCGCACCGCCGTCCCCCCGCGCGGACCGATGGACGACGCGCTGCGCATCAACCACCTCCAGGCCAAGGGGACGCACAACAGCTACCACCTGCGCCCGGCCATCATCGGGCCCGACTGGGACTACTCGCACGCCCCGCTCGACGAGCAGCTGGAGTCCCAGGGGGTGCGGGCGCTGGAGCTCGACATCCGATGGGACGCGCGCTGCGGGCGCTTCCGGGTGTTCCACCTTCCCATCCTCGATCCGCGCACCAGCTGCGACCTCTTCACCGACTGCCTCTCGCTGGTGCGGCGATGGTCCGACGCGCACCCGGCGCACCACCCGCTCTTCCTCCAGATCGAGCCCAAGGAGGCCTGGGACGCGCCCACCACCGAGCTGCGCATGACGGCCATGGAGGCGGAGATCCTGTCGGTGTTTCCGCGCGAGCTGGTGGTGACCCCCGACGAGGTGCGCGGCGACGCGGCCTCGCTGCCCGAGGCGATCCGCACCCGCGGCTGGCCCACCCTGGGCGCCTCGCGCGGCCGGGTGCTCTTCTTCATCGATCGCACCGACGGGCTCCGCGACGTGTACACCCACGGCGGCCGCGACCTCGCGGGGCGCCTGGCCTTCATCGACTCGGCCATGGGCGACCCCTTCGCGGGGGTGATGGTGCTCAACAACCCCAACAGCGCCGAGGTCCCCGCGGCCGTGCGGGCGGGCTACCTCGTCCGGGTCTTCTCCTGGACCGCCGGGGACGCCGTGCTCGACCCCGCCGTGACCGCCGCGGGCCTCGCCTCGGGCGCGCACATCATCAGCACCGACTTCCCCGACACGGCGCGCGGCGGCGCGGAGGGCGTGCGCATCCCCGGGGGCACGCCCTCGCGCTGCAACCCCCTCGCGGCCCCGGCGGGGTGTACTGCCGAGGCGATCGAGGCCCTGCCCCGGTAAGGGGCCCGAGAAGGCCGGTCGAAGCACTCCCCTTGCGTCCGCGGGATGGTGTACGGTCCGCGCCGTCGCGTCTGGTCGCGGCGTTGCAGGGTGATTGACACCCCAAGTCGGCGCCGCTAGACCCTCGCGCGCGGAGCATCCTGTGCAGCAAGGACTTACCCAATCCTACGGTCCCGTCTTCCTGGTCATCGGGTTCTCGCTCTTCATCGCGGTGACCATGTTCACCCTCGCGACGGTGATGGGCCCGAAGAACCTCGTGCGGCCGCCGTCGCAGAGCGAGCCCTTCGAGTCGGGCAACCCGAGCTCCGGCACGCAGCACGTCAAGCTGTCGGTGAAGTTCTACCTCACCGCGATCCTGTTCGTGGTCTTCGACATCGAGGCCATCTTCCTCTACCCCTGGGCGGTGCTCTTCCAGCGCCTCGGGTGGGTCGGCCTCGCCGAGATGCTCGTGTTCATCTCGGTGCTCTCCGCCGGCCTCGTCTACTGCTGGAAGAAGGGAGCCCTCGAATGGCAGACCTGAGCAAGCTCGAGACCCGCACCATCGGCGGCGGTGAGTCGGGCTTCGTCACCACGAAGTTCGAGGCCCTCCTCGGGTGGGCCCGGAAGTATTCGCTCTTCCAGTACCCCTTCGCGACGGCGTGCTGCGGCATGGAGTTCTTCTCCACCGCGTCGCCCCGCTACGACATCGCCCGCTTCGGCGCCGAGGCCCCGCGCTTCTCGCCCCGGCAGAGCGACGTGCTCTGGGTCGTCGGCACCATCTCGCAGCGCCAGGCCCCGGTGCTGCGCCGCGTGTACGAGCAGATGACCGAGCCCAAGTGGGTCATCGCCTTCGGCACCTGCGCCTCGTGCGGCGGCTTCTACGACAACTACGCCACCGTCCCGGGCATCGACAAGATCATCCCCGTCGACGTGTTCATCCCGGGCTGCCCTCCCCGCCCGGAGGCCGTGCTCGACGGCCTCATGCTGCTGCAAGACAAGATCGGCCGCTGCGACCGCACCCCGGAGACGGTGAAGAACACCCTCCTCCCCGAAGGCGCCGACGAGGCCCTCGAGAAGCTCTACCAGATCCGGATGAAGCCCTGAGATGTCCAAGCTCATTCTCGAACGCCTCAAGGCGCAGTTCGGCGCCGACGTCCTCGAGGTCAGCAGCTTCCGCGGTGACGACGTCGCCCTGGTGAAGCCCGCCCGCTGGGTCGACGTGGCCCGCTTCGTCCACGACGACCCTCGCTGCGCCTGCACCTACTTCGTCGACCTGTCGGCGGTCGACCTGTGCGACCCGCGCTTTCAAGACCTCGACATGGACGACCGCTTCGAGGTGTACGTCATCGCGTACTCCGTCGAGCACAAGCACCGGGTGCGCATCAAGACCCGGGTGTCCGGCGACGAGCCGCGCCTCGCATCGGTCATCCCGGTGTGGAGCGGCGCCAACTGGATGGAGCGCGAGGTCTTCGACATGTACGGCGTGCACTTCGAGGGTCACCCCGACCAGCGGCGCATCCTCACGTACGACGAGTTCAAGGGTCACCCGCTGCGCAAGGACTACCCCGCCAACCGCGCGCAGCCGCTGGTGGAGTACCGCGAAGGCACCTTCAACAAGCTCGGGCCGTTTCTCCAGGACGAGGGCATGCCCCTCAACCGCTCCGCGGCGCCTGACGAACGCAACTAAGACCTTCCCCTCCCATCTCCCACACACCGCTGGAGCCAACGCTTTCATGGAGCCCGTAGACCTCGACTTCGAAGAGGCTGACCTCGAACTTCCGAGCGAGCCCATGACCCTGCTCATGGGTCCGTCGCACCCCGCGATGCACGGCACCATCCGGATGATCCTGAAGCTGGACGGCGAGACCGTGCAGGACGTGGACATCCAGCCGGGGTACCTCCACCGGGCCTTCGAGAAGATGTCCGAGCGAGGCACCTGGTCGCAGGTGTTCCCGTACACCGACCGGCTCAACTACGTGTCGCCGCTGCTCAACAACGTGGGCTACGCCCTCGCGGTCGAGAAGCTCCTCGGGGTCGAGGTGCCGCGCAAGGGCCAGCTCTTCCGGGTGATCCTCGGCGAGATGTCCCGCATCAGCGACCACCTCACCTGCAACGGCGCGATGGCCATGGAGCTCGGGGCCTTCACCCCCTTCCTCTGGTACCTCAAGGCCCGCGAGTGGATCTGGGAGGCCTGCGAGGAGCAGACCGGCGCGCGGCTCACGCACTCGTTCTTCCGCATCGGCGGCGCGGCCTTCCCGCCCACCGAGAAGATCCAGTCGCAGATCCGGTCGATCCTGCCGCGGCTGCTGGAGGTGGTCACCGAGGGCGAGTCGCTGCTCCTCAAGAACCGCATCTTCCTCGACCGCACGCAGGGCGTCGGCATCCTCACGAAGGAGCACGCGCTCTCGATGGGCGTGTCGGGCCCGGTGCTTCGCTCGTGCGGCATCGACTACGACGTCCGCAAGGACAAGCCCTACCTCACCTACGGCGAGTGCGACTTCGACGTGCCCGTCGGCGAGGACGGCGACACCTTCGACCGCTTCATGGTGCGCGCCGAGGAGATCCGTCAGAGCTGCCGCATCATCGAGCAGTCCCTCGACCTGATGAAGAAGATCGCGCCGGGCTCGCCCGAAGACGCGGTGAGCATCGTCGACCCGCGCATCGTGCTGCCCCCGAAGGAGAAGGTCTACACGACCATCGAGGGCACCATCGCGCACTTCAAGCTCATCATGGAGGGCATCGACGTGCCGCCCGGGGAGGTCTACGGGTACACCGAGGCGGGCAACGGGGAGCTGGGGTTCCTGCTGGTGTCGCGCGGCGGCGGCAACCCGTGGCGCGTGCGCGTGCGAGGGCCGTGCTTCTTCTCGCTCCAGGCCGCGCACGACATGATCCGCGGCGGCATGCTCGCGGACATCATCCCCACCTTCGGATCGATCAACATGATCGGCGGCGAGTGCGACCGGTAATCGCCTCCACGAACCTCTAGAGAGTCGATCGATGCCTACTTTCAAGCTTGATGACATCGAGATCCCCTTCGAGAAGGGCGAGACCATCATCCAGGCGGCCTACCGCCAGGGGATCGAGATCCCGCACTACTGCTGGCACCCGGGGCTCTCCATCGCCGCCAACTGCCGCATGTGCCTCGTGGAGATCGAGCCCGGCCCCGGCCAGCGCGCGATGATGCTCGACGTGCTCAAGTGGGACGCGGCGAAGAACGACTACGTCGTCGACCGCAAGCCGAAGCTCCAGCCCGCGTGCCAGCAGATGGCCGCCGAGGGCATGGTGGTACGCTCGGAGAACTCGCACTTCGTGAGGGACGCGCGGGCCCACGTGCAGGAGTTCCTCCTGCTCAACCACCCGGTGGACTGCCCCATCTGCGACCAGGCCGGGGAGTGCAAGCTCCAGGACTACTACATGACCGAGCAGCGCACGCCCAAGCGCATGCTCGACGAGCCCGTGCACAAGCCCAAGGGCGTCGTGTTCGGCGACACCATCGTCTACGACGCCGAGCGCTGCATCGCGTGCACCCGCTGCATCCGGGTGTGCGACGAGCTCGTCGGCGACCACATGCTCGACCTGCGCGAGCGCGGCAACAAGAACGAGATCGTCACCGCGCCGGGCCGCAAGCTCGAGGGCGACTACACGCTCATGACCGAGCACGTGTGCCCGGTGGGCGCGCTCACCAGCAGCCATTTCCGCTTCAAGGCGCGGGTGTGGACGCTCACGCAGGTGCCGTCCATCTGCCCGGGCTGCGCCACGGGCTGCAACATGTTCGTCGACGTCGACCCGCGCGAGCAGCGGGCGTACCGCAACCGCCCGCGCGACAACGAGGCCGTCAACAAGTACTGGATGTGCGACGACGGGATGATGACCTACCTGCGCGAGCACGAGCACCGGGTGCTCACGGCGAGCGTGCGCAGGGACGGGACGCGCGAGGAGACCACCGTGGAGGCCGCGCTCGAGCGCGCCGCGGCGGGGTTGAAGGGCGTGCAGAAGGGCTGGCTGGCGGTGCTGCTCTCGGCGCAGGCGAGCACCGAGGACAACTTCGTGATGGTGGAGTTCGCGCGGCAGCTGGGCGCGCCGCTCTACCTGTCGGCGAAGGGCCCGTGGCGGGGCGATGAGATCCTGCGCAACGTCGACCAGAACCCCAACCGCGCGGGCGCGGTGGCGGTGGCCAACAACGCCAAGGTGGGCTCGCTCAAGGACCTGCTGCACGCCGTGAGCGCGGGCCAGGTGCAGGCCGTGGTGGGCCTCGGGACGGACATCGACGCGGACGCCGAGTCGCTCGCGGTGCTGAGCCGGGTGTCCGAGGTGGTGCTCATCGCGGCGCACGACGGGCCGCTCGCGAGCCGGGCCTCGGTGCTGCTCCCCGCGGCGAGCTCCTTCGAGGCGACGGGCAGCTTCATGAACGTGAAGGGCATCGCGCAGGAGTTCCGCAAGGCGCTCAACCCGAAGGGCGACGCGGTGCCCGCGTGGGACCTCGTCGCGCGGCTCGGCCGGGCGATGGAGCTCGACCTGAAGTACCGGAAATTCAAGGAGGTGCGCGCCGCGCTGGCGGTGCTCACCCCGGCGGCCAACCCGGAGCGCGCGCCCGTGGTCGACCCGCAGACGCCGCAGATCACCCCCCCGGCGACCCCCACGACCCCGTCCACCGAGACGAACCCGTAGGAACGACGATGCTCTTCTGGATTTCCACGACCCTGAAGGTCCTCGTGGCCATCGGGTTCCTCGCGCAGGTCGCCGCCATCCTGTTGTGGGTGGAGCGCAAGCAGTCGGCCATGATGCAGAACCGCATCGGCCCCAACCGCGCCACCATCAAGATCGGGCGCTTCGAGATCCGGGCCGCGGGCCTGGTCCACTCCATCGCCGACGGCATCAAGATGGTCTGGAAGGCCGACTGGGAGCCCACCGGCGGCGACCACCTGCTCTACCGCCTCGCGCCCATCATCGCCATCGTGCCCGCGCTCTGCCTCTGCGCGGTGATCCCCTTCGGCCCGACGGTCTTCATCGACCACGCGCGCGACCTCTACGACCCCGCGTGGGCCACCGACGCCGCCGTCGCCGCGCGCTCGGTGCCGCTCCAGATCGCCAACCTCGACGTGGGCGTGCTCTTCGTCTTCGCCGTCGCGGGCGCCGGCGTCATCGGCGCCGCCCTCGCGGGCTGGTCGAGCGACAACAAGTTCTCGCTGATGGGCGGCCTGCGCGCCGCCAGCCAGATGGTGTCCTACGAGGTCGCCATGGGCATCTCGCTCGTCGGCGCCATGATGATCTACCAGACGGTGCGCCTCGACGAGATGGTCACCTGGCAGATGCAGAACTGCTGGGGCATCTTCGTGCAGCCCGTCGCGTTCGTGCTGTTCTGCACGGCCGCCATCGCGGAGACCAAGCGTGTGCCCTTCGACACGCCCGAGGGGGAGAGCGAGCTGGTCGCCGGGTACTTCACCGAGTACGCGGGCCTCAAGATGGCGATGTTCGCCTCCGGGGAGTTCGTGGAGGTGTGCGTCTCCAGCGCCCTCATCACGACCATCTTCCTCGGCGGCTGGCAGTTCCCCTTCGTGCAGCTGACGGGCTTCGAGTTCCACTACTTCGGGATCAACATCTCCTGGCACTGGGCGCACTTCATCGTGGTGCTGGTGAGCTTCCTCAGCTTCTGCCTCAAGTGCGTCTTCCTGATCTTCATGCAGCTCCAGGTGCGCTGGACGCTGCCCCGCTTCCGCTACGACCAGATCATGAAGCTGGGCTGGCGGATGCTGCTCCCGGCGGCGCTGCTGAACGTCCTCGTGACGGGCACGGTGCTGTTGTTCCTCAACAGCCCCGGCGCCCACTGATCGCGCGGAGAGACTACCGATGCCCGGCAAGACCAAGGTCATGAAGAAGCCCGTCCGCACCCTCGCGGACCAGTCGTACCTGCTCGAGGTGGTGAAGGGCCTGGGGACCACGCTCAAGCACTTCTTCCAGGGCACCGGCCAGATGGTGTCCGGCAACGTCCCCGACGCGGTGAAGTACCCCCTCGCGGAGGGCATCGCGACGATCTCCTACCCCGAGGAGAAGCGCCCCTACGCCGAGCGCTGGCGCGGCGTGCACCGGCTCACCCACCGCGACGACGGCTCGCCCCGCTGCGTGGCCTGCCTGTGCTGCTCCACGGCGTGCCCGGCGCAGTGCATCTACATCAAGCCCGGCGAGTACCCCGAAGGCGACAAGCGCCGCGGGTACGAGCGCTACCCCGTGGAGTTCGTCATCGACGAGCTGCGCTGCATCTTCTGCGGGTTCTGCGTCGAGGCGTGCCCCTGCGACGCCATCCGCATGGACACCGGCACGCACATGACGGCCTTCGACGAGAAGTCGGCCTTCATCTACGACAAGGACAAGCTCATGAGCATCGTGTCGCAGCACGGCACGCAGAAGTCCGAGAACCCGCGCCACGAGCCCGGCGAGGCCACCCACCCGGGCATCGACCGCCTCCGCGGCGGGCACTGATCTCCGGCCGGTCCCAGCACCCACGCCAACCCAGTGCGCCCAACCCGGGGCGCCAACCCCCGGGGCCGTCGCTCGTCGCTCGGTGCTCATCGTCGCCCTCCACGAGGGCTGATGGTTGACCTCATCGTCGGATCCGGCGCAGACACGGCTCCCACTTCAGCGGTTGCAGGCCCGATCGCGGGCCGTCCGCAACCGCGGAGTGGGCGGCCTCTCCTCGACGATGGGAGCAACGATGAGCGTCCGGTCGGGCGTGGACGCTCGCGCCCCCCACGCCGATACTACTGCGATGATGAGACCATCAGCGCATCGCCTCTGCGCTCTGGGGCTCGCGGTCGCGCTGACCCTCGCCTGGGGGGAGCGCGCGTCGGCGTGCAGCTGTATCGGCGCCCTGCCCGAGCAGGTCACGCTGGAGATCGAGTCGGTCACCGTCGACGGCGCGCCGTCCGCGGATCTCACGCCCTGGCGGCGGCACATCGTGACGCTCCACCCCGATACCAACGGCCAGATGCTGACGCTGCTCTGGCACGAGCGCGACGCGGATCAGGGGGCCGGCAGCGAGCGCTATGAACCGGTGCGCTAGCGGTTTCGCCGCGGCCCTCGCGCTCTCCGCCGCGGGGTGCCTCTTCAGCAGTACCCAGGACTCATGCGAAGGCGTCGTGTGCCCGGAGCCCCGCGCCGTGCCGATCGTCAACGGTGCGTACAGCCGATCACCCTTCGCCGAGTCGCCGTCACCGCGAGTGCCCTTCCCCCATGACGATGGGCGGGCGCGATCGCTGGTGATCGACCGCGACGCCGGCGTCGCGACCTTCACGTCGACGCGCGACGGCAGCACCGTCGTCGAGCGCTGGCGCATCCGTCCGCGCTCCTAGGGGGCGCCGCTGCGGCTGCGTCGGGCGAGAAGAACCGCAAGGGTCGCAAGGGTCGCAAGGATTGGTTCCGGCGGCACGTCGGGTTCGCGAGGGGGTTGGAGCGATGCTCGGACTCCGACACAAGGTGATCGCCTGGTGCGGCTCACCCGCCCTGCTCGTCTCTCCCTTGCGACCCTTGCGACCCTTGCGGTTCTTCTCGCCCGACGCAGCCGCAGCGGCGCCCCCTACGAGCGCGGACGCACACCGCGTGGGATGTGCAGGGTGTCGACGCGTGCTGCGCGGCGGGCGCTGACCCGCCCCGCTACGGCCTACGCCCCCATCGCCCCCCGCACCGCCGCCACCCCCCGCTGCACCGCCGCGTCGGCGTCGCCCTCGGCCAGCGCCAGCGCCTCCGCCAGCCACTCTGCCTCGCCCAGCCTCTCCCCCAGCTTCGCCAGCTCGGTGAGCGCCGCCGCCCGCGCCGCCGTCGCCCCGTGCGCCGCCACCGCCACCAGCGCCTCGGTCGCGCCCATGGCAGCCAGCGCCCGCGTGGCCATCGCCCCGACGCCCGCCTCGCGCGCCTTCATCGGCGTGCGCGCCACCGCCGACAGCGCCCCCGCGGCGACCTCCCGCCACCGCCGCTGGAACACCCCGAATACCTTCCCCCGTAATGCCTCCTTGTCCGTGCGCGCCGTGGCCAGCAGGTAGGGCAGCAGCGGCGCCCGCGCGGCGTCGTCGATGGGCGGCAGCAAACCCGCCAGGAAGGACCCGTCGTCGCCCACCATCAGCGCCGTCACCGGGTGCACGTCCGCCGCGGCCATGGCCCGCTGCAGCTCCTGCTTCTGGAGGGGATTGCGCCGCCCGTCGCGCACCTGCGCGGCGTACGCGCGCCACTGCTCGCCCTGGTCGCGCACGGCGCCGCGGGCCTGCGGGGCCACGTCGGCCAGCGCGCGCTCGGCCGCGGCGCGCATCGGCAGCTTCGGCCCCGCCACCACCTCGGCCAGCGCGGCGTAGCCCGCGGAGGTCACCGTCGCGCCGCCGAGGGCCTCGGCGGCCGCGACCCGCGCGTTCATCGGGGCCCAGGCGCAGAGCATCACCGCCGCCAGGGCGTCGGTGCCCGTTGCGCCCGCTGCCTGCAGCGCCGCGACGTCCTCGGGCGCCAGGAACACCGCCGCCCCGAGGACGCCCTGCATCGCCCGGAGGTCGCCCCGGCGCAGCAGCGCGGCGCCCGCCGCGAGGGGGCTGGGGCCGTGGTTCCAGCGGGCGAAGAGCCGGGCGTTGAGCTCGGGGGAGAGCGCGTCGAGGGCCTCGCGCTCGCCCGCGACGTCGGTGAAATCGAGCGCGCCGGTCACGTCGCACCCCCGGAGTCTCCCCGCGCGAAGCGGTCGGCCCGCCCCGTCGGGAACATCTCCTGCCACAGCTCGTCTGCCGGCCGCCCCAGCTCTGCCCCGAGGCGCGCGAACACGAACACCCCCAGCCGCCCCCGCGGCGGCCGCGCGATGGCCGCGAGGTCGTGCGCCTCCAGGGCGATCCCCGTCTCTGCGCGCAGGGCGTCGACGGCGCCCGGCACCGCGCCCGCGTCCCCGCCGGGGCCGTACGCCCGCTTGATGGTCAGCGTCGCCCGCATGAGGGCGTGGTAGCCCGCCATCGCGGTCATCCACGGCGCCGCCTCCGCCCCGGTCGCGTGCGCCGCCTCCAGCGCGTCGGCGCGCGCGCGCATCACCTCGACGGGCAGCGCGTCGAGCTCGCGCAGGGCCCCCGGAAACTCCGCCGCGAGGTCGCGCAACTCAGCGGGCCGGGCGACGGAGCCGTCGCGCGCGTGGGCGTGGCGCAGCGCGAGCAGGGCGCGGTACTTCCGCGCGAGCGAGGGGACGTGGCGTCGGAGGGTCATGGCGGCAGGGGCGCACCGTAGCGCAACGGCCGCGGGAGGCACCACCGCCGCGGCGCGCCCGTCGGGGTGTTAGGGTCGGCGCCGCGTCGTGAAGCTCCCCCGGTCGCTCTCGCCGTCCCGCTCGCTCACCGCGCAGGTCGCGCTCGTGCTGCTGGTGCCCATCATCCTGCTGCTCGCGCTGCACGGGTGGATACGGCTGGAGATGCGCCGGGCCGACCTCCACACCACCGCGGTGCGGAGCCTCAACAACCTCGGCAGCGTGGTCGGCGCGTCGTTCAACGCCTTCCTCGACGAGCGCGGCCTCGACGAGCTCGGCGAGCTCACCGACGACCTCTCCGGCGCCGAGCAGCTGAGCGGGCTGCTCGTGTACGACGACCGCGGCCGCCTCGTGCACCGCTCGTCCCCGGTGGCGGAGCTCGCCCCGCTCGTCGCCCCGCTGGCGCGCAACGCCCTCGCCGTCCCGCGGTCCTTCACCCGGGTCGTGACGGCGCGCGATGGGAGCGAGCACCTGGTCCGGGTGGTTCCGCTGCGCCCCGACGGCGAACCGCTCCGCGGCGTCGTGGCGCTGGCGCGCGACCTGGGCTCCGTCGACGACCGCATGGCGCAGTTCACCCGGGAGATCACCCTCCTCGGCCTCGCGCTCGGGGCGATCCTCTCGGCGATCACCCTGGTGGGGCTCCAGCGCGCGGTGATCCAGCCCATCAAGGCGCTCGCCGGGCACGCCGAGCGGGTCGCCGCGGGCTCGCTCGACGCGGTCGTGGACGTCGGGCGCCGCGACGAGGTGGGCCGCCTGGCGCTCGCCTTCGACCACATGCTCCGCTCGCTGCGCGCCACCCGCCGCGACCTCGACGCCCAGCACGAGGCCGCCCGCGCGCTCGAGCGCCGGCTCCAGCACGCCCAGCGCCTCGCCCTCATCGGGCAGCTCTCGGCCACCGTCGCGCACCAGGTGGGGTCGCCCCTCAACGTGGTGCTGGGCCGGGCCCGCTACGCGCTCCAGCAGGGGGTGCACGAGCCGCGGGTGGAGCGCCACCTGCGGGAGATCGAGGCCGGCGCCGTGCAGATCTCCCTCGTGATCGAGTCGCTGCTCTCCCACGCGCGGCGGGTGCGCGGCCGCACCGAGCCCGTCGACCTCGGCGCGCTGGCGCGCTCGACGGCGCGCTTCCTCGAGGCGGAGTGCGAGGCGCAGGGCGTGCGGATGACCGTCGAGGCGCCGGACGGCGTGGTCGTCGAGGGCTCGCGCCCGGAGCTGGAGCAGGTGATGCTCAACCTGCTGGTCAACGCCATCCAGGCGCAGCCCTCGGGCGGGGCCATCAGGCTGCAGGTGCGCGCGGCCGCCGCGGACGACCCGACGCTGGCGGAGTTCAGCGTCGACGACGCGGGCCCGGGCGTGCCCGAGGCGCAGCGCCCAAGGGTGTTCGAGGCCTTCTATACGACCAAGGCCGCGGAGGGCACCGGGCTGGGGCTGTCGATCAGCGACGAGATGGTGCGGCGGCACGGCGGGTCGATCCGGGTGGAGGACAGCCCCCTCGGCGGCGCACGCTTCGTGGTGCGGCTGCCGCGGTCGGGCCGAGAGGAGAAGGGAGCGCAGTGAAGGTGAGCGAAGAGGGCGTGAGCGCGGGCGCGGGCCGGGTGCTGGTGGTCGACGACGACGAGGGCCTCGCGCGCTTCATCGTGGAGGTGCTCTCCGACGCGGGCCACCACGCCGAGGCGGTGCCGGGCGCCGAGGCGGCGCGGCGGCGCGTCGAGGCGACGGCCTTCGACGTGGTGGTCACCGACCTGCGCATGCCCGGCGAGTCGGGCCTCGACCTGCTGGCGTGGCTGCGGCGCTACGACCCGCGCATCGCCGTGCTCGCCATCACGGCCTACGGCTCGCTGGAGACGGCGGTGCAGGCGATGCGGCTCGGCGCGGCGGACTACATCCCCAAGCCCTTCGAGCCGTCGGCCCTGCTGCTCTCGGTGGACAAGTCCCTGCGCGCCCACTCGATGCGCTCGGAGATCGAGCGGCTGCGCGGCGAGGCCGACACCCGCTACGGCTTCGACGCGCTGGTCGCGCGCAGCGCCGTGATGCGCGAGCTCGTCGGCCTGGCCCGGCGGGTCGCCGACAGCCGGAGCGCGGTGCTGCTCCAGGGCCCCACCGGCGCGGGCAAGGAGACCATGGCGCGGGCGATACACCAGGCGTCGCGGCGGCGGGCGCGGCCCTTCGTGCTGATCGACTGCGGGGCGATCCCCGACGCGGTGCTCGAGGTCGAGCTCTTCGGGTACACCCGCGCGGTGCCCTCCGGGGCGCCGGTGCACCGCGCCGGGCTCATCGAGGCGGCGGACGGCGGCACGGTGCTCATCGACGAGGTCGCCGAGCTGCCGCTGCCCCTCCAGGCGAAGGTCTTCCGGCTGCTCGAGACCCACGAGGTGTGGCCCGTCGGCCGGGACCGCGGGGTGCCGGTGGACGTGCGGGTCGTCGCCACGACGCAGCGCGACCTGCGCCAGGCCATCGCCGCGGGGACCTTCCGCGAAGACCTCTACTACCGGCTCAACGTCATCGAGATGGTGCTCCCGCCGCTCACCGACCGCGTGGACGACATCCTCCCGCTGGCCGAGCACTTCCGCGAGGTGTTCAACACCCGCCTCGGCCGGCGCGTCGCGGGCTTCTCCGCCGCCGCCGCGCAGGTGCTCACCAGCTACGCCTGGCCGGGCAACGTGCGCGAACTGGAGCACGCCGTCGAGCGCATGGTGGTCGTGTGCGAGGGCGCCGAGGTCACCCCGGACGACCTGCCGACGGCGATGCGCCAGCCCCGGGAGGACGACTTCCTCGACGAGGCCGCCGCGCGGGGCATGACCATCAGCGAGCTGGAGATGGCCTTCGCGCGCCGGGTGCTGGTGAAGAACGGCGGCAACAAGAAGAAGACCGCGCGGCTGCTGGGCATCGACCGCCGCACCCTCTACCGCTGGCTGGGCGAGCGCGAGGAGACGCCCGAGCCCGAAGAGGGCTGACCAGCGGCTCTCATACTCATCTGATACCAATCTTGCCGCGTTGGCGGCCACCTGGCGCAGGTCGGTCTGCCCGTCGAGGGCCTTCTCGATGCCGTCCTGTAGCAGCGTGGTCATGCCGCCCGCTGCGGCGAGGACACGCAGCTCGTTGACGCTCGCCTTGTGCTGGATCGCCCGGCGCAGCGCGTCGTCGACCACCAGGAACTCGTGCAGCCCGACGCGGCCCTTGTAGCCCGTGTGACCGCAGGCGTTGCAGCCCCTGGCGCGCGGCAGCGTGGCGCCCGGGTCGTCGCGCAGCGCCTGGATCTTCGGGTGGCGCCCGCCGTACCACGCCTCCAGCTCGTCGACCTCGCGGGCTTCGGGGTGGTAGTGCTCGACGCACTTCGGGCAGAGCCCACGGGCGAGGCGCTGGGCCAGCACCCCGACGAGCGCGTCGCCGAAGGTGAAGGGCTCCAGGCCCATGTCGATGAGCCGGGCGATGGTCTCCGGCGCGCTGTTGGTGTGCAGCGTCGAGAACACCAGGTGGCCCGTGAGGGAGGCCTCGACGGTGATGCCCGCGGTCTCCAGGTCGCGCATCTCGCCGACCATGATGACGTCCGGGTCGGCGCGCAGGAAGGCCCGCAGCGCCGCCGCGAAGGTGAACCCGATGCGCGGGTGCACCTGCACCTGCCGCAGGCCCTGCTGGGTGATCTCCACCGGGTCCTCGGCGGTCCAGATCTTCAGGTCGGGGGTGTTGATCGACCCGAGGAGCGAGTGCAGCGTGGTGGTCTTGCCGGAGCCCGTCGGGCCGACGCACAGCACCAGCCCGTGCGGCTCTGCCAGCGCGGCCTTCACCGCCGCGAGGTTGCGCGCGCTGAAGCCGAGGCGCCCGATGGGCAGCGGCTTCGACGACGCCAGCACGCGCATCACCACATCCTCGTTGCCGTTCACCGTCGGGATCGTCGCCACCCGCAGCTCGACCACCTTGTCGTGGAAGCGGAAGCGGATCTTCCCGTCCTGCGGCTTGCGCCGCTCGGAGATGTCCAGGCTCGCCATCACCTTGATGCGCGCCACCAGCGAGCTGCGCACCGAGGTCGGCAGCTCCTGGTACACCACGCAGTCGCCGTCGATGCGGAAGCGCACGACCACCCCGCGGTCTTCGCCGTAGGGCTCCACGTGGATGTCCGAGGCCCCGCGGCGGCACGCGTCGGAGATCACCTGGTTGACCAGCTTGATGACCGCGCTGTCCTCGGCGCCGACCTCGCCCTCCGTCACGCCCTCGACGCCGCTCGCCCGCTCCTCGCTCGCCAGCTGCTCCAGGATCTTCCGGAACTCCCCGTCGCCCTTGTCGACGTTGCCCAGCGCCGCGGCGATGAAGCGCTTCAGCTGCGTCGGCGTCGCGAGCTGCTCCACCACGCGGCGCTTGAGGTGCAGCCGCACGTAGTCGACGCCGTCGGTGTTGAGCGGGTCGGCCAGCGCGACGGTCACCTCGCGGTCGGTGATGGCCAGCGGGAGCATCAGGTGCTTCTCCAGCAGCTCGCGCGGCACCGAGCGCACCGCCGCGGGCTCGATGTTCGCCTGGTCGAGGTCGACGAAGGGCATCGAGAACTTCTCCGCCAGCGCGAGGGCGAGGTCGGCCTCGGTGATGGTGCCGAGCGCCACCAGCACCTCGCCCAGCTTGCGCCCCTGCCGGTGCTTCTGCTCCGCCAGCGCGGCCTGGATGTCCTCCTCGGTCGCGAGCCCGGCCTCCACCAGCACCTCGCCGATGCGCATGCGCGAGCGCTTCTGCAGCTCCACCGCCTGGGCCACGGCGTCGGGCGTGAGCCGCCGCTGCTCCACCAGGATCTGCCCGAGCGGCGCCGCGCGGGAGGTCGCCTGCGCCTCGAGGCCGCGGGCGAGGGGCTCCGGGGTCAGCACGCCCTTGCGCAGCATGATCGACCCGATGGGCTCGACCAGCTCCCGGGCCTTGATCCCGTGGTGATAGAACCAGAACTCCCCGTAAGGCTCGTTCTCGTCCGCGCTCGCGGCGAAGAAGCCCAGCGGGTGGGCGAGGGCCGCCGGGTCGACGCGCACCACGAAGGTCTTCGCGCCGTGGACGTGCACCCGGGTGACCTGCGACGCGCCCCGGGCGACGGTGCTCTCCGGCGCGCCGTGCTCGCGGTGGAAGCCCACCCACGCGACCCCCTCGGCGGCGAACATCCGGCTCGCGCCGCGCTCCCCCACCTCGACCCGGTGGTCGATGGCGTTGGGCGCGAAGGCCTGCACGCGCCCGGTGGTGAGCTCGCCGCGCAGCGTGGCGAGCGTGACGGTGATCTTCGCGGCGTGGGCGGGAGCTTCTCCGAGCATGGCGTCGTCCTTCGCGATGGCGACGGCGCCACCGCCACCGCATCAACGGCCGCGCCTGTCCCGATCAGGAGAGAGGCGTCGGCGATTTCGCCCGCCGCGTCGCGCGGAACACCGCCGCTCCCGCGGCCAGCGTCGCGAGGAAGGCAGCGACCACGGCGGGCGACCCGGCGCCCACGCTCACGAAGGCCACCACGGAGAGCACGATGGCGACGATCGGCAGCCACGGGTGCAGCGGCGCGCGGAAGGGGCGCTCCAGCGTGGGCTCGCTGCGGCGCAGCTTGATGACGGCGGCCATGCTGACCACGTACACCCCGAGGGCGCCGAGCACGGCCAGGGTGATGAGCGCGTCGGTGCGCCCGGAGAGGGTGGCGACGGCCCCGACGCCGACGGAGAGGGCGATGGCGCGCACGGGGGTCTTGAGCCGCGGGTGCAGCGCCGCGAGGCCGCGCGGGATGAGCCCCTCGCGGGCGAGCGCGAACACCTGCCGCGAGCAGCCCATCACGATGCCGTGAAACGACGCGACGAGCCCGAGCAGCCCGAGGTAGACCATCAGGTGGGTCATCGGGTGGCCGGGGGAGAGCACGTGGGCGAGGACGCGCGGCAGGGGCGAGTCGTCGCGCACCAGCTCGGGCCACGGGAGCACGCCGGAGGTGCACACGAGGGTGCCGAGGGCGAGGGTGACCAGGGTGGCGATGCCCGCGAGGTAGGCGCGGGGGATGGCGCGCTTCGGGTCGACGACCTCCTCGGCGCTCATCGCGACGCCCTCCAGGCCCAGGTAGAACCAGATCGCGAAGGGCAGGGCGGTGAAGACGCCGCCGACCCCTTCGGGGAGCAGCGGGCGGGCGAGCAGCCGCGAGGCCTCGACGTGGGGCGCAGTGAGGAAGAAGAAGAGCGCCAGCTCGAAGGTGGCGAGCACCGTCACGACGAGCTCGAAGGTGGCGGCGATGGCGACCCCGAGGGCGTTGACGAGGCCGAAGAGGGCGAAGGCCCCGAGGGCGACGGCGCCGACGGGCAACGCCGGGACGCGGAAGTGCACGTACGACCCGATGGCCCGCGCGATGGCCGGCGGCGCGAAGAGGAACTCCATCAGCGTGGCCGCCCCGGCGAGGTAGGCGCCCCACGGGCCGAAGGCGCGCTGCGCGAAGGCGAAGGGCCCGCCCGCGTGGGGAATGGCCGTGGACAGCTCGGTGTACGAGAAGATGAAGCACACGTAGAGCACGGTGACCGCGAGCGTGGCGACGCCCATGCCGACGGGGCCGCCGTGGGCGAGGCCGTAGTTCCAGCCGAAGTAGTCGCCGGAGATGACCAGCCCGACGGCGATGGCCCAGAGGTGCACCGGGCGCAGCACCCGCTTGAGGGCGGGCGTCTCCGGGCCGACGGTCACCGGCCGGCGGGGTGCGCGGCGACGTCGAGCACGGCGCCCTCGAAGGCCCGCGCGGCGGCCTCGACGGCGTCGAGCGAGCCCGTCACCCAGGCGCCCGCGAAGTTGGTCTCCGTGGGCGGCCCGAAGAACCTCACCAGCGCGACGTCGGCGGCCTTGAGCGCGGCGTCGACGCCCACGAGGGCCTCGACCGGCGGGGCGATGAGGTAGCCGAAGGGGGTTCCCGGCGCGACGCCCGCCTGCGCGGCGAGGTAGCGCCCCACGCTGCCGATGACCGTCGGGAACACCGTCACCCCCGCGGCGTCGACGGCGTAGAACGCGAAGAGGTGCTCGAGCGCGAAGCGCACCGCCGCGACGCCCTGCGCCACGCTCTCCGGGTCGTCCGCCGCCAGCACCCCGAGGACCTCCCCCGACAGCGGCCCCGACGCGTGCCGGCTGCCCGCGTAGAACGACCGCGCGTAGATCACCTCCACGTCGGCCATCTTCGTGGCGTGGTCGAGCGCGGCGTAGAGGGTGTCGTCCTGGTCGCAGGTGAGCAGCGCCAGCGAGCGCCCGCCCGCCTCGGCCGGCAGCCCGAGCGCCGCGCACAGCCGCGGGTCGGCGTGCGGCAGCACCCTGCACGACAGCAGCTTCGCCGGCAGCCGCGGCAGCGCGCTCACGCCCGCCCCCAGCCGATGCCCAGCGACACCCCGCCCCGCCCGCTCACGAAGGCCCGCTTCAGGATCGCCACGCTGTTCTCCGCCGCCTCCGCCCCGCTGATGCCGATGGGCCGCACGTTGGAGATGCAGTTCTTCTCGGCGTTGTCCTGCCCGATGCGCGGGTTGACCGCGAGGTACACCGAGAGCGAGTCGCCCGTCCCGAGGCCCGGCCGCTCGCCCACCAGCATCACCGTGGCGCGGGCCCGGGTGAGCACCCCGATCTCGTCGGCCACGGCGATGCGGGCGTACTTCACGTAGCACCCGACGCCGGTGCGCCACCCCGCGTCGGCGAGGGCCCCGCGCAGGGCCGCGAGGGTGGCCGCGCCGTTCTGCACGATGGCGTTGGGGGAGAGCCCGTCGCCCACGATGATCTGCACGTCGGGCGCGCTCGCCGCGTGGGCCTCGACCGCGGCGCGCGACACGTCATCGAGCCGCCGACCCTCGTTGGGGAAGAGCAGGTAGTGGTGCCGGTCGCGGCAGCGGGTGCGCAGCGCGAGCAGGTCGTGGCGGGCGGCCCAGTCGTCGGGCACCTCGCTGTGCACGGCGTCGCGGGCGTCGGCGTGGCCCTCGCGGGCGCGGAGGTAGTCGTCGGTGCGAAGCCGGTTGCCCGCGCGCCCCATGGCAATCTGCGACGAGGTGAGCGCCACCAGCCGGGGCAGCGCGGCCTCGAAGACCGGGCGCTCGACGGCGTGCACGGGCCGCGGGTCGGCGGTGCACGCGTGGCCCTCCGCCGCGCCGCAGGGGGCGGCGACGGTCGCGGGGGCGGGGGCGGCGGCCGACTCCAGCGCGAGCTGCCGCACCACCGCCTCGACGATGGACTGCAGCGTGGACTCGTCGAGCTTCACGGCCGTGATTGGTACGCCATCGAGGGGGCGCGCGTCGAGCGGGGGAGAGGCGGGCGGCGAGGAGCGCCCGCCGAATAGTTGTGGTCTCGGTATCGCGGGTGGCATCAGTGCGAGCGAGACGGCCCTGAGTGACCTGAGCAGCCGCCGGGGCGGCGTTGGGGGACCTCGTCATGCGCCCCTCATCGGTGCCCCCATGCGCGGAGACGACTACGACTACGACTGGCGCTCGGGCGATCACCTCGACGACGCCCTGCTCGCCGAGTGCTCGGAGCTGTTCTCGATGCACTACGGTGTGTGGGGCGCGAGCGGCCCTCGGCCCGGAAAGCAGATCTCGCTCTCGCCCTCGAAGGTCCGGGAGTTCGTCCCTTCGCCGGGGTGGGCGGTGCTCGCGCGGCGAGGGGGAGAACTGGTCGGGTACGCCCTGGGCATCCGCAAGACCATCGACGGATTCGGGACGATGGACTGGGTGACCCAGCTCGTGGTCCACACCGAGCACCGCAACAGGGGGGTGGCCACCCAGCTCCTGTTCACGTTCTGGGGCTTCTCCGACCACGCCGCGTGGGGGCTGGTCACGACCAACCCCTACGCCGTGCGCGCGTTGGAGCACATCACCCACCGGCGCTGCGACCTCGCGGTCATCGGCGAGCGGCTCGCGGAGATCCGCGCGGCGGGCGAGGGCATCCCCTACGCGAAGGATCGTCCGATCGAGGTCACCGGGGCCCGCAGCGTCATCGACACGGCGTTCTTCATCAGCCACGAGAAGCTGCCCGACAAGCTCCGGCGCGTGAAGGAGTCGGCGCCGTGGCAGCTCGGGGAGATCGCCGAGGGCGAGGAGTGGCTGGCGTTCACGTTCCGCAGCCAACGCCCGAAGGCATACCGGCCCGACGAGCTGAAGGCCCTCCTCGACCGATCCGATCGAACCGCGCGCAACGCGTACGCGCGGATGGCGATGGGCGAACGCCACGCTTGGGCGCGGCACGCGGCGCACGAGGTCGAGGTGGCCGTCGACACGCTCGCGCTCACCGGAGGCGAGCGCGTTCTGGACGTGGGCTGCGGTCGCGGCCGGCACACACACCTTCTAGGGCAGCACGGGTGCAACGCGGTCGGCGTGGACTTCGTAGAAGCCTTCGTCACGCACGCGCGCGCCGAGGCGAGCGCCCTGGCGATCGAGTGCGTGAACTTCTTCGTTGGAGACGCACGCACACTGGATCTCACGGACGGTGGGTACGACGCGGCGCTCTGCCTCTACGACGTCATCGGCACCTTCCCCGATCAGGCGGAGAACCAGCGCATCGTCGACTGCCTCGCGCGGCACCTCCGGCCCGGAGGCCGCCTTCTCGCGTCGGTGATGAACCTCGAGCTCACGAGCTCCATCGCCTCCCTCCGGCTCGACGACGTCGCGAACCTGCCCGAGGCGCTCCAGGCGCTGCCCCCGAGTCGCACGATGCAACAGAGCGGCAACGTGTACGACCCGAAGTACTTCCTCCTCGACCCGGAAGGCGTCGTCTACCGGAAGGAGCAGTTCGACGACGACGGCAAGCCGCCCGGCGAGTACGTCGTCCGCGACCGGCGGTACACGCGACAGCAGGTGCGGGAGATGTGTGAGCGCGCGGGGCTGCGCCTCGTGTGGGCACGCCCCGTCGCCCTCGGCCGCTGGACCGAAGCCCTCGAAGGGACCGACCCGCGAGCGAAGGAGATCCTGTTCCTCGCTGAACGAAGCGGGTGAAACGGTCGCAGGAACCTTACGCGCTGACGCGGTCGAGCACCCGATGGAGCTGCGCCACCACCGCGCGCACCGTTGTCAGGTCGGCCTCGCGGATGGGCCTCGCATGCGCGTCCTCGCGGTGAGCGTTTAGAACCTGCAAGAGCGCGATGCACTGCTCCCGGCTCAGACGCTCGGTCATCGGGGCCGACTCCAGCACCGCGCCGAAGGCCGTGGTCCAGCCGCGGTCGATCGCCGCCACCAGGGTGCTCAGGTACAGCCGCTCGCGGAGCACCACCTCCGGCTCGACGCCCGCCAGACCCGTGCGCAGCTCCGTCGGGACGCTGCGCATCAGCTCGTCAAACCACCCGTCGCCGTGCACGCCCTCCAGCGTGCGGCGCACGAAGCCTCGCAGCCGCGGCTCCAGGCTGTTGCGCAGCACCCCCAGCTCGGCGAGGCGCGTCAGCTCCTCCCTGGACAGCTCTCCTCCGTCCTCCTCTGCCGCCTCGGGCGCCCGGCGCTGCACCATCTCCAGCACGATCTGCATCAGCTCGTCGCGCAGCGCGTCGTCGTCCA
Organism: Myxococcales bacterium; assembly: GCA_030652255.1. Classification (GTDB taxonomy): domain Bacteria; phylum Myxococcota_A; class Polyangia; order Polyangiales; genus SCUS01. The sequence goes on along the minus strand of JAUSAZ010000128.1, from coordinate 4,352 downwards.
GGAAGCGCATCACGAGCGCGTCGCCGCCTCGCTGCCTCTCGCGAAAGCGCCTCCGGATCTGCTTCTGGATCTCCCCGTCGCGGATCAGCTCCCGCGCGTCGGCGGTAGCCTGCACCGCGCCCAGCACCTCCTCGTTTCCGAGCAGCTCCTCGATGATCGCCTCCAGCGTGCTCCGGTCGGCGGGCGCTGCGCCGACGCCGTAGCGCTCGTTGAGCTGCTGCAACAGCACCGAGAGCCGAACCGTCGGGTCGACCGGCCGCGCCCCGCTTCGAGTGCTCAGCGTCACGTCCCCGGGCGCGGAGTCGTCGCCGCCGCCATCGTTGGGACCAGCCTCGGCGAGGCCGCCCCCGGCCCGGGACACCCGCACGTACTCCACCGCGATCTGCCCCTTGAGGTCGACGAACGCTCTCGCCTGCGCCGGGCCGACCAGCTTCTCCACCAGCCACGCGCCATAGATCGAGAGCGCCACCATCCCCCGCTCGGGCGCCTCCACCATCCGCTCGACCAGCGAGTACACCCGCAGGAACTCCGTCAGTGCTCCGCGAAAGGCCTCCCGCGCCTTCGAGCTCAGCGCCTCGTACCGACCCACCGCCACCGAGAGCACCCCGCTGATCTTCTCCTGCGCCTCCTGCCTCGTCAGCGCGCTGGGCGTGAGCACCAGCTCGGCGACCTCCAGCACCTCCGCGTCGGAGTACACACCCGCGGCGTCGAGGCGCTCCTTCAGGTCGTCCAGCATCTCCGGCGTCGGCGCGTCGCCGAGCCGCGTCCCTTCGAGGAAGCGCGCGAACCCGTCCAGCACCTCCGTGGCGTTCACGAAGTCGAGCGCGAACACCTTCTTCGTCCCGGGTCCGCACGGACGGTTCAGCCGCGAGAGCGTCTGCACGGCCTGCACGCCCTCCAGCGCGCGGTCGATGTACATCGCCGCCAGCAGCGGCTGGTCGAAGCCGGTCTGGTACTTGTTGGCGACCACCAGGATGCGGTCCTTGCCCGTCGCGAAGCGCCGCGGAACCTCCGACTCCCTGCACCCGTTGAGGTCCGTCTCTCGAACGACCTTCCCCGTCTTCGGGTCGGTCACAACGTCCGAGAAGGCCACCAGCACCCCGACGTCCTCCGCGCCCTGCGCGGCGAGCTCCGTCTCCAGCGCCCGCTTGTAGCCCACCGCCGCCACGCGCGACGGCGCCACCACCATCGCCCGCGCCCTGCCCCCGAGGGTGTCCCTCACCATCGTCAGGAAGTGCCGCACGATCACGTGGCTCTTTGCGCCCATCACCTTCGGGTCCTGCGAGACCTGCCGCATGATCGCCGCCGTCGCGGTCTTCTGGTCTACCTCCGGGTCGTCCACCCCGACGCCGCGCAGGCGGAAGTACGTCTCGTACCGCACGTAGCCCAGCCGCGGGTCGACGATGAAGCCCTCGGCGATCGCCTGGCTCATCGTGTACTGGTGGAAGGCGACGTGCTTGTCCTCCGCCGGGTCGTACCGGCCGTAGTCGATCAGCGTCTGCGGCTGCGGGGTGGCCGTGAACGCGAAGAGCGACTGGTTCGGCTGCTGCCGCTGCCGGGCGTAGGCGATCAGGTCGTCTGCCCCCGGCGCGACCGACTCGCGCAGGGCGCGCGACATCGCCTCGTCGGTCTTCTCCCCGACGCCCGAGTGCGCCTCGTCGAGCAGCACCGCGAAGCTGCGCCGCGGCCGATCGGCGAGCGCCTCCGGGACGTTGCGGAAGGTCTGCGCCGTCACGATCACGATGCGCACGCCGGGGTTGTCGAGCGCCTCGCCGAGCTTCCCCCCGCCGGTCGCCGACGCCTCGCCCGCCGCGCCCCAACCACGCTGCGCAACTCGCACCCGGTCCCGGACGTGACACACCCGCGCCGGCGTCGTGGTCATCTGCTCGATGGTCTCGGCGAGCTGGCTGTCGAGCACCGTGCGGTCGGTCACCACCACGACCTTGTCGAAGAGGTTGCCACCGTCGTACGGCAGGTCCGCGAGGTGCCACGCCAGCCACGCGATGGTGTTGCTCTTCCCGCTCCCCGCGGAGTGCTCGATGAGGTAGCGCTGCCCCGGCCCGCGCTCCTCCACGTCCCGCACGAGGGCGCGCACCGCGTCGCGCTGGTGCCAGCGCGGGAAGAGCATTCGCCGCTCGTGCGTGCGCTGCCCGTCGCGCTCCACCGGCACCAGCAGCAGGTGTACGTAGCGCTGGAGCAAAGAGAGGAAGCTCTCCCGCGCCCAGACGTCCTTCCAGAGGTAGTCGGTGGGGTAGCCGTCGGGGTTGGGGGGATTGCCGCCGCCCCCGATCGTTCCGCGGTTGAAGGGGACGAAGGCCGTGTCGGCGCCGTCGACCCGCGTGGTCATCCACGCCTCCTGCTCGTCGACCGCGAAGTGCACCACCGCGCGCGACGGCCAGCGGAAGATCGGGAGGTTCTTCGGCCGCGCGAGGTACTGCCTCCGGGCGTCGCCCGCGTCCTGCGCGTTGGGCCGGTGCTTGAGCTCCACCGTCGCCACCGGCACGCCGTTGAGCGAGAACATCAGGTCGACGGTCTTGCCCGAGCCCGCCTCGATCGGCGCCTGCCGGGTGACCACCAGCCGGTTGCGCTTCGCCCTCGCCGTGGTCGCCGGGTTGAGCGCGTTGGGCGGCGGGAAGCACGCCAGCTCGATCGCCTCGCCCTCGAAGGAGTAGCCGCGTCGCAGCACCTCCGGCGTGCTGCTCTTCTTGAGCGCGTCGTCGAGCGCGTTCACGAGGCGCTGGCCGAGCGTCTCGCCGTGCGCGCGGGAGAGCCGCTCCCACTGCTCGGGGTGCGCGTCGCGCAGCCAGTCGAGCAGGTCGTCGGGGAGGAGCGCGCGGTCGGGCTGCACCCGCGCGCGGTCACCCTCGATCCAGCCGGTGGCGACCAGGCCCGCGACGATGGTCGCCTCGAAGAGCCTCTCCTCGGGGGTCATCACGACGCGGGCGACTCCGGCGCGAGGCGCCCGGTCACCGCCGCCGTGATGAGCGACTGGCGGTACTCGCGCAGCAACTCGATGGTGCGCCGGGTCTTCTCCGCGGCGGCGTCGATCGGCGCGGCGTGCTCGTCCAGAAATGCCGCCATGCTCCGTTGCTCGGCCTTCGGAGGTACGGGGAGCATGAGCCGACGCACCCTGCGTGCCAATAACCCGTGAGACACCCCGACCGGGGAGTTTACTGAACCAGGGCGGTCAGGAGACGGTCTCATGGACATGGTCACGAAGAAGCCCGACGTCGCTCCGACCGAGGTCACGCCCAGGGCGAAGCGCCGCACGTACAGCCCCGCGTTCAAGCGGAAGATCCTCGCCGAGGCCGACGCGGCCGCCGCCGAGCCGGGCCAGGTCGCGGCGCTGCTCCGACGCCACGGGCTGTACTCCTCGCACCTGACCGAGTGGCGCCGTGCCCGCGAGGCCGGCGCCCTCCCCGAGGCCGCGCCCGTGCGACGCGGGCCGACGCCCGCCGCGACACCCAAGGACGCCGACCGCGTGCGCGAGCTCGAGCAGCAGCTCACCCAGATGACCCTGCGGGCCGAGCGCGCCGAGATGCTCGTGACCCTGCAAAAAAAACTTGTGGGGCTGTTCTCGACCGACCCGACGCCGAGCGGAGAGACGCGGTGATCGCCCTCGCCTTGCCCTTCGTGGCGATGCTCGGCGTGGCCGCCGTCTGCCGGGCCATCGGCCTGTCGCGGGCGACCTGGTACCGCCTGCAGACGCCCGCCGTCGAAGGCCCCTCGCGGCCGCCCGAGGCGCCTGCGCAGCGCTCGCCACGGCGGCTGTCGGAGACCGAGGAGCAGCGCATCCTGGACGCGCTGCACGAGCCCCGCTTCGCCGACCAGGCGCCGGCCGAGGTGTACGCGGCGCTGCTCGACGAGGGCCGCTACCTGGGCTCGATCCGCACGCTCTACCGGGTGCTCCATCGGCACGCGGAGGTGCGCGAGCGGCGCGCGCTCACGATGCGCCCGAACTACCAGCGGCCCGAGCTACTGGCCACGCGCCCCAACCAGCTGTGGTCGTGGGACATCACCAAGCTGCGCGGGCCGGGCAAGTGGACCTACTACTACCTGTACGTGATCCTCGACGTGTTCAGCCGCTACGTGGTGGGCTGGATGGTCGCCACGAAGGAGTCGGCGACGCTGGCCGAGGAGTTCATCGCCGAGACCTGCCGCCGGCAGGGGATCGAGCCCGGCCAGTTGACGCTGCACGCCGACCGCGGCTCGTCGATGACCTCGCGCACGGTCGCGCAGAAGCTGTGTGACCTGGGCGTCGAGAAGACGCACTCGCGGCCCCACGTCTCGGACGACAACCCGTACTCGGAGGCGCAGTTCAAGACGTTGAAGTACCGCCCCGACTTCCCCGA
>JAUSAZ010000121.1 GCA_030652255.1 Myxococcales bacterium | reverse complement strand
CTGGTGGCGCCTGGTGGCGGTAGAGGGGCCCCGGCGCACCCTTCGAACGCTACGCTGCGCCGCCACCGTAGTACGGTTCGGTCATGGGCACCCTCGATGCCACGTGAACCCGACGCGGGGACACTTCTCCCAGAAGACCTTCCCGCCGCCGCGCCCGACGAAGCGTCGCCTGCGTGCCCGCGCTGCGAGCTGGAACGCTGGACGACCCGGGGGCGCCGACAGCGTGTCGCGGCGGTCGTTCTACTGACGGCTGCCGCGCTGGGAGGCTGGGTGGCCTGGATCGGCGACCGACAGTCGGCCAATGACATCGAAGCCCTGCTCGTGACGATCGCCGTCCTGCGCACCACCGACCCGAGCGCCCCCGTGCTCGCCACGATCGTGACCGCGAACACCCGCTGCACGCCAGACCCATACGTCCGAGCCGCGCCGTTGGACGCCGAATTGAACGACCTCTGGACAGCCGAACTGCGCTGTCCGCCCTCTGTGGAAGAGGCGACCATCATGACGTCCAACTGGGGCGCGGACTACTGGAGGACGCACCGCGGCCCGTCGAACCCGGTCGCGCTTCGGGCCGCCGTGGTCGCAGTCGCGCAGTACCGTCGGCACTGCCCGACGTGGAGCACGACCACCCGCGCGCTGGACCTCTACGGCAACGCCCCCAGCGCCTACCAGGCGTGCGTCCAATGGAGCAACAGCACGGCCGACTTCCTGCGCGACAAGGCCGCAATGGCGTGGAGCGCGCATCGACCCGCCCAGAACGCCGCAGAGGTTGCCGTCGGAGTGGCTCTCGCGGCGTTCGGCGCGGCGCTTGGCGCGGCGCTCGGCGCGTGGCGCAGTGGTCGCCGGGTGTGTCGTCTGCGCGCGACCCCCGAGTCCGTCCCCTACCGCTCCGCCCAGTCTTACCGCTGCGAACGCCACGGGATCTGAGCAATTGAGAGTGCCCAACAATCGGCGCTCTTACGGGTGGCCTGGGTCGTGAACCCGGCCAAGGCAGCGTCCAGGGAGCTCATGGCAGCGCTCGCGGGAGCGTGTACTGCAGATAGTGGGTGCTCTATCAACTGGAGCGGAATCGCGCCAATCTCCTCCGGCACAGGCTCCTCGCCGCATGAGCCGCTTGCCTCCCAGCTCCACACGAACTGAGGGAGACCCGATGTAGCTGACGTCGAGCAGACGAGTGTCCTCGACGGGTGAGGCGCTCGCAACCCGTCGGGGATGACGCCCGTCCCCGGTCGCCCCTCCGCGCCTTCCCACGGAGACTGGTCCCAGGTCGTGCCGCTGGCCCTCGGTCACCTCGAACGTGATTGGGAGCCCGAAAACATCGACGACGAGGCGGACCTTCGTCGATCAGCGCACGCGAGCGGTTAGACGCTCCTGCCCGCGTGCTACTCCAGCTCGTTCCTAAGGTCGTAGGTCCCGACAGGGAGCGCAGTCGGCGCATCGTATTGCCACCGCCCCTCCAACGTACACGACGGTCCAGCTACTGCGGGGAGCGCCGGCAGTCGGTGTGGCGCGTCCCGTCTGGGCAGCAGGGAGGGGACGATCGTGCGCGCTCCTGCGACCACCACGATCGACGAGAGCGCGAAGGCCGTCGCAAGCCTCCACCGGAGGCGCGCTGCGGCGCCTGCGTCGGCCGACGACGTTGACCTGCGGGTGCCCGCGCTCGCGAGCATCGCGAGGGTCGCCCAGGTGGCTGCGCCGACCAGCATCGCGAGCGCCGACCACGCACCCACGAGGATGGGTCGTTGATCGGAGTAGGGCCACGTCTCATGGCGCGGTGTCCGCGTCGCTTCATCGAGCGGCAGCAGGCTGCAACTGCGCCCGGCCGGCCGGCGAGTTCGCGCTGGCCGCACCGCTCTCCGTCGACGACCTCGCCACGTCGCTCGAACGCCTGCGCGCCGACGGTCGCCTCACGCCCGCCGTGGAGTCGCTGGTGGGCCGGGTGCTGACCCGCCACCGCCCGCCCGACGCGCCTGCCCTCGTCGCGGCGCTGGCCGCGGGCACGCCGCTCAAGCGGCTCGTGACTCGTCGTCGATCGAGAGGGTCCCGCGGGTCAGCGCGCGAGCGTCCGGGCCAGCATTTCGTCGAGGCGGTGGAGCCGCGGAGCGCGGGCTGACTCGGCGACCGTGAGCACGCCGGCCACGTTGGCGCCCCAGCACACGACGGTCCCGGCGGCGCGGCGGGCGCACGTGAGGCCCCCGTTTGTGGCGAGCTCGACGGCGTCGTCGAGACCGGGAACGAGCGTCGGGGTGAACACCGGCCTGACGCCCGCGCAGTAGGCCTCGCGCTGCATGTAGGAATACCCGTTGGACCACCGGCAGGCGACGCGGCCGGCCACGCTGAGGAGGCAGACGTTGTCGCCGTCGGAGATCCTTGGGCGCACCGCACCCGGCAGGAGCGCGCGGATGTCCGGTTCCGCGCTGACGAGATGGTCGCCCTCGGCGATGGGCTCGCGCCCTTCGGGGGGCGCGACCCGCCGGAACGAGAAGGTCGGCCGCTCCTCCGCGTCCGCCACCCAGGCCGTCCCCTGCTCGTCGAGCGCGTGGTAGTGGTGGCCCCGCACGCGCTGGAGGTCGTGGAGCGCCCCCGGCGGGGTCCCGCGCACGGTCGTTGGCGGCGTCTCGAAGGGGTCGCCCGCCCAGCAGCGAACGCCGCCCCCAGCGCGCGTGACGCAGAGCGTGTTCCAGGCGGCGGCGATCCCGGTGGCGTCGGCGTCGTTCGAGATCGGCCGCGGGCGGGCGAAGGAGCCGTGGCGGAACAGCCCGCCGCCCCAGCAGGACACCACCCCGCGGTGAAGCGCGCACACGTAGCCGGCGAAGGCCGCGAGGCCCTCGACGGCATCGAGGCCCTCGACGGGTACCGGCACGTCGCGCCGCACAACGCCCCCGTGGCGGAACATCAGGCCCCAACACAGCACCTCGCCCGACCTCCGACGCGCGCAGCCTGCGGTCCGCGCGAGGGCGACCTCGCTCACGTCGTCGAGGCCCTCGACCGGTGAGAACCTGAGCGGCGGCGCGCCGACCGGACCGTAGTCGTCCTGTGGGAGGAACTGGGCGCAGGCGAAGCTTCCGTCCGCGCCGACGCGGCACAGCTCGCGGGAGCTCACGGCCACCTGCACGGTCCCCGTCGGCGGGACGTCGAGCGGGGCCCACCGCAGCTCGCGCGACCAGCGGCCCGGGGCGTGGTCGAAGAGCGCGCCGCAGCGGAGGTCGCCGCCGCCCCCGCGGACGCAGGCCACGTCGCCGAGGCGCTCCTCCACCAGCTCGACCGGGTCGGCGACCCGCAGCGCCGAGGTCACGAACTCGCGGCGCGGGTGGTCCGGGCGCCCCGTCTCGAGGTTGATGGCGGTGTCGGTGACGACGTGCCGCACGTCGCCGTTGGGGAGCAGCTCGCGCCGGATGTCGTCGCCAAGCTCGACCTCGCTCAGGTCCACGACGCGGCGGTCGGGTTCGTCCACGACCCAACCGCCCGCGGCGCGGGTGCGCCGGGCGACGGTGCCGTCCTCCAGGCGCGCGTGGTAGTAGCCGGTAAGGGCCACCACCCGCCCGTGACCGGGCACCTCCTGCGAGACGCACGGACGCTCGGCGCAGCGGGCGCCCGCCCCCGGGTCCGGCACGTCGAAGAAGTGGCCGCGCGCGTCGATGGCCCACGCCCCGTCTCGCATGAGCGCCACCGCGTCGGGTGCCGGGACCACCTCGACGTCGCGTACGAGGTCCGTCCCGCGCGGGACGACGCACCCGGACACGTGAACCACCACGGCCGACTCGCCCTCGCCCATGAGCACGGCCACGTGCCCGTCGCTGCCCATCGTCCGCGCGCGGGCGCGGGCGGCGGCGAGGTCACCGAGACTCGGCGCCCGGCGAGCGGGCGGCGGGGGCGTTGCCGCGGGCGCGGGCGAGGAAGTGGATGGAGACGTGGTCGGGACGTGATCGATCGGCCGCACGCAGAAGGCCGCGGTGGTTCCGAGCGCCATCACCAGGGCGAAGCGGGGAGGCTCTCGTCGCGGCGTCTCACTCATCCCATCCTCACGTGGTGGTGACCTGACCCTCGCCGGAACCCCCCCACTCCTATCATCAGTGCGCCCTCGCGTGGGACCGCGGCGACCGAGTGTCCACTCGCGTGCGGCGCTACCCTCGCGCCCGCCACGACGCCGACGATCGACGAAGCGCTCGCGCCCACGGAAGGCGAGGGCAGTGACGACACCCGCGGGCAGATCGTGAGGCGCCTGTCCGAGCTCGATGGGCCGCGTCTCGTGACGTTGCTCCGCGACGGGGATCGGGAGGCGACGTACCAGCTGTCGCAGGAGCTGAGGGCGCGTGGGCAGTGGATAGGTAGTCCGGCCCATCACCTCCGAGGGCCCATGAGCCGGTTTTTCTCGCCACGGCTTCAAGTCGTGGGTCTCCAGGAGGCGCCGGACGGTCTCGCGGTCGATCAGGGGCCGGGTCGTCGGACCGCCCCGCGAGTGATCAGACGCTCCTACCCGCGTGCTATTCGAGCTCGCTGCTGGGGTCGTAGGTCCCTACAGGGAGCGCAACCGGCGCATCGTTATGCGACTGGCCCTCCAACGTACACGACGGTCCAGCCATGGCGGGGAGCGCCGGCAGTCGGTGCGGCGCGTCCCGTCTGGACAGCCGGAAGGGGACGATCGTGCGCGCTCCTGCGACCACCATGATCGACGAGAGCGCGAAGGCCGTCGCGAGCCTCCACCGGAGGCGCGCTGCGGCGCCTGCGTAGGCGGACGACGTTGACCTGCGGGTGCCCGCGCTCGCGAGCATCGCGAGGGTCGCCCAGGTGGCTGCGCCAACCAGCATCGCGAGCGCCGACCACGCGCCCACGAAGACCAGTCGTTGATCGGAGTAGGGCCACGTTTCGGGGCGCGGCGTCGGCGTCGCCTCGTCGGGCGGCAGCAGGCGGAACGCCCGATGTTCGGCGGGCGCCAGGGCGTCGCTCCAGGGTGCGAGCGCGCAGCGATATTCCACGACACGACGGTCCGCCGAGAGACGGTACTCGACGGGCGGAGTGGTCCCGTTGTTCCACGGCCCGGCCGGGGGACCGCAGTCGATCGGGCCGTGCAGCGTGGTATTGGCGTGTTCCCGATGAAGTCGCCAGTCGAAGGGGCCGATGCCACAGCGCCATGCGTCCCACGCGGTGCTCCAGCTCGGTTGGCAGGGGCCTGAACCGCAGGAGACATAGTCAAGTGGCAGCAGCCCGAGGTCGGGTTGCCACCGCGACCAGGGGACGCGACCCGTCGCGAGGTCGCCCTCGGCGCGAGGGATGGATACCGCGACGACCCTGCCCGCGAGCGATGCGAGGAGCGGGGCCGTCACGATAACCGGAACGGAGGTCAGCGGAGGCGGCATGAACGCGGCCAGCAGCGCCGCGCTGGCAAGGCCGAAGGTCACGAAGGTCGCTATAGGCCACCCCATCTCGCGGACGTCGGGCGCTGCCGCGTGGGAGGAAGGCACGGTCATCGGGTTCGCGGGCTCCCCATCGCCGCCGCGAGCATATCGCGTCCACATCCGACGGGTGAACCTGGTGGACGCACGGGTAGTGCTCAAGTTTGCCGGGCCGGGACATACTCTGTCCCCGGCCCCCTCGGGAGGCATGACGTGATGCGTCAAGGTGAGCGGGTGACTGAACGGGCGAGCGGGGCCACGGGCGCACCTGGGCGCGGGTTCGCCGCGCGGGAGGCTGCTCGCGCCTCTGGCACGCCCCGCTGCGCGCCCGCGCAGGGATTGAGCGGAACGCGGCACAGTGGTACGGACGGAGGATGGCACGCACGAACAAAGCAGCAAAGAAGCCCGCCCCCAAGAACGATGTGGAGTGGGTTGACTTCGTATGGGAAGGGTCGCCTACGCCGCTCTACGCGAACTTTGTCGCGCTGTCCGACTTTGACGACATCTTCAGTTTCGCCTTTGCGGAGGTGCGGCCAGAAACAGAGCCGTATTTCGACGAAGGCGATCAAAAAACTCACGTGGACGGTCACGTGGTCGCATCTATCCGAATGCCGCCGAAAGCGATGCCAGAGGCCATGGCCGAGATTGTTCGTGCTTGGAACGGATACGTGCGCGCAAACCCGGGCAAGGGCCTCAAGCGCTACGTGGTCTCCAAGAAATCACCAAACGGCGACGGGTGATGTGACATGGATACGCCCGCGCACAGCACAGGGAGGTTCCGCAGGCGCCCACGCCCCGAAGTCGGGCGTGCACTCTCGCGAGGAGATGCCGAACCAGACGGCCAAAAACCAGAGCGCCCCCTCCGTCACTCCGGCGGTGGGATGGATGGCGTTGTGACAACCCGTTACTCGTCAGTTCAGCGCGCCACACCAACGGCACCGGTCACTCTGGTTGAACTACTGGAGACAGCGCGCGCTGCTCTTGAGGCGATGTCTAGTTCGTGGCCGGACCGGTGGCCGAAAGTGACGGCCACCGTCTCTCGCTTTGAACAAGACAGCGAGTTCGGCCTCTCCGTGTATCCACGGCTTGTCATCGAAGAAGGCCGTGCGCTCTCCGAATATTCGGACGATGACATATTCGACATGCTCAACGCCTTCGATAAGTCATTTGGAGTGCAGGCGCATGGGCGCCTGCATCAAAGGGATTGCATTGTTTTGTCTGGAGTCAGGGACAGCAAGGACATCGGCAATGGCGCTGGATGATATCGACAAGACGTTCTTGTCGCACGGCAAATACGTTGTCGACAGGTCCAACGGCATGACTGACTGCGACGGCGCTGTCCGCCGATCAATATCAACCCTCTACTACGCCTTGTTCCAGTCTATCATCAGCTATGCTGTAGTTAGGTCATCAAATACCACTGACGAAGACGAGATGAATGCGTATGCCAGGAAGCATGACCATAAGCACATAAGAAACATTTGTCGACACATAGCGAGCATGGGTTCCAATACCTCCTTTGAGGCAGTCGAGGCCATGAAGGGCACCGACTTTACCGCGCTCGTTGATATGGCCGTGCTATTCGTGAAACTCCAGAAGTCTCGTCACGACTCCGACTATAACCGCGTTCATATATACAGCCAGTCGGACGCAGAGCGATATGCAAAGCAGGTGTCACAGCATATCTCGACAATAGCCGTGATGTTTAAGCCAAGAGCCAGAGACAAGGCATTTCATACGTTCCTTGACGCTTTGGCGATAGAGATAGTGAAGAACAAAGCCCCTCCGAGAGATTAGGCACTGTCGCCAGCGCCGGAATCCCCGCCCCGCCCGTTCAGGGTTCAGCCCCTCTCCAAATCCCCTGCATTCCCAGCGTTCCGAAAGAAAATGCAGCCCCCGGTGTAGCCCCGGCGATTAACTGTCGTACAGTAAGTCACCATGAGCAACAACCTCCCGGAATCCAAGCAGATCGCTGTCCTCTCCGCCCTGGTAGAAGGCGTCTCCATCCGCGCGACCTCGCGCATGACGGACGTGTCGCAACCGACCATCCTCTCCCTGCTGGTGCGGATGGGCGAGGGCTGCGCGGCGCTGCACGACAGCATCATGCGCGGCCTCGCGTGCGAGCGGTTGGAGTGCGATGAGATTTGGAGCTTCGTCCAGAAGAAGCAGCGCCACGTTCGCGAGGATGAAGACCCGCGCACGGTGGGCGACTCGTGGACCTTCGTGGCGATCGATGCGGACACGAAGCTCGTCCCGTCCTACCTCGTGGGCAAGCGCACCGCGGCGGATACGTCCAAGTTCATCGCCGACTTGAAGGGGCGGCTGACCAACCGCGTGCAGATCAGCACGGACGGACTCTCGCTCTACATCAACGCGATCGATGATGCCTTCGGGTGCGATGTCGACTACGCGATGATTGTAAAGTCCTACGAGTCCGAGCCCGCCGGGCCGGGGCGGTACTCGCCGCCCAAGGTCACCTCCACGGAGAAAACCATCATCATGGGGTCGCCGGATGAAGACCTCATCTCGACCTCGTATGTCGAACGGGACAACCTGACGATGCGGATGCAGATGCGCCGGTTCACGCGGTTGACCAACGGGTTCAGCAAGAAGCCCCGCAACCACGCCGCCGCGGTGGCGCTGCACTTCGCGCACTACAACCTCTGCCGCATCCACCAGACCCTCCGCACCACGCCCGCGATGGCGGCGGGCGTCTCGGATCATGTGTGGTCGATGGAGGAACTCCTGAACGCCGCCCTTCACGGGGAGCGTCAGTGAACGCCCCCGGTGCGCCTGAGGGTGGCCCTGCGAAGGGTCGCCGTGGCCGTCCCCCGAAGCCCGAGGGGACCACGCGCGGCGACCCGTTCACCATCCGCCTGTCCGACACCGAGCGCGCCGCCGTGAAGGCTGCGGCAGAGGCGGCGGGCGTCCCCGAGTCCGAATGGGCGCGGCGGGTGCTCGCTGCCGCCCTCCAGGGCGCCGCGAAGCCCGCGACATAGCCCCGCCCGACCGTGGCGGGGCACTGGAAACCGTGCCCGGCCCGGCGGCCGTGAGGGGCTTTACATCCCGAAGGCACGCGCCCACTGTGGCGCGCAGGGTTCGACTCCCACGGGTTCCGCCGATTGAAGCGTTACAGCGGCGCGCGGGCGCAGCGGATTCCATCAACGATGTTTTGATTGGTAGGGCTCAACCCGTCGCGGCGCGTCGCTCGCATGTAGATTGCGTCACGGTTACCCCAGCAACCGCCGCGGAGGACGCGACGGGTGCCTGAACTCGGACCAGTGGGGTTGGTCTGCGGTGCGCTGCCGTATGGGCCCAGCCAGTCTGTCGCCCACTCGTAGACGCTCCCTCCCATGTCCATGATGCCGAAGGGCGACCTACCGGCCGGGAATGAGCCAACGGGGCATGTCGTCGCGCGACTTCCCGTGCCGCTCCAGCACACCAATGGACCGGGCGCAGACTCGCCCCATGGGTACGTGCGGCCGTCGGCGCCGCACGCTGCGTACTCCCACTGCGCTTCGGTCGGGAGAGAGCCGCCGCGCCAGCGGCAGAATGCCGAGCTCTGGTTCCAATCGACGCAGTTGATGGGGTGATCCCCTCTCCCGGCGACGCCCCAATTGCACCCGGTCTGGGTTTGCGGGGTCGTGCACCCCGTCGCCGAGCAGGCGCTGTACGCCGCGACCGTGACCTCGTTGATATCCATACAGAACGCCGACAGCGTGACCACATGAGGCGGGTCGGCGCCGTTGCTGTCGGGACTGGTGTCACCCATGGTGAATGTCCCGGCAGGAATGAGCGCCATGCCGGTTGGACACGTCCCGCCGTCGACCACGGGTGGGACGTCCGGGACATCGACCGTCAAGGGCACATCGGGCACGTCCACCGTCGAAGTCACATCGACCGATGGGATGACATCCACCGCCGGAACAACGTCCATCACGCCGGGAACGTCAGGAACATCCGGGACCACCGGCACATCGGGCACGTCCGCCAGCACGATGTCGATAACAGGCGCATCCATAGGTGATGGGACGTCTACGGGCGCGGCGTCGGTGGCGTCGACTCCTACAGAACGGTCTGTCGTCGCGCCATCGACGGCACTGCCAGTATCGATGGTTGGCAACAGGAGAGGTGCCGACGGGTTGCATGCCGTGATGAAGGCGACAGCGAGCGGCAGAAGTCGGCGGTCAAGCATGGGGTTCCCCTCGGGTTGGTGCGGCGCGGGCGAGTATCGGCCCCTGCCGATGCCCCGTCTACCTTCGGGCGGCGCCCGTCAGTTCTGCCGCTGGCGGTACTCGGCGCCGATGGCCGCGCGCACGGCCGTCACGGGGTCGACCACCGGCGGGGCGTGCAGCACGGCCACGAAGCGGCGCCGCTCGCCCTCTGTGGCGTGGCTCCAGGCATACGCCCGCGACGCCGTGGGGTGCCCCGCGAGGTCGAACACCTGCACCTCGCCCTCCCACACGGTCGCGCCCTGCCACGTCTCGCGTACCGGGACGGACTCCACCCAGGTCGCGGCGGCGCCGTGAAGGTGGCGGATGGCTTCGATCAGGGCGGGGAGACCGGCGGCGTCCATGGCAAAGGGGTGCCTACGCCGACCGACCGCGTCAACTTCACGCCCGGCCGTTTCGGGCGGTTTCAAACTTGAGCACTACCGACGCACGCCCAGCCGACCGCCGACGTTGTCACCGGGCGGGGGCCTCTGCGAAGATCCCCCATGCCGTACCGCGCGCATACCATGGGGGCCGCGCCAAGGGGGGCGCGCCGGTCGGTCGCCCGCGTCGTGGGCTCGATCGTCGGCGTCGTCGCGACGGCGGCCCTCGGCGCGCTGGTCGCGTGGACGTACCTCCCGACCGCGAGACGGCCCATCCCGTCGCGCGAACTGCGCGCGATGGCGCCCCTCGCGTGCACCTTGACCGTCGTCGAGTACGGCGAGGGCGACCACCGCAACGTGTGCTGCGGACCCCTCCGTGGAGTGGTCTCGGCGTTGGACGACCATGTGGAGGTCGCGGCCCAGCGCTTCGCCTCCGACATCGTCGGCGTCGTGCGGACCGCCGACGGCTGGATCTTCGTCGCCGCTGACGGCACCGTCGCAAGCAGCGAGACCTTCGTCGGCCGGCTGCGCAACCTCGGCCGGATGACCTGCCCCCGGGCGCCGCGGGCCTCGCGGGGAAGGGCCGCGCTCATCGACGCCGGCGGCGCTCTCTGGACCACCGATGGCCGGTCGGCCCTGCGGCGCGCGGCGCTGCCGTCGAGGGCCTTCGCTGCTGCCTTCCGCGACGCGAACCGGGGCGCGGCACTGCTCGAGCGCGGCGTGATCCTCGCGACGGCCGACGGGGGGGAGACGTGGCGCCCCGTCGACCTCGGCGCCGAGATCGGCTGGGACGTGGAGTCCGAGCCCGCCGGCTTGGCCATCACCACCACCGGCGGGCGGCAGTACCTGAGCTCCGAGGGAACCCTCCTCGGCGCGAGCTGCCGGACACCCAACTCCCTGTTCGTCGGGCTCGACATCTTCCATCACTATCCAAGCGTGGGCCGGTACGGCGCGCGGGCCCGCGAGGTCTTCGGCGGTTCGGTCAGCGCCGCGCGGTGCGCGAGCGACCTTCCCGCGAACGCGAGCCACGCGGCGGGCGTCGCACCTCGGGTGGGCGGCGCCACGCGCTTCGCCTGCGCGCCGGGCCAGCGCGTCGTTGCCCCGCGCCGGCCGGCCCCACCGGCGCAGCGCCCTGAGCCCCGGGGTCGTCGGCACCCTGAAGTCCTCATTGCCTTTACGGGCTCTGACCAGGTCCGCGGGGAGATCGGCTCGTCGCTCAGCCTGAGCTGGCGCATCTGGGAATCCGGGCGCTTTCACACCGGGACGACCGGGCCGGAATTGCGCGGCTCACTCGATCTGGCCAGCCACTACGTGAACCCGCTGCAGGAGGTCGGCATCACCAGGGCGACCGTCGAGGCGGTCTCCGCGCGGGGCGTGTTGATCCATCCATCGTTCGACTCGTGGCTGAACTGGGGCCGCGCGGGCGGGGCGATCGTCCGGCTCCGGCAGCCGTCGGGCGACTGCCTCGGGTTGGTCGGCGGAACCACCACCGCTGCGCTCCCGGACGGCGGCGTCATGTATCTGTTGGTCGGCTCGCTGGTGCCCGGCGTCGCCGCCGCGTCCGTCTTGGAGGTCGCGCCGGAGGGGAGGGTGCGCGTCCGTCGCGGGGTGCACCTCGGGGACGACGAGTTCGCGACGCTCGCGCGCTGGGGCTCGTCCACGGGCGTCGTCGTCTGGAGCCGCACTCGTGCGTCTGCGGGGCGCTTCCTGCCGCTCGACCGCTCGCCCGAACGCGGTGTTCCCGCGATGCCGACAACGGCGTTGCGCGCCTGCGAGATGCCGCGTCGACCCGACGATCTGGGCGTCCTCACGCTCTGGCTCGACGCCCTCAACCTCTCCCTGGGACCCGCCTTGGTGGGCCCAGACGGTCACCCACTGTGGCTGTTCGCCGAAGTGGAACGTAGTGACCGGGAGGTGTGCCTGCGATCGGTCCGGACGCGCTGCGATCAGCTCGGCGAGGTCACCCTGGAGGCGCAGCCGGGCAACCGCCTTGAAGGGGTCGCCGACGCCATCGAGGAGGACTCCGCCGAGGACGGCGTGGTGCGCGCGATCGCCTGCGCGGTGGAGTAAAGCCCTACCCCATCGGGGTATCGGGAAGGCGACGCGGCGCCGTCGCAGGCACGGAGCAACTCCAGGCGAGAGTGCACCCCGTACGCGACGGTCCCGCTGTGGCTCCCACGCCGTCGCGCGGAGCTTCTGGCGAGCTCGGTGGGAGCTCGGTGGCGGGCTCGGCCGCGGCGGGCGGACGGGGTGCTGCTCGCGGTGGCGGCGCTGGGGGTGGGACGATGGTGCCCCTGAGCACCGGCGCGCGGGTCGGGCCGCGTTTACCGCTCAGGAGGCTGACGACAGAAGTCCCCTCCCATCGCGAGCTCTGGCATCGACGGACCCTCGATCACCAGCGCGAAGGTCACCGGGTCGAACCGGAGCGACTGTCGTCGATGGGTGAGCTCTCCCTCGACCGTGACGCGACCGTCAGCCTCGCCGTGCAGCGCGAGCGCCTCGCCCTCCGACTGTCTCGGCAGCGTCGCGGTCCGGACGAACCAGCCGTCCGGGTGCAGTCGACGGAGGTCCCAATGGGGCTCGTCGCACACCGCATCGAGGCAGCGGTTGCACCCGCCCACGCTCCAGGTTTCCATCGCCACGTAGGTGTCGCGACCCGCGCGAATCGTCTGCCCGTACCGGATCGAGTGGTGGTCGTGGTCCCACTCCTGCTCGACGACGATGCCGGTGGCGCGCGCGCCGGTGCCCCGCATCAACGCGACGACGGCGCCGAGGTTGTTCTCGGGGTTCGCTCGGATCAGCACCTCCTCGCTGCCGTTGTGGTCGACATCGAAGCGCGCGAGCACCTCGTCGCGCGCCGGGTCGAAGGCCAGCCCCCATCCCGTCAGCTGCGTCACCGGGACGGGCGCCACGCCCCACTCGCGACCGTAGTTCACCCGCCACTGGTGGCCGATGCGGTCGCGGAGGGACCGCGTCATCAGGCCGATGGGCGTGAGCAGCGGGCACGTCGGCGCGAGCTCGCGCGGGTCGACGAAGGCGTAACCCTCGACCCCGGTGGCGATCACCCGCACCCGGCTGAGCACCGGCGCCAGTGCACCGCCCCACTCCTGCTGCAGTCGCTGCACGTTCGAAGTCGCGAGCACCGCCACCTCGGTCCCTGCGGGCAGCTCCGGGCCCAGGGAGCGGACCACCGCCCGTGGCCGCAGATGAAACGCCGCCCGCAGCATCGCAGTGCACGCCACCGTCTCGACGGGCGAAGGAGCCGCCGTCTCGGCGGCCGGGGTCGGTGATGTGTGGATCGCGTCGGGGGTGGGCGTGGCGTCGTCGGAGGTGCTCACCGCAACTGGGTGCCTCTCCGCCGCGACGGAGCGCACCGTGCGTGCGGGCGGGCGGCTCGCGCATCCCGTGAGGAACACGAGCCACAGCGCCGTGTCTGCGAGCACACGGGGACGAGGAACGCTGCTCGCTCCAGGGGACGTTGCGGGGGTCACGGTGCGGTCCCGAGCACCGGACGTGCCGTTCGTGAGCGCAGCGCGCGCCCGCGAACGGCGGGCTTCGAGTGAAGAGCGGTAGGTAGCGTGAGGTGAAGCGAGACGGATACCCGCACGAGCGACCAGCAGATCGACGGGTGCATCGCCGCGAGGCTCGCGTTGATCGACGCGGCGACCGAGCAGGGGATCGCGCCTCGAGGCGGAGGCGGGGCGCGGGCGGTGGTCTACCTCCAGGCCGGGGACACTGCGACGGGGTGATGTTGTGCCATGGGCCTCACCGCGCGGCGGGGTGGTGCGGGCACTCCAGCGGCCCGCTCGCGCGGTAGGGCGCTGACAGATCGGAGGGTGGCGTGGATGCGGTGCGGGTGAGGCGGACGTTGAGGCACAACAGCAGCAGCCCTGCGGCCGCGCCGACAACAACGCCGAGCAGTGCCGTGTTGCTCAGTGCCTCCCGCACGGCGACGCCGATGAGCAAGACGGTGGCGATTCCCATCGCGAGGAGGGCCGTCACTGCGGCCAGCCGCTCCGCCACGCATCGAGGGCAGCCCGTCGTGTCCACGGCCGCGAGCGTACGCCCGGTGAGGCGCGCGCCGCCATCGACCCCGAGAGGCGGCTCCGCTTCCGTCCGCGAAGCGCGCCCGCCGCAGCGCGCGAGCCCCGGGCCGTGGTCTACTCGGCGGCGCCATGCCCTCGCCGCAGCCCGAAGCCACGTCGGTTCCGTCGGCGTTCGAGCCGCGCCCGGAGGCCCCGTCGCCCGGCTGGCGGCGCGCGGCCCAGGGGCTCCGGTGGATGCGCCGCGCGATCTACGGCAACACCGCAGCCTGGGCGCTCATGCTCCTGGCGTCCCTCGTCGGGGAGCGCGCCGCCCGCGCCGGCCGCGTCGCGTTCTACCTGTCCAGCGCCGTCTATCTCCTGGCCTTCGTCGTCTTCGCCGTCGGGCTCTGGCGCTTTGGGAGTGCGCCGGCCTCCACCGGCGCCGCGCGACCCGCCCGGCAGGCGTTCGCGTGCCTGGCCTCGTGGGGGGGCTGCTGCTCCTCTACGCCCTGTGCTTCGCGTCGCCCCTCTTCGCAATCGAACCCCTCGGCCTTAGGGCGATCTGGGTCGTCCTCGGGATATGGCTGCGCTTGTCCGGCGTCCTGACCGCCGCCTGCGGGGGACTGCTCGTGCGCGCGCTGGTCTCGGCCCTCCGGTCGTTGGGTGAAACGCCGCCCGCCTGGGCGCCGAAGGCGCTCGGAGCATTGGTCGGCTGGTGGGTCGTACTCGCGCTCACGGTCTGGCCGTGGCTGGGGTTCGCCTTCACGCCCGCGCTCTCAAGGGCCCTGTGGGACTTCGCCCTTCTCGTGCTGGCCCCGGCGTGGGGGCTCGCGTATGCGGGTGGAGTCGCCTTCGCCCTCGCGCTGGCTTCGGTGATGGGGCGCACGGCGCGGGCCCTCGCCCGCCGGGAGCGCGCGTAGAGCGCGGGGCACCGGGCACTGGAAACCGTTTCCAGTCGTCCGCCCGCCCCAAAGTCAAAGGCCCCTGCGATCGCTCCCCGAGGCCCCTGCCCTCACCGCGCGAACGGGTGTCGCGGGCACTCCGCCGGCGCCTCGCGGTAGGTCGCCAGCGGGTCGGCAGCCGACGAGCGATGTCTGGGAGTTGGGTCCAGCGATCATCGACGGTCACCGAACGGCGCGGTAGGAGTCGTACAGCGCGGGGGGCGGAAGCTGGATGCGGACGCCCCAGTGGTAGTTGAACAGGGGGACGTTGCCTGCCGCGCGGGGGACGTCGGGAGGAAGCGGCGTGCTGGCGATCGCCCAGCCGAAGGTCGCGTAGAGGTGGGAGACCACCGCGACCGCAGCGATCTCCCAATGCGGAACGTGCAGGTTGATCACATCGACCATTCGGCCCGTCGCTTCCTCAACGCACGCCTGCCTGCGGCGGAACGCGGGGAGGACGTGCGACTCGACCCAGCGCTGAAGCTGGGGTGAACCAGTAGATTGACGGCTGTCGAGCGGGGGCAGCCCTGACCGACGTCCTTACACCGCGCTGCCTTGACGCGACCCTCGGGCCGGCGATCTCATCCCAGCATCGGAGGTCAGGTCGATGGTGTGCAGCCGCTGCGGATCCATTCTCGTGGCAGGCGACCCGCAGTGCGCCCGGTGCGCTACGGCGCAGGGGTCAGCGGTCGTTGGAGCGCCATCGCAGGCGGTGACTCCGCGGGCGATCGGCTCGCTGTTCGGGCTACACTGGATCGTGCTTGCGCTCGCGGCGGCGTCGATCGCCGCGGTCGTTCCCGATCTGTACAGGAGGCACCTCGCGTCCGAGGCCGAGGCCAACCTCCAACGCATCTTCGACGCCGAGATCCGCTACTTCAACTGGTCGTTCGAGACCAACGTCGCGCAGTTCGTGAGCGCCAGGCCGACCCCCTCAGCGGCGCCCACGGCGGGCGGGTATCCGGCCGCCACCTCAACCTGGATGCGGGACCCTGGTTGGCGTGCCCTCGGCTTCACGATCAGCGGGCCGCACCGCTACCAGTACCGCGTGGAGACGACCGACCCAATGCGGGGCTTCACCGCGACCGCGATCGGCGACCTCGATGGCGATGGCGTCCTCGCGACCTTTTCCCTAAGGGCTTTCGTCTCGGACGGTGAGATCCGAAGACCTGTGGCTGAGGTCCACAACCAGTTCGAGTAACCCCAGCCGAGAACGAGCCCGGCGCCCCCGGAGCACGATTCGGGACGGCGGAGGTCGCTCTTGGTCACCCAGCGAACGGGTGCCGCGGGCACTCTACTGACGCACTCCCGCGGTAGGTCGCCAGGGGGTCGGGAGCGGGTGGCGGGAGCGGCACCGCGGCGCGATGGGCGAGGTAGCGGTAGAGGGCGAGGAGAGCGACCACGACGCCCACTGCTTGCCGCGAGAGCGAGAGGCCCCCGAGGGCGAAGGCTTCGGCGTACGCGAGCGCGGGCAGAGTCAGTCCGCCGCGGGCGCACACGCCCAGGGTGCAGGCCGACACGCCAACGACGGCGAGCGTCACACCTACCAGGACGTTCGTCGCAACCCGCACCCATTGGGCCCGCCGCTCCGTCGCGCATCGAGGGCATCCCGTCGGGTTCACCGGTGTGAGCATACGCCCGCCGATGCGCACGGGGTGAGCAACGCGGCGCTCGAGCACGAGGTTGCCCCCCTCCCTGCGTGAGATCGCCCAACAGCGACTCGACGAGCCGCTTGAAGTCCTCATCCCACTCCTCGTCGCCGTCCGCGAAGGTGTCGTAGCCAGCGGCCTGCAGGCAGACGTCCGAGTTCACCGGCTCGGGCAGCAGGGCGAGCAGCGTGCCCGGCCGCGCCTGCCAGGCACAGGGGCCGACGACGCCGAATCGAACGGCGCTGATGCCCATCGCGCGAGCGTACCTCTGGGCGGGCGAGCCGAGCACGTGGAGGTGGAGCAGCGAGCCGCCACCCCCTACCTCATCGCGCGAACGGGTGCCGCGGGCACTCCGCCGGCGCCGCACGGCATACCCTCTCCGCTGGCGGTTCCTTCATCTGGAGACGGGCAGCGAGTTGACCCGGCACGTCGCACCGCTGATCTCGCTCGAGCGCAAGAACACCCAACCCTCGGTCCCCCCCGGCAGGCGCACCCGGTAGAGGCGGGCATCGCGGCGGCGGAGCGGGTGCCGCTGGAGCACCTCCAGTGCCGTCCCCGCGGGCAGGAGCGGTCCCTCCGACGCGACGGCCGGGCCCGACCGGAGGTGAAACGACGTCGCCGGCCGGGCGACGCAGGCGGAGGACGGCGCGGCGGTCGCGAGCGGGGCGGTCAGGCCCGCGGTGTCGATCCAGCCGCCCGCGTCGAGCGTGAAGCACGGCGCGCCTGGCGCGCGCGACAGCACGGCGTGTTGCGTGAGGCGGAAGACCGCGAGCCGTCCGTCGACCAGCGGGGCGAACGCGACGTCGAATTCGCCCGGGACCCCGTGCTCGTGGCCCTGGACGTACACGCCGCCGACCACCCGCAGGAGGCCCCCGCTGAGCTCGTAGAGCATGCGCTCCATGGACCCACCCGTGGCGTAGCCATTCTCTTTGATGCCCAGCGCGAGGGTGAGCGTGCCGAGATGGATCGAGCCGCTCCAGAAGAAGATGCTCTCGCTCCGTAGTCCCGACACCACCTCGAACCACCGACGCGCGGGGGCAGATTGGGCAATGCCGGCGTGAGTGTCGGTCCCCAGACCAGCGGCGATGAGGTGCTCGGGCACGCCATCACCGTCCAGGTCGACTGCGGGAGCGCTCGGGCCGATGCGGTGCCTCGACGTGGATGGACGGATCGGATCCCGACCGCAGGGTATCACGCTGATACCGGGCGTGACCTGCTGGGCCGCGGCGCCGGTTGGTCGAAACCACCCGGCGCCCACGAGCAGCAGAAGAAGAACCACTCGGGGCCGCATGACTCGCATCGGTTCTACTCCGCGCGGTCTGAAATGCCGACAGAGACGCCGCGGAGGAGTGGCCAGTGCTGGGAGCCCCAACGAGCCAGGGGCCCTCACCGCGCGAACGAGGTGTCGTTGCGGCCGAGCGCCTCGTCGTGTCGAATCGGTGACCGACCTTGCAGCCTCAGCCGCACCCACACCGCGTCGGCGCCCATGGACCGAACGAGCCGCTCGACGGGCGACCACTTTCGGCGTCGGCTCGTGGTGCGGTGGTCGCCCTCGTCGGCGCCGCCCACGCCGGACTCACCACCGGACTCCTTCCGTCCAGCGTCGCCTGGTCGGCTGGCCTCGCTCTCGTGATGGTCATCGGTCTGTCGTCCGTCGGTCGCGCGCCCGCGGCGGGCGCGTCAGGACCGGGCGTCGCGGCGGCGCTGCCGGTCGTCGCGGCTGCCATGCCGTGGATCTACACGGTCGCGTGGGCCGCACTCCGTTTTCGCCTCCACCTCGACGGCATGAGTGTCGCCGCAGCGGCTCCCTGGGGCCTCTTCCTGGGCCTCGGGGGTGTCTCGGGTGCGGTGCTGTTCCTCGTGGTGCGGGTGGCGCCGCGCGACCGCTGGCCCCGGGTGGTCGCGTGGAGTTTCGTCGCGCTGACGGCCATGATGGTCGCCGGCGCGCTCGTGCGGCCGCCGCGCTCGGGGGTGACCACCACGGGCGCGCTCGAACTCCTGGTCGAGCCAATCGGCGAGACCGACTGGAGCATGAGCAGCGACGCGGAGAGCGCCGTGGCCGACGAGATCGCCCGGTTGCCCGTGGCCTCGTCGGTGCGGCTGGGCGACCCCCCGACGGACCTCCGCCGCTCGTATGCGCTCGGCCCCTTCACCCTCGGGCCGGTCACGCAGGCCTCGCGCTTCGCATCGCTCCCCATCACAGGCCCCGGTCTGCCGGCGGAGGGTGCCGTGCTCCCGCGCTGTCTCAGCTACGCCGACGCGGGCCTGCGGGTGAGCCTGTACGAAGACCCCGCTCGCTCTCGCTGGTTCGTCGTCTGCGACGGGAGCGACTCACAGCACCGTTCGACGGTCCGCGGAGAGCGAAGCGCCCACTCCTGGCCGATCATCCAGCTGGTGCATCGGACCGCCCTGCACCGCTTCAGCGGGCGCGCGGTCCGGTCCGACCCGAGCCTCGATACCGTGCGCCTCGTTCAGCGCGGGGCGCTCCCGGCGGCGGTGCTTGCTGCGGTCGCCGCGCTCGCGTGGCTGGTTCGGTCCCGCCGACGCGAGCGCGCGGCCGGCGGAGCGAAGGCCCTCATCGCGCTCCTGCTCGCGACCGCGCCGCTGGGGGTGACGTGGGCGTTCGCGCTGCTCCGATGAGGCCCCTGCGGCGAGGACTCATCGCCGGTCCACGTAGGGCGGGTGCGGCGACGGGTTGCAGCGGAAGTCCTCCTGGTCGATCGGGAAGGTCGGCCCTTCCACCTCGAAGGTGAATCGCTCGGGGTTCCAGAGCAGGCGCTGGCGGCGGTGCGAGTGCTGCCCCTCGACCACAAGGTTGCCGTCGGACGTCCCGAGGAAGTCGACTGGCTCAGCGTGGACGGACGGGTGCCAGCTCCAGACGGGCAGTACGCGGCCCGACCGATGCCAGCGGAAGATCGTCTCCAGCAGGAGTCGGTTGGAGTCGTGCCTAGCCGGGAAGTTCGCGGTGTCTCCGGCCCCTCCGCCGTCGCCGTCAGGGAGCTCGCCAGCGGCGCACGCGGCGGACGCTCTCGGGGCCTTCCTCTCTGGCTCTGGCTCGTCGTCGATCGCCCTCGTCCTTGACGACGCCCGCGCCGAGCGCGTCTCGGCGGCGATGCACGCGCTCGCGGTGCACGGGCGGCGGGCCACCCTCTCCCGCTCGCTTCGCAGCGGGCGCATACTCCCCAGCGATGCCCACCGCCCCGCCCTACCGCGCGGCGCCCGCCCGACGCCCCGTCGTCGAAGCGTGCGAGACCACCGCGCCGCTCGGGGTCGGCCGGCCCGCGGCGCTGGCGCTCCTCGTGGCGGGCGCGCTCGGCGCCATGGCCCCGCAGGCGGCCGAGATCGAGTGCATCTACGCGGGCGCCCAGTGCAAGCTGGTGACGCACCGGGGGCTCTACACCGCCGAGCGCAGCTTCGACGGGGCGCACATCGACGCCGTCACCGCCGCGGGCGACCCCGATCTCGCGCTCGCGCGCTCGGTCGAGTCGCTCCGGCAGGCGAGCGACGGCCGCCGGCTCCCGCTCGCGTCGAGCGGCATCTACTACGACGACTCCGCCGACGTCTGGCGCAACGACAACCTCCTCGTCGAGGCGGCACGACGGTTCTTCCTCCGCGGCGGCGGATACTTCACCGTCCGCCAGGAGTACCGCGATGGCGTGCCCCGCCTGGGCGCGGCGGCAAGCCTCCTCGCGCCGCTCGCCGGTCTTGCGTGGCTGCTGTGGAGCGAGCGCAGGACCCGTCGCCTGTCGCTCTCCGTCGACGTCGACAGCCGCACGGCCCGCGCCCGCTCCGTCGGTCTCCGCGGCGCCACGATCGCCAACATCCTCCCTTTCGGCGCCGAGCTTCGCCTCCAGTGTGGCAACGACTTGGACGACGCCCGCCTCCCGCTGGTGGGCGTGACGGGCGCCGACGGCGCGCCGCTTCCGTTGTTGCGCGGCCACGCGCTGGCGCACCGCGCCGACCTCGCTCGCCTCGTCGCGCGCGTCAACCGCGCCCTCGCCGACGCCTCGCCCGCGGGCCGCTCGCCCTCGCTCGCCCTGCGCCTCGCCCCATCGCTGGTGCTCGCCCTCGCCTCGATCGCGCTCCCAGTGCAGGTCGTGGTGCACGGGATGTCGTCGATCCCATCCTCCGACGGGGAGGTCGAGGTCACCTCCTCGGCCGACCGCTGCGTGGTCGACGGGATGACGCTGCTCCGCGGCGCGCGCGTCGCGTGGAGCCACCGGGTGGGCGAGACGACCCGAGAGTTCACCGTGGTCGTGGGCGGGCGCCCGGCGCGCACGGTGCCGGTGACCTTCGAGGTGCGCCCCGAGAGGGTGACGGGTTTCGACTGCGCCGAGGTCGCGCGCGCGGGTTCGAGCCGTGGGCTGCGCGTGACGCCGTCCGGCATCCGGCGCGATCCCCGCGACGAGGCGCGCTGAGTGACGCGGCGCTCGCGTAGGAGATTGCGCGCCTTGAGGCCGAGGCGGAGCGCGGGCGGATGGTGGTCTACCTGCCGGCCGGGGCCACAGAGGCGGGGTGAGGTTGCGCCGCGCTGCTCACCGCGCGAGCGGGTGCCGCGGGCGCCTCGCGGTCGGTCGTCAGCGGCTCGGCGGGATGCACTCGTCGAGCGTCTGAGCGATGAGGAGAGATGGCCTCTCGTGTGCGAATCGGAGCGCGTTCCCGCTCCGCGTGGCACGCCCCCGGTCCAGCGCATGCTCCCGTCAGTGCTCTGGCGCCGGGAAGTCGGCGAGCCGGTTGTCGATGCTCACCGTGCGGCGCAGTTCGCGTAGGTAGATCCCTCGCTGGCGCAGCATCTCGCGGTTGACGAGGGCAGCGTAGAGCCGCTCGCGCACGCTGACGAAGGGAGGCGGCTCGAGCGCGCGCCGCGACGCCAGCCGGATCACGTGCCACCCCGCGGGCCCCCGTACCGGGTCGGTCACGCCGCCCAGAGCGAGCAGAGCAATCGCCTCGTCGAGCGCTTCGGGCAGCGACCCCGGCGGCAGCTCTCCGAGTGCGCCGCCGTTCTCCCGCGACTCCGCGTCGTCCGACATCTGCCGCGCCAGGCTGCGTAGATCCTCTCCCGCGCGCACCAGCTGGGCGACCCTCTCGGCGCGCTGCCGGGCGGCCTCCACCTGCGCGGGCGTTGCGTCCTCGGCCACAGCGATGAGCACGTGCGCCACCGTGGGCACCGTCCGGTGCGCCGCCTCGCGCACCGCGCGCCGGTAGGCCTGCTGGAGGTCGGCCTCGGTGACGTTGATGCGCCCGCGCACGCGCAACTGGAGCACCCGCAGCTGAAGCAGCTCGCTCTCCATGTACGTGCGGTACTCCGCGCGCGACACGCCCTCCCGCTGGAGCGCCGCGTAGACCTGCTCCGGGGTGGCGCCGCGCTCGGACGCCAGGCGTCCGATGAACTCGTCGACGTCGGCCTCGGTCACCGTGAGGTGCGCCCGCGTCGCCGCCCGGCGGAAGAGCAGCTCGTCGATCCTCTGGTCGAGGGCCGTGCGCAGCACCTCCGCACGCTGCGCCGCGTGGGCTCGGGGCGGGATCCCCGCGGGGATCCCCACGAGGAAGGGCCGCGCCCGCCGCTCAAGCTCGGAGAGGAAGATCGCGTCGTCGTCTACGACGCACACCACCCGCTCGAGGACCTCGTCGGCCCACGCCCCAGCTCCCGCCAGGTGGAGCGCGAGCCCGACCAGCCAGCCGCTACGCATCACGGTCCGCGTCATCACTGCCCTGCCTCCCTGACGCCGTCAGCGTCGGCTCTCCCGCTCCGCTCATCCTCATGAATCGCGCTCTGGGGGCCTTCGTTCGCCGGCCGGGCGCTCGACCACCTCGGTGTCTGCCAAACCCGCTCCTCTGCCAGGTATCGAGGGCAGCCCGTCGGGTCCATGGGTGCGAGCGTACGCCCATCGTGGTGCTCGCGGTGGGCGGGTGGTGGTCTACCTCCCGGCCGAGGACCCGGTGGAGGGGTGAGTGCTCACCGCGAGCGGGTGCCGCGGGCACTCCGCCGGCGCCTCGCGGTAGGTCGCCAGCGGGTTGGGCGCGGGCGGCGGAGGCGGGCCGTTCCCCTTCCCTGGAGCACGGGCGCGCCTGCTCATGGCCCGCCGTCGATCAGCGTCGCCGGCTGCGCCGCCGTCTGCTGCACGTCGATCACGGCACCGAAGAGAGCGCCCATGGACGCGCCGCCACTCGCCCCGAGCAACGCGCCGAGCAACGCGCCGATGGTGACCTGCGCCGGGATGCTCTCGCAGCCGTCGAAGCACAGGGCCACCCCGGTCAAGCCCCCCGCGATCGCGCCGAGGATGCCGATCACCGTTGCGCCGACGACGGCGCCGGTCCGGGCCGCGAACGAGCGCTCTGCGACCGTGAGGTGCGCGGTGCCCGTTGAGCCGCGTGCTGCCTGCGTGACCAACCCCCCGAGACCGCGGCGGCGGAAGTCGGCGTAGCGCCCGTCGGCAAAGGTCACCCGCTCGACCGTGGTGCGCACGACCGCGCCTTCGGAGGTGCGCAGGGTGACCTCGGTGTCCGCGATGGGGTGCCGCACGAGGTCGCTCACTGGAACGGCGTAGACGTACCGCGTGCCGCAGGCCGACGGCCCTGCGAGCGCGAGGCACGTCAGGAAAGCGTGGACCACGCGGCACCCGCCCCCAACGAGACGCCGCTCCGCCACGCACCGAGGGCAGCCCGTCGTGTCCACTGGCGCGAGCGTAGCGCCGTCGAGGCCGCGAAAGTGGCCGGAGTGTGGGACGAAAGGCAGCGGGAGCCCCAAGCTGACGTTCGTCGAGCGCACGCGGATGGTGCCCAGCGCGCCCGAGGAGGGAGAGACCATCCGGCGCCTGCTGACGATCGTGGACGTCGCGGGCGCCGTGCGGGCAACGCCTCGCAGGCCAACGCGGCGGCTGTGGTCGAGCACGAGGCCGACCATCCGTTCGCGATCAGGGACAACCTCGCCGCGATGCACGCGGCCCTCGTCTCGTTCTTCGATCGGGCCGAGGCCACGGACTTCGCTGAGGTTCCCCCGGTTAGGTGGCTCAGAGGCGAACGGCCGCTCGCGCTCACGGGGCAGGCGGTCGCCCCTGCGCATCAGGTGGCGTCGGCGTGCACCGATGGGCGACGAGGTTGCCGCGGACGCTCGAGCGCGCGCCCCAGCCCGCCCCCTCTCGCGCGATCACCCACCCGCCCGGCGGGGCGGAAGCGATCGAGCGGAGGCACAGCGCGTCCCCGTCCAACGCGTAGCGAGCCGACCCCCCGGCGGTCTCGCGCAGACTCCCGCTTCCGATCGACACCGCCGTGCCGAGGCGCACGTCCCCTCGCGCCGTCGCGGAGCAGGGCTCCGAGGTCACCCGCTCGGCGAGCACGCGGGGCGACGACCCGGCCGCGCCGCCCACCACGCGGCCGTCGGCGCGGACGCGAGCGAAGCCCGCGGCGTCGTCGAGCACGAAGGCCCCACCCTCGCCGGAGATCTGGGCGACCGACAGCGCGCCGTCGCGGCGGAGGTCCGCGAGCCACGGGGGGCCGATGCGCCCGGTCGCGTCGTCCACCAGCGAGAACACGACCGCCGCCCGCTCGGCGCTCCGCGCGACCGAGCCGATGCGCGCGAAGCGGAAGCGACCGGTCAGCGGGACCGACCCGATCGGCCTCGACGACGGCGACGCGCCGAGCGCCCACGCCTCGACGACGGTCGCTTCGCCGACCGCGACGCGGAGCAGGGTCGCGCGCGTCGGTTCGAGCGTCGCGAGGGCCCAGTCGTCGTCCCGATGGAGCGGCCCCGCGGAGGGCAGGGCCGCGCTCGCCGCGAGCTCGACGACCGGGAAGGGCGAGGCCGCCAGGTCGGCGACGTCGTCGAAGAGTGCGACGCGTTGGCGCCGCCGTCGGATGCCGACCCACTGCGTCCAGTCCAGGTCGTCGGCTCTCCGCCGCGGGTCGGCCCACGCCGCCTCGGAGGCGATCTCGCAGCGCCACGCAGGGGCGGTCCCGGCGCGCGGGGCGGACGGCGCGAACAGCCCCGACGTCGCCGCCAACCGGACGGGTCCGCCCCCGCCGAGGAGCAGTGTGGGCGCCGACGACCATCCCGCGTCGCCCGCGCCGGCCCAGACGCTCAGTGCGCCCCCCAGGAGGCTCGCCGCCATCGGCTCGGCGGGGTCGGCCCGCAACGGCTCCCACGGGCGGCCGGGGCCGCGCGACAGGACGATCGCGTGGGCCTCGCTCGTCGCCGCGACGGTGACGCGATCGCCGAGGAGGGCGAGGCGAACGGGCTCTCCGTCGGGCAGAGTGCGCCACGCGAAGCGCCCCCCGGGCGGGCCTTCGAGCACCCCGCGGACGTCGCTTCCCGCGACCCACGCGCTCATTCGCACCATGCCGTCGGGGCCGACGACCACGCTCGCCGGGTCGGCCCGCAGCAGCCCCTCGGGCGCGTCGCCCAGGAGCAGCCGCGGCGCCCCGTCGCCGACCGTCACCCGCATCCGGTCGAGGAACGACCGCCGCTCCACCCCGACCAGCGCGTGGCCGACGTAGCCGACGGGGTGCCACGCCGTCAGCACGTCGTCGCCGCGTCGCTCGCGGGGCGGCGCGCCCTCGGCCAACTCGCACCAGACGTCCGACGAGACGCACGCGGCGTCGGCAGAGCAGCGCCCCGGGCAGGTGACGCGCTCGCCATCGTCCGAGGCGAAGCAACGGGGCGTCTGCGCGCCGCACGGCGCCACCCGCAGCCGCAGCGACCAGCGGCCGTCTGCACCGAGCGCGTAGAGGTCGCGCCCGCACCGCGCGTGGAGCCGCCCCGCGAAGAGCCACTCCGGGGTCGACCCGCACCCCGGCGGCAGTGCCGGCAGCGGCGACCACGACTCGTCCCGCAGGTCGTAGAGGCCCGTCGTCTGTCCGCGGAGCGCGAGCACCACCGAGCCGTCCGTCGACGCCACGGCGAGCGGTTGAGGGCGGGCGAGCGCGTCGCGGTACTGCTCCTGAAGCGCGTTGACCTCCGACCCGTCGAGGGGTTCGACGCGGGGCATCCGTCGGTCGTCCGCCGCCGAGGCGACGCCGTGTTCGTCGACCGCCCAGGTGCCGCGGGTCGTGCGCAGCCACCGGCCGTCGCGGCCCGCCACCACCGAGAGCGCCACGCCCTCGACCGTCACGCGCGTCCAGTGCGCGCCGCCGTCGCGGGTCGTCCACGCGAGGCCCGGTTCGCTGACCGCCACCCCGAGCACGTCGTCGACGAAGGCCGCGTCGATCAGCACCCCGTCGTCCGGCGGGCGCAGGTCCGCGGCCTCGCCGTTCCGCACCGTGATCGCGCGCCCGACGCCGAGCCCGGGCGCGCCCGAGCCGACCGCCGCGACGAGCCGCAACGCCCCGAGGAACCCGTCGGCCTCCCACAGACCGTCGCCGGTGACGAAGCGCCAACGCCCGCCCGGCGCGGGCGCCGCGAAGGTCACCTCCTCCACGAGCCGGCCGCGGCCGAAGCGCGCGGGTTGTCCCTCCCGCAGCTCGAGGGGCCTGCCGTCCAGGATGACGCGGCGGACGTCGCCGTCGCGCGGGAACACCTCGACGCTGTGCGCGATGCCCTGCCTGACGAGCAGTCTCGACGGGGCGGGCGCGGTGCGGGCGATGCGCGGGGGGCGTCGTACGCGGCGCGCGCTCGGGGGCGCCATGCGGGTCGCGCACGCGAGGGAGAGCAGCAGCAGGGCGAGGGCGCGCTTCATGGCGCGACCGGGGTGCAGCGGGTCGGGACGATCCCGTCGGGTCCGTAGCGCACGCCGACGAGAGCACCGTCGCGCGCGACGACGTTCAGGGCCGCGTCGGCCTCGGTGCGCTGGAGGCCGCGGACGCACGGGCCGGAGGGGCCCAGCTCGACGAGGGTGCGCTCAGCGCGCAGCGTCGGCGTCACGGGCGCGACGGGGCTCGTCGGCTCGAAGGGGACGGCGACGCGCAGCGCGCGGTCCGACGCGGGGCCGGTGCACACCGGGACGCGGTCGGCGGGCGGGAGCGGGAGCCACACCATCGGGGCGTCGGGGGCGCCCGCGACGTAGCCCACGCGCCCCGGCTCGAGCGGGTCGAACAGCGCCGCGCCCTCTCGCCCGTCGTACTCGGCGGGCGCGAAGCGGTAGCGCGGGTCCCGATCCTCGCGGATGACGAGGCCGCGCGACCCGAGGCGCGAGGCGACGTCGACGGCGCCGAGGTACCCCGGGGCGACGAGCGCGCTGGCGCCGGACCCGGGGCTCACCGCGAGCGCGCCGCGCCACGGCGTGACCTCGGCCGAGAGCCGCGTCTCGCCCCGCGCGACCGACAGCGCGAGGCTCCAGTAGTCGCCGGCCTCCACGATCGAGACGAGGTCGGGGTGGAGCGAGAGCGGGGTCACGAACGTGCTCCCCGGGTCCAGCGCCTGCGGCTCGCCCACGGGCTGCAACTCGCCGGTCGCGCCCGTCGTCGTGACGCCGTCGCGGACGCTCCGCCACCGCACCTGCGCGCGGAGCCCGCGCTCGGAGTCGGCCCAGGTGCGGAAGAGCGCCTCGCCCGCCGGGGAGCGCCCGACGAACTCCCGCACCGCGCCGCGCTGCGAGGAGCGCCACGGCGGCAGCGCCATTGCCCGCCCGGTCGCCGTGCACCGGAAGGACGGGAGCGCGCCTGCCGCGGGCCACGTCGACGGCGCGACGGGTTCCTGCGGGGTCCAGAAGATCGGGGCCTGATCGGGCGGGAGCTCAGCCCAGCCGCGCACCGCGACGAGCCCACTGACCACGCACCCCCACGAGAGGCAACGGGTGCCGGGCAGCGGCGTCTGCTCGGCGGAGGAGGTCCATGGGCGCTCGGAGAAGAGCCGCGTGGGGAAGGCGCCGGGCGGGTCGAGCGGGAGCGCGAGAGGTCGCCAGGTGTCGCCGCCGTCGGTCGTGCGCCACAGCGCGCGGTGGTCCTCGGACCACGCCATGCCCCGCCGATGATCGGCGAAGTCGAAGCCGACCGTACCGGCGGGCAGGGGGCGCGATGCGCGAGCGCCGTCGGGGTGCGACACGCGCAGGGAGTTCGCGCCGTCGAACGCCAGCACGGTGCCGTCGCGCAGCACGTCGGCGCGCCCGGCGAGCGCCCGCTCGTCGAAGTCCAACGGCGTCACCGCGCCCGACGCGAGGTCCACCCGCACGACGCGGCCGTCGCCGAAGTCGGGGCCGCGGGTCGTCGCGACGACCGTGCGCCCGTCGGTGGCCAGCAACCGCGCGAGGGGTTCGGCGAGCGCGACCTCGCCCTGCACGCTCGCAGCGCCCCAGTGCAGCGACGGCGGCGCCGTGCGATCGCCCGTCGACGGCGCCACGAGCGACGCGCCCACGACGCCGTCCGGGGCGTAGATATCCCAGTCGAGCAGCGCGGCACCGGCGTCGTCGAGGCTCCCCACGTAGCGGCGAAGGTCGACCGAGACGGACCGGCTGCCGTGCCGTCCCATGCTGTAGCTGAACGAGTGGGTCCACCCCGTGACGCCGCCCTCGTTCAACCCCGCGTAGAGGTGCCGCACCGTCGCGTTCTCGGGGTCGAGCGCGGCCTGGCCCGAAAGCAGCGACCCGTCCGGCAGCTCCTGGGCGGGCGCGAGCAGCGGGTTGCGCGCGCGTCGGAGCGCGTCGATCGCGCCGAGGTCGAGCGCCTCGGGGTCGGGCTCCCGTTCGCGGGAGGCGCCGTTCGGAACTCCGACGAAGCGCGCCGCGCCGTCGTCGACCACGGCGTCGATGAGGCGGTCGCTCGTCAGGCGCCCGTCGCGGACGGCGAGGTTCACGGTGGAGGGCCAGCCCGTGGCCCGCGCCCAGGTGCGCCCGGCGTCGCGGGTGACGTACGCGTCGCCGCCCACGAGGACGGCCGCGCCCACCGTCTCGCTCGCGAAGAGGCACTGGGTCGCGGGGCCCGGCGGGTCCGCCGCGAGGCGCTCGAAGGGGCGCGACCCGTCGGAGGTCCAGACGACGCCGTGTCGGTCGACGAGGGCCGCGCGCCCGCTGCCCCGCAGCGCCGGACCGACCGGCTCGCCCGCGGGCTCGGTCACGCCGGGGAAGCTCCCCACGCGCTCCAACGGGCCGAGGAACGTCTCGCTCCGCGCGGCGGTGCCGTCGTGCGCGACGAACACCCAGCCGCTCGCGACCGGGACTGCGGCCGCGATGGGCGTCGCGAAGGCGTCGCGGGCGAGCTTCACGTCGGCGTCGCGCACGTTCGCGCGCAGGCCCCCGACGACCACGTCCCACGACCCGTCTGGCTCCTCGCGGATCGGGCGGAACTCGCCCGTCGCGACCACGTCGGTGCGGTCGACGACGGCGGCCGGTCGGCGGCCCGCGCGGCGGTGCCTCACGCGCGCGGCGGGCGGCGGCGACGACCCGCAGGAGGCGGTGCAGAGCAGCGCGAGTGCCCACCCGAGACGGTTCCAGCTCCGCATGACGGCGCGGCGGAGAATCCCATCGATCCGGCGCGATCGAAATGGAGCGCTCCCGATACCGATGGCTCTCCCGGGAGCGACGGTGAACCCTCGGACCATGGCGACGGTTCAGGCCGCGTACCATCTCGCCGGCGGGCCTGTTCTCCCGCGAAAATGACGGGTGTAGCCTCGACCGATGGCACGTCCTGACACCGTCGTGGGGTTGACCGTGGAGCTCATTCGCCGGCGCGGGGTTCCGCGATGGGCGTTCGCCGTGGCCGCGACCAGCGTCGTCGCGCTTGGGGCCCTGGCCGTGGGTCGCGGATGCCCCGCGACGACGAGCGCACGCGTCACAAGGGAGTGGGCGGAGTGGAGCGCCGCGCCGCTCGACGGGGAGGCGATCGACGTCGACCCGGCCGTCGTGGCGACCGCGTCGGGCTGGCTCGTCGCGTGGAGCCGCTGGGAGCGCGGCCGCGGCCCCGCCGTGCTGGTCGCGAGCCTCGGGCGCGACGGCATCCTCCGCGGCCGCGCGCAGGTGCTCTCGGCACCCGGGACCTTCGCCCGCCGACCCGCCCTCGCGCGCGACGGCGCTCGCGTCGCCGTCGCCTGGACCGCCCGCGACGAAGGCGATCGCGAATGGAACCCCCGCCCGTGGCTCGCGGTGATCGACGCGGACGCGAAGGTGCTGGTCCCGGCGCGTCGCGTCGGCGGCGACGCGGGCTTCGGGTACCGGGTGAGCGTGGCGAGCGACGGGCAGGGCTGGGGCCTCGGCTGGACCGCGCTCGCGCGCGACTTCCACGGCGTCGTGCTCGCGCGCCTCTCCCCGGAGGGCGAGCCCCGCGGTCCCTTCACCCGCACGCCCATGGAAGAGAACGGTGGCGACTCGGAGCTGGCCTGGGTCGGCGACGCCTGGATCCTTCCGGTGGTGGTGCACGACTACGAGCGCGATCGGAGCGCGCTGCGCGTGATGTGGTTCGACCAGGGCGGCCGCCTCGTCGAGTCGCGCCGGGTCGCGCCCTCGCGCGGACAGGCCGGCGCCCTGCGCGTCGCCGCGCGCGCGTCGACCGCGTGGGTCACCTCGGCCGAGGACTCCGCCTTCGGCGTGCGGCACGACCCCCGGCTGGTGGCCTTCGAGGGCCGCCGAGTGGTCGCGGGCCCGGTCGCGCTGGGGCCGCGGCGCAGCGGCGACGTGTCCTCGCTCGCCTGCGCGGCGACCGACTGCGTGAGCGCCTGGGTGGGCGTCCCGGAGGAGGGCGACCCGCCGCCGATCCTGCACGCGCGGGTCCTCGACGCCGCGGGCGTCCCCCGCGGGGACGAGCGGCGCATCGGGCCGGGCGCGACCCTCTCCCAGCTCGGGAGCGCCGCCGTCGCGCGCTCCATCGACGAGCGCGAGACCCTCGCCGTCTGGACCCGTTACACCAGCCCGCGCGGCCTCCTCATGGCGGTCCGCCTCGGCCCCGACGGCGCCCCGCTCGCGCCGCCCGTCGCGCTCTCGCTCCCCGCCCGCGCCGTCGTCGCGGCATTCGACCGTCGCGCGGGACGAGCCCCCCGCGATCGCGCGTTGACGCGCCGGAGGACCCGACCGATGCCCCAGCAGACCGCCCCGCGGGGCACGCCGTGAAGGGGTCGAACGCCCTCGGGGGGCTGTTGCTGCTCGCCGCGTTGCCGCTGCACGGGCCGCTGCTTCCGACGGGCCTGGGCCCCTTCGCCCGCGCACAGGAGCGTCGACGCATCGCCGCCCGCGAGGCGCGACGGCGCCCCCCGCCCGAGGGCGTCGGCGGTGGCTTAAACCTCGGCGACTCCATCCGCGGCCCGTCGGGTGATCGTCTCGGCTGGATGTTCGGCGTGCGGTTCCGCGCCGGGGATCACCGGTCCTTCACGGTCGCCGGCGACTGCACGGAGGAGGCGATCACGAGCGCGTTCGAGGTCGACGGCGCGTGGGTCTTCCTCACGGAGTACGGGCGCGCCCTGGTCAGCGAGACCTTCCTCGGGCCGCTACGGGTGGTCGCCGGGGCCGTGTGCGACCACCGCGCACCGGCCTACGGCCGCGGGCTCGCGGTGCAGTCCGTGGGGGACCGTCCGTACGCGATCGACCCACGCCGCGGCCGGGTGCCCCTGCACGCCCCGCCGCGCACGGACGAGACCCTGTTCTGCGACCGTCTCGTCGGCGTGGCCATCACCCGCGAGGGCGCGCTCTTCCGCACCGACGACGGCGGCGCGCGGTGGCGACCGGTCGACCTCGGGGGCACGCCCACGCGGCGGGACGTGGCCGTCTCGTTGGAATGCGCGCAGGCCGCGGAGGCGGCCTCTCCGCCTGAGTTGCGGGTCCGCACCAGCCACGGGTGGATGCACTTCGCCGCCGGGGCGCCCGACGCGCGGCGCCCCGCTCTGTCGCCGTCGACGGAGCCGCGAGGAACATCCGGTGACGTGGAGGACCCGCGCCGGGTACGACGGCAGCGCTACGAGGTGCTGGCGGCCGGCGAGCGTCCGCGGTGCGCGGGGCCCGACGCGCCCTGGGCCCCTCCGCCCGTCGCACTGCGCGTGGCGAGCCGCGGACGACCCGTGCGCGCGCCGCTCTTCACCGGCTCGGGGTGGACCCACTCCCTGCGGGCCTCCGACGGGGCCTTGCTGGCCCGGTCGTCACGGGCACCCGGTTCGTACGGGGACACGCTCGCCTCCCTGCGTTGGCGTGGGCACGACGCGCAGGGGGAGTTCCGCGGTGCGGCCGACATCTCCACCGAGGTCCACTCTCCCGGCCTCTTCGACGTCACGGGCAACGGGGTCGGACAGCGCGCGCTCGCCGTCAGTCGCGACGGCGTCCTCGTCGGCACCTCCTGGGACTCGATCCTGTGGGCGCGGGGGCGCCGGGCGGTGGACCTGTCCCCCTTCGACACGAACCTGTTGTGGCACCTGGGCACGCACCTCGACGACGGGCGGATGTTGCTCGTCGGCCTCGAACGCTCGGTCGCCGATCACGGCGGCACCTGGACGTACGACCGTGCCGGGCGGCACCGGGCGGTCGTCGCGCGGGTCGACGCCGAAGGGGCGATGGCGGCTCGCGCCTGGAGCGTGCACGACGCGGACGCGCAGATCCTCGGGCCCGCCGAGCTCGGTGCAGACTTCGGGCTCGCGGTCGTCGATCGCGGCCGCGTCGCGCGCTTCCTCCCGATGGACGGGGACGACGCGGTGGGGCTCGGACCGCTCCCGGTCGAAGGCGCGCGGGTCGTGCCCTGCGCGACACCCGCCGGGTCCGCGCCGCGGCTGCATTTCTTCTCCACGCGACGGGAGTCGTCGGATCGGGTGACGCCGCCGATCGTCATCGGGTCTGCCATCGCCGGGAGCGTCGCCTTCGAGGCGTCGCACGCCGTCTACGAGCTCCGCGACGGCGCCCTCTGCCTCCGCACCCTCGACGCCCGCCTCCCCGGGACGGAGGACAGCACCTACGACGAGACGGCCCCCGCGCGCTTCGAAGCGCACGACGGACGGCTCGATGGCGTCCTGGACGACGGCGAGACCGTCACCCCGCTTCGCCTGGTGGACGACCCGCGCGATGAAGGCCGCGGGGAGGGGAGGGAGTGATGACCGCGGTCTCCTTGCGTCGCTGCGCAGTGGCCGTCCGCCTGCTGCTCGCGCTGGGCGCGCTCGACCACGCGCTGCTCCTCGCCCGCCACGCCTTCGCCCTCCACGCGATCGAGCGACTCGCGCGCGATGCGCCGACCGCGACGCCCTCCGTCGGAGCCCTCGACGGGGCTCTCACCGCGCTCTCCACGACCGCCGCCGTGCTCGCGTACGGCTCCCTGGCGGCGCTTGCCCTCTGGTCCGTCGCGCTGTCCCGAGCCGCGACGCGCGCGGGCCTCCTCGGTTGGCGCGACGCGCTTCCGACGCTCGCACTGTCGTGGCTCGTCCCCGGCGTCAACCTCGTGCAGCCCTTCCGCCGCCTGCTCTCGTTGCGCCGCGCACTCGTCGAGACGCCGTTGGCGGAACCGCGCCGCGTCGCACGCGACGACGTCGGCTACCGCGAGCCGGCCCTGACGTCGCTCGGGTCCGTGGGTGCAGAGGGTCGGATACCCGTCGGTCTCTGGGCGGCGCTCTGGCTCGCGAGCGGCGTCGTCTCGCTCGGCGCCTCCCTGGTGCACCTTGATCCGACTCGCGCCGAGGGCATTCGCACGGCGACGTTGCTCGCCGCCGCCGTCGACGGGTTGCGCGTCGGCGCGGCAGGCGTCGCCATCATCGTCGTCACTCGCCTCACAGAAGCCGTTGCGGCGCGGGACACGGCCAACCCCGGTCCGAGCGAAGGGGGAGCACGGGGCCTCTTCGGCCGTGGGCGCGCTTTGCGAAGCGACCGCTTTCTTGACCGGGGGCAGGCGCGCAACCGACGAAACGACCGATGATCTCGCGCGTCTCCCTCGGGCTCTCCGTGTTCGTGTGGCTGTCCGCGGTCGACGCCTTGCCCCGTTCCGCGGCCACCATCGAGCCCATGCCCGAGATTGCGGGCCGGCTCCGACGTTGGACCCGCGCCCGCATCGAGCGCTGTCGGCGGGGAGACGCGCTCGGGTGCCAGGCGGCGGCGTACGCGTTTCGCGTCGGGGGTGACGGCGTCGAGCAGGACACCGTCACGGCCGCCCGCCTCTACACCCGCGCGTGGACCCTCCGCCCGCGCAGGACCGAGCAGGACCTCCTCCCGCTCTACGAGATGGGCGTCAGCACGCCCGAGGAGCGCGCCTACGCCCTCGGCGTGTGCGAACGGGGCGGCGGATACGCCTGCGCCACGGTGGGCATTGCCGACCTGCGAGGCGCACGCTCACGTCGTGCCCAGCGGGCCGCGCTCGACCTCATCGAGCGTGGAGCCCATTGCCCGCAGGTCGGATATTTCCACTACAGTACGGAGTTCGGGCGCGACCTTCGGGAGGAGTACCCCTGGTACTTCCGCGAGCGGCGCCTCACCGGGAGACGGTGAGCCGGAAAGAGGAGCGTGGCCGCGAGTCACGACCTTGCTGTCGCCCCTCGGCTTATCGTTCGGCTTCATGCGACCACCTCGCGGACTCGCGATGATGCTCGTTGGTGCCCTCGGCTGTCGTCCAATGCGCCGCCCGACCACCGCGCCGTCCGCTTCGCCACCCGCCCCGGCGCCGAGTACGGCAAGCGTGAGAGAGGCGCCCACGCGCCTCGCGTGGCTGCCCACGGGCACTGAGCTACTGGTGCAGCGCGAGCCCGACGGGTTCGCGGACGTGGCTCTCGGGTCGCTCCGCCTCCAGGTGCGTGACGACGAGGTCGGCGTGGCGGCCGATCAGCCCGCCGCAGCGATCGTGCTCGCCGGACGCGCGGCGCGCGGCTGGGTCTTCATCGACGCCGCCGGGACCGCCCTCGCCGCGCCCGACTTCCTGGGCCCGCTCACCCGCGTGGGCGCCTTCCCGGGCTTCCGCGATGGTCTCCGTTTCCACGGCCCCGACGACGGGATGGGGCAGCGCGGGCGCGTCGCCCTCGTCGACCGCCGACGCGTCGCGTGGATGAGTGACGGCGGCGTCTTCGTGCCGGTCGCGGCGCTCGAAGGCGAGCGCGTCGAGGAGATCCTCTTCGTGTCCGAGCGCGAGGGCGTCGCCTGGACGGAGGGCGGCGCGCTCCGTTGCACGCGCGACGGCGGCGCGCACTGGACGGCCGTCGGGGGTGGCCACGACGGAGCGACGAGCCTGAGGGTCGGCGCCGACGGCGTCCTCACGGACCCCGGCGGCAGGAGCGTCGCAACCTCCGACTGTCGCCTCGTCCCGGTCGCGGCCGTCGACGCGCCCCCGCGCAACGACGACTTCACAACCGAGAGGGGCCGGGGCCTGTCGACGGAGTGGCACGCAGGGCCCGGCCTGCCCTGGCTCCTCGCCCGCCGCGACCCGGCGTGGATCTGCCTGCTGCACGGCATCGCCCGTCCCGACGGCACCCTGGTGGTGCACGTCGGGCGCGACCTCAGCATCGTCGAGGGCCGCACCGCCCGCGGCCTGACCCGCTTCCGACTCGACGACCACTGGAGCGGGATCGCCAACGCGGGGCACCTCCTGCGGATCACGAGCGGCGGCGGAACGGAGGACGCCCCGGCCCCCGCGACGACGACCTTCGTCGACCCGCGCGCCCGCTCCGGCGAGGTGATCCCGAGCGATCGGGTGCCCGCGGGGATGACGGGCGCGCTGCCCTCCGACCGCGCCGACCTCGCCGTGGGCGACGGTCCGTGCGGCGCGACGCCATCGCACCGTGCGCTCTGCCGGTACGACACGCCGACCTCCGAGGGGGTCACGCGGGAGGTCGCCCGGCCCTACACCGGGCTCCTCGGTCTGAGCGGCTCGCGGGCGCTTCTCGCGCTCTCCGCGCACGCCCTCGGCGTCGTCGACGTCGGCGCCGCGGTCGACCCGATCCCGGTCACGCCGGTCTTCACCACCAACGAGTACGAGACGGTCTCCGCGACCGTGGGCGAGGGTGGCGTCGTCACGGCGCTGGTCACCCGCGCGGGCTCGCTCCGAGGCGCCGCCGTGGGCCTGCTCGGCGATCCCCTCACGGTCGTCGACCTGCCGCCGGATGTCGACCGCGCCGTGTTCGCCGACCCCGCCCACGGCTACGCGTGGTCTGCCGGCTTCGAGCGCGTCGCCCGCACGCGCGACGGCGGTCGCCACTGGGAGGCCCTACCCGCGGTCGACGGTCGCCTCCCGGACGCGCGCGCCGGCGCGGAGGCACCGGACGCTGATCGTTCCTCCGTCCCCGACTCGCTCGCGTGCACGCTCGACCGCTGCCTCCTAGGGGGCGTCTCGTCGTCTCGGGTTGGGGCCCATCGCGCCCGACGCGGGCCGAGTGTTCGGGGCGCTGCCGGACCCGCCGACGCCGCCACCCCCGCCGCACGCCTCGCTGCGCCAGTGGTTCGAGGCGCGGCAGGTGCCCACGCTGCGGTGCTCGCCCACGGGCGTGGTGCAAGCCGCGATCGGGCGACTCCAACGCGAGCTCGGGACGCTGCTGCCGCGCAGCGCGCTCACCGTGCAGACCGTCGACTGAGGTATCTTCCCCCGGTGCGCCCCGCACCCGTGCTGCTGCTCGCCGCCCTCGCCCTCGCGGCGCCCGCGTCGGCCCAGCGCGAGCCGCCCGACCCGCTGTTCATCCCCGCGGAGATGCCGACCGGGCGCGGGTGGTTTTGCTTCACGCATCGCCGCGCCGGCAGCTGCTTCCGTCGCGCGGGCCTCTGCGGGGACACCCTGAGCGGCGCGATCGCGCCGCACGTGCACGTCGCGTATAGCTGCGGCCCGCCGCGGACCACCGCGCACTGCCTGCGCGTCGAGTGGCGGTGGGGCCCCTACGTGCGGTGCGCGCCGACGGCCGCGCTCTGCCGGGCGGAACGACGTCGGCTGACAACGCCGCCGCCGCCACACCAGCCCGGCACGCCCGATCTCCCGCCCCCGACTGGCGTCTCGCGCTGCCACGCCGTGGGGGACGTCCCGTCGCGAGCCTCGACCGCTCAGGGTGACGCGCAGCCCGAGGGGTGATGCAGCCCTTCGACTACGCCTCCCTCGACGTCGTGCTCCCCCCACGTCCCCGCAGTCGTGGAGGTCGCTAGTCCAACGCCATGTTCCAGTGCGTCTCGGTCGTGCGCTGGCAACGCGCCGGCGGGAGGCTCTCGCCCATATCCTACGAGAGCGTGGTGGGTTTAGCGGGGGGGACACCTTCGCGCTCCAGGTCAACGGCACGCTCGAGCGACTCGGCCCGACGGTGAGCGACCACAGTCGCGCCTCGATGTTGCCGCCCGAGAGCAACGGGTTGTTCGGCTGCGGGTCGACCTTCTATGCGTTCGGGTACGGCCACGTCATCGGCTACACCGGGGCGAGCGGCATGAGGGTGGGCAACATCGTCGGGGAGGTGAAGGCCATCGCCGAGAGCGGCCCCAATGACCTATGGGCGGCGATGCTGACGGGCGGCCTGCGCCACTGGAACGGCACCCGCTGGGACAAGCAGTCGATCGCGGGCGCGACCGAGGCCTTCTACGGTGTCTGGGCGCGGGCCGCCGACGACGTCGGGGCCGCCGGCTCGGGCGGGATCGTCGCGCACTACGGCCTGTAACCCTAAACCCCCCTCGCGCACACCGGCGAGAGCGACTCCCGTGGAGAGTACGAAGTCAGCCATCGTTCGAACGCCGCCAGTCCCCCCACGAGTGAGGCAGTCGCGGACTGCGCTCCCCCCGACCGATGCTCGTCAGTTGGGATACCGCCCGATGTAGACGTTGCCCGGTCGACCCTCCATTGGGCTCGCCGCGCATCCGCCGGCGGCCGGCGGGGGCGTCATCGAGGCCGGGTCGGTCGGCAACCCGCAGTGGGCCGCGTCGGTGAGCACCGAGAGTCGGATCCGACCGAGCCCGCCCGCGCCGCCCGGACCGGCGTTGACGTAGCCCGACGAGCCCGCGCCTCCGCGACCGCCGCCGGCCCTGACCTGCCCCGCCAGGCTCATCGAGGGCGCGGACAGGTAGACGACGCCCCCAGACCCGCCGCCACCCCCGGCCGTGACGCCTCCCCCATCGGGGCTCGCGGTCGAGAAGCTGTAGCCGGAGCCTCCCATTCCCCCCTCGACCGTGACGAGCCCGCCGGGGCGCACGTCGATGCGCGCGTAGCTCGTTACCCGGACGGCGCCCCCGCCGCCGCCCCCGCCACCGCCGCCGCCCGACGGCAGCATGCAGTCTCGCGCCGTGCCGCCGCCGCCGCCGCCGCCGCCCGAGCCCGGGCGGAAGGTCGTGGCGACGGCGAGATCCTGCACCGCGTCCAGGCCGATCGCCCCGCCGCCGGCGCCGGCGCCCGCGATCGCGAAGCTGTAGTTTCCGCCCGTGCCGTCGCGTCCGGCGTAGCCCGCGAGCGGGAAGGTCGGGTACCCCATGGTGCGGAGGTCGCGATCGCCGCCGGCGCCGGCACCACTGCGGGGCGCGCCGCCGAAGCCCCCGACCCCCGCGCCCGACGAAGCGCCGTAGCCGCCGATGCCCGTCGTGCTGCCGCCACCGCCGCCCCCGGCGTATCCGCCGCCGCCGCCGCCGGGATGGTGTCCGGCGCCGCCCGCCCCGCCGCCGAAGCTTCCGCCCAGGCCGCAGCCCGTCGGGTTGGTCATCCCGTTCGTCCCGGCGACGCCCGAGCCGCCCGCCCCGGCGCCCAGGCAGCGCGTCGCGTTGCCCCGGGCCCCGACGAGGTCGGTCCCCACGCCTCCGCCCTCGCCGTTGGCCGCGTTGCACCCGCCGCCCGCCGTCGCCGCGCCGCTGCCGCCCGTCCCGCCCCGCGCGCTTAGCGTGCCGGCGATCACCACGGAGCCCTGGGCACGCAGTTCCAGCGTCGCGGTGCCGTTGGTTCGCACGGTGACCCCGCTGCGGATGTTGACGGTCGTGAACTGATACACCCGCGCGTCCAGCGTGACGTCCATGGCGGGGTCGAACGGGCCGTCCGAGCCGTCGCTCGTGAAGGGCGCGCCGCCGCAGACGCCCGACCCGCAGACCGGGGCGGTGGCGGGGCAGCGGCGCCCGCACGCGCCGCAGTTCGCGGGGTCGGAGTCGAGCGCGCTCTCGCAGCCGTTGGCGCGCATCCCGTCGCAGTCCGTCGTCCCCGCGACGCAGGCCACGGCGCAGGCCCCGGCGACGCAGCGCGCGACCTCATTCGCCCCCGCGGCGCACGCGACCGCGCAGCCGCCGCAGTGCTCCGCGTCGCTGCGCAGGTCGGCCTCGCATCCGTTCGCCGCGTTCGCGTCGCAGTCGCCGCGCGACGCCTCGCAGGTCGCGACCGCGCAAGCGCCCGCGCGGCACACCGCCGTCGCGTGATCCAGTCGGCAGGTGGCGTCCGCCGCCGGACCGCCGACGACGCCGTCGCAGTCCAGGTCCTGTCCCCCGCAGGTCTCCGGTCGGGGCACGATCTCGGCGACGCAAGGGCTCCAGGCCCCCGCGGCGCAGCTGCGCTGGCCGTCGCGGCACGCCCCGACCCCCCGCGACGCGGCCGGACCGGTGAAACAAGCCTCGCGCGCGCCGCTCACGCAGCCAGCGTCGCGCACGACCGCAGCGTCCCTCGGGGCGGCTACGTCGGGCGCGTCCCGACCGACCACGTCCCGACCGGATGCGTCCACCGCGTCGGGAGGTGGCGGCGCATCGTCGTCCCCCGCGTCCACGGCGGTGACGTCCTTCTCGCCAATGCCGGCGTCCGCTTCGAACGCCGCATCGCCGGGGACGGACGCCTCGCCGCACCCCACTGCAAACGCCACCACGCCCAGCCAGCACAGCCCCACTCCCGACTTCATGATCGCCGAAACTATCACCGCGCCCCTGCCGAATGCGCATCCCCCGGCGAGCGATTCCATCCACGACGCCGACCGCCGCGCAGACGCCCACGACCGCTGGCCGCGGCGGCTGCTCTCGACGCGCGCGCCTTCGTGGAGGACGGTCGTATGTCGCTCTGGTCGGAGGCGCTGCGAGACGAGGCGAGCGACGTGCACTTCGGAGCGGGCGAGCTGATGAGACAGATCGAGCTGCTCACGGCCTACCCAAGCCCCGTTCTCGTTCGCACGCGCCGGGGGGTGATCGGGGTCTTCCGACCGTCATGGGCAACGCGGAGGTGCGACGGGGCGAGGGGTCGGCCGCGCGCCTCGCGCCCGACCCCGCGTGGGAGGGTTTCCGTGAGTTGCGTCCGCCGCGACTGGGGCGCGACGGGCGGCTGCGCCTCTGGGCGGCGCGGGCCGACGGGGAGCGCTTCGTGCCGCTCG
Organism: Myxococcales bacterium; assembly: GCA_030652255.1. Lineage (GTDB taxonomy): Bacteria > Myxococcota_A > Polyangia > Polyangiales > SCUS01. The sequence continues at coordinate 8,073 of JAUSAZ010000121.1, read as the reverse complement.
AAGGACGACCCGGCGGACCCTTCGCTGAGCGGGCGCGGCCGCCGTGGGTCGGGTCCGACGACGACCGCGTGAGCTTCCTGTTCTGCGGCGCCGACGGGGCCGCCGTGAGCGCCTCGCCCGACCCACGAGTTGTGCAACCAGCCTCACGCGGCGCTCGGCAGGTCGCGAGGAATCCCGAGCAGATCATCGAGTACGGGCGGCACGCCATGGATTCGTAGACGGCACCCGTCGTTGAGTGACCGTTGGTTGCGGGCGAACCGGACTTTCCATGTCTGCCGTCGATGAGCGCGTTCGTCGCGTGTCTGGAAGGGCGTCGCGGGGCGCGGCAGGACGAGCCTGGAGGGCCCGACATCCACGTGCTGGCCACGCAGATGATCGCGCAACGTCTGGCGTGCCTGGCTCGCCGGCAGGTCGACCCACCACACGGCACGCGATCCCAGCGGCGGCACCTTCGAGGTGGGCGAAGGCACGGTGCGGAGCATGAGCGCGGGGCGAGGCGTCGAGGGGGACGACGGTCGGTTCGGTCGGACGCCGGACGGGGTCGGAGTTCGCCCGGCGGACAACGGCTCGATCACACTCACGCGGCGACCTCGATTGGTCCGCGTCGCTCGCCCACGGCATTGTGACGACAACGCGCAGACGCCGCAGTCGGCGGCCGAGGCCCGGTAGATCACGCGCAGCTGGCAGCGTTCGTGTCGCGTCTCTCTCCGCCGGAGAAGCTTGTCCGCCGGGCAGCGCAGGTGCCCTTCCTCCGTCCAGACGAAGTCGCTTCCTCCAAAGCGGCCGGTCGATCGTCCCGTGGCCGGTGCGACGCGTCCGCGCGCGACGGAGGAGGACTCGTTGACCGCCGGGGTCTCGTTGACCGCCGGGGTCTCGTCAACCGTCGGGGTCTCGTCGATCACCGCGATCTCGATCGCCGGGGTCTCGACGACCGCCGGGGTCTCGACGGTCGCTGGGACCGCAGGCGGCTCTGGCGTCTGGGGCGCTGCGGATGCCCAGTGCGTGTACCGCACGGGCGTCGACATCAACCGAACACCCAACCGCAGCCGCAGGTTCCAGGCGAGTTGGCCGACCAGGGTCCACAGCGACTGTCCTGCGGGGCTCCAGCTCACGGTCCGATCGAGGTCGCGCTCGCGATCCTCCTGGGCCAGCGTCGCCTCGAAGCCGCCACGAGCGAAGTAGAGGCTCAACACGTCCTCGATCGACCAGCCGCTGGGGCTCCGATCGGTCACGAACAGCTCGAAGACGTGGTCGCCCACGCGCTTGCCCACGCGCGGCTTGCCCGGCTCGATCGCCGGTCGTCGCGTGACTATCAACCGCGTCACGACGGCATCGGCCGGGTCCTTGGCGGCCACCCACGGCAGGTCCAGCACCTGCCACGCGTCGCGCCGCACCGGGGAGTCGGGCGCGGCGTAGGTGGTGTGAGGGGCCTGGGCGATCACCGCCTGCACGACCGTGCGGTGAAAGAGCCGGTAGTCCGCGCAGCGCATCAGGTACCCCAGGCCGTGACGGGTGATCGCCGCGGCGATGCGCGCGTACCCGTAGAGCCCGTCGAGGCGCAGCAGGCCCTGCGTCACCATCAGTCCCCGCGCGAGTAGGTAGCGCACGACGGCGAGGCAGGCGTCCTCGATCTGGGCGTACGGATGCCCGTTGCCCGGCGCGCTCCAGCATCCCAGCCACTCCTGCGTGTGAGCCTGTTGGAGCGTCGTGCGCGTGCGCGTCACGTCCCCGCGCCCGGAGCCGCCGTGGTAGCCGCGCGCGCAGAGGTCTCGGGCGCGACGTCGGGGCGGCGGACGGGTCGCGTCGTCGGCGAGCTCGCGCTGACGCGCGCCGTGGTAGGTGCCGTCGTCATCGAAGACGAGGGTGCGTCGGCCATCGCGATCGAAGAGGCCGCCGGCCTGCTCGGTGGGGATGCCGGCGTCGATCAGGTCGTCGAGCAGCATCGTCCCGAAGGCCCGGACGTGGTGCGGTCGGGCGGCGTCGAGGAAGCGCGAGAGCGACGCGCGCGAGGGTAGTGTCGCGCGCTCCCAGACCGCGGCGAGCGTCGAGGCGATGGGGGGAAGCTGGGCGAACAGCGCCTTGAGATGAGGCGCGTCGGAGACGGCGAAGGTGAGCAGCACCAGGAGGTAGTCGACGGCCACATACACGCCGGCGCGACCGCGCTCGACCCGCATCCGCTCGATCAGGGCCGGCCAGAGCGCGCGGACGCGTACGGCCCGCAGCACCACGAGGGCGTCGGCGAACCAGGGGGGTGGGGTCGGGGCCCGCTCGGGAGTGGTCTCAATCTCGGTGGTGGACGTATCCTGTGAACGCTTCTGCGCCATGGGGTGCCTCCGGTCTCAGCAACCCAGAGGATGCCGCCGTGGCGCAGGAGCTCCTATCCCCAGGAACTACGGCCTGCGCGCGCGGCTACGAGGGGCGAGTTGCGCAACTCGTGGGCGAGGCGCCCCGGCTTTGACGCGGCGCGGTGTCCGATGACGCGAGCCGTCATGCCAAAACCGCGAGCCGGGGCCGGTTTTGGCCCTCGAAACTACACGGTTTTTCGCCTTGGGTGGTAACCGGATAGGCATGCATCGAAGTCCCCTGGGGGCCTGATGGCAGGGCATCGCCGCAGCGACGGCGGCCGGGCGCCAGCCCAGGACCCACGGCCCGCGGGGACAGCCGCCGAGCCCCCCTCGCGGTGGAAGTACCAGCACCCCCTCCCGTGCGCCTTGGGCGTAGACCTCCGCGCGGTCGCGGGCGGCAAGGTCACCGAGGGAGAGTCGCACGCGGTGAGCATCGGGGACTCCTTCCGGTGGGAGCGAGCCCCAAGTCGAACGGGACGGCGGTCTGCGCAACCGGCCGGCGTCGACGAGCGGAGCGTCCCTCGCCGTCGGCACATCGTCAGGGACGACCGCATCGGCCGCGCTTGCGGCATCATCCGGGAGCGTACGGGCGTCGACTCCAGGAATGCTGGTTGATCCTCGAATCAACCGCCTGATCCTCGAATCAAAGGCGGGCCGGCCCGTGAGCCGGAGACCCCATCCGCTCGACGAGGTGTTCGGGTTCGGGCTGCACGCCGAGGCCGCGGCGGTGGTTCGCGAGCTTCCGCGTCAGCGGCCCCACGGCTACACCGTGGTGTGAGCGGCGCCGGGCGCGCGTCGGCGCCCGGTCAGAAGTTGCAGGTGTAGTCGCAGCTCCGCAGGGGGTCGGCCCCGAAGGTCGAGAGCGACGCCGTCTCCGACTCCTCGGCGACGGTGATCGTGACCGTCGCGTCGCTCATCGACCCGCGGAAGCTCGGCAGGAAGATGTTGAGGCACCAGCAGATGATCCCCGCCGCCGCGACGTCCACCATGTCCTCCTCGGTGCCGATCACCGTGCCGCCGACCGTCAGCGTCATCCGCACCGGCACCGTCTGCGCCACCTGCGTGCGGTTGGTGAGCACCACCGACGCCCGCACCGCCGCGACGCTGCCCTGCACCGATCCGTCCACGCGGCGGATGCGCACCGAGACGTCCTCCCCGCCGCAGCCCGCGAGCGCCCGCCCCCCCAGCGCCGCGATCAGTGCCGACCCGACGCCGCCCAGAAATCCCCGGCGCGACACGATGCTCCCACCCATTGGCTCGGTCTCCTCGGGGGAGATGCTCACATCGCCGCGCGCCGCCCGCAAGCCGAGACGCCCGCGACCCGACCGGCGCCCGTGCCGCGCTTGACCGCGCGGGGCGATGGTCGTTCTGCTGACACCGCAAACCCACAGCGCGACCCGCCTTCGAGATGAGGTCAACCAGCAGAACCTGGGAGGGGGTTGGGGGGAGGGCCTCCACCACGAATGGCCCATGAGCCAGCGGGCCTATCCACCCCGCGCGTCGCGTCGGAGTCGGACGCTCTCGACCTCGAAGCCGAGCTCCTCGAAGGTTCGGCGGGCGATCTCGTTGAACCCCCACGTCTGCGCCTTGAGCTCCGCGACGCCGGTCGCCTCCGCCTCCCGAGCAAGGGCCGCGACGAGGGCGCGGGCGACGCCTCGCCGCCGCGCGCTCGGGTCGACGGCGATCTGGTCGACCTCGCACCAGCGACGCGCCAAGGTGAACCGGCTCGCGTCCCGCGTATGGAAAAGGGCCAGCACGTAGCCCACGGGTCGACCCTCGATCTCCGCGAGCCAGACCCGCGCGTCCGGGTCCGCGAGGCGCGCCTCGAACCACGCCGAAACCTCGTCGCGGGGGGACGGCCCGAAGGTGTCGGGCCGCCGGTCGACGTGCAGTTGCTGGACGATGTCGTTCAATCGCGCGAGCTGCTCGCCGTCCCCCGCCTGCCCCTTCCTGATGACGACTTCCATGGTCCTCCGCGCAATGTACCCTTGAACCGCCGCGTCGATGCCGCCTCTGGTTTCGGCATACCAGCCATGTCCGGCCTCGACACCAGTCGGCCGTAGAGCCCCGCGCCGAAGGGCGCGCCGAAGGGCTGGCGGCGCTCGCTGACGAAGTCCGCGAGGCCGACGCGTCGGCCGCCCGCGAAGGGGTCGGGGCAGGGCGAGGCGGCGTCGGGGGCGGGCGACCCGGGCGGGGGCGCGCCGCAGTGGGCGTGGGCGACGCCAGCGGCCGCGATGGGACCCTGGAGCAGGCGTCGGCGCGTGATCGGGAGGGGCATCGGGCTCCGGGCCCGGAGCGTGCCCCGGGGGAGGGCGACGCCTCGCTGGAACCCCCGGTCCGGTCCGGTGGTTTTGCCAGGGCGACCACGATACTCATGCGGGATCGTCCGCGTGTCGCGGGAGGCAGGAGACGGGTTCCCGGGGAGGTCCGCGTGGGGATGCTGCGAGGCTTCAGGGGATTGGTGGCGTTGGCGCTCGTGGCTGGCTGCGGCGCGTCGTCGGTGTCGGCGGTGACCGGCGACGCCGCCACGACGGACCTCGTCGCGGTCGACGTGGGGAGCATCGACGCCGGAAGCATCGATGCGGGGACCGTCGACGTGGGGAGCCTCGACGCCGGGAGCCTCGACGCGTCCGTGCGCGACGCCGGCGCGCCTGACAGCGGTCGCGACGTGCCGCCCGAGGCGCGGGTCTGCCCGAGGCCCTTCGACGACGACGTGCCCGGGGCCGACGTCGTCGAGGCCGGCGCCCCCTACGTCGTGGACCTCGCGGTCGAGAGTCAGCTCCACCACTGCGCGGTCATGAGCAACGGCACCCTGCGCTGCCGCGGCACCAATTACTCCGGTGAGCTCGGCCTGGGCACCTCAGGTTGGAGCGGCGCAGAGGGACGGGTGCCGGTGGAGGTGCCCGGCCTGCGCGAGGTCGAGCAGGTCGTGACGATCGACATGGGCGTCACCTGCACGCGCCACCGCGACGGGACCGTCCGTTGCTGGGGCTCGAACGAGTACGCCATGCTCGGCGTCGGCCACGTCGGCGACGAGACCTGCGACCGTGGCCGCCCCTGTCGGCGCAGCCCCACGCTCGTGCCCGGCCTCACCGACGTCGCCTTCCTGGCCGCGGCGAGCACCGCGATCTGCGCCGTCAGCCGCGACGGGTCGGTGCGCTGCTGGGGACGCGTCGATGCGCTCCTCCCGCGGGGCGGCTCGCCGACGCCCGTCCTCTCCACGGGGGTGAGCGACGTCGCCCGTCTCCGTACGCTCGAATATGGTTGGGTCGTGCAACGGCGGTCGGGCGAGTACGCCGCGTACCGGGTCGGGCTGCCCGGCGGCGACCCCGTCTCGATCCCCCGCGGGGCCGAGTTCGTCGACGGCGACACGACCTTCGCGCGGCACCTCTGCTACGGGCTCCCCGACGGCACCGCGCGCTGCTTCGGGGTGAACTGGTTCGGCAAGCTCGGCGACGGGCGTTCGGCCCCAAGCGGAGAGTACTTCAACGAGCCATGGGATCCTGGGCTCTGCGGCGTGCGCTCGGTCGCGACGGGCACCTACAACAGCTGCGCGCTGCTGGTCGACCGCACGGTCGAGTGCTGGGGCAGCGGGGAGCACGGCGCCCTCGGCTTCGATCCGCCCGACCGCTGCGTCGGGCTCTCGGGCGACGAGGACGCGCCCTGCGCCACCCACCCGGCGCCCGTGCGCGGGCTCGACCGCGTCGACCGGATCTTCGTCGGCGTGTGGGGCGGCTGCGCGCTGCGCCTCGATCGCAGCGTCTGGTGCTGGGGGACGCTGGGTCCGGACCTCCTCACCGGCGAGTTGGGGCCCGTGGCCTGGTAGCGGCGCGTCAGGCGCTCGCGGTGTCACCCGAACCGGTCGGGCACGACGGGGTCGGGGCGCACCGAGGCTCAGCTCGGGCTCCGGGACGATGATCCAGCCGCCCGGGCCGCCCACGGCCCTGGCGGAACGCGGGCGAGTACGACTGGTCGACGATGGACGCCGCACCCGCGTGTCGCCTCGCCGGGCGGTGGCCAGCCCATCTCCATGATGGTGGTCCGGATGAAGCCGAGCGAGACGACGTCGCCGCGCACGCCGCCCATCGTGATGCGGTCGCCCGCAAGCCCGGGCGCGGTCGCTGGGACGCGTCGCCCAGGCCCGCCACCGAAGGCTACGAGCAGTAGCCGTAGGTGCCGTTGGCGTAGCGGAAGCAGGACAGCCCGTAGGGGCACGCTCCCGGGGCGTCACAACGCAAGTAGCAGCGGCTGGTGTTCGTGTCGCACACCGGCACGGTCGTCGAACCCGTGGGCGGCGTCGGGCAGTCCAGGTTGGTCGTGCAGCGGCGGGAGCAGAAGCGTCGCCCGTCCCCGTAGGCCATGCACACGGCGAAGGCCCCGCACTCGGACGGCATGGCGGCCGCGTCGCTCGTGCAGAGGTTGTACGCCGAGGTCGGCGGGCATCGAACGCCGCCCACGACGGCGCACGACGTCACGGTCGCGGAGTAGCAGGAGCGGGCTCCGTCACACCGGCGCTGCCCACAGCGGAAGCCGCTCGGACAGTCGACGTCCTGGGCGCAGGCCATGCACATCGTCTCGCAGACGCCGCAGTCGGCGCCGCAGGTCGTGCAGGTCTCGCTGCCGTTGCAGCTCCCATCTCCGCAGCGAGGCGCGCAGACGCCGCAGTCGTCCGAGCAGGTCGAACACGTCTCGCTGCCGTTGCAGGTTCCGTCGCCGCAGCGGGGAGTCGCCACGCACGCGCCGCAGTCCGCTGCGCAAGAGGAGCACGTCTCGGTGCCGTTGCAGGTCGCGTCGCCGCAGCGGGCCATGCAGGTGCCGCAGTCGGCGGCGCACGACGAGCACGTCTCCATCGCGTTGCAGGTGCCATCGCCGCACCGGGCGGTCGTGCACGGCCCGCAGGTCGAGTACCCCGAGCCCGTGGCGTTGCAGGTCTGCGCGCCCATGAGGCCCCCCTCGGCGCACACGCAGGTCCTCGTCTCGTTCGGCGCGCACGCGGGGGTGGTCGACGTTCCCGTCCCGTCCCCGCCGCACCCGATCGACACCCACCCCAACACCCCCATCAGGATCCCTACCGCAAGCCCGCCATTCCATCCCGTCGACAACGTCATCGTGCCAGCCCTCCTCGCCCGCGCCGCGGCCTGCGGCGGCAGGGCGGAAGTCACCATCTACGGTGCCAGAATGCAACACTTGTCTGGTCATTACCCGCCGACGATTCCGTCCGCTCGCGCCCATGAAGCCGACGAGCTCCGAGCGGGCCGGTCTCTACGCACGTGAGAGCTATCGAACGATCATCACGCGTGTCGCCGCCAACGCTCGGAGGCTGCGCGAGGCGCGCGGCTGGACGCAGGTCCACGCGGCGGTCGAGTGCAGCATGGCGACCTTCATGCTCCAGACCGTTGAGAGCGGGCGACGCAACGTGTCGGCGACGACCTTGGCTCGCCTCTGCGACGGCTTCGGGGTCGACGTTCAGGAACTACTGCAACCGGCGGCTCCACTGGCGACCCCGAAGCAGGGGCGACCCACGAAGGCGCCTGCGAAAGTCGAGGACCCCAAGTCGGAACCGTCGTCGTGAGACTGCAGCGTTGCTCTGCTGAGCGACAACTACATCGCCCCAACGGCGACAACTACATCGCCCCATTTGGGTGACTGCGGTTCGACGGGGTAGCGCGGCGGCTTCGCATGGGGCGACTGCCGGCGCGTGAAGCCCGCGACCGACAACCAGGTGAGG
>JAUSAZ010000114.1 GCA_030652255.1 Myxococcales bacterium | reverse complement strand
GACCTCGGCGTGGTGAACGACCTCTCCCCTCCGCCGGACCAGGGCCCCGCGGACGCCCCGGCGGACGACGCGCTCGACGTGCTCGATGCGAGCGCCGACCTGCCCGGTGAGCTCGGCGCGGACGCCTCGGTCGATCGTCGGGATGCGTCCAGCCCATGGGGTGACGCGCCGCTCGTCGACCTGGGCGGCTTCCTCATCCCGGTCGACCCCAACGCCGTGCCCGCGCCCGGGAGCGAGTGCGTCGGCGATGCGGGCGTGCGCGCGGGTGATCCGACGATCGCGCCGCCGCGACCCGTCCGTCCGCTGTCGGTGTCGCGGGTGACCTCGCAGCGGCCGACCTTCCAGTGGGTGCTGCCCGCGGGGACGACGGGCGCTCGCGTGGAGGTGTGCGCCGACCGCTGCTGCACGCGGGTGCTCCAGACGCTGGAGGCCGAGGGCACCACGGTGCGGTCGTCGGCGGCGCTGCCGCCCGGCGTGGTGTACTGGCGGATGTTCGGGCGGGCCGGCGGGGTGACGGGCTCGCGCGCTTCGTACACCTGGGAGTTCGGGGTGCGGCGGCGGGACACCCCGGTGGACTCCAGTTGGGGGACGATTCGCGACTTCACCGGGGATGGGTTCGACGACCTCATGTTCCTCGGACCGGACAACGCTGACGGTACGAGCCCGGTGTATGTGGTCGCGGGCGGCGTGGGCGGGCCAGCGGCTCCGCGGGTGCTGGTGCCCGCGGCGAATCGTCGGGGCGGTCGCGCCCAACCCGTCGGTGACTTCAATGGCGATGGCAGGGCCGACGTCGCATACAGCGTAGGGTCCGATCCATTCGCGCGTTCGATCGGTACGGTCGAGAGCCGCGTCGCCGGGCTGTCTCGGGTGGCACGGCTAGAGTTCCCGTCCGTTCGCAACTCTTCCTTGACCGGGCCAGCGGTGACGGACTGGAACGGCGATGGCTACTCCGATCTGGTCACGACCGTGGCCTTCTATTCCGACCATCGCCTGACGGTCCTTCAATCAATCCTGGTGGTCTATCACGGCTCGCCGACCGGCCTCGGCGCGTTGCCCCAGGAGGCGTTCCATCTGACCGCCCCGACCTATCGGCCGCTGGTGGAGATGATGGCCCTAACGGGCGACCTCGATCTCGATGGATACGGCGACGTGCACGTCGTCGAGTGGCGCTATGGCGTGTCGGGTCGTGGGAACTTCGTCCTGCATGGTCAGGCAGAGGGGGCGTTGCGTGCGGAGGTGATTCCAGATCCCCCGACTTCGATCGGCCCGTATGAAGGCCACATCTATTCCGAATCGGTGGGTGATCTGGACGGCGACGGCCTTGGGGAGGCGACGTTCAGCCCTGGAGGGGGTGGGCTCATCTGGCTGTCTCTGGGGTCCGGCGGTTTCACGAGGCTACCCCTCACTCTCATCGAGCCCGCCCATCCGGGAGGCTCCGTAGGTTTCGGTGACCATACGCGGGGGGCGGATCTCAACGGCGACGGCTTCGCCGACCTGCTGGTCAGCGCACCCGGCAGCTTCACCGAGACCTGGATGGACACGGGTTTCCCCTTCAATGAAGGGCGGATGTATGTGTACTTCGGCGCGCGAGACGGCCTCCGGGCCGAGCCCGTCTGGTTCGATCGGGTCCGGCCGACGGATCCCTCGGACAATCCGCAGGGCTTCGCGACCAGCATTGCGTCCCCGGGGGATCTCGATGCGGACGGCTACGACGACGCGGTGGTTCACGACCCCCGCCGGGCAACCATCTGTTACGTCCGCGGACGACCCGGGCTGACGGGCGCTTCGCTGGGGGGATGCATCCCGACTCCGGGCGACATCGGGGGGAGTTTCTGAGGCACCACCATGCCAATACTGGATGACTATGGGACCGAAGTTGTGAGCATGGCCGCACGGCTTCCTGAGCCGGATCAACGATTCGCCCAGATGCCGAGGGCCTAGGGTCCTCTCATCGGCGCGATCCTCGCGGAGTATCTCGACGGCAGGGCCTCGGGGCGACTCCTCGGATGCCTTCCAGGGGGCGATCGAGGCCGCCTGTACTCAGAGGCGCGGTCGCTCCCCGCTGCCGATCTCCGTCGGGGGCTTGTACGTGTTCGTCCGAACGGTGGAGGTGCGGCCCGCACGCCTCGGCTTCCTGAGCCCCGTGTGTCTCGTTCTCCGGGGCACCTTCGGGGTGTCCGAGGAAGGCCTGACCTTGCGCGAGGACGACACGATCTGGCGCTGGGGCCGGGGAAACCCGACGCCGGGCCCTACGCAGTCGTCGCTCACGCAGGTCCCCTGGGAGACGGTAGAGACGGCGCCTTGAGCAGTGCTCCGCCCACGCCACAGCGCCACGCCGCTGCGGCGCTGTCGGCGCTCCGGGCCGCGCCCTCGGTGCGCGGTCCGCCGAGGCAGCGCTCGGAGGCGAATCGGGTCGCGCCGCGGTCGACGCCGCGCTCGCGCCTTCGTAGCCTGCACTCGTGGCAGCCATGACCCTCGGAACGCCCACCACCGCCCTCGTCGAGCCCGCCGGAGCGACGAGGCCGCTGGGCGTGTTCACCCGTGGCGCGCGGGTCCTCCTGCTCGGCGGCGCCCTCGCGTCGTGCGCCGGGTCTGGCACCCACAGCGCCGCGGACGCCACGGCTCCCGTCGACCTCGGCGTGGTGAACGACCTCTCCCCTCCGCCGGACCAGGGCCCCGCGGACGCCTCGGCGGACGACGCGCTCGACGTGCTCGATGCGAGCATCGACCTGCCCGGTGAACTCGGCGCGGACGCCTCGGTCGATCGTCGGGATGCGTCCAGCCCATGGGGTGACGCGCCGCTCGTCGACCTGGGCGGGATCCTCATCCCGGTCGACCCCAACGCCGTGCCCGCGCCTGGGAGCGAGTGCACCGGCGATGCGGGAGTGCGCGCGGGTGATCCGACGATCGCGCCGCCGCGGCCCGTCCGCCCGCTGTCGGTGTCGCGGGTGACCTCGCAGCGGCCGACCTTCCAGTGGGTGCTGCCCGCGGGGACGACGGGCGCTCGCGTGGAGG
>JAUSAZ010000111.1 GCA_030652255.1 Myxococcales bacterium | reverse complement strand
GTGCGCGGCGGGCGCGTGCGCGGTCGCCGCGTGCGGCGCCGAGGGACAGGCGTGCTGCGCCGGGGCGGGCGCCTGCGTCGCCGGGCTCTCCTGCGAGAGCGGGCGCTGCGCCCGGCTGGTGCCCGCGTGCGGCGCCGTCGGGTCGGCGTGCGCGAGCGCGGCGGCGTGCTGCGGCGGCCTCGCGTGCGGCGGCGCGGCGGGGGCGAGCGTGTGCTGCCGCGCGGCGGAGGGCGCGTGCGCGAGCGCGGCGGAGTGCTGCGGCCAGCTGAGCTGCGCGGGCGGCCGCTGCGTCTGCCGCACCTCGGCGGAGACCTGCGCGAGCGCCGCCGACTGCTGCGCGGGCCTCACGTGCACCGCGGGCGCCTGCCGTCCGCCCGCGTGCGCGATCACCGCCGGGGCGCCCTGCACCCCGGGCGCGGTGGCGTGCTGCGAGGGCGGCCGGCTCTGCGCGGCGCGCGGCGGGGTGACCCGCTGCTGCGGGCTCACGGCCTCGCAGTGCAGCGCCGACGAGGGCTGCTGCGGCGCGCGGCGGTGCGAGTCGGGGCGGTGCTGCAACGTCGAGGGCGAGCCGTGCTCGTCCGGCGCGGACTGCTGCGGCGCGCTGGTCTGCCAGGGTGGGCAGTGCCGCGCGGCGCCGTGCACGCTCGGCGAGGCGGTGGTGTGCACGCCGGGGGCGCCGGCGCCCGAGTGCTGCGCGGGAGCCCGCGGCTGCGTCGACGTCGTGGGCACCTTCCGGTGCTGCGCGGGGGCGGGCGGCGCGTGCACCGGGAGCCTCGGGTGCTGCGGGGTGCTCATCTGTCGCAGCGGGGTGTGCGGGTGACCGACCCGCGCCCGGCGCACCTTCGGGGCGGCGGTGCCGCTCAGCGCGTCGAGCGGCGCAGCTCCAGCGCCTCCCAGCGCGCCATGAGGGCCTCGACCTGGCGCCGCGCGGCCTCGGCGGAGGCCATCGTCTCGGTGACGACGTCGCCCGCGCTCGCGGCGTAGAACGCCGGGTCGGCCAGCAGCGCCTCCATGCGCAGCACCTCCGACTCCGCGGCGTCGATCTTCGCCGGAAGGGCCTCGAGCTCCTTCACCTCCGGGGGCGAGAGGGGCTTCACGGTCTTCAGGTCGGGCGACGTGGTGCGCCGCTGGTCACCGCCGCGAGCGGGCCCCCGCGAGGCGGCCTTGCGGGCCTCGCGGCGCTGGTCGCGCGCCTCGCGGTGAGCGTCCCAGTCGCCGCGGTCGTGCACCACCTCGCCGTCGCCCTCGAAGGAGAGGATCGACGTGGCCACCTGGTCGAGGAAGTACCGGTCGTGGCTCACGACCAGCGCCGTGCCCGGCCAGTCGAGCAGGAACTCCTCCAGCACCGCGAGCGTCGCGAGGTCGAGGTCGTTGGTGGGCTCGTCCATCAGGATGAGGTTGGCCTCGCCGCGCAGGAGCAGCGCCAGCGCGAGGCGGGCGCGCTCGCCGCCGGACAGCATCGCGGCCTTCTGCCGCTGCCGGGCGCCGTCGAAGCCGAAGCGGTCGAGCCAGGCGTGCGGCTCGATCCACCGATCGCCGACGCGCACCCGGTCGCTGTCGGCGGTGAAGTGGTCGAGCACCGAGAGGTCGAGGTCGACGGCGCCGCGGGTCTGGTCGAAGTACGCGATCTTCGTGTTGAGCCCGACCACCACCTCGCCCTTCGTCGGGGCGAGCTCGCCCAGCACCAGCTTGAGCAGCGAGGTCTTGCCCGCGCCGTTGGGCCCGACGATGCCGATGCGCTCGCCCGGCGTCAGGATGAGGTCGAGGTCGTGGAACATCTCCCGCCCCCCGAGGGTGAGCCCCGCGCCGCGGAACTCCAGGATGCGCTTGCCGCCCTTCGCGACCGCGCCCTCCAGGTTGACCTTCACCACGTCGCGCCGCCCGCTCACGATGGTCTCCGAGAGCTCCTGCGCGCGCTGGATGCGGGCCTGCTGCTTGGTGGTGCGCGCCGCGGGCCCGCGGGCGAGCCACTCCTGCTCGCGGCGCATCGTGTTGACCAACCGGGCCTCGACGCGGGCCTCCTGGGCGAGGCGCTCGGCGCGCAGCGCGAGGTAGTCCCGGTAGCGCCCGGGGTACGAGCGCACGGAGCCGAGGTCGAGCTCCACGATGCGGGTGACGGCCCGGTCGAGCAGGTAGCGGTCGTGCGTGATGATCATCATCGCGCCGCGGAACTCCCGCATGATCCAGTCCTCGAGCCAGGCCACGGTGTCGGCGTCGAGGTGGTTGGTGGGCTCGTCGAGGATGGCGATGTCCGGCGCCGCGATGAGCAGCCGGGCGAGGGCCACCCGCCGCCGCTCCCCGCCCGAGAGGTTGGCCACGACGTCGCCGGGGCGGGTGAGCCCGAGGCGGTCGAGGAAGGACTGGATGCGGTGCCGCGGGTCCCACCCCCCGAGGTTCTCGATGACCGAGGCCAGCTCGGACTGCTCGTGGAGCAGGGCGTCACGGTCCGACGGGGCCTGCTCGATGAGCTGCGCGATGGCCTCGTAGCGCAGGGTGGCGTCGCGCCAGTGGGACAGGCCCGACTCCGCCGCCTCGAACACGGTCATGGCCGGGTCGAGCTCGGGCTCCTGGGAGAGCAGCATGGTGCGCAGCCCGCGCCGCCGCGCGACGGTGCCGCCGTCCGGGGGCTCGAGGCCCGCCAGGATGCGGGCCAGGGTGCTCTTGCCCGATCCGTTGGCGCCGATGAGCCCGACGCGCTCGCCGAGGTCGATGGTCAGCGAGACGTCCTTGAGGATGTGCGAGGAGCCCAGGCTGCGGGCGACGTGGTCTGCGGTCAGTGCGGTCACGTTTTCAGTGTAGACCGTCCGGGATGGGTCCGGCGCCCGAACGTCACCGCTGGATAGTTGCCGCGGCGCCGCGCCCGGTGCCCAATGCCCGGGCACAGATGCGTCGTATCGCGCTCGGCTCAGCGGCCACCGCGCTGGCAGCGTCGATGGCCTCGGCGCAGCCCGCACCGCGCCCGCGCGCCCCGACGGACCCGGCGCCCCTCGTGGAGGCGATGTCCCTCGGGGTCACCGACATGCTCGGCGCGCGGCTCACCCGCTTCGGCGACATGACCACCGAGGACTTCCTCGACGAGCGCTCGACGCCCGCCGAGGCGCAGGTCGGCGCGACCCCGATGGCCTCCGGGGAGGAGCTGCCCTCCCCGTGGACGGCGTGCTCGATGGAGGGCCCCGTGCGCCTCGTCGACCTCAACACCGGGACGATGATCCCGCTCCAGGTGGCGCTCGCGAGCCGGGGCGCGCGCTCGGTGGCCCTCGTCACGCTGGGGCGTCCCCTCCAGGGGCGGCAGGGGTTCTCCTTCCCGGCGTCGCGCTGGGTGGAGTGGGAGGGCGAGGTGCCCACGGTCTCCGACGCGCCGGGCTTCGCGCCCGACGCCTCGATCGTGCTGCGCGAGCACGACGCCGCGGTGCTCTCCTACGAGCGCGCGGAGCACGGCGTGGGGGGCAGCGCCGACCGCCCCATCGTGCTCACCCGGGTGGGACTCGGCGGGCGCGTGCTGTTTCCCCCGCGGGCCATCGAGGGCACCCGGGCGCTGGACATCGACGCGCCGCCGGTCACGTGGTCGGGCGGCACCGCGGCGGTGTTCGGCGAGTCGGTCGCGACCGCGCCGGGCCTGGCTCCCGCGCGGCGGGAGAGCGTGTGGTTCCTCGACGGCAGCGGGCGGCCGGTGCGGGCGCCGCTGGAGCTCACCCGCGAGGCGCGGGACGACGGCCGCGGCGAGCCCGTCGCCGGCCTGGCCGCGGGGAGCGACGGCCTGGTCGCCGCGTGGACCGTCGCCGACGGCCCCGCGGCGGGCGTCTGGACCCGCGGCGGCATCACCCTCGAGAGCGCGAGGAATACACCGACCGGTATGCCGCGGACGCCCTCGCGCGGCGTGCGGGTGCTCGCGGGCGAAGGGTACTGGGGCCCGGCGGTGTCCCCCTGGGGCGTGACCGTGCGCCGCTCGGCGCCTGCGCGGGGCGTCGACGGGGGCCTGGTCGAGGTGCTCGTGCTGCCCCCGAGCGGAACCCGCGCCGCGCGCAGCACCGGCACCCTCTGGGACCCGCTCGTCGCCTGGACGCCCAACGGCGCGCTGGTGCTCGCCGAGCGCGCGGTGCGCTCCGACGACCCGCACTCGCTCGTCTCCCTCGGGGGCGCGACCCCCCACCAGCCCACGCGCTGGTTCGCCGACCTCGCGATGTCGCCCGACGACCCGGCCCGCCTCGTCGACCTCGCGATCACGCCCACCGTCCGCGGCGCCGTCATCGCGTGGATCGCCGCGGACCCCGACGCCGTCCGTCGCCGCCTCGCGCTGGCGCGGGTGGGCTGCCGCGTGGGGCCCGCTGGCGCGCCGTCGCGGCCGCCCGATCAGGGCATCGGGGCGCAGGCGCCGTAGGTGTCCGGGGTGTCGGTGAACGTGAACGAGCAGGTCTGCGCGCCGGGGCACTGGGCGCCCGCGTCGGCGCCCGCGTCGACGCCCGCGAGCAGGGGGTTGCACACCCTGCGGCACACCCGGTTGGGCGACGCCGCGACGCACGCCACGTTGCCCATCGTGCGGTCGCGCGGGACGCACACCATCCCGGGCTGACAGCGGCTGTTGGAGCAGCACGCCGCGCCGTCGCCCCCGGGGGCCGCGCCCGCCTCGTGGGCGAAGCAGTTGGTGGTGCCGTCGCTCGCGATGATGTCGCACCGCGGGCGCTCGGCCGGGCAGCGGTTGCCGCTCGCGGCGTACACGTCGCAGCTCGAGATATCCATGCAGGTGCGCGTGTCGCTGCCGGTGACCGCGCCAGCGCAGACGGCCCCCGGGCGCCCGCCGCGGGCCTCGTCGCGGCACGACGCGTTGTCGTTCTCACAACAGAGCTTCACGCACTGACCCGGGGTGCCGAGGCAGGCGAAGCCCTCGCGGCAGCCGTTGGCCGAGGTGCACGGGTCGCCCCAACCCCGGCTGCCCGCCGGCGCGCAGGTCGCGCCCACCCCGCCGTCGGCGCTGCGCCCGGCGTAGCAGCCTTCGCCCGCCATGCACCCGGTGCTGGTGACCACGTTGCACGGGCCGAGGGAGCCGCCGCAGGAGGCGCCGCCGCCGCTGTCGGGCGCGCCGCGGTCGGTGACGGTGCCGCGGTCGGTGACGGTGCCCTGGTCGGTGACCACCACGCCGAGGTCGCCGGGGCCGGCGTCACCGCCCGGGTCGGGCGTGCTCGACGAGCAGGCGAGGGAGATCGAGCCCGCCGCGACCAGGAGGGAGACCGTGCGAAGGATGACCATGGCCGCATCGTAGCCTCCGCGGGGCTTCGCTGCGAAGCGCCGAAGGCGTCAGCGCGGGCCCTGCATCTGCTCGAGCCGCGCCCGGGCCGCGGGCTCGGCGGGGTTGATTCGGAGGATCTGCTGGAGCGTCGCGATGGCGCCCGGGCGGTCGCCGGTGGCGACCTGGAGGTCGGCGAGGCGGTGCAGGTAGCGGGTGTTACGCCGGTCGAGCCGCGTGGCGGCGCGGTACTCCGCGAGGGCGCCGGGGTTGTCGCCGAGCCGGTCGAGCACGTACCCGAGCTGCGCGTGCGCCGCGGCATCGCCAGGGCGCGAGCGCAGGTGCGTCTGGAGGAGCCGACGGGCGGTGGCCCAGTCCTGGCGGCGGAGGGCCTCGTTCAGCGGAGTGACCGCGACCCCGGCGTCCCCGGTGGGCCGCGCGGTCGGCACGGGGCGGACGTTCACCGGGCGGGGCTGCGTGTTTCGCACCACCGGGGTCGGGCGGGGAGTCGGCATGGGCGTGGGCGTGGGCGTCGGGGTCGGGGTCGCGGCGACCGTCCCCGCGTCGATCACCAGGGGCTCGGGGGGAGGAGGCACGACGGGAGCGCCAGCGTCGGGCTCGGCGATGGCCGCGGCCACGGGCACATCGGGCTCGGCGGCGACGACGGCGGGCGCGTCGGCCTCCGCCATGGACTCGACATCGGCGACGACGAGCGCAGCCGCGTCGGACATCCCGAGGGTGCCGCTCGGCATCGGCGGCTGGGTGAGGGTGGTCTCCGGCGTGACGCCGGGGTTGCCCGTGGCCGCCGGGGGATTGGTGTTGCTGTTCGCCCTGCGGATGCGCGCGACGAGATACCCGCCGCCGCCCGCGATGGCGACGAGGCTGAACAGTCCGAGGATCAGGGCCGGCGCGCGAGACTTCGCCGGCGCTGCGGGCGGCGCCGTCATCGGGCCCTGGCCCTGGCCTGGCATGCCCGGTCCGTAGGGGGACCACTGGGGCTGACCCTGCATCATGGGCTGGCCCTGCATCATGGGCTGGCCCTGCATCATGGGCTGGCCCTGCATCATGGGCTGGCCCTGCATCATGGGCTGGCCCTGCATCATGGGCTGGCCCTGCATCATGGGCTGGCCCTGCATCCCGAAGCCCATGAGGGCCGCGGGCGGAGGACCGTCCATCGCGACCGTATGGCTCGCCGGGGGCTCGTAGGGCTGCGGTGCAGGGGGCGGACCCTGCTCGGGCAGGGGATAGGCGCCCGAGGCCTGCGGCGCCATCGGGGCATCGCCGAAGGCTGGCGGCGCCATCCGCGGCCCGCTCTGGGGATCGGCCGCGGGGTTTGGTGCGAAGCCCGGGAACTGCGCCATCGCCGCCTCGGCATGTCCGACGCCGGGGCCGTGCACAGGCTCCGGCGCCAGCGGGGGAATGGCGCTGCCACCCGACGACTGCGACGTCGCCGGGATGCCGAAGACCCGCGATGCCTCGTTCTGGTTGGTGTCGACGACGTCGTCGAAATCGAGCGCCTCGGGGGGCGCGCTCGGGGCCTGCCCTGCGGGCTCGTAGGGGTTCACCTCGCCCGGCTGCATCCCCGGCGCGAGGCCCATCATCGTCGCCTTCGCAGCCGTGGCCGGAGGGGATGGCGGCGCGACATGGAAGGCCGCCGCGGGCGTAGGCGGCCGGAATGCCGGTGCAGGTGTCGGAGTACGGAACACCGGCGCGGGCGTCGGGACCCGGAACGACTGCGCGGGCGGCGGGCTCTCCATCGCCGGGGCCTCGTACACGAGCCCCGCGGGGCTGACGTACCCGTCGACCGAGTCGGTCATCAGGGTGCGCTCGCCCATCTCGAACTCCGCCTCAGGGGCCGCTGGGGGAATCGACGGCACCATCGGCTCGAGCTGCCGCTCGACGATCTGCGCGCTCATCGGGCGCTCGCGGGGATCGCGGGCGAGCAGCGTCGCGACGAGGCGGGTGAGGGCGGGCGGCACCGAGGGGTCGAGGGGCTCGGGGTCGGCCTCGCACTGCAGCTGCATCATGCGACGCGGGTCGAGGGCCATGTACGGCGGCATGCCCGAGAGGGCCTCGTAGAGGACGGCGCCGAGGCCGTAGAGGTCGGAGCGGAAGCTCATCAGCCGGCCGAGGATGGCCTCCGGGGCGGCGTAGCCGGGGCAGCCGACGAGCGCGCGCCCGTCGGGGGAGACGAAGGTGCGGCCGAGGCCGGCGTCGATGAGGTACACGCCGCCGTCGTGGCCGAGCAGGACGTGACCGGGGCGCAGGTCGCGGTGCAGCAGGCCGTGGCGGTGGAGCTCGCCGAGGCCCGCGGCGAGGTGCAGGCCGAGGGTGGCGGCCTCGACCGGGGAGAGGCGGCCGCGGGCGGCGATGCGCTCGGCGAGGGTCTCGCCGACGACGAAGGGGCGGATGATCCAGGTGAGGTCGCCCTCCTCGCCGAGGTCGAGGATGGGCACCAGCACGGGGTGCCGGACCTGCACGAGCTTCTGGAGTTCGCGGCGCACCCGCTGCCGATCGGCGGGCGAGGTCGTCGGGTCGGGGCGCATCACCTTCACGAGGACGGTGCGGCCATGCTCCGGATCGACCCCCTCGAAGAGCGCCGCGGTGGGGCTCTGGAAGCGAATGAAGCTCACCCGGTACTGCTCGCGCAGCGCCTCAGGGATCGGGATTTCCGCTGGGTCACCGGTCATGATCGGCGCACCTTATCCCGGTTCACCGTCGTCGCGCGAGCGATCCGCACCGCGCGGGCTTGCGGCGCCCGACCGACAACGACTAAGGACCCATCCCGCGATGAGCGAACCGAATTTCCCCCTGGTGATCGTCGAGACGGATGCCGCCGGGGCCGACGCCCTGCTTGGCCGGCTGAGCATGGCAGGCGCCGAGTGCGTCGAGGAGCGCGACGCCACCACCCTCTACAAGGGCGGGGCCCGCGGGGTCACCCTGGTGGCGAGCTTCAGCGACGAGGCGGTGGCGCGCGAGGCGCTGGCCAGCCTCGGGGACGGCGTCGAGGCGCGCATCGAGTTCGTCGTCGGCGACGCCTGGCGCGACGGCTGGAAGGAGCACTGGAAGCCCACCCGCATCACCGAGCGGGTCGTGGTGGTCCCGTCGTGGACGGAGTACGAGCCCCAGCCGGGCGACCTCCTGATGCGCTTCGATCCCGGGCGCGCGTTCGGCACCGGGCAGCACGCCTCCACCACCCTGGCCGCGCAGAAGGTCGAGCGCGAGACCCTCTCCGGGCGGCACACCCTCCTCCTCGACCTCGGCTGCGGCTCCGGCATCCTGGCCTTCGTCGCGGTGCTCCACGGGCTGCCCCGCGCCATCGCGTGCGACATCGACCGCGAGTCCGTCGAGAGCGCGGCCGAGAACGCCGCGATGCTCGGGTTCGCCGAGCGCATCGACCTCCGGGTGGGCGGCTTCGAGGTGGTGCCCGAGACGTCCACCCTGGTGGTCGCCAACATCGAGGCCGTGGTGCTGGTGCCGGGCGCCGCCGAGGTGGCCGCGCGGGTCGCGCCGGGGGGCGTGCTCATCCTGTCGGGCATCCTCGCCACGCAGCGCGCGATGCTCACCGACGCCTACGTGGCGCAGGGCCTGACGCCCGGCGACGTGTCCGGCGAGGGCGACTGGATCTCGATGGAGTTCCATCGGCCGTGAGCGAGCGGGTGCGGGTCGAGCCCTCCGACCTCGCGGGGGACTCCGCCTCGCTGGTGGTCGACGGCGACCGCGGCCACCACCTGGTGCGGGTCTCCCGGGTGCGCGTGGGCGACGCCGTCATGGCCTTCGACGGCCGCGGGCGCCAGCGGCCCGCGGCGGTCGCGCGCGTCGGTCGCGGCGAGGTGCTCCTGGCGTGGACGGGCCCCGGGGCCCCCGGGGTCGGCGCCGACCGCGCGCAGGTGCGCTGGATCCAGGGGCTCCCCAAGGGCGACAAGATGGACCTCATCGTGCGCCAGGCCACGGAGCTGGGCGTCGCGTCGATCGCCCCGGTGTTCACGGCGCGCTCGATCCCGCGGGAGCAGCCCCAGCGCTGGACCGCGCGGCTGCTCCGCTGGGAGCGCATCGCCGAGGAGGCCAGCCGGCAGTGTGGCCGCGCTGACGTGCCGACGATCGAGGTGCCGGTGGGCCTGGAGGCGCTCTGCGCGGGCCCGGCGGGCGGGGCGGTGCGGCTGACGGCGTGGGAGGGGGCGAGGGCGTCGCTGCGCGAGGCCGTCGAGCAGAGCACCCCGGGGGCCCGCTTCGAGGTGCTGGCCGGCCCGGAGGGCGGCCTCGACGCGGCGGAGGTCGACGTCGCGCGCGCGGCGGGCTTCGCGCCGGTCTCGCTCGGGCCCAGGATCCTCCGGGCGGAGACCACCGCGGCGGCGGTGCTGGCGGCGATTTCTGCGCTTCGCGGCGATCTCGGCGCCGGGTGCGATGTTGCGTTGACAGAGCTCTAGGGCATACGCGATCGTCACGTTACCCGCGTCGCTGACGGGCGAACGCGAGCATCTGCCGATGTCCCTCCTCTCTGCGCTTCTCACCCAGGATCAGGTCGTCTCGCCTCGAAAGATCGATGCGGCGATCCAACGTCAGGTCATCTCCGGGGGCGACTTCGAGACCAACCTCCTCGAGGTCGACGCGCTCGGCGAAGACACCCTCTCGGGCTACTGCGCCGCGCTCCTGGGGCTCCCCGCCGCCACGCGCGACGAGGTGCTCGCCGCCGACCCCGCGGCCGTCGCCCGGGTGACCCGCGAGCTCGCGGCGCGGCACCAGGTCGTGCCGCTCGCGATCGTCGACGGGCGCCTGGCGGTCATCGCCGCCGAGAACCTCGACGCGGGCGCCCGGCGCGCCCTCGAGGCCGCCGCGGGCGCGCCCATCGACGTGCGCGCGGTGACGTCGTTCCGGCTCTCCTGGGCGCTCTGGCGGTACTATCAGCAGCCGCTCTCGCCGAGGTTCCTGCGCCTGGCCGATCGCCTGAGCGGGCAGGCGCCCGGGCCCGCTCCCAGCATCACACTCCCGAGCGCGCGACCTTCGACGCCGGCCAGCGCGCCGTCCGTCGCGCCACCCTCCAAGGCCGCCAACTCGGCCTTCGCGGCGCTCGCCGCCCTGCTCGACGACGACGAGGACGAGGACGGCGACGAGGACGAAGACGGCGAGGCCGGGCGCGTGGTCGATGAGCCTCCGCCGCACGTGACGGCGACCCGCGCGGCCATCATCCCGGCGACCGACACCGCCACGCCCGTGGTGGTGACGCCGCCGGTCGCGACGCCCACCGCAGTGCGGTCCGACCCCTTCGCGCAGAAGCCCCCTGGCACGCGACCGTCGATTCCGCCGCCGATGTTTCCCGACGACCAGCACCAGCGCAGCACGGTGCCCGTGCAGATGCCAGGGCCCTCGGCGACGCCGCCCGCGACGCGCCCGCTCCCCGACGCCGGGGAGTCCGCGCGCGCCGCCGCGCGGCGCAAGGGCTCGGTGCTGCCGTCGCTCGACCACCTCACCGACGCCCAGCGCGCCCTCGCGACCGCGAAGGACCGCGAGGCGGTCATCGACGTCCTCTTCGCGCAGGTGCTCGAGGGATGGCGCTTCGCGGCGCTCTTCGTGGTGCAGGGCGACTCGCTCGACTGCCTCGCCGCCCGCGGCGACGGGGTCGACGGCTCGGCGCTCCGCGGCGTGGCGTCGTCCATCAAGTCGCTCCCCGCGGTCGCGTCGGTGAAGTCCACGGGCGAGGCGGTGGTGGCGCCCCTGGTGGGCGCGCCCGAGGCCGAGCTCGCGCGGCGCCTCGGTCGCGAGGCGGCGGTCGAGGCCGCGCTGGTGCCGCTCACCCTGCGGGGCCGGGTCACCCTGGTGCTCTGGGCCGACCTCGCGGGCGACGCCATCTCGCCGCTCGTGCTCCGGGCCCTCTCGCTCTTCGCCGACGACTGCGCGTCGGCCTTCGCCCGGCTCATCGTCGAGCGCAAGCGATCGAGCATGCCCGTGGCGCCCGCCGGGCAGCGCGAGCCCACGCTCCCGCCGATGTCCCGGCCGCCGCGCACGCCCGGCCCCGACCGCGAGGCCCGGGCGGCGGCGCTGCGCTCCGCGGTGCTCGCCGGCGTCGCGCGGCGTCGCCCGTCGCAGACCGGCGTGGCGCGCGTCGAAGGGAAGGGCCGCGCCAAACCCTCGCAGCGCGGCGACGCCGAGGTCGATCGCCTCCTCGACGAGGTGGTCCGCAGCGCGTCGCTCCCCGAGCGCACGGCGGCGACGCTGCTGGGCATGGGCGACCGCGCCCTCGCGGCGCTCTTCCGCGCCTTCCCGGGGCCGCACACCCTCAACCGCTCCGCGCCCTTCACCAAGATGCCCGAGGTCGACGACAGCGGGCCGCTGCTCCGGCTGGCCCTGATGTTCCGCCAGGCGGCGGTGCCCGGCCTCCTGGAGGCGCTCGACGCCGACGACGCCGACCGGCGCTTCTGCGCGCTGCTCTGCCTGCACGACCTCGCGCACCCCTCGGCGCTGCCGCGCCTCAGCACCCTGGTGCTCGCGGACGACGAGGCGCTGCACCCCGCGGCGCTCGAGGTGCTCCGGGCGCACCGGCGCTTCCCGGAGTTCGCCGCGGTGGGGGCCACGCTGCGCACGGCCCTGCGCGAGCCCCGCGACTCCGCCCTGGTGCGCCGCCGGGCGGCCGCCGCGCTCGGCGAGCTGCGCGACGTCGACGCCGTGCCCCTGCTCATCGCGGCGCTGTCAGACCGCGACGGCCCGCTCTCCCTCGCGGCGCAGCGCGCCCTCGTGCTCATCACCCGGCAGGACTTCGGCACCACGGCGCAGCACTGGGTCGACTGGTGGTCGACGGCGTCGGGGCAGCACCGGGTGGAGTGGCTCATCGACGCCCTCCTGCACGTCGAGGGCACCCTCCGGCACGAGGCCAGCGAGGAGCTGAAGAAGCTCACGGGCCAGTTCTTCGGGTACTACTACAACCTCCCGCGGCGAGAGCGCGAGCGGGCCCATCAGCGGTACATCGAGTGGTGGGGGCGCGAGGGCGCCGAGCGGTTCGCGGGTCGCAGCGTCTCGGAAGGGCGGTAACAACGTGACACTGGTGGTGCATCCGAGGGCGGTGGTGACCGGCGCGGGCAGCGGCCTCGGCCGGGCGTTCTGCGTAGAACTCTCCCGCCGCGGGGGGCGCGTCGTCGGCGCCGACGTCCGCGAGGAGGGCCTGAAGGAGACCGCGGCGCTGCTGCAGGGCGCGCCGATGGAGACCTTCGTGGGCGACATCTCGAAGCGCGAGACCGTCGACGAGCTCGCGCGCTTCGCCGAGGAGAAGCTCGGCGGGGTCGACCTGGTCATCAACAACGCCGGCGTGGCCGTCGCCGGGGAGATGGGCACCGTCAGCGGCGAGGACTGGAGCTGGATCGTCGGCGTCAACCTGCTGGGCGTGGCGCACGGCTGCGAGGCCTTCATCCCGGGGATGCGCCGCCAGGGCAGCGGGCACGTCATCAACGTCGCGAGCCTGGCGGGCATCGCGTGCGCGCCCATGATGGCGCCCTACAACGCCACCAAGGCCGCGGTCATCGCCATCTCCGAGACCCTCGCGGGCGAGCTCGACGGCACCGGCGTGGGGGTCACCGTGCTCTGTCCCTCGTTCTTCCCGACCAACATCCTGACGGGCTCCCGCGGCAGCGACGTGAAGGCCCGGGGCATGGCCGAGAAGATGATGGCGAAGAGCAAGTGGACGGCCGAGGACGTCGCGCGCATGACGCTCGACGGCGCCGCCGCGGGGCAGCTCTACGTCCTGCCCCACGTGGAGGGCCGGCTGCTCTGGTGGGTCAAGCGAGGCGCGCCGCAGGCCTTCCACCACGGCGCGGCGACGGTGCTCGCGAAGCTACAGAAGCGGATGGCCCGCTAGCGCTTCCTGGGGTCGTTGATGACCCCGATGAAGCTCAGCTGGGTGTTGTGCGCCCACGAGCTGAAGCGCCGGCGCGCCTCCTTGGACTCGTCGTTGGCGCTGAACATCGCCCGCTCGACCGCGTCGACGTTGGGCATGCTGCGCAGCTCGTCGTCCCGCACGAGGCCCCGCTCGGTGAACAGCCGGCGCAGGGCCCGCGCGCGCTCCAGCCGGCGCGAGACGGCGCCGCGGTCTCCCCGGTCGAGGCCGTCCCAGGCCGCGCGCACCTCGGCGAGCGTGCGCTGCACCAGCAGCTCGAGGGCGACCCGCCGGCGCGAGGCCTCCGGGCCCGACCCCGGCGGGAGCACCAGCGTGACCCGGGCGCTGTCCTCGAGCGCGTCGAGGCCCGCCACGGCGCCCCGGAGGCCCGGGTCGTGGCCGTAGCCCGGGGCCGTCGGCAGCGCCGCCGCGGAGGGGTTGACCACCCGGCCGCGCGCCGTCGCGAAGCCGAGCATCGCGTCGGGCGTGCCCTCGCGGAGGGACACCGAGAGCAGCACCGCGCGGGGGGCGTCGCGGGCCACGCCGCCGATGCGCACGTCCAGCGAGCGGTCGCCGGGCTTGCAGGGGTAGCGGTGAAGCACCTCGGCGCGCTCGACCCGCGGGGTGAGCTGCACGTCGAGGGAGACGTCCGTCGCCACGAGCGCGCGGGCGCCCTCGACCTCCGCGGTGACGATCTCCGGCAGCGCGCTCTCCTCGCGCAGGTAGTGGAAGCGCCCCTCGCCGGCCTCCGCGAGGGCGACGCAGAGCCCGTCGTCGATGCCGTCGCCGAGGCCTACGATGCTGGTCTCCACGCCGCGCGCGTGGCCCTCCATCACCCGGGCGCGCAGGGCGTCGCGCTGGGTCTCGCCGCGCGAGGGGTAGCCGTCGGTGAGCAGCAGCACGCGCCGCACCGCGAGCGGCGCCACCACCCGGAGCACCGCCTCGCTGGCCTCGCGCCAGCCGGCCCCGATGTTGGTGCCGATGCCCGTGGTGAGGCGGTCGAGGGCGCGCCGCGCGGTCTCCGCGCCCGCCGCGTCGAAGGGCGCGGGGGCGACGGCCACCCGGGCGTCGCGGTCGAAGGTGATGACCGCGACGCGGTCTTGCGGGCCGAGCGAGGCGAGCACGTCGCGGGTGGCCTGGAGCGCCAGCGCGAAGCGCCCGCCGCGCATCGAGCTCGACGCGTCGATGGCGATCGCGAGGCAGAGCGGCGCGCGGCCCTCCACACCGGGCCCGTACGACGGCGCGGACGCGCGCCCGCTGACCTCGAAGAGCAGGAAGGCGTCGCGCGCCCCGGCCCCGAGCTCGGGCAGCCGCGCGGCGTGACAGACCAGGCCAATGGGCATGCGCGCCGACCGCTCCCTTCTCAGCTGCCCGCGATGGTCATCTGCGCGACGCGGATGGTCGGCGAGGCGACACCGCTCTTCAGGTCGAGGTCGTCGCCCACCGCGTCGATGGAGCCGAAGAGCTCGCGGAAGTTCAGGCTGATGGTCACCTCGGAGACCGGGTACGCGAGCGCGCCGTCCTCGATCCAGTAGCCCACCGCGCCGCGGGAGAAGTCGCCGGTCACGGCGTTGAAGCCGAAGCCCATCATCCCGGTGACGTAGAGCCCGCGCTTCGTCGAACGCAGGATGTCCGCCTGCGACTGCTGCCCGGGGAGGAGGTAGAAGTTCGACACGCCCGCGCCCGACCCGGTGCTGCTCGCGCTGCTCCCGGTGCTCTTCAACCCGAGCTTGCGCGCGCCGTAGGTGTCGAGCAGCCAGGTCTTGAGCACCCCGCCCTCGACCACCACGTTCTTGCGCGCCGGGAGGCCGTCGCCGTCGAAGGGCCGCGACCCGGGGCCCGCGTGGCGCAGCGGGTCGTCGACCATGGTGACCAGGTCGCTCGCGACGCGCTCGCCCATGTGGTCGAGCAGGAAGCTGCTGCGACGGTAGATGGCGTCGCCGGTCACGCAGCCCGCGAAGGCGCCGAGCAGCGAGCGCGCGGCGTCGGGGTCGAAGATCACCGGCGCCGTGGTGGTGGGCACGCGCTTCGACCCGAGGAGGGCGATGGTGCGCCGCGCGGCCTCGATGCCGATGGCCTCCTCGGACTCGAGCTTGGCGAGCTGCCGGCGCGCCGACCAGTAGCTGGCCGTGCGGTTCTTGCCGCCGTCGTCGGAGGCGACGGGGGAGACCGAGAGCGACGCGTAGCTCCCGCGGTACCCGCCGCGGAAGCCGCCGCTCGTGGCCATGTAGAAGCCGCCGGAGGTGCGCCCGAAGGAGGCGCCCTCGCTGTTGTTGATGCGCGGGTCGAAGTCCCGCGCGGCCTTCTCGGCGCGCTGGCAGCGGCGCACGGCGTCGTCGGCGTCGACGGAGTCGCAGGCCGGGTCGTGGAGCCCGAGGTCTTCCCACGATTTCGCGAGCTCGTCGGGGTCGGGCAGGCCCGCGTAGGGGTCCTCCTGCGAGAGGTCGCAGAGCTCGAGGGCGTCGCGCACGAGGCGGTCGAGCCCGTCGGCGGTGAGGTCGTTGGTCGAGCTCGTCGCGACGCGCTTGCCCTTGAAGGCCCGCACACCGATCGAGCAGGTGCCCGCCTCCTCCACGAGCTCGACCTCGTCGAGGCGCACGCGCACCGAGAGGTCCTGCCCCGCGCGCGCGACCACCTTGGCGTCCGTGGCGCCGCCGTCGAGGAGGCGTCGGAGCACCGCGTCGGCGCGGTCGCGCAGCATGTCGTCCTGGTTGTTTCCCATGTGTTCCTCAGCGCCCCTGGACGGCGGTGCCGCCGACGGTCATCGACGAGATCTTGATGGTGGGGCAGCCCACGCCCACGGGCACGCTCTGCCCCTCCTTGCCGCAGGTCCAGATGCCGTCGGACACCTGGAGGTCGGTGCCGAGCATCGTGACCTTCGACAGCGCATCGGGGCCGTTGCCGATGAGGTTCACGTCCTTCACGGGCGCGGTGATCTTCCCGCCCTCGATGAGGTACGCCTCGCTCAGCGAGAACACGAAGTCCCCGGATGCGATGTCCACCTGGCCGCCGCCGAAGCGCCGCGCGTAGATGCCGTTCTGCACCGAGCGGATGATCTCCTCGGGGTCGTGCGGACCGGCCAGCAGCAGCGTGTTGGTCATGCGCGGCATCGGGGTGGCGCGGAAGCTCTCCCGCCGCCCGTTGCCCGTCGGCGCCAGGCCGAAGTGCCGCGCCGAGAAGGTGTCGTGGAGGTACCCCACGAGCTGGCCGTTCTCGATGAGCGTGGTGCTGGTGGGCGTGAAGCCCTCGTCGTCGACGTTGATCGACCCGCGCCCGTGGTCGAGGTCGCCCCGGTCGACGACGGTGCACAGCGCCGACGCCACGGGCGTTCCGATGCGGCCCGAGTAGTTGCTCACGCCCTTGCGGTTGAAGTCCGCCTCGAGGCCATGGCCCACGGCCTCGTGCAGCAGGATGCCCGCGTCCCCCGGGCCGAGCACCACCTCCATCTCGCCAGCGGGCGCCTCGCGCGCGTCGAGCATCGCGATGGCGAGGCGCACGGCCTCCCGGGCGTGGTCGTCGACGGACTTGCCCGGCTGGTCGAAGTACTCCATCCCCACGCGGCCGCCGCCGCCGGAGCTCCCGGACTGGCGCTTGCCCTCGCTCTCCACGATGACCTGCGCGCCGAAGCGCAGCATCGGCTGCACGTCGCGCACGAAGCGGCCGTCGCTGGTGGCGATGAGCAGCTCGCGCACCGACTCGTTGAGCGACGCCACCACCCGCTGCACGCGGCTGTCGGCGGCGCGGGCGGTGCGGTCGGCCTGGAGCAGCAGGTCGCGCTTGCCGACGCCCGGCACGACGATGGACGGCACGGCGACGGCGTAGCGCTCGGGGTGCGCCCGGTCGGTCACCTCGGCGACCTGGCGGGCGTCGCCGCGGGCGATCTGCGCGGCGGTGCGCGCGGCGCGCAGCAGGGCCTCCCAGGAGAGGTCTTCGGTGTACGCGTAGCCGGCCGCGAAGCCGCGCTGCACGCGGATGCCGACGCCGACGGACACGCCGCGGCTGGCGGACTTCACGATGCCCTCCTCCAGGACCATCGAGGCCCCGAGGCCGTACTCGGCGAAGAGGTCGGCGGCGTCGCCGCCCTGCGACAGGGCCACGGTGAGGAGCTTGCGGGCGCGGTCGTGGTCGATCTCGAAGGCCCCCCCCGGAGCGAAGGGGGCGCGGGGTAGCGCGGTGTGCTGCTGCGACATGACGGTGCGGACTCCTTTCGGCGAAGCCGTCAGCGCCCACCGTGGTGGGGCGACGGCGCCGCGGGAGCCGCAGCATACGATGCCTGGGCGGCAGGCGCTGTGTCCGCGTTGGCGACCCGCCGTTCTACCTGGCAGGGGCCTTCGCGCTGCGGCCGAGGCGGAGCGTGGCGACGAGCAGGCCCACCGAAATGAAGCCGGGGATGCTGGCGAACAGGATGTCCATGCGAGCAGAGAGAGCAGCCCGCGTGCCCCGCGGCCTGCGCCGGACGGCGCCGTCGATCGCTCGTGCGGGGAGTGTCCAGGCCGACCCACGGCCGCGTCGGGTCGCACACGGGGGCTCTGGCGCGGCGCGCGCCTCGCGTGGTTGTCAGTTGAGCTCGGTAGGGTCGACCTTCGCGGGCACCGCGACGGGGGCGGGCGCCTCGGCCTCGGACTCGGCCGGGCTGTCGGCCGCCTCGCGCGCCGCGGCGGCGTTGAGGGAGTACTCGCTGGCGCGCTTGGGCATGGGCTCGCGCTCGGCGGCGCGCTCCCACTGGCGGGCGGCCTCGCGCCACGCGGTGACCCGCGCGCTCTCGTCTCCAGCGGCCCGCGCCTTCTGCTCGGCGGCCGTCGCCTTGGCGACGTGGGGGTTCTTTCCAAAACTCATGGCGTTGCTCGATGCCTCCTCGGATTTCCACTGACATGCCACATCGCGGCCCGCCGCGCCCGGGGCTGTGACATATCCTGTCCGAGCGTGGGAGGGCGTCCCTTCCCTTCCCAGGGTCTGGGGAAGTTGTCTATCCTCCCGGGCACCAACGTCGCGGAGAGGCCGCGGCCATGAGCGCAGAGGCGAATTCGATGCACGAGCAGGACATGGCGATCTTGAAGTCCCTGGTGGCGGTGGCCTGGATCGACGGGCAGTTCGCGTCGGAGGAGCGAGAGCACCTCGATGCCCTCATCAGCGCGTTTGGCGCGACCGAGGCCGAGGCCGAGGCGGTGCGGGAGTACGCGTCGACGCCGCGCTCGCTCGCCGACATCCCGCTGACCGACCTGTCCGCCGACGACCGGCGCACGCTGCTCAACCACGCGGTGGTGCTCACGCACATCGACGGCGAGCAGACCGGCGTGGAGAAGGCCTTCGTGGGCGACCTCACGAGCCTGCTGCGCATCCCCGAGGCCGAGTCGACGCGCATCGTCGAGGCCGCCGAGGCGCGGGTGAAGCGCCTCCTCCACCAGACCGCCTGACCGCCCGCTCCTCCCTCCGTACAGCGCCGCCATCCTACGCACGCCGTGTCATGAGCGGCTGACGCGCCCTTGCCACCGGGTTGCTATCGCGCCATGCAGGGGTGGGCTGCCAGGGTCTGTTCTGTCGATGCTCCGCGCCCCACCACCGGGTCGATCGCGGCTGCATCACCCGATCGGAGCCATTGGTGGAACCGTCCAAGAAGCCCAACGTATTGCTGACAAAAAACTACTGGCTCGACGCGCCCCACGGACGGGTGATGATCGGGGCCTGGGCGATCGTCATCGGCCGCAGCCCCGACTGCAACATCGTCCTGGAGCAGCCCGAGATCAGTCGACACCACGTGCTGGTGCGCCTGGGCCGCGACGGCGCCGAGCTGTTGCCCCTCGGCCGGGAGCCGGTCCGGCTCAACGGGGTCGAGTGCACCGAGCTGACGGCGCTGCGCCCGGAAGACCGCATCGAGGTCGGGACCTGGGTCTTCACGGTGGGCGAGGCGGAGATCGAGTATGCCGCCCGCGGGGCGGAGACGGCGTGGTGCCTGGAGTGCCAGGGGGGGTTGCTGCACCTCGTGACGGGGCCGACCTTCCGCGTCGGGGGCAGCCCCGGCGACGACCTCATCGTCGAGGGCTGGGACCCGCAGGTGTTCACCCTCAACCTGCGCTCGGGCGAGCCCGTGCTCACGGCGCTGCGCCCGGGGGTCTCGTGCGGCCGCGAACTGGCGGAGGGCGATCGGGTGACGCTCGCGAACGACGAGCTCATCACCCACCGCGGCGAGTCGTTTCGTGTGCGGGCGCGGCAGGCGCACAAGGTGGCGGTGACCCAGAGCAGGGTCCGGCCGAGGCACGCGGTGGTGGTGCTGCTGGAGTTCCTGCCGCGCGGGGGGCGGCTCACGCTCGAGATCGGGGGTCGGCTCCACGCGACGACGCTTTCCGACCGGCGCTGCGACCTGGTGGCGTGCCTGCTACAGCCGCCCGCGCCGCTCAGCGCGGGGGACTTCATCCCCGAGGAGACGCTCTGCCAGCAGATATGGCCCGGGGAGAAGAACGGTCGTACGGAGCTCAACTCGCTGCTGTACCGGCTGCGACGCAACCTGGCCGAGGAGGGCATCAAGTCGGCGCCGCTCTTCGAGCGCCGCAGCGGCGGCCTCCGCTTCTGCCTCGCGCCCGGCGCCCGGGTCATCGTGCGCTGAGAAGATCAGCACAAACCTGCTGCGCCCCCGGATCCAGCGGTCGGGCGCGCTCAAAATACGCCAGTATTCCTCGCGCGCCCTCCCTCGTCTCCGGGTGCTCGCGACGGTTTGTGCTGACCTTCTGAGACTGTGTCTTAAGCCCCCGCCGCGCCGAGCGCCTCAGAACCTGATCTGCGGCAGCGCCCCCGGAGCCTGAGGGATCGGGCGCTCGGGCTGCCCCTGTCCGCCCAGGAGCCCGGGCAATCCGCCCGTCATCCGGCCCACGTCCGAGGCGATGTCCCGCGCCGCGCGCGCGGCGTTGACCAGCGTGGTCACCTGCGCCGGCGTGAGGGTGATGGTCACCACGGCGCTGCGGTCGTCGTTCGTGATGCGCACCTGGTCGACCGCCGCGCGCGCCACGCTGAAGGCCGCGTCGATGCGGTCGAAGCGCTCGCCCGCCTCGCGCCCGCCGGTGATCCCCGCCATCGCGCGCATCGCCCCGATGCCCTGCTGGGCCTCGCCGATGGTCGAGACGATCTCCGCCTTGCGCGCCGTCCAGAAGGACTGCATCGCCGCCGTGAAGGGCCGCGCCACCGTGGCGCTCGCGAACTCCCCGCGCGCCACGCCCTCGAGGCCCGCGTTGACGACGTTGAGCGCGAGGCCGCCGGTCTCCATCTGCCGCGCGAGCGTGAGGTCGGCGCTGGACGGGTTGGCGCGCACGAGGTCGTCGGCGAACTCGTCGATGGTCCGCTGGTTCTGCGCGCGCACGGCGGCCACGTCGACGGCCACCGCGACGGCCTGCTGCGGGCCGAGGCGATCCATCATGCGCGGCAGCGGCGACGAGAGGCTGAGCCCCGGGGCCTCCTGGTAGGCGAAGCGCAGCGCGGTGGGCATGTACCCCTGCTCGGCGACGACGGCGCTGCCGGCCATGAAGTGCACCGACGGGTCGCGCGGCGAGGCGGTCGCCCCGCGGAACACCGGCGTGAGCACCGGGCGGCCGTTGACCTGCGTGGTGTTGACGGTGCCGCGGGCCAGCTGCACCACGGCGCCGAAGCACTGCGTGGCCTGCGCGGGCGAGGCGGTGTGCGCGCCCGAGGCGACCCACGCGGAGGCCGAGCGGCCGGCCAGGAGCTCGCGGTCGGCGCCGACGAAGACGGTGCCCACGCGGTCGAGGGGGTCGAAGGTGCAGCGGGCGATGACGTCCTGCATCTGGCGGGAGAGGGCGGTCTCCTGGGCGCCCGCGCCGGGCGCGGGGTGCGTGACGGTGCGCCGGAGCTCGGCGAAGGGGGGGAAGGCCCGGAGCTGGGCCAGGTCGACCCGCGCCACGACGAAGCTGTTGGGGGGCATGCGGCTCAGGGCGTTTGAGGCGGTACGGTTCTTCCGCCACATCCAGTAGCCGGTGCCTCCGACCGCGGCGAGGCTGCCCACGACCACGACGCTCACCAACCCGACCATCACGTTCTTGTTCAAGGCGACCGGTGACCGCTTTCTGCGGCGAGTCATCCCTCGCGCCGCGCGCGCACCCTAGCAGGTCAGCGCGCGTGGATCACGCCGACCGCGTCGAGGTCGAAGCCCGTCGCCGGGGGCATGAGCCCCTGCGTTGCGAGGTCGCGGATGCGGACGAAGCGCGCGGAGGCGAGACCCACCGTCGCGAGGTCGAAGGGGTCCCCGCCCGCGACGCGCGGGTCGAGGGGGGAGAGCCCGTTGGTGGGGTTGGCGTACACGGGGTTCCAGCCGGCGCAGCCCGCGTGGGGGCGGGCGCCCTGCGGGTCGCACGGGAAGGCCACCCAGGAGGCGCCGTCGGCGCTGACGGACACCTCGCCGAGCTCCTCCCAGTAGCGCTCCTCGATCCCGGGGACGACGAACGCGTTCTCGAAGACCACGAAGTCGGGGCCGGGGCCGTCGACGACCTCGCGCTCGAACGCGAGCACGATCTCGCCCCCATGGCCCAGCGACACCACGTCGGTGCTGCCGCGCAGGTCGCCCGCCCCCTGCGGAGGACCGAGGACGACGTCCGGCATCGCGGCGTGGCCGAAGGACGCCCCCGCGCCCGCGGCGAAGGACACCACGCGCGCGGCGAAGGGGCCGCCCACCACCCGGCCGTCGGCGCGCACCTCGACATCCGCCGAGGCGCCCCCGTCACCCTGGGGGGCGACCACGACGTCGCCGCAGCCCGCGAGGGCCGCGACCAGCGCGACCGCGGCCCTCACGGGACGAACGCGACGCCGTAGGGCGGCTGCGACCCGGTGCCCAGCGTCATCGTCGTGAGGGCCGTCCCGTCGGGGCGGTACACCCGCACGCCCGCGGACCCGGTCGTGCGGTCGAGCACCCAGACGTTGCCGGCCGGGTCGCGCGCCAGGCCGGCGATGTCGCCCGCCGTGACCACGGTTGCGCCGACGGTCCCGGTCGAGAGGTTGAACTCCACCACGCGGTTGTCGGCGACGCTGGCGTCGGCCACGGCGACGCGCGAGACGACGGCCCAGCCGCGGTTCTCGTCGAGCATCACGACGCCGCGGAGGTCGCCGCCGAGGGCGGTCTCGGAGACGCTCATGCCCGACACGCGCAGGGTGGTCGGGTCGACGCGCTCGATGCGGCCGTCGAGGGTCTGCGGGGCGGAGAAGGCCACGACGCCCGCCTCGGCCACGACGATCGAGGTGCCCGCGGGGGTGGTGACCATCGACACCGGGTTGCGCCCGCTGAGGGCGAGCGCCTGGACGCCCGTGGTCGCCGGGTCGGCGTCGACGAGGCTGAGGGTGTCGGCGTTGATGACCGCGAGGGTCCCGTTGGTCACCGGGACGTAGCTGTTGAGGTTCTGGAGCGTCACGAAGATCGACGCGCCCACTCGCACGATGTTGGACGCCTCGAGGGAGCCGTCGGTGTCCGCGGGCGATCGCAGCGGCGCGAGGTCGATGGTGCCCACGACGCCCGCGGCGCCGTCGAGCGATGGGTTGATGACGCCGAGCCGGGGGAGGGCGTACTGCGCGACGATGGCGCGCGTCGGCGAGAGCGTGAGCACGTCGTAGGGGTTGGCCGAGTAGGGCGTCGGGGCGCCCGCGTCGACGCCCGGGGTGCCCATCATCCGCAGCGGGATGCGCCGCGCGATGGTGGGGAGCATCGCCGGGTCGAGCACCGCGATGACGTCTTCGCCGCGGAGCAGGTCGTACACGATGCAGCCGCTGGTGACAGGCACGTGGTCCTGGTCGGGGGACATGGCGCCGGTGACGGTGAGCGCGGGCGTCGGGCCGATGGGTCCGAGGCCGTAGCCGCCGGTGACGTAGTCGCTGGTGGTGACCAGCGCGCGGGTGAGCGTGCACGCGGGGCCGCCGCCGTCGCTGACATCAACGGGCGCGCTGGCGTCGACGACGTCGGGGGCCGCGGGCACGTCGGGGGCCGCGGGCACGTCGGGTGTGCCTGCGTCGGCGGCGCCGAGGTCGCTGCCAGTGTCGAGGGTGGCGACGTCCGCGGTGGACGCGTCGGAGGGCGCGGGGTCGTCGGAGCAGCCGACGGCGAGCGCGAACATGGAACCGATGGAGATGACGGACAGACGACGCATGGCGAGACCTCCCGCGCGCACCCGCGCGGACCGTGTGGGGTTTTCGCGCACGGCCGTTGAGGGCACAGGAGGAGCTGCGGAGTCGGCGCCGGGGAGGCGCGGTCGTCCGACGCACAACCCACACCCCGTGGCAGCGCGCGATGCGACGACAGCCGGTCTCCTGGCTCCCGGATCATCCTCGGACGGCGCCTTCCCCGGCGCTTCGCGCCGCGTGGCAATTGCCGTCGTCGTTCCCGGTTACAGTGGCGGGGGCCGCGCCGGTGTTACACCGGACTTCCCAAGCGCTGTCATCGCGACGTCAGATGTCAAACAGCCCGAAAGGCGCGAAGGCCGATGAGCGACGCGGCTTCTACGCGAGCTCTAAGGCCGGGGTCAAGGAACACTGCCGCCGCCGCGATGGGGCGCAGCGCAGGCGCCACGGTCGCACGGAGGCAGCGACGTCCTTCGGGAGGGTACGGGGTGGCGCGGTGTGGCACACCGACCGTGTTGCGGTTGCCTCGGATTGTCCGTGAGAGTCCGTTGGCACCCTCCCTGCTCAACGAGATCCACCATGAAACGCCGACCCAGCCTCCGCGCTCCCTTCGTCCTGACCATCGCCGCGACAGCCGCAATGGGCTGCGGCGCCAGCGTGTCCCCCGCCCCGGGCGACGGGGGCGTCACGTCCGACACGCCCTCCCCGGACGATCGCCCCGCCCCGGTCGATCGGCCCGAGGTGAGCGAGCCCGACGTCCGTCGCGCGTGCCCGGCGACGCTCCCCGCGGAGGGCGCGTCGTGCACCCCCGGGGTCGACCCGGAGACCTGCCACGACCCGTCGCGTCCGGTGCCCGGGTGTCCCCCCGGCACCGGGCTGACGATGTACTGCCAGCCCGCGACCCAGCGCTGGCAGGCGCTCCCGCAGTCGTGCAACCCGCCGCCGCCGGTGCAGTGCCCGATCGAGCGCCCCACCGAGGGCGCGCCCTGCCCGACGGGCTTCTACCTCTCGCCGCCGCTGCGCTGCCAGTACGACCTCTGCGGCACCAGCTACTCCACGCTCGCCACCTGCGAGGGCCCTACCGCGCAGTGGTCGGTGCAGCGCGCGTCGTGCAACCCGCCGCCGCCGATGCTGGACGCGGGCTTCCCCCCGACGGACACCTGAGCGGCCGACGGCCTCAGCTCATCATGCCGGGCAGCGCACCAGTGCCCGAGTCACCCCAGCGCTCGACCTCCGCCCCCATCGCCTGCGCGATGGTGGCGAGCAGGTCGCCGTGGCGTCGGCCCTCGTAGGTCAGCACGCGGCCCGGGGTGACGCAGCCGCCGCCGCGCCCCGCGAGCACGAAGGGCATGTCGCTGTGGCTGTGGGTGTTGCCGTCGGAGACCTCCGAGCAGAGCAGCACCAGCGAGTGGTCGAGCATGGTGCCGTCGCCCTCGGGCCGCGACTTGAGCTGCTCGACGAGGTACGCGAACTGCGACACCCACCAGCGCACCTGCTTCACGAAGTCCGCGAAGAGGCGGTTGGAGCGGTCCTGCCGGGCGCCGTAGTGCGAGGCCTGGTGGCTGCGCATGTCGAAGCCCGCGTCGTACATGTCCGTGCCCCGGAAGCGGCTCATGATGAGCTCGCTCGTGTGCTGCGACGCCTGGATCACCCCCACGCGGCTCATGCCGCAGGCCATCGCGAGCACCATGGTGTCGATCTGCGCGCGCAGCACGGCGGGGAAGTTCTCCGGCGCGAAGAGGCCCGCGCCGGTGGGGGCGTCGAAGCCCATCGACGGGGCGTCGCAGCTCGCCGGGAGCGGCATCGTGGGCACGGTGATCCCGGCGTCGGGGAGCGTGATGATCCCGCCCGCGTCGCCTGACGGAGCGCCCGTCGGGCTCATGGTGCGCAGGCGCCCGTGCACCTCGTGGAGGGCGTCGAGGTGCACGTCGAGCCGAGTGCGCTCGGAGGCGCCGAGGGCCGCGCGCAGCTCCAGGAGGTCGGCGATGGAGGTGTCGAGCGCGAGCCCATCGGCGGCCTCGTCGGCCCCACCTGCGGGGAGCGCCGCGCCCGCGTCGGCACCGGCGACACCTGCATCGATGCTGGGCGCCGGGGTGCTGGGCCGCGCGCCCGTGAAGATGCGGCGGAAGGCGTTCACCGGGTCGTCTTCGGGCGCGATGGTCACCCCCGCGCTCGGGTACGAGATGAACTTGTCCCCGGAGGCGTTGTTCTGCGTGGCCATGGCGCCGAGGTAGAGGTGCCGGAAGGGAGAAGCCCGGCCGACGGTGCGCGCGAGGTACTGGTCCACCGACTCGCCGTTGCCGCCGTCGACGCCGGTGAGCAGCTTCTTCGCGCCGCCGGGGTGGCTCCCCTCGTCGGTGCCGCCCATCGACAGCCCGTGGAGGAACACGCAGTCGCCCGCGAGCGAGCTCAGCGGCGCGAGCAGCTCGCCGAGCGCGATGCCTGCGCCGTTGCGCGAGGCGCTCCAGAGGCTGGGCTCGCCGTTCTGCGAGCGCCCCGCGATGCCGTCGGGGAAGTAGAAGAAGATCACCCGGCGGGCGCGGCCGCACGCCGTCGCGCGGGCCATGCGCCGGGTGGCCATCGCGAGCGGGAGCGCCGAGGCGGCCCCGAGGGCGCCCTGCAGCAGCCGTCGTCGGGAGAGCAGGCTCACGGGGACCTCCGGGTGGCGAAATCGCGGGTGAGGGTCACCGCGACCATGAGCTCGCGCAGGTCGTAGCCGCTCTCGCGGAAGCGCCGCACGACGTCGAGCACCCCGCAGCGCTGCTCGGCGGTCTCCCGGAAGCCCCGCGCGAAGCGGTAGTACTGCCGCGCGAAGCAGGCCCGGGCGGCGTCGCTCTGCGAGAGCGTCGCGGCGAGCTGCGGCAGCGAGGTGAAGTCCACCCGGGTGCCGGCGCCGAAGCGCTCGAGGTCGAGCACGGTGCCGGTCGCGTCGATGGGGCGGCCGTTCTCGGTCTCGCGCAGGCGGCCGACGGCGTCGAAGCGCTCGAAGCCGAAGCCCACGCCGTCGATGTACCGGTGGCAGGTCTCGCACGCGGCGTTGGCGGTGTGCTGGCGGAAGCGGTCGCGCGTGGTGGCGTTGGGGTCGACGTCGGGCACGCCCCCGGCGTTGGGGGGTGGCGGCGGAAACTCCTCGCAGACCAGGGCCGCGCGCACGAAGACCCCGCGCAGGATGGGCGAGCCCTGGTCGCTGTGGGCGTAGCGGGTGAGCACCGCGCCGAGGCTCAGCACGCCGCCCTGGCGCGCCTCGGGGAGCTCGACCCGCTGGAAGGTGGTCCCGCTGACGCCGTCGAGGCCGTAGTAGGCCGCGAGGGTGCCGTCGACCCAGGTCGAGCGGGTGGTGAAGAGCTCGTCGAAGCGGTGCGTTCCGTCGAAGGCGACGGCGGTCACGAGGCGGCGCGCCTCCTCCAGCATCGAGGCCCGCACGGCGTCGGTGAAGGCCGGGAAGAGCGTGGCGCTTCGAGGGGTGGTGGCCACGGTCTCGACGCCGAGCCACTGGAGCGCGAAGGTGGCGAGCTGGTCCCGGGCGCGCGGATCGGCGAGCAGCCTGCGGGCCTCGCGCTCGGTGCCCGCGGCGGTGCCCAGCGACCCGTCGGCCGCGGCGGCGAGGAGGGCCGCGTCGGGGGTGCTTCCCCAGTAGGTGTAGGAGAGGGCGGTCGCGACCTCCCAGGGCGTGAGTTGGAAGGTGCCGTCGGGCTGCGCGGCGCCCATCTCCGAGCGGTAGAGGAAGGCCGGCGAGACGAGCATCGCCCTCACGGCGCGGGTGACGCCCTGCTCGACGTCGCGCGCGCCCGTCACCAGCGCCCCGTAGCGCTGCATCTCTGCGGCGGTGAGCGGCCGGCGGAACGCGCGGGTGCCGAACGCCCGCACGAGGGTGTTGGCGCAGGCCGCGCGGTCGGCCCCGGGGTCGCAGCCGACGACGGCGCGCAGTCGCGGACCCACCGCGGCCGTGAGCCCCTGGGCCGCGCGGAGGAACTCGTTGACGTGCACCGAGGTGACGAGCGCCGAGTCGGCGTTGTTGTCGTAGGCGAAGCCTTGCGGGCGCGACTCGACGGGCAGCGCGGCGGTGGCCTCGGCCACGACGTCGACGGCGCTCGCGGGCGGGGTCACCCCGGCGTCCGGTGCGGTGCCCGCGCAG
The DNA here is from genome assembly GCA_030652255.1 of Myxococcales bacterium. Taxonomy (GTDB): domain Bacteria; phylum Myxococcota_A; class Polyangia; order Polyangiales; genus SCUS01. Next base: position 75,767 of record JAUSAZ010000111.1, on the reverse strand, counting down.
CGCAGGGTGAGCACGGAGTTCTGGCCGCCGAAGCCGTCGGGCATCGAGGCGGCGGCGCGCGGGTCGCTGACCCACTGCGATCCGTCGACGACGAACTTGTACTGATGGGTGCCGTCGGCGATCTCGCGCTCGGTCTGCCACTCGCGGGCGCTCTCGACCCAGGTCATGGGCCAGGCGGTGGGCGACCAGCCGTTGAAGCTCCCCGCGACGTGGACGCTGCGGGCCGTGGCGGCGGGCGCGTAGGCGAAGCGGTGTCGGCTGCACGCGGGGTCGACGCCGGGGGGCGTCGCGGGCGCTGCCGCGCCGGCCGGGGGCAGGGCGAGGAGGTCGCGCACCGTCGCGCGGTATTCGCGGCGGGTGAGCAGGCGAAGGCGCCGCATCGACGGGGCGACGGTGGCGCAGGAGAGGGCCTGCGAGGTGAAGCGGGTCTTCATGTACGCGGCGAGGGACGAGGCGCACGCGCCGCGGCAGGCGGCGGGGTTTCCCTGCGGCATGCGCTCGTCGATGATCTGCGTGAGCGCCGCGACGGAGCGGGGTGAGTCGATGAGCCGCGAGCCGAGGCCGCCTTCCCCGGCCTCGCCGTGGCACGACGCGCACATCGCCGCGTAGCGCTGCGCCGGGTCGATGGCGGCGCCGGTGCCGCGAGTGTCCGCGGGAGGCGTGGCCGCCGGGGCGTCGTCCGCGGTGTCGCAGCCGAGCGTGAAGAGACCGCAGAGGAGCGCGACGGTGGAGGAGCGCATCGGAGCGGACGCGATGCTACCGCAGGACCGCGCGCTCTAACGAAAGGGGCCATCACGATGCCGGGCCGTGGACCAGCTTGACGGCGCGGGAGGCGCGGTCTGGTATGCGAGCATCGCAGGCGGTCGATGCCCGATCGCGCACCGGAAAGGCTCGCGCCGCGCTCATGCCCAGACCATCGAACACCCTCCTCGGCCTCGCGCTCGCGGCCTCGACGGTGGCCTGCGGCGCCGAGCCCCAGACCGCGCCCCCGGCGGCCGCAGCGCTCTCCACCGCGCTCCGCCCGCGGCAGACGCCAGAGTACTACGTCGCGCAGGCCGAGCTCTACTTCGACACGCTCGACACCCGCGCCGACCCCGCGCTGGTGCCCAACTACTCGTCGCGGGTCGCCCGCTGGGAGTGGCCGCCGTGGTACCTGCTCACGGGCTACGAGCGCATGCAGATGATCACCGGGACGCGCCTCGCGCTCAGCTTCGAGCCGTCGACCGTGCCGACCCGCGACTGCCGCGCCTTCCAGGTGCAGCCCTTCGCGCGCTGCCGGGTGTCCTTCGTCTACAAGCGCGGGCCCTGTCCCATCTTCGAGGAGTTCACCTTCAACGATCAGGGGGAGATGACCTTCATCGAGGCGTGGTCCGATCAGCCCGGGATGCGCCCGACGGAGGACCCCAACGACCCGTGGGCCGAGGCGCCTACGGTGCGGCGCCTCTCGACGAGGGTGCCCGGCCTCGGCAACGCCACCGGGCTCATCGAGCCCGGCGCCGAGTGGATGACCGCCGCGGCGGCGCGCGACCCCGAGCTCGCGGACTTCGTGCGGCGCACCCAGAGCTTCTACCGATCGTGGGCGCAGGCCTACAGCGACGCCGGCCCCACCGCCTTCCCGCGCGGCTGCGGCTGGAGCGCTACGCCCTGACGACGCCCGCGGCGCCGCTCGCGTGAGCGGTGCGTGCGGTAGTAGGACCACCGGATGATCGTCCGCGCCGCCCTGGTGATCCTTCCCCTCGCGATGCTCGGGTGCGCCGCGTCGGTGACCCGCATCGCCGCCGACGCCTCGGTCGCCGACGCCCCGGTCACCCCCGTCGATGTGCCCCCTGCGGTCGATGCTCCCCCGGCGGTCGATGGGCCGGTGACGCCGGGTGAGTGTCGACAGCCGTCGGACTGCGGCCCGCCCACGATGAGCTCCGTGACCTGGTGCGCCGACTCGTCGTCGTGGAGCTGCATCGACCGGCAGTGTGTGTGGGAGTGCCGCGGCGGGCGGCGCTGCGATCGGTCGCCCGACGGCTGTGTGCGCTGCGACGGCGAGATGCGCGAGCACTGCCCGGGGCGCGACCCCTGCACGCCCGGCTGGCCCGATGCCGGACAGCCGAAGGACTCCACCTGCGCGCGGGCGTGGACCCGCGAGCCCTCGGAGTGCTTCGGTCCGTGGGTGCGGATGACCTCCGACGGCACCCTGTGCTCGCTGCAAAGCCTGTTCACGGGAGCGCCCCGCTCGGTGCTCGCGTGCCGGCGCTGCCAGACCACCCTGTTCGGCATCGAGCCCGCGCCCTGATCAGCAGCCCGTCGTGGGCGTACAGTCCGGCGCAGCCACCATGAAGGACATCCTCGTCGTCGCCATCGTGTTCGCGGTCCCGATCTCGGCCATCGTGTCGTGGGCGAAGATCAAGCTGCGGCGCCTCGAACTCGAAGCCGGGGTCGGCGGCGGCCGCGCGCTGGAGGCCCGCGTCGAGCGCCTGGAGCGCGAGAAGTCCGACCTGGAGGAGCGCCTCGGGGTGCTGGAGTCGATCGTCACCATGGACGCGCCGGTGCAGGCCCGCACGCGCATCCGCGTGGAGGCCGCGCAGGCCGCCGCGGTGGCCAGCGCCGAGGACGACGCCGCTGCCCTGGCCGCTGCACGAGCCGTGGCCGCCAAACGTCACCCGTAGAGGTGTCGGCCGTGTTTCGTCCGCGCCCGCTCGAAGGCACACGCGCGGCGGAATTGTTGCTAGGAGCCGGAGGAGCGTCGGCCGCTCGATCAGCGGAACCGGCCCGAGGAGAGGGTGCGACGATGAAGCTGAGGATCCGTGGAAACTCCGTGCGACTGAGGCTGTCCCGCAGCGAGGTGGAGGCCTTCGAGCGCGACGGGCGCGTCGAGGACTCGGCCCGCTTCGGTCCCGGCGCGAAGCTGACCTACGCGCTGGAGCGCACGAGCGGAGGCGCGGTCTCTGCGCGCCTGGAGGGCGTCGGGGTGGTGGTGTCCATCCCCGCGGAGATGGCGGCGACCTGGTGTGGGAGCGAGCAGGTCGGCATCGAGGCGGAGCATCCGTGCGGCGATGGGGAGAGCCTGAAGATCCTGGTCGAGAAGGACTTCACCTGCCTGAAGACGCGCAGCGGCGAGGACGAGTCCGACGCGTTTCCCAACCCCCACGACCACTGCTGAAGACGCCGGGTAGGGAGGATGGCGCCGTCGGTCAGCCGGCCTTCCCGTCGGGGCGCGGGCTGACCAGGATCTTCGCGTAGACCGCGACGAAGAGGCCGAAGGCGAGGGTCCAGAGGATTCCGACGGCCTGGAGCGACGCGGGGTAGAGCGAGGGCGCCGCGATCGGGGTGACGACCCGCAGCAGCGCCGCGAGCAGCACCAGGGCGAAGGCCGCGGTGATCGCCGGGGGCGCGACGAGCAGGCGCCCGGTGTGGCCGAGCGAGACGCGGGCCATCATCCCGAGGGTGAGGCCCCCGATGGCGCCGACGGTGAGCGCGTGGGTCGCCGCGGAGGGGGGCACGCGGGTGGTGAGCGCGGAGGCCGCGCGCAGCGCGAGGCCCAGCGGGATGAAGAGGTAGGCCCCGTGGAGGATCCACAGGAGCGGCTGCCGGAGGGAGTGGCGGGCGCCCCAGTGGAGCGTGCGGGCGAGGGTGAGCGCGGCAGCGACGCCCGCGGCGATCGGGGCGAGGGCGGTGGTGACGTCGAGCGCGTCGCAGGCGATGACGGCGGCGAAGGACACCAGCGCCGCGACGTCGAGCGCGGGGATGGAGCGGAGCTCGTCGCGCTTCGTGGCGTTGCGGGTGAACATCGGAAACACCCGGCCGGACACGATGAGGATCACGGCGATGACGACGTCGACCGCGACGAGGCTGCCGCGGCGCCGCCAGCCGGGGAGCACGCCGAGCCCATCGAGGTGGATCGCCAGGTTGGCGAGCCAGAGCGCGGCGAGCACGGCGATCATCACGAGGTTGCGGCGGTTTCGGGCCTGCACGATGGGCCGCCCGATGGCGAAGGCGAGCGCGGGCAGGAACGCGAGGTCGACCGCCGCGACGAGCGCCGCCGGGAGGGCCGGGGCGAGGAGGAAGGCGACGCGCCCCGCGAGCCAGAGCGCCGCGAGGCCGAGGAGCGGGGCGCCGACGGCGGTCTCGCGCTGGGTCCAGTTGCCGACGGCGGTGAGGAGGAAGCCCGCGATGACCGCGACGGCGAAGCCGAAGACCATCTCGTGCGAGTGCCAGGTGATCGCGTCGAGCGACCCGCCAGGGTGGATCACGCCGCGGAGCGCGAGCAGCCAGAGCGGCACGATGACGGCGGCGAAGGCGCCCGCCAGGAGGAAGAAGGGGCGGAAGCCCTTGGCGGCGAAGGGGCTCACACGCACCGCCGGGGCACGGGGTTCGCCGACGAGCGGAAGGGCGACAGGCATGGGCGGTTGATAGGACCCGCGGCGGAGCGAAGCTACCCGTTGGCGTGCGCCCGCGACGATTGTCGCGGGTCAGGGCACGCCGTGCGTCGTGCCGTAGAAGTTGAGCCTCCCGGCGGGCGTGTCGACCCCGGTCGCGTCGTCGGGCGGCGTGACAATTGTCACCGCACCCACGCACGGATGGTGCTTGAGTCGAGGCTCAAGCCATGAGCCCCGCCATGCCGGGCCCCGCCCCGCCCCGCCCCACGGTCCGTCCCCGCTCGCTGCTCCCCAAGGAGCACGGCGCCTACGGTCAGCTCGGTCTGCCGCTCGTCACCGCGGTCGCGCTCGGCCGGCCCACCCTCTCGGCCCTCGCGCTGGTGGTGGCCTTCGCCGCGACCTTCGTCGCCCACGAGTCCCTGCTCGTCCTCGTGGGTCACCGCGGCGGTCGGGCGCAGCGCGAGGACGGCCCGCGCGCTCGTCGGCTGCTCGTCGCCCTGCTCGCCCTCGGCGCAGCGAGCGCCCTGATCGGCGGCGTCGCGGGCGGTCGGTCCGTCGTGCTCGCGCTCGCGCTCCCTGCGGCGCTGGCCCTGGCGCTGGCGCCGATCATCGCCCGTCGGCGCGAGCGCTCGGCGTCCGGCGAGGTGCTCGCCGCGGTCGCCCTGTCATCGACCGCGCTCCCCGTCGGGCTCGCGAGCGGGGCGTCGCTCGTCGCGGCCCTCACCGCGGCGGTGGTGTGGGCCCTGGGCTTCGCGGTCGTCACCGTGGTCATCCGCGGCGTGCTGGCCTTCTCGCGGCGCGAGCCCGACGCGCGCCTCGCGGCGCGGTCCATCCCCGCGGGGGTGGTGCTCGCCGGGGCGGTCGCGCTCGCGGTGTCGGGCCACGGCCCCGTCGCGCTCGCGGCCGGGCTCGCGCCGCTCTGCGTGCTGGCCCTGGCGCTGGCGGCGGCGCCGCCCCCGGCGCGGCGCATCAAGGCCGTCGGGTGGGGTGTAATCGCCGCCGGGGTCGCGACGCTGGCCGTGCTCGCGGCGACGCTGCGCTGAGGCGCGGTCAGCCGAGGCCCGCGACGATCGCCGCGGCGGCCTGGGTCGCCCCGCGGATGCACCCCGCGAGGCCCGGGCCGTCGACCGCGGCGCCGACGATGGAGAGGCCGCCGAGCGCCCGGGCGGCCTCGCGGCAGCGCGCGGCGCGATCGATGTGCCCCACCGTGGGCGACGGGGTGCCCGCCTCGAAGCGCTCGACCTCCGTCCAGCGGGGCGCGGGGAGGGCGAGCAGCACCCGCAGGGCCTCCAGCGCGTGCGCGGCGATCGCGTCGTCGGAGCGCGGGATCCAGTCGGCCGCGCTCGCGGGGCGGAAGGCCGCGCGCACCACCGTGAGGTGCTCGGCGACGCGGCCGGGCCACTTGCGGTCGACGAAGGTCACCGCGCTGAGGGCGCCCAGCGGCTCCGGTGCGCCGCGGGGGATGAGCACCCCGCTCGAGCGCGGGAGCGTGAGCTCGTCGCGCGCGAAGGCGGCCACCACGGTGAGCGCGGGCCGGAGGCGGAAGGTGCCGAGCTGCTCGGCCAGGGCGGGGGCCGCCGTCTCCAGGAGCGCCCGGCCGGCGTCCGGGGGCGTCGCGAGCACCAGCGCGTCGGCGTCGAGGTGCGCGCCGTCGACGGTGACGCGCCACCCGCGGCCGTTGCGGGCGATGGAGCGGGCCGCGACGCCGCGGATGATGCGATCGTCGCCGAGGGACTCCGCGAGGGCGCGCACCACGCCGTCGAGGCCTCCGCCGGGGGCGCGCATCGGCGATCCGCCGGTGGGACGCGGGGTGCGGGCCAGCGCGCGGATGAGGCTGCCGCGCACGTTGGCGAACATCGGCATGACCACCGCGGCGTCGAGCTCGTCGAGGTCGCCGCCGTAGATGCCGCCGATCAGGGGCTCGACGAGGTTGTGCTTCACCTCGCGGCCGAAGCGCCGCCCGACGATGGCCCCGACGCTCTCGTCGGCGACGCGGGCGTCGGGGAGGAAGAGGTCCATCGCGGCCCGGGCCTTGCCGAGCGGAGAGAGCAGCCGGGTGGAGGCCAGCTGGGTAACACTCCGGGGCATCCCCAGCGCCAGCCCATCGGGCAGCGGGAGCATCCCCCCGCGGTGCGCGACCATCACCCCCGCGGAGGCCCCGTCGGGCGCGAGCAGCGTCGCCCCGAGCCCGAGGGTGTGGCACAGGGCCTCCGCGTCGCCCGGTCGGTTGAGGAAGGCGTCGGGGCCGAGCTCCACGGTGCACCCGTCGCGGTGCAGGGTGCGCACGTTGCCGCCGAGCTCGGTGCGGGCCTCGAGGAGCACCACGTCGAGGTCGGGCCGCAGGGCGCGCAGCGCGTGGGCGGTGGTGAGCCCTGCGATGCCTCCGCCCAGCACCAGCACCGTCGGCGGGCTCACCGGGCGCCTCCTTCGACGACGTAGCCGCGGGGCACGTACGCGCAGAGCGGGTCTTCGGCCATCACGTCGCCGCGCATCGCCCAGGCCCTCGCCCGCGAGCCGCCGCACACCCGCCGGAAGGCGCAGCTGCCGCACTTGCCGCCGAGCGCGTCGGCGTCGCGGAGCCCACGGAAGAGCGGGTGATCGCGGTACACGGCCGCGAGGTCGTCGCGGCGCACGTTGCCCGCGGACATCGGGAGGAAGCCGCTCGGGAAGATCTCGCCCGTGTGCGACACGAAGAGGAACCCGACGCCGTCGGTGATGCCCCGCGGGCCCCGCACGACGCCGCCCTCGTCGACGTCCCGGAGCACCCCGCTCGCGCCCCCGGGCGCGCGCCGCTGCATCAACACCCGTCGGAAGTGCGGCGCCGCGGTGGTCTTCACGTCGAAGGGCGCCGTGGCGGCGATGTCGGCGAGCTCCTCCAGCAGCCGCTCAACGTCCCCGGCGCGCATCAGCAGCGAGGCCCCGGCCCGCCCCGTGGGCACCACGACGAACACCGCCCACAGCGCGACCCCGACCTCCGCCGCGAGGTCGGCCATCGCGCGCAGGGCCCGGGCGTTGTGCGGCCCGACGGAGGTGTTGATCTGCACCGGCACCCCGCACGCACGCGCGGCGCGCAGGATGCGCAGGCTCTCGGCGAAGCTCCCGTCGACGCCGCGGAAGGCGTCGTGGGTCGCGGCGTCGGGGCCGTCGATGGAGACCGCGAGGCGCGCTGCCCCGGCCCGGGCGAGCTCGGCGACCAGGGCGTCGGTCATCACGGGCGTGCCCGATGGGGTGACCGTCATGGTGAGCCCGATGGAGGCCCCGTGCGCGACCAGCGCCGGGAGGTCGGGTCGCTTCGCGGGGTCGCCGCCGGTGAGAACCACCACGGAGGTGCCCATCTCCCGGACGGCGTCGAGCAGGCGGCGGCCCTCGGCGGTGTCGAGCTCGCCCGCGTCGCGCTGCGGCGTCGCGCAGGCCCGGCAGTGCTGGCACACGAGGTCGCAGGCCTGGGTGACCTCCCAGATCGTCAACAGGGGATGGTCGTCGAAGTCGAGCGCGGGTGGCCTCAGCGGGCCGCTGCCACCATCGCGGAGGCTCATCGGGTTCATGCTCCTCCCGCTGCAACCACGACCCGTACCACCCGCGCGTTTCGGGCGACCGACGCTCCTCCGGGCGCAGTCACTGCGCATCGTGCGCAGCGGCTGCGCCGACGGCCGCGGAGATCCGCCGGGGCGAGGCGGCGGTGGCCCGTGATACCAACGAGGTCATGCGCCCCGAAGACATCGCGCTGCGCCTGCGGGCGAGCCCGCTCTTCCGAGATGTCTCGGCCGAGCAGCTCCGGGACTTCGCCCGCGAGACCTCCCTCCGTCGCTACGACGAGGGGCAGGCGCTCTGGCTCGCGGGCGACCCCCCGACGCACCTCACCCTGATCCTCCGGGGGCTCGTGCAGGTGGTGCGTCGCCTGCCCAACGGCGACGTCTCGACGGTGGGGCTCTTCGGTCCGCGCGAGCCCATCGGCACCGTCGCCGTGATCCACCGCCGCCCCTACCCCGCAGAGGCCCTCGCGCTCTCCGAGGTCGTCGAGGTGCTCTGCCTGCGCGCGGAGCCCGTGCTCGCGGTGATGGCCACCGACCCGTCCCTCGCGCTCGCCTTCAACCGGGTGCTCTGCGACACCTCCGCGGTGCTGCGCGCGCGCATCGACGTGCTCAGCGCGGGCTCGGTCCCGCGGCGCCTCGCGACGCTGCTGCTGCAGCTCGCCGACCGCTTCGGCGACGTCGGGGGCGACGGCGTGGTGCGGGTCCCCGTGGGGCTCTCCCGGGGCGCCCTCGCGCGGCTGGTGAGCGCGCGCGTCGAGACGGTGATCCGCACGGCGAGCGAGTGGCAGAAGCGATCGCTCCTCGGCACCGACGCCGCGGGCTTCGAGCTGCTCGACGTCGGCGCGCTGCAGCGCATCGCCGACGAGGGCTGAGGCCCTCACCGGGCGAGCGCCTCGAGGCGCCGGGCGACGCCGTCCACCGGCTGCCGCAGCCCCTCGAGCTGCTGGACCACCACGCCCTGCGGGTCGAGCACGGTGATCGTGTTGGAGTGCGTGATGGTCGTCGGGTCGACGCGGCTGAACTGCACCCCGAGCACCGTCGCCACGGCGCGCACGTCGTCGTCGCTGCCGCGCAGCAGCGACCAGCGCGCGGGGTCGAGGCGGCGCTCGGCGGCCAGCGCGCGCAAGCGCTCGGGGGTGTCGGTCGCGGGGTCGAAGGTGATGAGCGCGAAGCGCACCCGGGTGCGCGCGGCGGGGGAGAGCGCGGCCTCGATGTGCAGCAGGTCTCCGATGAGCACCGGGCACACGCTCTGGCAGGTGCCGTAGAACATCAGCACCACGGTGGGAGCTCCGCGCAGCGAGGCCAGCTGGAAGGCGCGACCCGCCTGGTCGGTCCACGGGGCGTCGAGGAGGAAGAGGGAGGTGTCCGGGAGCGGGGCGCCCGGGGCCATCGCCGCGTCGGGGCGGCAGTGGCAGGGGGCGTCCCGTCCCGCGTCGCGCGGCGCGGCGCCGCGGTGACAGGCCGCGAGCAGCGCGGCGGCGAGCACGATCGATCGTGGGCGGGGCATCGCTCATCCCCCCGGCGCGGCGTCGGCCGCGCAGCGGAACCCGAGGTTGCCCACCGTGTAGCTCCCGCGGAGGCTCTGGCGAAACGCGTAGCGCATGAAGGTCGGGTACTCGTCGGTGTCGCGGGCGCCCAGGCTCGCCGCGCCGCAGAAGCGCGCCGCGCCGGGGCCCGTGTTGTCGCGGCTGTCGGTGACCACGAGGGCGGAGTTGAAGTCCTCGACCCACTCCCAGATGAGCCCGTGCAGGTCGTGCAGGCCCCAGTAGTCGGGTCGCGCGGCGCCGACCGACGCGAGCGCGCCGCCGCCCGGGCGCCCGTACCACGCCATGATGCGCGCGATCGTCGCCGGGTCGCGCGGGGCGTCCGGGGCGACCTCCGAGGCGCGGGCGACGTACTCCCACTCCGCCTCGGTGGGCAGCCGCCGCCCCCGGGCGCGGCAGAACGCGCGCGCGGCGAACCACGAGACGCGGGTGACGGGCTGGTCGGGCGCAGCCCGCGGGCCGAGGGAGAGATCCGACTCCCAGTGCGAGAGGTACCCGCCGTCGGCGAAGAGCCGCCGGGTGCGGGCGCGCTGCCAGCCCGCGTGGGCCCGCACGAAGTCGAGGAAGGCCGCGTTGGTGACGGGGCGCGCGTCGAGGAGGAAGGCGCGCACCGTGACCGTCGGCTGCGCGGCGAGGCGATAGAACGGGACGTAGGTCCCGGCACGGATGGCGCGCATGTCCGGGGGGACGCGCGGTGTGGGCTGGGCCCCGCCCGGGGCCGCGCAGAGCAGCGCCGAGAGCGCGGCCCCGGCGACGGCCCCGAGTCGGTGCCCGGCAGGGCTCACGGGTGGCCCGCTGCCACCGGGGTGGTGAGCTGCGCGCGCACGGCGGCGACCTCGGCGACGGTGACCGCGTCGCCCTGGTTGCCAAAATGGCTGCGCACATAGGTGAGCACGTCGGCGACCTCGTGGTCGGTGAGGTTGGCCAGCGGCGGCATCGCGCCGTTGAAGGCCTGGCCGTTGACGGTCATCGGGCCGCTCTGACCGGCCAGCACGCCGCGGATCGAGCGGGTCTTGTCGGCCATCAGGTAGTCCGAGCCCGCGAGCGGCGGGAACACCATCGGGATCCCGGCCCCGTTGCGCTGGTGACACGCAGAGCACACGCCGATGTAGGTCGCCTCGCCCGCGACCAGCGCGCCCGCGTCGCCCGGCGTGGTCTGCCGGGTGGTGACCTGCGGCGACTGGTCTCCGAGGTACACCTCGTCGACCTCGCGGCCAGAGTAGATCACCCGGTCTTCGGGGCCGTCGACGCGGAGCATGCCGAGCGTGCCCTTGTGGAAGGTGCGGAAGATCGAGTGGTCGACGAGCACGAAGGTGCCCGGCACCTCGACGCGGAAGTCCGCGATGGCCGATCCCCCAGCGGGCACGAGGGTGGTCTGCACGTTGGCCGTCGGGCGCGATCCCCCTTCGGCGTAGACGCGGTCGAAGATCTCCCCGATCACGTGGAAGGAGCTCACGAGGTTGGGGCCGCCGTTGCCGACGAAGAGTCGGACGTTCTGGCCGACCCGGGCGGTGAGCGCGTTGGCGCCCGTGAGCGCCCCGTCGCGGCCGTTGAAGACGACGTACGCCGGGTCTTCGTTGATGGCGCGGCGCATGTCGAAGGGCTGCAACCCCGGCTCGCGGTAGTTGCCCGTCGTGTAGACCTCGCCCTGCATCAGGTAGTACTCGCGGTCGACCTGGGGCCAGCCGTTCTCGGGCTCGACGGCGATGAGGCCGTACATCCCGTTGGCGATGTGCATGCCCACCGGCGCGGTGGCGCAGTGGTAGACGTACAGGCCCTCGTTGAGGGCGCGAAACGTGAACTGCGTCTGGTGGCCGGGCGCGGTGAAGGTGCTCGCCGCCCCGCCGCCGGGGCCCGTCACGGCGTGCAGGTCGATGTTGTGCGGCATCGTGCTCGACGGGTGGTTCATGAGGTGGAGCTCGACCACGTCGCCGCGCCGCACGCGGATCATCGGACCCGGCACGGTGCCGCCGAAGGTCCAGAAGGTGTAGGTCGCGCCGTCGGCGACGGGCATGGTGAGCTCGCGCACCTCGAGGTGCACGACCACCTTCGCGGGGTGCGTGCGGTTGACCGGCGGCGGCACCGCGGGCGGGCGGGGGAGCACCGCTTCGATCACGGGCAGCGCCGACTCGGTCACGGGCGCGAGCGCCGAGCCGGCGTCCGCGGTCACCGACGGCGGTGGCGGTGTCGGATCGCGGTGGGGCTGCGAGCAACCGAAGACAGGCCCGCAGAGCGCGAGCGCGAGACAGAGGGTCTTGTGCATGACGTGGCCTCCCGCGGCCCGTCTCAGCGCATCCCGCGAATCATCGCGCGGAGCGCCACGACCACGGCGGGCTTGCCGACGAGGTCGGGGTTGCCGGGCATCACGGGGCTCTTGCCGACGGCGGCGCCGCCCCCGCGGATGATGGCCTCGATGTGGGCGTCGGTGACCGACGCCTGCCAGGTCGCGTCGTGGAAGTCGCGAGGGCGCGGGGTGAGCGCGGCGGCCGCCACGCCGTCGCCCGCGCCGTTGGCGCCGTGGCAGGGCGAGCAGCGGCCCGCGAAGATCTGGGTGGCCTCGGCCTCCGGCGTCGCGGGCGCGGTCGGCGCCGCGGTCGGCGCCGCAGGGGCGGGCGCGCTCGTCCCGGGGTTGGAGGGGGTCGGCATGCAGCCCAGGGCGTGCACCGCGCAGAGGATCAACGTCGCAGTCAGGGGAGAGACTCGCATCGCGTGTCTCCTTTCACAGCACCTCTCATAGGGCCCTGCGCCTCGCGACCCAGTGACAATTGTCATCGCCGCCGAGAGCGCCGCGGCTGATGTCTCCAGGCGTCGACGTGCTGAATCCATCCGCCGCACCCTCCCGATGTAGACCACCGCCTCCTCGCTCGCTTCGGGCTTCGTCGCGCGCATCGCGCCCGCTGGTCGCGATCGTCGCCGTGATCGTCGGCGTGGGATGCGGCAGCCGGGACAACGCCGAGCGAGCCTATGGCCCGGCGGTCGCCGCGGACGCGGGTCTCCACCCGGTGCGCATCCACGCGCCCGCCTCGCTCACGGGGCTGCGCGGCTCGGTGCGCGACCCCAACGGCCAGCCCACCGAGGTGCCCTGCGCCACCTGCCACGCCGGGCGCACCTTCCCGCTACCCTCGTCGCCGGCGGAGCTGGGCGGCCCCCACGCGGGCATGCGCTTCCGCCACGGCACCAACGTCTGCGCCTCGTGTCACGACCCCGCCTCCGCCGAGCGGTTGCGCCTCGCCGACGGGCGCGTGATCCCGGTGAGCGACGCCATGGCGCTCTGCTCCCAGTGCCACGGCCCGCAGGCCCGCGACTACGCCCACGGCGCCCACGGCGGAATGAGCGGCCACTGGGACCTCCGCCGCGGCGGCCGCGTCCGCAACCACTGCGTCGACTGCCACGACCCGCACGACCCGGCCTTCCCGAGCTTCGTCCCGATGCCCCCGCCGCTCGATGCGCCCCGCCGGGCGCCGGCCGGTCGCGGCCAGACAGGTGCCCATTGAGCGAGCCCATCCATCGTCGAACGGCCTTGAAGGTGCTCGGCGCCACCCTCGGCGCCGCCGCCTTCGCCCGCGCCATGGCGCCGCTCGCGGAGCTCACCGAGAGCACCTCGGTCGCGGAGTTCATGCAGAAGCACTACCGCGAGCTCAGCCGCGACGAGATGCACAAGGTGCTGCGCCGCCTGGAGGGCGAGACCGAGCGCCGCTACGGTCGCGAGGTCACCATCCGCGACGTGCGCCCGACGCCGGGGGTGCAGTTCGCCTACGCGCTCAACCTCTCGGTGTGCATCGGGTGCCGGCAGTGCGCCGAGGCCTGCCACCAGGAGAACAACCACGACCGCGCGACGCACAACTCGTACATCCGCGTGCTGGAGATGGAGAACGGCTCCAACGACATGGAGCGCGGCCGCACCGACTACGACCACGCGGTGCCGGCGCCCGGGAAGTTCTACATGCCGGTGCAGTGTCAGCAGTGCGAGAACCCGCCCTGCACCAAGGTCTGCCCCGTCGAGGCCACCTGGCAGGAGCCCGACGGCATCGTGGTCGTCGACTACAACTGGTGCATCGGGTGCCGCTACTGCGAGGCCGCGTGCCCGTACCACGCGCGGCGCTTCAACTGGGAGCGCCCGGTGGTCCCCGCCGACGAGATCAACCCCGACCAGGCGTACCTCTCCAACCGCATCCGCCCGCAGGGCGTCGTGGAGAAGTGCACCTTCTGCCTGCACCGCACCCGCGAGGGTCGGCTGCCCGCCTGCCTCGAAGCGTGCCCCACCGGCGCGCGGGTCTTCGGCAACGTGCTCGACCCCGACTCGGACATCCGCTGGGTGCTCGAGAACAAGCGGGTCTTCGTGCTGAAGGAAGAGCTCGGGACGCAGCCGCGCTTCTTCTACTTCTTCGACGTGTGAGGCCCCACGTGAGCGACCAGCACCCGACCACCGCCGCCACGCCCCGGCTCTCGTACCTCCGCTTCATCCAGGCCCTGGTGTCGCGCTCGATGGAGGGCTCCGCCGCGTTCTATGTCTGGATGATCGTGCTCACCGCGATCGCCCTCGTCGGCGCCCACACCTGGGCCCAGCAGACGGTGCACGGCATGGCCGTCACGGGCATGAGCGACCACGTCTCGTGGGGGCTCTACATCGCCAACTTCACCTTCATGGTGGGCCTCGCCGCGGGCGGCGTGATGATGGTGATCCCCGCGTACCTCTACCACCACGAGGACATGCACGACGTGGTCATCATCGGCGAGCTGCTCGCCGTGGCGGCCATCGTGATGGCGCTGCTCTTCGTGGTCGCCGACCTCGGCCGGCCCGACCGCTTCTGGCACATGCTCCCCTTCGTCGGGAGGTTCCACTGGCCCGTCTCGATGCTGACCTGGGACGTGCTGGTGCTCAACGGCTACCTGCTCATCAACCTCCACGTCGTCGGCTACCTGCTCTACACCCGCTACCTCGGGCGAACCCCCGAGCGCCGCTGGTACGTCCCCTTCGTCTTCCTCTCCATCGGCTGGGCCTTCTCCATCCACACGGTCACCGCCTTCCTCTACTCGGGCCTCGGCGGACGCCCCTTCTGGAACACCGCGCTCCTCGCGCCGCGCTTCCTCGCCTCGGCCTTCGTCACGGGCCCCGCGTTCATCGTGCTGCTGCTCCAGATCGTGCAGCGCACCACGCGCTTCCGCGTGCCCGAAGGCGCCGTGCAGACCCTGCTCTCCATCGTGCGGGTCACCTGCGTGATCAACCTCTTCATGCTCGGCTCCGAGCTGTTCACGGTCTTCTACGGCGGCGGCGCGCACGCCGCCTCGGCGCGCTACCTCTTCCTCGGCGCCCACGGCCACCACGAGCTCGTGCCCTGGATCTGGTCTGCCGTGACCCTCAACGTGGGCGCGGCGGTGGTGTTCCTGACGCCCGCGCTCAGCCGGCACCGCGGCGTGCTCAACACCGCCCTCGCCGCGACCTTCGTCGGCGTGTGGATCGAGAAGGGCATGGGGCTGATCATCCCGGGCTTCATCCCAAGCACGCTCCATGAGCTCGTGCCCTACGTCCCCTCGCGCGCCGAGTGGCAGGTGACCGCGGGCATCTGGGCCTTCGGCTTCATGGTGCTCACCGTCGCGCTGAAGCTCGGGCTGCGGGTGTTCACCGGCGAGCTCCACGCCGACGAGCCTGCGCCCGCGCCGGGCGCGGCACTTCCCGCGGAGGTGGCGTGATGCCCGTCGCCGGACTGGTCATCACCTTCTGCGAGGACGAGGGCTTGCGCGCCTGCGCCGTCGAGGCGCTCGCGGCCGACCCCCGCATCACCCTCGGCGAGGCGCAGCGCGGGCGGAAGCTCCCGCTGGTCACCGACACCGAGACCCTCGAGGAGCAGCAGGAGCTGTGGCGCGCCCTCGTGAACGTCCCCGGGGTGCTCACCCTCGACCTCGCCTTCGAGGACTTCTCGGACGTCGGGGACTTCAGCTCCGACGAGCTCCCCTCGCGATGGAACAAGCAGCCCCGGCACCCGGAGGACGACCATGGATCGGCGTGAATTCTTGAGGTTCACCGCGATGACCGCGGCCACCGCGGCGGCCTCGCGGGTCGCCCTCGCGCAGGCTCCAGGCCCCACCGTCGCGCTCGACCCGGCGCTCGCGCAGCGCATGGGCGCCGATGTCCGCTGGGACAAGGCCCCCTGCCGCTTCTGCGGCACCGGCTGCCACGTCCAGGTAGGAGTGCGCGGCGGGCGCGTGGTGGCCATCGCGGGCGACCAGCTCGCCCCGGTCAACCGCGGACTGCTCTGCGTGAAGGGCTACCACGTGGGCCTCGCGCTCTACGGCAGCGACCGGCTCACCCGGCCGATGCTCAAGCGCAACGGCCGCCACGAGCCCATCACCTGGGTGGAGGCCGTGGACATCATCGCCCGGCGCATCATGGCCAGGCCCGCGAGCTTCGCGGTGTACGGCTCCGGGCAGTGGACCATCCCCGAGGGCTTCGCGGCGCTCAAGCTCGTGAAGGCGGGCCTCGGCACCAACCTCATCGACCCCAACGCGCGGCTCTGCATGGCCTCGGCGGTGACGGGCTTCCTCTCGACCTACGGCGTCGACGAGCCCGCGGCCTGCTTCGACGACCTCGACCGCGCCGACGCCGTGGTGCTCTGGGGCAACAACCCCGCGGAGATGCACCCGGTGCTCTTCTCGCGCATCGTCGACCGGCGGGCGCGCGGCGAGCGCGTCGACCTCATCGACATCGGCACGCGCCGCACCCGCACCACGGCCTTCGCGCAGCACTTCCTGCAGTTCAAGCCCAACACCGACCTCGCGATCGCCAACTGCATCGCGCAGCAGCTCCTCGCGAGCGGACGCCACGACCCGCGCTTCGTCGAGCGCTTCTGCAACTTCCGCCAGGACACCGCGCAGCCCAGCCTCAACGGCGCGCCGCTCACCTTCGCGCAGTACCGCCAGCGCGTCGCCCGCTACACCCCGGAGTACACCGAGCGCATCTCGGGCGTCCCGGCGCGCGACCTGCGGATGCTCGCCGACCTCTTCGCCGACCGCTCGAAGCGCATCGTGTCGCTCTGGTGCATGGGCATGAACCAGCACACCCGCGGCACGGCCATCAACCGCATGGTGCACGGCGTCCACCTGCTGTCGGGCCACTGGGGACGACCCGGCGACGGGCCGCAGAGCCTGACGGGGCAGCCCTCGGCCTGCGGCACCGTGCGCGAGGTCGGCACCACGGCCAACGGGCTCCCCGGCGGCCTGGTGGTGACCAACGCCGAGCACCGCCACGAGGCCGAGGAGCTCTGGCACCTCCCGCCGGGGCGCATCAGCGGCACGCCCGGCCACCACGCCGTCGAGCTCTGGCGCCGCTTCTCGACCGCCGCGGCGGAGGGCGGGGACATCTCGACCATCTGGGTGCAGGTCACCAACCCGGGGCAGTCGCTGCCCAACGTGAACAAGCTGTTCAAGCCGAGCCGCGCGCTGCCGGACAAGTTCCTGATCGTGTCGGACGTGTACCCGACGGCCACGACGCGCGACGCCGACCTCATCCTGCCGAGCGCGATGTGGGTCGAGAAGAACGGCATGACCGGCAACTCGGAGCGCCGCACGCAGCAGTGGTTCAAGATGGTCGACCCGCCGGGCGAGGCGCGCCCCGACGTGTGGCAGACCCTCGCCGTCGCGCACCGGCTCTTCGAGCTCGGGCACCCCGGGATGCGCGACCGCGACGGGCGCTTCCTCTTCGCGATGACCCGCCCGGACGGCACCGAGGTGCCCGCCTGGGACTGGGCCCACTTCCACGACGTCAACGTCGACGAGAAGCTCTTCGAGGACTACCGGCGCTTCACCAGCATCAAGCACAAGAACCTCGCGCCCTACGGCGAGTACGTGCGCCACCGGGGGCTGCGCTGGCCCGTGGTGCAGGACCGCGCGGGCGCCTGGCGCGAGACCCGCTACCGCTTCGTCGAGGGCGAGGACCCCTTCGTCGCCGCCGGGCGGGGCGTGCAGTTCTATCACTCGGTCACGCGCGACGATAAGGCGCTGATCTGGTTCCACGACTATGAGCCCCCGCCCGAGTCGCCGGACGCGGAGTACCCCTTCTGGCTCTGCACCGGGCGCGTGCTGGAACACTGGCACACCGGCTCGATGACCATGCGCGTGCCGCAGCTGCGCCGCGCGATGCCACAGGCCTACCTGGAGATGAACCGCGAGGACGCCCAGCGCCTTCGCCTCCAGGACGGCCAGCGCGTGGTGCTCGAGACCCGCCGCGGCGCGATCACCCTCCCGGTCTGGATCGAGGGCCGCGGCGCCCCGCCCCCCGGCAGCGTGTTCGTCCCCTTCTTCGACGAGCGGGTGCCCATCAACGAGCTCACCCTGGAGGCCCACGACCCCATCTCCAAGCAGCCCGACTACAAGAAGTGCGCGGCGCGTATCCGGCCCGCCGCCGACCCCGAGCGGCGGTGACCCCTATGGACCCGCTGCTCCGTCGACGCCTCACGCTGGTGATCGCGGCCGCCGCCTCGGCCACCGCCCTCGCGGGCTTCTTCTCCGGGCTCGCCGAGCGCCCCCGCCGCGCGCGCTCGTGGGCCTCGTATGTGTCCCGCCCGCTCGAGGGCAGGGTGCCCACCTACGCCCAGGAGCGAGAGCGACGGCACCCCAACCGTCTGCGCCACGCGTCCAACCTCGCGGCCATGACCGCGCAGCGGCCCGGCGTGCTCGACCCGGTGCCCCCCACCGACGACGCCCAGCGCGCCGCCGCGCTCGCCCGCCGCGCCCTGCGCCGGGCCTACGACGGCGCGCCCCCGACGGTGCCGCACCCGGTCGCGCAGGGGGACTTCCCCGCCTGCCTCACCTGCCACCGGGACGGCGTCGACGTCGCCGGCCGCGTCGCCCCCGCGATGCCGCACGGCGAGCTCGGGAGCTGCCTCCAGTGCCACGTGGTGTCCGAGGCGCCGATGCCGGGGGAGCCCATCGCGGGAGGTCCTCCCAGCGACAACAGCTTCTCGGGCCTGCAGCCGCCGCTGCGGGGCGAGCGGGCGTGGCTCGTGGCGCCGCCGACCATCCCCCACGCGACGGTGATGCGCGGGCGCTGCGAGAGCTGCCACGGCGTGCTCTCGCAGGGGATTCGCAGCACCCACCCGTGGCGGGAGAGCTGCACGCAGTGCCACGCCCCCTCGGCGGCGCTCGACCAGCGCCCGATGGCCGCGGTGACGCCGTGAGCGAGGAGCCCATCGCGCTGCCCGACGTGCACGAGGCCCTGCTCGACCCGGCGACCGAGCGCAGCCTGCTGACGGACATCGAGGCCCTCACCGACCTGCTGGGCGTGACCCTCAAGGGCGCCGCGACGCAGATGGTGGACGACCGTCCGCTGACCCTGGCCGAGGCCCTCACGGCGTGGCGCGCGGGCGCTGCGCGGGGGATGCAGCTCCGCTACCGGCACCAGGGTGTCGAGTGGTGGGACACGCTGATGCGCACGCCCGCGGGCACGCGCCTCGTGCGCATCGCGCAGCGCTTCGCGACGAATGACTGACCGAGATCCGAGAGGAATCCCATGAAGACCCATCGAGGCCTTGGAGGCGTGGCGGCCGCCATCGTGCTGGCCCACGCGACGGGTGCGTTCGCCCAGCCCGCGGTGTCGCCTGCCCGCGCCCGCGCCCAGTACTCGCTCCCCTGGACCATGCGGCCCGCGGTCGCCCCGACGCTCGCCCGCCTGGACTCGTCGATGGCCTTCTCGACGCCGGGCTTCACCGCCGTGACGCTGCTCACCGGGGGCTACGCGTTCGTACCCGGGACGCTCGGGCTCTACGGCCGCGCGGGGGTGGTGCACCAGACCCCGGCGACGGGCGCAGCGGCCACGGTGGTGAGCAACCCCATCGTGTTCGGGCTCTACACCCCGCTCGTGGCCCCGGGCTGGCGGCTCACCGTCTTCGCGGGCGTCGCCCTCCCGGTGGGCGGCGGCGGCGGCGACAGCGCCGACCCCAACTCGCTGCGCACGGTGCGCTCGGGCATCCCCGCGCGCTCGGCCATGGACAACGCCCTCTTCGCCGTGAACTACCTCACGCCCACCGCGGGCGTCGGGGCCGCCTTCATCCGCTACGGCCTCACCGCCCAGGCCGAGGTGACGGTGCTGCAGCTCATCCGCGTCCGCGGTGAGTCCCGCGACGCCGACGCGATGCGCACCAACTTCACCGCCGGGCTCCACCTCGGGTACCTGGTGCTCCCGTGGCTCACCGCGAGCGCGGAGTTCCACTACCAGCACTGGCTGCACAACCCCTCGCTCGACCCGAGCGCCACGGCCCCAGCGGGCAAACCCCGCGGGCAGGCGACCATCGAGCTCGGCGTCCGCGCCAACCTGCCGCTCTCGGACACCGTCCTCGCCCGACCGGGCATCTCCTTCGGACTCCCCCTCGGCGGACCGATGGACACCGACGCGTATCGCATCCTGCACCTCGACCTCCCCATCGTCTTCTGACCGCCGCGCCCCGTCGCGCACGCCCTGCGCACGCGCGCGCAGTGGGTGCATGATCGCTGCAACCCGCGTGGCGACCACGCACGCGCGGCATGTCGGTTGCTGCCGACGGGTTCACCCTGGGATTCGAGAGAAGGGACGGTTGCTCCAATGATCCATCCATTTACGAAGGTGCTCGTGGGCACCGACTTCAGCGAGCCTGCGAGCCGCGCGGTCGAGCGGGCCATCGACGTCGCGCGGCGCTACGAGGCGAAGCTGCACATCGTGCACGTCTGGGAGGTGCCGCTGATCGTGGGCGGGCCCATCGCGGGGCCTTCGGTCGACTGGATCACCCCCATCGAGCAGGGCGCGCGGGCGCAGCTTGACGAGCTGGTCGAGGGCCTGCGCGCGGGCGACGTCGACGTCGCGGCCACGCTGTGCAGCGGCGTCGCGTGGGACCGCCTCATCGAGCTCATCGACAAGGTCGGCGCCGACCTCGTGGTGGTGGGCACCCACGGCCGCACGGGCATCCGCCGCGCGCTCATGGGCAGCATCGCCGAGCGCGTGGTGCGCCTGTCGCCGGTGCCCGTGCTCACGGTGCACTGACCGCCGCGCTGCGGTGGCTACTGGCCGACGCGGCGCAGGGTGGACGTGTCGACCACGCCGTTGCTGGTGCTCTCGCGGAAGGCCATGCGGTCGCTGGTGCACCGCACCATTGCGTTGACCCGGGGCGTGCATCGCGGCGTGCTGCTGACGCCGGTGCCCCGCACGATGGCCCCGGCGAAGCGGCACCCGACGAAGCGGTAGACGCAGGTCGAGCCGCTGTTCTCCCACACCTCGCGCCACTCGCCGCAGGCGTCGCCCGTGCCGCGGATCGACACCCGCAGCGATCCATAGGCGCCGGTGTTCTCGGAGATGCGCCCGGCCCAGGCGCCGACGCAGGGAGGGAGCTGCGGCGCGGGCACCGGCGGCGTCGGCGTGAGGTCGGGGGCGGACGCAGGCGCCGTGGTCGGCGGCGGAATCGGTTCCATCGTGACCTGAGGCGGAGCCGGCGGGGCCACGGGCGGGGGCGCGACCACCGGCGGCGGGGCCACAGGCGGGGGCGCGGTGGTCACCACCGGGGTCGCGTTGGCGACGCAGGCCCGGCGGGACTCGTCCCAGCTCGCGTCGGTGCGACAGCAGTGACCGTGGCTGTCCTGGTAGCCCGCGTCGCACTGCGAGCTCCACCACGCGACGCCCGCCACCGCCCCGGCCGCGACCACGAACACCCCGAGGCCCACGAAGAGCGCCGCTCCGGCGGACTTCTGCCGAGGGGTAGGGGGCGCGAGCGGCGCGGGACCGCCGTTGATCATCCACGGCGGAACCCCGGCGCCCATCACCGGCATCATCGCGGTGCCGTTGGACGCCCCGGTCGCCGACCACGCGACGGTCGACTCCGGCCCCGAAGGGATCATCGGCTCGACCAGGGGCAGCGGGAGGGGCACCGGCATCGCGGGGATGGCCACCGTGGGCGGCACCGACCCCCGCGCCGGGAGCGTGGTCGAGAGGAACACCGCCTCCAGCGCCGTGTGCGCCTGCGTCGCGTCGGGGAAGCGCTGCTTCGGGTCGCGCGCCACGCACCGCGCGAACCACGCGTCGAAGCCTGAGGGCAGCAGCCCGTCGCGCCCCGCCTCGGCCGCTCGCTGTGTCGCGGGCACCAGCTGCCCCATGGAGATCTCCGCGATGAGCGCGGCGAGGGTGATCGACGGGCCCTGCGCGGCCTTCCAGTACGACACCCCGGTCAGCATCGTGAAGGTGACGAGACCGAGCGCCCAGATGTCCGTCGCGGGCGACACCAGCAGCGTGGTGTCGAACTGCTCCGGCGCCATCCACAGCGGCGAGCCCATCACCGAGGTGGTGCGGGAGGGCACGTTCTCCTGGAGCCACTTGGCGATGCCGAAATCGAGCACCTTGACGGTGAAGGCCGCGTCGCTCCGGCGCGACTCCGCGACGTAGATGTTCTCTGGCTTCAGGTCGCGGTGCACGATGCCCTGCCGGTGCGCGGCGGAGAGCGCGTGGCCGAGCTGCTTCAGCAGGTCGCGCACCTCGCCGAGGGGCAGGCGCCCGCGGCGCTCGAGGAGCTTGGAGAGGTCCTCCCCGCGGAGCAGCTCGAGGAGCATCCACGGGGTGTTGTGCTCCGGGTCGATGCCCGCCGCGAGCACCTGCGCGACGTGCTCGCTCTCGATCATCGCGGCGAGCTGCGCCTCGCGGGTGAAGCGCTCGCGCGACCGCGGGTCGTCGACCAGGTCGCCGTTCATGATCTTGAGCGCGCGCTGCTGCCCGGTGCCGAGCTGCTCGACCAGGTACACGGTGCCCATGCCGCCCGCGGCGATGGGCTGGATGACGCGAAACTGCCCCGCGAAGAGGCTTCCGGGGTTGAGCGAGAGTCGGCCTAGCATCGTCGGGCCCGCATCATCGCCCGTCGCGGATGGCGCGCAACCACGCGTCGAGCGCCGCCTGCGTCTGTCCGGCCTCGGCGAGCCGCCGCGCGCGCCCGGAGGCCTGCGCGGGGCTCTCGACCGGTGGGGCGGTGGGGGGCGCGGCGTCGGCGGGGTGGGGCTCGAAGGCGCTCTTCACGTAGCGGGTGACCGCGGCGCTCTCGGGGCGAAAGGCCAGCGCCGAGGGCAGGAGCATGAGCACCGTGAAGGCCGCCGCGCCGAGGCCGTGGGCCACCATCACGAGCGGCCGGCGCCGGTCGCCGCGCATCACCAGCAGCGCGATGCCCGCGGCCGCTGCGAAGAAGGGCCCCATCGAGCGCAGCCCGCGGCTGCCGAGCTCCAGGCCCACGTTGTGCGGCACGAAGCCGTCCCGGATGAGCGGGACCATCATCTCGAAGAAGGGCGCGGCGTACTCCGTGGGGATGTGCGGAAACCACGCCGAGGCGGTGCCGGTGAGCAGCAGCCCGGCGAGGGTGGCGCCCGCGGCGAAGGCGGTGACGGTCACCCGCAGGGCGTCGTTGCCGGTGCGGCGCGCGGACATGAGCAGCGACTCGGCGCCGGAGAGGGCGAGCAGCCCGAGCGCGGGGACGACGGTGACGAGGTAGCGCGGGCCGACCTGCCATCCGCCGCGCCAGTTGTTCATCATGCCGATGAGGTGGGTCATCCCGATGAGGGTGAGGGCGATGGTGGCGCCCATGGCGCGGTCGGCCTTCGGGGGCCGAGGGCAGCGCACCATGGCCAGCGCGATGAGGGCCACCGCGAGCGCGGCCACCCACGGACCCGAGCGGGCGTGCAGGTCGGGCAGCGCGTGGGCCTTGAGGGCCAGGGTGAGCTTGACCGCGGCGAAGAGGGCGGCGGCGACGAAGCACGCGCCGAGGACGTTGCGGCGGGAGAGCGGGCGGCGGTCGTCGGGCAGCTCGGGCGCGAGGTACGCGCCGAGGCCGACGAGGGAGAGCAGCAGCACCGGGGTGGAGGGGATGAGCCCGAAGGCCGGGTCGAGCCAGAGGCGCAGGGCGGCCTCCCAGGAGAACTGCGTCGCGCCGAAGAAGCCCTGGTTGGTCTCCTCGCGGAAGGTCGGGTTCTCGAGGAAGCTGTACCCGGGCTTGAAGGCGCTGCCGAAGCAGCGGTGGTGGAAGAAGAGCACCAGCCCGGTGGGGATGGCGCCGCCGAGCCCGGCGCCCACGAGGCGAAGGAGCCCGCGCGGGGAGAGGGTGACGGCGTAGGCGACGAGGGCCACGGCGACGGCGGCCGCGGCGGGCTTCGGGTGGTGCTTGAGCGCGAGCGCGGCGGCGAGGCCGAGGGAGACGAGGGTGACGCCCAGGGCGGCGCGGCGGCGCTCGGCGGCGACGGCGGCGATCCAGAGGGCGACGGCGGCGGAGGCGATGGCGGCGGGGTACTCGAAGAGCGTGGCCCCGGCGCCGAAGAGGCCCGCGAGGAACATCCACCCGAAGCGCACCCGGGGGCTCTGGCCGGCGGCAACGTCGTCGGCGTCGCGCTCGCGCACGGTGGCGAGGGCCATGAGGGCGGCGCCGAAGCAGTAGGCGTTCTGCGCGTGGCTGACGAAGACGAGGGAGTACGCGTAGAGCGACGAGCCCGCCATGGTGCTGAAGAACACCGCCTCGCGCACCGTGGCGGAGGTGGTGCGCGCGGCCAGGAAGCGGTGCCAGAACCACCCGAAGAGCAGCCCCGGGAACACCGTCGAGAAGAGCCGCAGGACGTACATCACCTGCGCGCGGTCGATGGGCTGCCGCGGGGGCGGGGCAGGGCGCTGCCCCGGGGCGACGGGGGCGGGCGCGGGGGTGGCGACGACGTGCGAGTTGCGGTGCGTGAGGCGGGTGAGGGCCCAGTAGACGGGCACGCCCAGGTAGCTGGTGCCGGGGGCCTTGGAGCTGTAGAGGCGCCCCAGGCGGATGGCCTTGTCGTTGACGTAGCCCCAGGCGCCTTCGATGCGGTTGATGGCGAAGGTGTGGTCGTCGACGATCGCCACGGTCATGTAGACCCGGACGTTCTCGTTGGGGTTGCGGACGACGTCGTGGAAGGGGAACACCCACAGGTACAGCACCGCCAGCAGCAGCACCGAGAGCGCCGTGCGGGCGTACGAGGTCGTGGGGGCGCGGGGTCCCGGGTCGTTCACCGGGCGCAACCTGCAACGGCGCGCGCGCGGCCGTCAATGCGCGCCGGGCGCGGGCGGTGACGTGTCGCTTGCGCGGGGGGCCGGTGCTACGGTCCGACCTGACCGCGAGGTGAACGGATGACGATGAACTTCGATTTCGGTGGGTACGTAGAGCGCCGCAAGGGCGGGGTGACGGGCGAGCGCGGCGAGGGGTACGCCTTCGAGGGCGACCTCAAGGTGCTGCGCGCCATGCGGAAGATGAAGGCCGTCGAGGTCGCGGTGGCGCAGACGGTGAAGCTCACCAAGTCGCTGCTCTCGACCAACCTGCTGGGCACGGCGGTGAAGGTGGGGCCGCGGCAGTTTCCGCGGGTGCAGCGCATCGTCGAGGAGTGCGCGACCACCCTCGGCATCCCCACGCCGCAGGTCTACATCGTGCCCAACATCGCCCAGGTGAACGCGTACACCTTCGGCACCGACGACAGCGCGACCATCGTGGTGCACGCGGCGATGTTCGAGCACTTCGACGACGACGAGCTGAAGTTCGTCATCGGCCACGAGTGCGGCCACATCCAGAACAACCACGTCGTCTACCTGACCACCCTGTCCATCCTCCAGCGCATCGCGTCCGTGGGCGCCGGGGTGCTGCTGGCGCCGCTGATGCTCCCGGCGACGGCGGCGCTCATGAGCTGGTCGCGCGCGGCGGAGATCACCTGCGACCGCGCGGGGCTGCTCTGCTGCAAGAGCGAGCGGGCCGCGACGAGCTCCTTCGCGAAGCTCGCCATCGGGAGCCGCAAGCTCTACGGCGAGATGGACATGGACGTGTACCTGGAGCAGCTCGCCGAGGGGCGCGACGGCGTCGGGCGCGTGGGCGAGCTCCAGATGTCGCACCCGTACCTCACCAAGCGCATCGAGTCGCTGCGGCTCTTCAACGCGAGCGCCCTCTACCGGGGCGCGCTCGGGCTCGACGGGGGCATCACCCGCGAAGAGCTCGAGGCCCGCACGACCGAACTCATCAAGGTGCTTTGAAGCTGAGCGACGGAGAGACATCGATGACCCTGCGCAACGTGAACGAGATCAAGACCGAGGTGGCCACGGCCCTGCGCGAGCTCGCGGGCCTGGCCGGGGAGTCCGGGGCGGCGTCGCTGCACGAGCGCATCCTGGTCGACCGCCTGCCGCGCCTGGAGGAAGAGCGCGCCGTGCTGGTGGTGCTCGGGGAGTTCAACCACGGCAAGACCACCTTCGTGAACGCCCTGCTCGGCGGCCCGGTGCTCCCGACGGGCATCACGCCGACGACGGCGATGATCCACGAGGTGCGCCACGGGGACGCCCCCCGCGCGGTGTTGGTGCGCCGCCCGTCGGAGGCCACGGCGTCGTCGCGTCCGTTGACCGGGCCGCGCGAGGAGGTGGCCTTCTCGCAGCTCAACGAGCTCGTGGCGGGCGGAAGAGCGAAGCCCGAAGACGTGCTGCGGGTCGAGATCGAGTACCCCGCCGAGCTGCTGCGCGACCGGGTGACCCTGGTCGACACCCCCGGAGTCAACGACCTCAACCACCAGCGCGCGGAGATCACCTACGGCTACGTGCCGCGGGCCGACGGGGTGGTGTTCCTGCTGGACGCGGGGCAGATCCTGAAGGAGAGCGAGCGGCGCTTCCTGCGCGACCGGCTGCTGGGCGCCGGGCGCGACCGCATCGTGTTCGCCATCAACAAGGCCGACCTGCTGAGCGCCAGCGAGCGCACCGAGGTGATGGAGTACGCCACCCGGCAGCTCTCGTCCCTGGTGCCCGGGGCGCCGGTGATGTTCCTGTCGGCGACGCGCGCGCTGGCGGGCGACCGCGCTGGCTCCGGGCTCGACGCGCTGCTGGGCAAGCTGTCGTCGCTGCTCGGCAACGACCGGCTGAAGATGCTCGTCGACTACGCGGCCGACGAGGGCCTGCGGGTGAGCGAGATCCTCGGGCGGGGCCTCGCCGCGCGGCGCCGCGCGCTCACGATGACGAGCGAGGAGTTCGACCGTCGGCTGAAGGCCCTGGAGGGCGACGTCGAGCAGGCGCGCTCGCTGGTCGACCAGCGGCGCAGCAAGATCGACGAGGAGATCGCGGCCATCAAGGCCGTGGCCCAGCGCGACCTCGAGGCCTTCACCAACGAGTTCGCCAGCGCCGTCCGGCTGGAGGTCGAGAAGTCCTCCGCCGACGACATCCGGAAGTTCCTGCCGGGCTTCATGGAGGAGACCTGGCGCAAGTGGCTCGAGTCCGAGGCGAAGTCCCTCGGCGAACGGCTGGAGGCCCTCGGCGAGCAGATCGTGGCGATCGTCAACGAGGACGCCCGCGACGCCGCCCGCTCGCTCGACGCCTTCGCGGGCGACGCGCCGGGACAGTTCGACGTGAAGGTCGACACGATGAAGTACGACGTCGGGGTGTTCGCCGTCGGGGCGCTCGGCGTCGGGGTGATGGTCGCCGTCAACCTCGCGGTCGGCGCGCTCGTCACCGCCGCGGCGCCCGCCCTCGCGATGCTCTTCAAGGGCTGGGTCGACAAGGAGACCAAGGAGCGCGCGCTCGAGGCCGCCCCCGCGGCGGTGCGCGCGAGCTCGGCGAAGATCGGCCCCGCGCTCCAGGCGACGGTGGAGGGCTTCGGGCAGAAGCTCACGGACTTCGTCACCGCCGCGAGCGAGGAGCTCCGGCGCGCCGTGCTCGAGGTGCTCATCGCCACGCGCAAGGCCCGCGACGAGGCCAAGGCCGGTGAGGCCCCGTCGACCGCCACCGTCGACGCCATGGTGCAGCGCCAGCGCGACCTCAAGGGCCGCCTCGAGCGCCTCCGCGCCCAGGTGTGGGAGCAGTCCGTCGACGACATCGCCGGCATCCCGATGGCCATCGGCAGCGCCTGAGCCTCCGCGGGCCCACCGCCCCCCTCCGACCCTGAGATCCGCTAAGACCCCTCGCGTGGCCCCGCCCCGCCCCACCCCGCTCGCCGCGCTCGCGATCGCGCTCGCCGCGCTCTGCGCCGCCAACGTGCTGCCCCGGGCGGGGCGCTTCTCCGGCGACGCGATGATCCACCTGGGCCTCGCCGAGCGCGCCGCCGCCGGGGCCTGGTGGGAGTTCAACCCCGGCGAGCTCGCCTCCGCCACCACCTCGCCCGCCTGGACCGCCCTCGCCGCGCTCCTCCTGCGCCTCGGCGGCTTCCCCCTCGCGCTGCCCGTGCTCTCCCTCGTCAGCCTCGCCGCGCTCGCCCTCGCGGCCCTGCTCGTGCGCCGCCTCGCCCTGCGCCTCGGCGCCGCCGGGCCCGCGGCCCCCGTCGGCGCGCTGCTCTTCGCGGCCCTCCCGGGCGTCGCCTCCAACGCGCCGCTGGCCATGGAGAACACCGCCTTCGCGGCCGCGGCCCTGGCCTTCCTGCTGCTCGTGAGCGGCCCGGGCCGGGTCGAGCGCGCGGCCCCCGCCGCGGCCTGCGGCGCCCTCCTCGGCGCCTGCGTCCTGCTGCGCCCCGAAGGCGTGGTGCTCGCGATCGGCGCCGTGGTGGCCCTGCGCGACTCGCCCCCCACCGGGCGCGTGCTCCGCGGCGCCGCGCTCGCGCTCGCGGCCGTCGCCGTGGTCGCCCCCGTCGCATACCTCCATTGGCGCGTCACCGGCCGGTGGCTCCCGGGCTCCGGGCTCAGCCGCGTGATGGCCGCGCGCCGCGACCCGTCCTCGCTGCACCTCGGCGGCCCGCTCTGGCTCTACCTCGCCGCGCCCGCGCGCCTGCTGGTGCACCTCCCGCTGGTCGGCCTCGCCCTCGAGGGAGCCCGCCCGCCCTCGCTGCACCCCACGACCCGGCGCGCGCTCGTCGCCACCCTCGGCGCGGGCTTCGCGCTCTACACCCTCGTGACCGGCGCCGCCCACGTGGCGCGGCTCACCCAGTGGCTCTGGGCGATGCTCGCGGCGCTGGCGGCGGTCGGGCTCGGGCGCCAGCTCGCTCGCGTGGCCGGGGGCGACCGCACGCGCGGCCGATGGCTCGCGGGAGTGCTCGTCGCCCACGTCACGATCGGCGCCGCGGAGACCGTCGCCCGCTGGCGCAGCCCCTCGCAGGGGAGCGGCGGGCTCGATCGCGCGACCCTGCTCCACGCCATCGACGGCCGACGCGCCCGCACCGACCGCCTCCTGCGCGCGCTCTGCGCCGGGGGCTGCTGCCGCGAGGGGGAGGTGCCCGCCGTCGCGGTGGTCGAGGTGCAGCGCCGGCTCATCCTCGACGGGCGGGTCTCCGTGGCCTCGCTCGACGGCGTCGCCGCGCCGGTGGGCCCCGACGCCCCCGCGGTGACCTTCGACCCCGCGACGGGCTGCCCCCGCATCGATGCGCTCCTCGAGCATCGCCGGGTGATCGGGCTGCTCGAAGACCCCAGCGCCCAGCTCGGACGATGTGTGTCGCCCTCGCTCGCTCGCTCCCTGTCGGAGGCGCGCTCGCGCACCGATCGCCCGCCCACTGGCTGGCGCTGGGACGCCGCCTTACATACCTGGATAAGAGGATGCCGCCCTGTCGATCAGCCGTCGTCGAGCGCGGCACCGAGCATCGCGAGCGCATCGCGCACCGTCGCGAGCCGCACCGCCGCCCGACCCACCTCGCCGTAGTCGCGCTGCGCGTGCGCCACCCCGCGGTGCGAGCGCCGCGCCACGGCGAGGTGCACCCGACCCGCGGGCTTGCCCTCCGAGGGCCCCGGCCCGGCGACGCCGGTGACCGCCACGGCCAGCTCCACCCGCCCCTCGGCGCGCTCGATGAGCCCGGCCGCCATGCTCCGCGCCACCGCCTCGCTCACCGCCCCTTCGGCGTCGAGCAGGGCGCGCGGCACCCCGAGCAGCGCCGTCTTCGCCTCCCACGAGTACACCACCACGCCCCGGTCGACGACCTCCGAGGCGCCCGGCACCGCCGTCAGGGTCGCCGCGATGAGCCCGCCGGTCAGCGACTCCGCCGTGCCCACGGTCACCTTCGCTGCGCGCAGTCGCTCGATGAGCGCGCGGGCCTGCTCCAACGTCGCGGCGTCGATCATCGCGTGAGCCTACCTCAGTGCGGCAACCGCTCGCTCCCATGCGCGGTGTCCATGCCGCAGAAATCGTGCAATATCTCCGCAACTTTCTCATCAGCTCGGCTGGTGCAACGGAGTCCGATCGCGGCCTATAAGAGTCGCCACATCCAGGAGGTGCCCTCGTGACGGATTCGCTTACCCAACTAATCGAGCGTGATGGCCAGGCAGTCGCGCGCCGCATGAAGACCGTTCGTGTCACCGTGCTCGACGGGCCCGACAAGGGGGCCGTGTTCGAGGGCGCGCAGGAGGAGATCCGCGTCGGCGGCGACGACGACAACGACCTCGTCATCCGCGACCCGTCGGTGTCGCGAAAGCACATCACGCTAGGTCTCGAGCGCGGCGGCATCCGCGTGCGCGACCTGGGCAGCACCAACGGCACGTTCATGGGCGACCTGCGGGTCAACGACGTGGTCATCCGGGGTACCCGCGAGCTGCTGCTCGGCACGACGCTGGTGCGGGTCGAGCCGACGGAAAACGCCGTGGAGAAAGACCTCTCCATGGGCATCCGCTTCGGGCGCCTCGTGGGGACGTCCACGGCGATGCGGGAGGTGTTCGCGGTGCTCGAGCGCATCGCGCCGAGCGACCTGCCGGTGCTCATCGAGGGCGAGGCGGGCACCGGGAAGGAGCTCGTCGCCGACGCCATCCACCGGCGCAGCCCGCGCAGCGGCGGGCCCTTCGTGGTGGTCGACTGCGGCGTGGTGCCGCGCGACCGCATCGAGGGAGAGCTCTTCGGCCACGCGAAGTCGGCGACGCAGGCCGAGTCCCAGGGCGCCATCCGCGCCGCAGAGGGCGGAATGCTGGTGCTCGACGAGGTGGGCGAGCTCTCCGTCGAGGCGCAGGCGAAGCTGCTCCGGGTGCTGGAGTCGCGCGAGGTGCGCTCGCTCGGCACCGCCGCGGGGGTCGCGGTCGACGTGCGGGTGGTGGCGACGACGAGCCGCAACCTGCAGCGCGAGATCAAGGACGGCCGCTTCCGGCAGGACCTCTACTACCGGCTCTCGTCGGTGGTGGTGAAGCTCCCGCCGCTGCGCTCGCGCCTCCAGGACGTGCCCCTGCTCGTGGAGACGGTGCTCGAAGACCTCGGGCGACGCCGCGCCGCGCAGGGCCTCACGGGGTACAGCCCGCTCGACCCGCGCGCCATGGAGCTGCTCCAGCACTATGACTTCCCGGGCAACGTTCGCGAGCTGCGCAACCTCGTCGAGCGCTTCGCGGTGCTCGGCCCCGACGCGACGGTGCTGTCGCCCACCGGCGGCGTGTCGCAGGTCGGCGGCCACGAGATCCGCACCGACCTGCCCTTCCACGACGCCAAGGAGATCTGGACGGAGATCTTCGAGAAGACCTACCTCACCGACCTGCTCAAGGTGCACCACGGCAACGTGTCGGCGGCCGCGCGCACCTCGGGCATCGACCGCCGGCATCTCCAGCGGCTCATGGTGAAGCACGACCTCCGCGAGCGCGACCGCCCCGACGAGGGCTGACGGTCAGCGCCTCGGGCCCGGCGCTCCGATCAGTTGGGTTCGCCCGACGGGAGCGCCAGGTCGTCTTCGGGGCCGGGGCCGTGCAGGAGGTGGCGAACCTCCTCGGCCACCTGGCTGCTGATCTCGTCTTCGAGCTGCTCCAGCCCGCCGCAGTTGCGCTCCACGTTGCGCTGGTAGACGAACACCCTCACGAAGGAGCGTGGGCCCTCGGTGACCGCCTCGGCCTCGGCGTCGCCGCCGATGCCCTCCACCAGCACCGAGGCGCGCGGGTCGACCCCGTCGGCCACGACCTCCATCCCGGGCACGTCGGCGACCAGCACGAGGGCGCCCTCCAGGGCGGCCGCCACCTCGGGTTCGAGCGACCCGAGGGCGCGCTCGACGGTGCGGTGGAAGAGGTCTTTGGAGGGCGACCACGGGGGGGCGGGCACCCGCAGGTCGAGCTCGCGCGCCTCGAGGAAGGACAGCGTCGCGCCCTTCCAGTCGCGCAGCCGGTCGCGGGTCATCGCGAGGTAGTAGTGGGCGTCGGCGTTCTCGGGCTCGGCGGTGATGGCCTCGGTGAGCAGGGTCGAGGCGCGGGCGAACTCCCCGGCCTCGAACCACGCGCGCCCCACGAGGTAGCCCGTGAAGGGCGCCTCGTAGGGGCCCTCGGGGAGGTCGTCGAGCAGGGCCCGCGCGGCGTCGTCCTGGCCCATCGCGTGGAGCGCGTCGAACTTCAGGAGCACGGCGTCCGCGCGCTCTTCCTTCACCTCGGCGAACTCCAGCACCTCGTCGCAGAGCGCGATGGCCTCGTCGAAGCGCGCCATCGGGTGGATGAGCACCTCGGCGGCGTTGAGCATCGGGTCGACGTAGCCGTCGTCGAGGGAGTACGCCTGCTTGTAATGTTCGAGCGCCTCGTCGGCGTCGCCCTCGCGCGCGGCGGCCTGGCCGAGGAGGTTGTGCGCCTCGGGGGAGTCGCGGTCGATCTCCAGGGCGCGCCGGGCGCTGGTGCGGGCGCCGCGGGAGTCACCCTGACCGAGGAGGTCCCAGCCGCGGTCGAGGTGTGCAGAAAGACGGTCCATGGACACGGCGGATCACCCATCGTTGGTTCGGTCGAAATAGGGGGGCGGGGAGCTTGTAGACCGATCGCGCGGAGGGTCAAGCGCCGCCGTTGGCGTCTGCGATTCGGCGCGGGCGATGGCGTCGCGGACGCTGGAGGGCGGCGGTGCGCCTAGGCGAGCCCGAGCGCCTCGAGGTCGACGTCGAGCACCGACACCAGCGAGGCGCCGCCGCCGAGGGTCTTGTCCCAGACGATCGCCACGACGCTGCCGCCGACGCTCACCGAGCGCATCCGCGCTCCGTCGGGCACGCACTTCTTGAGGTCCTCCACGAGGCGCGTCTCGACCACCCGGTCGCGGACGTGGTCGAGCGCGCAGAGCGAGACCCCGTCGCGCAACAGCACACCCCGGCCGAGGCGCGCGCACTGCGCCGCCGGGAAGGGCTCGGTGTGCAGGTAGGCCCGCACACCGGGCGACGACCGCGGCCCGGTGAACTGCTCCTCGTCGCGCACGGCGCTCTCCTCGCTGGCCCGCCGCCACGTGAAGTGGTCGACCTGCCAGCGCCCGCGGGCCCTCCCGGCGAGCTCGTCGAGGCGCTCCGCCCGCAGCGGTGTCGCCCGCGTCCGCTCGGCGGCGATGGCCGCCCCGTCGCTCGGCTCCGTCGGGTTCGCGCGGAGCGTCTGCCAGTCGATCTCGTAGGCCCATCGCGACTGGCCCACCACCCACAGGTGCCCGTTGGTGATGACCGAGTCGAATCCGATCACGCCGTCGAGCGCGACGAGCGGCGTGGCCGCCCCCCAGGTCCAGGCGCTCCAGGTCATCGCGACGGTGCTCGCGAGGCAGAGAAACAGCACGTCGTCGGGGCCCGGCAGCACCGACTCGATGAGGGCCTTCACGGGCACGCACCACGAGCTCGCCGCGCCCGTCGCCACGTCGACGCGCCACAGGGCGGACTCCTCGGGCTTGAGGTCCGTGGTCGAGCGAACGAACAGGGTCGCCCCCGCCTCGTCGAAGACCAGCACCGGCGCCGTGACACCCGGCATGCCGTGGCTGAAGGTTCCGAAGCGCGGGACCACCACGCGGTGCAGCGCCTCGCCGGAGGGGAGGGCCCAGATCGTGAGCACGCCATCGCCGTCGGGTTGGCGGACGATGGTCGCGACGCGGTCGCCCTTCGGCGTCCACGCGGCGTGCTCGGCGGGCGCGCCCGACAAGGGCGCCGTGGACATCATCGCCTCGGCGCTGCGGGTGTCGAAGAGCCGCACCGCGCGGCCGTCGATGACCAGCGCGACCGCGCCATCGGGGGAGAGGGCGACGTCCTGTGCCCGGGCCGTCGGCAGGTTGCTCCGCGCGCTCACGGTGGGGTGCAGCGCGAAGGGGGACTTTACGGCGGGCTTCTTCGTGGCGGCGGTCTTCGCAGTGGCCATGGCGGCGCGGAGTGTCACCTCCGTCCATCGACGGGAGCAAGCGCCGGGGTGGAGGGGGCCGCGACCGGGTCAGAGCCCCCGCGTCTCGCCGACGTCGAGGATCCAGAGCCGCGCCGGGTCGATGCCCCGCTCCTGCCAGAGTTCGCGGGTGCGCGCGGGCGGCAGGTGCAGCGCCTCGTCGGTGAGCTTGAAGGTGCCCCAGTGCATCGCGACGAAGGTGCGCGCGCCCAGCGCCTCGAAGGCCGCCACCGCGTCGTCGGGGTTCATGTGCTGCGGCTCCATGAACCACCGCGGCTCGTACGCGCCGACGGGGAGCATGGCCCAGTCGATGGGGCCGCAGCGCCGGCCGATCTCGGCGAAGCCCTCGAAGGCTGCGGTGTCGCCCGAGTGGTACGCGACCCCCTCCGGCGCGCGGATGACCCAGCCGCCCCAGAGCATCTCGTTGCGCGTCCACGGCATGCGCATCGACCAGTGCCGCGCCGGCACCAACGTGTACTCGACGTCGCCCTCGCGGTGGGTCTCCCACCAGTCGAGCTCGACGACGTCCGAGAGCCCGGCCTCGCGGAGCACCCCCGCGTTGCCGAGGGGGACGAGGTATCGCGCCGACGGACCGATGCGGCGGAGGGTGGGGACGTCGAGGTGGTCGAAGTGGTTGTGGGAGACGAGCACCGTCTCGATGCGGGGGACGTCCTCCAGCGCGACGCCCGGCGCCACCAGCCGCCGCACGACCCCGTGGATGCGCTCCGACCAGATGGGGTCGATCGCCATCACCCGGCCGCCGAGGCGCAGGACGAAGCTGGCGTGGCCGATCCACGTGAGCGAGGCGGGCAGGTCGCGCAGCGCGCTGCCGTCGTTGGGGCGCAGCGGCGCGCCGGTGATCTCGTCCTTCACCCGGGCGGCCCCGGCGCCGCGGAGCTTGTCGAGCCGCCAGCGGAGGAGGTCCGCGGGTCCGCGGGGGGGCCGGGTGGCGCGGTCGTCGAATCGTCCCATCGTGGACGACGTGTGCCATCGACCGGGGCGGGTGACCAGCGCGCCTGCGCGGCGCCGTCGGGGCGGCGGTCAGCGATCGGCGCTGGCGCGGGCGACGTCTGCGGTGCGCTCCGGCACGACGCCCGCGAGGCCGAGGTAGATCACCATCCGGAGCACCGACGCGAAGGTCAGGACGAAGGGCGCGACGAGGTGAAGGAGCGCGCCGCTCACGACGCGCCACGCAGCCGCCCCGGAGAGGCTCACGAGAAAGTCCGCCGAGAACAGTCCGACGAGCCAGGCGGCGCCGACGACGAGCATCACGCCGGTGACGCGCCAGGTGACGCCCGAGGTCAGCGCCGCGCTCCGGGCCATGGCCTCCGAGGGGCATCGCGAGCGCTCGAAGTACACGACGGGCTCGGCCAGGCCGTACTTGCCCGCCCAGTACAGCCCCGGCACCACCCACAGGATCGCTCCGATGATGAGGTGCATCGCGTAGGAGAAGCGCGCGGCGAACATCCGCCAGACCAGCTCGCTCCCCACCGCGCGGGCTTCGCGGACGGTGACGGCGCGCCCCTCGACCTGGCGCCAGGCGACGTGCGCTGTGACGCCCGAGGTCCACCCCATCGCCAGGGCGTTGAGCAGGGCCGACGCGGGCGGGATGAACAGCATCGCGTCGTGGTACCGCGGCAGAAAGCCCGAGAGCGCTTCGCACACGGCGAGCGGCACCAGCACCGGGGACGCCGCCCGCGCGAGCGTCGGCAGGCACCGACGAAACAGCGCGAAGGCGCGCCGCAGCGCGACCCACCCGGAGTCGAACGCAGGGTAGGGCCCCTGCACCGTGGTCGCGCGATAGACGTCCGATCCGACCTCGACGCGGGTGGGCAACATCGATTCGAAGCTACCGCAGCGCTATTCGCGGCGTCCATGAGGGCACCCCCCGAGGGCTCGCGACCGCAGCTACCTCCATCGTCCGGCGATCCATAACGACGCCGATCGGGTCGAAGGCCACGCCCTGCCGTGCGCCGGGGAGCGGCGCTACGAGTACCCCTGCATCGAGGCGCGCAAGCGCGGCGCCCCGCACCTCCGCCCGTTGGCGGAGTCTGCGGGCGACCTACAGCATCGAGGAGACCCGGGCATGTCGTACGACGTCATCATCGTGGGAGGGGGCCCCGCGGGCCTCTCCGCCGCGCTCGCGCTCGGTCGGGCGCGCAAGCGCGTGCTGCTCTGCGACGCGGGGCCGCGGCGCAACGCGGCGGCGGTGCACATCCACAACTTCGTCACCCGCGACGGCACACCCCCCGATGAGTTTCGCGCGGTCGGCCGGGAGCAGCTCGTGGCGTACCCGAAGGTCGAGGT
This sequence comes from Myxococcales bacterium, assembly GCA_030652255.1. Classification (GTDB taxonomy): domain Bacteria; phylum Myxococcota_A; class Polyangia; order Polyangiales; genus SCUS01. The sequence continues at coordinate 40,034 of JAUSAZ010000111.1, read as the reverse complement.
GCGCGACGCGCCCGTTGGTGGGCTCACCGGGTCGAGCGGCGCGTTCCAGGTCGCGGTCGGCGAGGAGATCGTCGAGGCGCGCCGGGTGCTCCTCTGCACCGGGATGATCGACGAGCTGCCCGCGATCGACGGGCTTCGTGAGCTGTGGGGACACGCGGTCTTCCAGTGCCCCTATTGCCATGGCTGGGAGGTGCAGGATCGCCCCTGGGGCTACCTGGCCCGCGCGGCGGACCTCGCGCACCTGGTGCCCTTCGCGATCCTGCTGCGCGCCTGGACGCGCGACGTGGTCGCCTTCACGGGCGGCGCCTTCGAGGTGCCAGAGGACTCGCTCGAACGCCTGCGGGCGGCGGGCGTGCGCATCGAGACGGCCCCGCTCGCCCGCCTCGTGGCGGACGGTCAGCAGCTCCAGGCGGTCGAGCTCACGGACGGCGCCCGGGTGCCCTGCGAGGCGCTCTTCGCCCACCCGCCCCAGCGGCAGGTGGGGCTGGTGCGCGCGCTCGGCGTCGGGCTCGACGACGACGGCTTCGTGCGGGTCGACCCGATGACGCGCGAGACCTCCGTCGCTGGCATCTACGCCTCGGGCGACCTCACGACCCGGATGCAGGGCGCCATCTTCGCGGCCGCGGCGGGCGTCCAGGCCGCGGCGGCGATCAACGGCGCGCTCACGATGGAGCTCGCATCGAGCGGGGCGCTGTGACCGTGTCCCCCTACGGGGTCCGCGAGAGCCGCTGAACCCCACCCGTGCTCGTGCGCGCGGCTCGCCACGCGGCCGGCGTGGCGCCGTGCTCGCGGCGAAACATCCGGATGAAGTGCGTGGGGTCGGCGTATCCGACGCGCTCGGTGACGACGTCGATCATCTCGTCGGAGTGCAGCAGCAGGCGCCGCGCCTCGGCCATCCGTCCGCTCACGATCCACTGCACCGCGCTCCTCCCCGTGGCGCGCGTGAGCGCCGTGGTGACGTACGCGGGGCTCCGGCCCACCGCGGCGGCGACGTCGCCGAGGGTGAGCGGGCGGAGGCAGTTGCGCTCGATGTAGCGGAGGGCCTCGACGGCCACGCCGCCCCCTGCGGCGCGAGGCGGGTCGTCTGCGCCCGACGCCGAGACGGCCTCCGCCAGGATCAGCGTGAGCAGGCTTCTCTGCACGGCGTCGAGGGTGTCGCTCGGGCGTCGCGGCGCGCGGCCGATGCGCTCGAGCTCCCGGAAGAGCCCGGTGAGGTACTCGTGCCGAGCCGCGGGGACGTGGACGACCGCCGCGGCGCCGTCGCGCACCCGCTCGAAGGGCGCGAGGAGCGTGGAGGCGTCGTCCGCGGCGAAGCAAGGCACGCAGAACGACAGGCCCCAGAACTCTGCGCGCCGCGCGTCGAGCGTGCGGTGGGCCTCGCCCGCGGGGATGAGCAGGAGGTCGCCCTCGCGGAGGTTCCACTCGCCCCGCACCTCGACGCGCGATCCGCCGCCCGTGTAGAAGCCGAGCGCCGCGTAGCTGTGCGTGACCGGCGTACGGCAGGGCGCCTCGCCGTCGTGGCGCAGCTGCATCGCGGCCACGACGGTGGAGCCCCTGGCGGGCAGGTCGTCGCGCGCGATGGGGCGGAGCGGGGGCATGTCACGGAGCTAGCACGCAGGGCGCCGTGCGCGCGAGCACACGGGGGCGCTGCGTCGCTCTCGCCGATCGTGTGGGCGTTGGGGGAGGGCTGCTACGGCTGCGGCCGCGTCGGGGGGAGGGAGGAACCGCAAGGGTCGCAAGGGTCGCAAGGGTCGAAGGGTCATGAAGGTCACAAGGGAGCGGGAGGGGTCCCCCCCCCAGGGGCGCGCAGGCGTTCGGATCGTCTCGCGGGGCCGATGCGCCAGCGCGGATCGAACCCCACGTCGCAACCCTTGTGACCTTTGCCATCCTTGCGACCCTTGCGACCCTTGCGACCCTTGCGGTTCTTCCCTCCCGATGCGGCCGCTGGCGCCACGCGGGCGCAGGGATCGTCCCCCATCAACGTTGCGCGAGCGTCGCGCGGAGGCGCTCGGCCATGTGGTCGGTGAAGGCCCGCACGCGCGGCGTGTCGCGGAGCTCGGGGAGCGTGAGCACCCACAGGTCGCGGCTCGCGAAGGGATCGACCGGGCCGACGCGCACCAGCGAGGGGTCGGCGTCGCCCTCGACGCTCGCGAGGAACTGCACCCCCACCCCGGCCGCGATGAGCTCGTGCATCGCCGCGGCGCTCACGTCGACGCGCATCACGATGGACGCGCCGGGCGCGTGCTGCGCGAGCCACGCGTCGAGCCAGTCGGCGCCGAGGCGCTCGTCCCAGTGGATCCAGGGGTAGGCCCCGAGGGGGGCGCCCTCGCCGACCCGCGCCGCCAGCGAGCGCGCGGCGTAGGCGACGAACTGCATCCTGCCCACGCGCCGGCCCACGAGCTGCACGGGCGGCTTGTTGGTGAGCCGCAGCACCACGTCGGCCTCGCGGCGCGCGAGCGAGACCTCGTCGTCGCTCGCCGTGACCGTCAGCGCCACGCTCGGGTACCGCGCCGCGAAGCCCGTGAAGGCCTCCCGAAAGGCCCGGAAGACCAGCTCCATGGCCGACACCCGGAGGGCGCCGGAGAGCCGCTCGTCGCGGCCGAGCACGCGGCCTTCGAGCGAGAGCGTGTCGGCCTCGATGCGCTCGGCGACCGCCACGAGGTCGGCGCCCGCCGCGGTGGGGTGGAAGCCCTCCGGCGTGGCGTCGAAGAGGCGGACCCCGAGCCGCTCGTCGAGGGAGCGCAGGCGTCGCCCGACGGTCGTGTGGCTCACCCCGAGGGCCTCCGCGGCGCCGCTCAGGGTCTGCGCGCGGGCGACGGCCAGGGCGTAGCGCAGGTCGTCCCAGTTCACCTGTGCATCCTCGCACAGCGGGCGCACGAATTCGTGGGTTTCCAGGGCGTCGCCCCGTCGCCACGCTCAGGCCCCATGACGAATCATGGACCCCTGACGATGCGCGCCGCCGTCGTGACCCGCTACGGCGCGCCGGACGTGCTGACGCTGCGCGAGGTCGCGCGCCCGACCCCGGGGCCCCGCGACCTGCTGATCCGCATCAAGGCCGCGACGGTCTCGTCGGGCGACGCCCGGGTTCGCGCGCGCCGCGTCCCCGAGGGGATGGGCCTGCTCGTGCGCCTCGCGCTGGGGTGGAGCGGCCCGCGACAGCCCATCCTGGGGACCGAGTGCGCGGGCGTGGTCGAGGCGGTGGGCGCCGGGGTCACGCGCTTCCGCGTGGGCGACGCGGTGGTGGCCTTCCTGGGCGCGGCGATGGGCGCGCACGCGGGCTACGTCTGCGTGCGCGAGGACGGCGCCGTCGCGCCGAAGCCCGAGGCCCTCTCCTGGGACGAGGCCTCCGCCCTCCTCTTCGGCGGAACCACCGCGCTCCACTACCTCCGCGCGGCTCGCCTGAAGCCCGGCGAGCGCGTGCTGGTGCTCGGCGCGTCGGGCGCCGTCGGGGTCGCCGCGGTGCAGCTCGCGCGGCACGACGGGGCGGAGGTCACCGCGGTGTGCAGCGCGGCCAACGCCTCGCTGGTGACGGAGCTCGGCGCGGCGCGGGTCATCGACTACCACGCCGAGGACTTCACCCGCGGCGACGCGCGCTGGGACGTGGTCATGGACTGCGTCGGCGCCACCGACTACGCCCGCTGCCGCCGCGTGCTCGCCCCGGGCGGGCGCCTCCTGCGCGTGGTGTGCGGGCTCGGCGGCCAGCTCGCGGCCCCGTGGCAGGGGCGGCTCTCGGGGCACCGGGTGATCGCGGGCGTGGCCGCCGAGCGCCCGGAGGACGTGCGCCGCCTCGTGGAGCTCGCGCGCGACGGCGTGTACCGGGCGGTGATCGACGCCTCGATGCCGCTGTCCCGCATCGCCGAGGCGCACGCCCGCGTCGACAGCGGGCACAAGCGCGGGAGCGTGGTGGTGACCCTGGAGGGAGATCCCTGACGGCCTCGCGCACTTGCGTCGCTCTCCCCCTCTGGTGACCTTCGCGGCGCGGCGCTAGCTTCGGGGTCGTGATCACCTCCGCACGCGGCGCCAGTCGGGTCGTGGCTTCGCTCCTCCTCGCGCACGCCCTGGGCGGCTGCGCGCACCTGCTGCCCGGCGCGGCCTCGCCCGAGGGCGGCTCGCGCGGCAAGCCCAGCACCGGCTGGCTCGCGCACGGCAGCCGGCTCCCCGACCGCGGCCCCGGCTTCGAGGCGCTGCGCACGGAGACCGCGGGCGGGCTGCACTTCGGCACCGACCGCCTCGTCGGGATGGTGCGCCGCTCGGCTCGCGCGGTGATGCGCGACGGCGTCGCGGTGCCCCTCAAGGTGGGCGACCTCTCGGGCCTGCGCGGCGGGCTCGTCACGCGGCACCACTCGCACCGCAACGGCCGCGACGTCGACCTGCTCTACTTCGCCCGCGACGCCGTCACCGACCGGCCGGTGGTCTCCCCGGGCTTCGTGCGCTTCAACCGCGCGGGGGCCTCCATCGGGGTGGCGACGCCGCTGCGCTTCGACGCCGCGCGCAACTGGCGCCTCGTCGAGGCGCTCCTGCAAGACCCCCACGTCGGGGTCATCCGGGTGTTCTGCGCGGCATGGATCAAGGCCCTCGTCCTCGACCACGCGCGGCGCACGGGCGCGCCGTCGTGGCTGGTGGAGCGCGCCGACCTGGTGCTCGTGCAGCCGGGCGACAGCGCGCCGCACGACGACCACTTCCACGTGCGCGTGGCGTGCACCCCCGCCGAGCGGGTGCTGGGCTGCCAGGACGGCGGTCCGCTCTGGCCCTGGCTCGACAAGGACTGGGAGAAGGGCGACGCGACGCCGCTCGACGACGACGCCCTGCTCGCGCTGATGGAGCCGATCCCCCCGGGCTATGAGCACGGCCCGCCGGTCGGGGAGTCGTCGCCGCGCGCCGCCGCCGCCAAGCCCGAAGACCCGGCGTACTCCACGCCGTCGAGCGCCCTGGTCTGCCGCTGAGGGCGCCCGCTACGGGCAGACGCGCTCCATCGCGAAGATGCTGCTGCCGCGGTTGTCGCTGCACGCGCTGTCGGTGAAGAAGCAGCGGAGCTCACCGCCCGCGAAGGGCACCGTGCTCGTGGTGGTGGGCAGCCCCGCGAAGGCCGCCTCCGGGGTCGCGTAGTACGTCGAGCCCGTCGAGAGCGCGGGGACCGAGAGGTTCTCGCAGGGGACGCGCCACGACCAGCCCTGCCCGGGGAGCGACACGCTGCTCCAGACGATGCCCGCGCTCGGCAGCGCGGTGACCACGTAGTCGCCCGCGGGCACCGACGACACCCGGACGATGGCGCCCGCGCGGTCGGGGCCCTGACACGAGTCGAACCAGCCCACCGTCACCTGCGTCCGGAAGGTGCAGCGCCCCGCCGCGCTGCACGCCCCGTGGACGCAGTCCGCGCCGCTCGCGCACCCGAGGCACAGTGGGCAGCGCGGGCAGGTGCCCGACCCGCCGCAGTCGACGTCGGTCTCCGCGCCGTTGCGCACCCGGTCGTCGCAGCGCGCGGGCTGGCACACCCCGCCGGTGCACACGCCCGTCGCGCAGGTCGCGCCGCAGCGGCCGCAGTGGGCGACGCTGGTCGCGAGGTCGACCTCGCACCCGTTGGCGGCCATGCCGTCGCAGTCGCCGAAGCCGGGGTTGCAGGTGTAGCCGCAGGCGCCCGCCGCGCACACGGCGCTCGCGTTGGCCGGGGCCGCGCACGCCCGCCCGCAGGCGCCGCACGACGCCGCGGCGGTGTTGAGGTCCACCTCGCAGCCGTTGGCGCGCGACGCGTCGCAGTCGCCGTAGCCCGCGGCGCAGGCGGTGAGCGTGCAGGTCCCGCTCACGCAGGTCGCGCTCCCGTTGGCGAGGGTGCAGGCCTGCCCGCAGCGCCCGCAGTGGGCGTTGCTGGTGCGCAGGTTGACCTCGCAGCCGTTGCCCTCCACGAGGTCGCAGTCGTCGAAGCCCACGGCGCAGGTGCGAAGGCAGGTCGACCCCACGCACGCGGGCACGCTGTTGGCCGGGGCCGGGCACGCGGCGGCGCACGCCCCGCAGTGCGAGGCGCTGCTGCGCGTGTCGACCTCGCAGCCGTTGCTCGGGTTGCCGTCGCAGTCGCCGAAGTTCGCCGCGCAGGCCCCGACGGTGCACGCGCCCGCGACGCAGGCCCCGGCGGCGTTGGGCGGCGCGCACGCACGGCCGCAGCCGCCGCAGTGGCTCGCGCTCGCGCGGGTGTCGACCTCGCAGCCGTTGCTCGCGTCGCCGTCGCAGTTCTCGAAGCCGGTGTTGCAGGTGAAGCCGCACGCGCCCGCGGTGCAGGTGCTGGTGGCGTTGGCGCGCGTCGGGCAGGCGGCGTTGCAGGCGCCGCAGTGGGCGAGGTCGCCCTGGGTGTTGACCTCGCAGCCGTTGCCCGCCGCCATGTCGCAGTCGGCGTTGGGGGGCGTGCAGGTCGCGACGCTGCAGGTGCCGTTGAGGCACGCCGCCGCGCCGTTGGGCACCGCGCAGCGCTGGTCGCAGGCGCCGCAGGCCGCGACGTTGGACTGGGTGTCCACGCAGGCGCCCGAGCAGCACGACAGGCCCGCGGGGCAGGCGCGCCCGGCGTTGCAGCCGGTCACGCAGAGGCTGCCGACGCAGAGGTTGCCCGGGGGGCAGTGATCGTCGGTGACGCACTCGACGCACGCGCGGGTGAGCACGTCGCAGCGCCGCGCGGGCGCCGCCCCGGCGTCGGTGGCGCCCGCCGCGCAGCCCTCGTCGTTGCGGCAGCCGGGCGCGCAGGTGTTCGACCCGGCGACGCAGAACTGCCCCGCGGGGCAGGTGTCGGCGGCGGGGAGGCAGCGCACGCAGCGGCCCGTCGCGACCTCGCACACGGCCCCCTCGGCGCGGCCCGCGCAGTCGGCGTCGCGGGCGCACGCGAAGGGCACGTCCGAAGGCGCGTCGGGCGCGTCGACCGGGGCCTCGGGCGCGTCGAAGACGTCGGGCGCGTCGGAGACGTCGGGCGCGCCGAGGTCGACGCCGAGGTCGACGCCGACGTCGGGGGCCGCGGCCGCGTCGATCGGACCGCCGACGACGGAGGTCGCCTGGCCGCAGGCGAGGGAGAGCGCGACGAGGGCTGCGAGGAGGAGCGGTCGGTGGGGGCGGTGCACGTCGGCGATGCTATCGCCGGACGCGGGTCAGCGGGTGCATCCCCCGACGCCGCAGCCGACGAAGCCTGCGGTGACGCAGTTGATGCTCTGGATCACACCGCCCACGCAGAGCCGCAGCACGTTGCCCTCGCAGGTGCCGCCCGGGGGCGAGGACGCCGGGTCGCACTCCGAGCCGGTGCCGCAGAAGGAGTGACCGCCCACGGTGCGGCAGGTGCTCCCCGGCACGAGGAAGCTGCAGTCGTTGGAGTGCAGCCGCCCCCCGCGGCACTGCTGGATGCGGGTGCCGTCGCAGCGGTCGACGTCGCCCATGCACGTCGCCCCGCCGCCGACGCACGCGTTGGCGGTGGCGTCGCAGGTGGTGAGCGAGGTGTCGCAGTCGAGCGTGTGCACGTACGCGCCGCCCACGCAGCGCTGGAGCCGGCCGTTGTAGCAGCGCGCGGGCATCGCCTCGGTGCACGCCGCGGTCTCCGAGGGCTGCGGGCGGCACCCGACGGCGCCCGCGGAGGAGAGGCACTCGGTGGTGCCGGTCACGTACTGGCACTCCTCGGAGACGATGAGCCCGTTGCGGCAGGTGGTGGCGGTCTCGTGGCCCGGCGCCGGGGTGCGGCAGCCGATCACCGGGGCCGCGCAGGTGCCGCCCGGCGAGGGCTCGACGGCGATCTTGAGGGAGTCGAGGAGGAAGCCCGTGCAGCCGCCGTTGTTGCGGAGAGCGAAGTCGAGGATGCTGCACGGGCGCGACGTGATGAGCCCGCCCTCCCAGGTGCTCGGGCGGAACAGCTGCTCGACCACCCGCTGCGGGGCCTCGTTGAGGCAGGTGGCGGTGCGCACCGCGAGGGCGGCCATCTGGGTCGGGCTGAAGCCGCAGAAGGTGCGCAGGATGCGACCCGCGTCGGGGCCGGTGTCGGTCACCACGGGGCGATCGGGGGTCGGGGCGTCCTGCGCCGGGCCGGCGTCGCCCGCGTCGACGGGCACCACCGGGCGATCGACCGGGACGACGTCGGCGAGCGGGCCGAAGTCCGGCGGCGGGCCGTCGTTGACGATGACGAGGTCGGGGAGGCGGCCAGAGTCGGAGAGCATGATGGTGCCAAGGTCGGGCGTGCTGAGCATGAAGCCGCCGTCGCCCACCGGCGCTCCGGGGCGCACGTCGTCCGAACAACCAGCGAGCGCCCCGGCGACCACGAAGCCCGCCAGCCATCCGTTGCGAACGATCATCGCAGCACTGTGGCAAGAGACCTCGCCGCCACGCAAGGACCGCGGTCAGTCCCGCGCCCTCGACGCGACGCAGCCCGGCGCGCGCGGCGCTCGACCTGTCGCCGCACTTTCCACGAACGGCCCTGCGCTACGCACCGCGGCGCTGGGGGGGTGGGGTCGGGAGCGCGAGCACCACGAGGGCGGTGATCATGAGCGCGGCGCCGACGAGCTCTGCGCGGGCGGGCGCCCGCATCGCCGGGAGCAGCAGCGCGAGCAGGCCCGAGGCGGCCACCCCCGCGAGCACGCTGGAGGCGCGGTTGACGGGGATGCAGAAGGAGTTCTCGCGGCGGTCGAGCAGCACCAGCGAGCCGAAGATGCCCGTGCCCTGCGAGCACACGCCCGCGACGAGCGCGACCCACCCGAGGGGCCCGAGGAGGAAGTCACCGAAGCCCTCGCGCAGCGCGCCAGCGTGGGACCCGAGGCCGGAGAGGGCCCAGACGCAGAGCACCGCGAGCACCGCGGGGGCGCAGACGAGCTGCTCCTCGACGAAGAAGCGGCGGTTGTCGCCGCCGCGCTCGGTCTTCGCGGCGTGGCTCATCACCCGGAGGCGGAGGAAGTACGCGCCGGTGTAGAGCGCGAGGCACACGATCGCCGGGGTGGAGAGGGTGAGCGACCCGCGGGCGCGGAAGGCCCCCGCGAGCGCGGCGAAGCTCAGCCCGAGCGCGACCCACGCGCGGCCCCGCACCTGGCGCCGGGAGAGCAGGTCGACGATGGGGGCGAGGGCCAGCACGAGGCCGCGCATGAGCAGCATCATCAGGACGATGGACGTGCCCTCGAAGGTGTACGCCAGCGTCGTCGTGACGGTGATCGTCGCCGCGCAGAGCCCGGAGAGCGCCGACCAGCGGGTGGGCACCGGGAAGGCCACGCCGCCCACGGTCCGTGAGCTCGCGGCGTGCCACCAGCCCGTGCCGAGGAGGAAGGCCATGGAGGTCACGAGGCACGCGATGGCATTGCCGGGCAGGAGCACGAAGCCGTCGACGCGCCCGGTCATCCCCGGCAGAGCGCCCTCGGAGACGGCCTTGGTGAGCGCGCCGTAGGGCACGTACGAGGCGAAGTACCCGAAGGCCCACCACCAGATCGAGATGTCCCGCCCGGCCGGCGCCCCGTCACTCATCGAGGGCGTCCCCGACCGGCGTCACCGGGTCGCGGTCGTCGCCGATCACCCGGCCGTCGTCGTCGAAGAAGCCCGCCGCGAGCACCGAGGCCGCGGGGCCCAGCAGCACGCGGCCGCGCGCCCCCGCGACACGCTCGTCGAAGACCACGTACGCGGGCAGGAGGTCGGGGAGCGAGTGCGAGCGCAGCACCGCCGTGGGCGAGCGCCCGGAGATCACGAGCACCGCGCGCTCGGGCCGGTCGGGGTCCGGCGCCGTGAAGACCACGCCCGCATCGGCGGACTCGAAGCGCCGCGCGCCGACGGTGATCGCGTCGGGGCCGAGGCCGACGGGCAGCCGGTCGGCCATGCGGGCGAGCAGGCGGTGGTCGCGCGGCGTGCCGATGAGCACCAGGGTGCGCCCTTCGCCCATGGCGTCGGTGTAGCTGTCATCGCGCACGACGGTGTAGTGCAGCGGGACGCCCGCCCGGCGCGACCACACCCGCGCGGCGCGCTCGTAGAGGGGCAGCGCGCGGGCGTCGCCGGTGCCCACGACGAAGACCATCGGCGTGTCGAAGAGCTCCCGGATGGGCCCGCCGCTGCGGAGGGACACCCGCGGGCCGAGGGACCAGCGGCCGTCCGAACGGCGCAGCGAGCTCGCGCGGCCGATAGGGAGCTCCACGGGGTCGCCGTCGACGTCGAGGCGCAGCGCCGCGACGCCCGCGCGCACGAGGCCGGCGGGGGGCGCGAGGGTCATCGCGGCGACGCCGTCGGTGCGCACGCGGCCGGTGCCGTCGGGGTTCACGGAGGCGTCGACGTCGCCCCAGCGGGCGGTGCGCGCGAGGCGGGCGCCGTCGGTCGCGCCGGGCGCGGCGAGGGCGTCGACGGTGACCCAGGCGCTCTGGTTCCAGCGCACCTCCGGGGTGCGGAAGCGCACGCGCCGCGGCGCGGGGTCGCGCCGGTAGCGAAGGAAGTGCGGGATGATCCTCCCGTCGGCGTAGGTCTGCGACCAGACGTTGTGCCCGAGCGGCGGCCACTCGACGAGGGCGTCGTAGCGGAGCGCGGCGTAGCGGTCGACGAGCACCTGCGAGTTGGCCGTGGGCCGGTCGAGGGTGCCGTGCACCAGGTACATCGGGAGGTGCAGCCCGTTCTCGGCGTAGCTCGCGTTGGAGCGCAGCTCCATCAGGAACACCTCCCACGGGCGCCGCACGGTGCGCGTGTCGCTGCGCACGAAATAGCTGTGATACCCGCAGAGCGGCGCGATCGCGGCGAAGCGGTCGGGGTGGTGGAAGGCCACCCCCGCCGCCCCGATGCCGCCCATCGAGAGCCCCGTGAGGTACACCCGGTCGGGGTCGACGTCGTAGCTCGCGGTGACGGCGTCGAGGGCGGCCATCACGTCGACCTCGCCCTGCTGGCGGTAGCCCGCGTCGCCGTAGCCGTAGGGCGCCAGCAGCAGGGCGTTGGTGTCGGGCATCGGCGGGAGGTGACGCTCGGCGCGGGTGCGGTCCTCGGACTCGTCGTACTGGCCGACGAGCACCGGGAGCATGCGGTGCGCGCCGCCGTGGAGGCCGTGCAGCCCGACGACGAGGGGCATGCGCTGGCCCGCGCGGTAGCGCGGCGGCACGTACACCGAGAACTCCTGGAGGGTGCCGTCGAGGGGCGAGCGCCACGCGCGGTGCAGCGCGCCGGTGAGCCCGTCGTAGGGGTCGCGGCCCGCGCGCAGCGGGCCGAGCAGCGCGGTGAGGGTGGCGGCCTCCGCGCGGAGGTGGGCGAGGTCGGGGTCGCCCGCGGCGACGAGGCGCCCGAGGCGCAGCGCGGTGGCCTCGACGGAGAAGATGGCACCGGGGGAGAGCGCCGCGGTGGCCCGCACCGGGGGCAGCGGCCAGGGGGAGGGGAGGGTGCCGAAGGCGGGGTCGAGGTCGCGGAGTGCCGCGGCGGCGTCGAGCAGGGCCGCGCGGACGGCCGGGTCGACGGAGACGCGCGCCGTGCGGGCGGCGTCGCCGACGCGCAGGGTCGCGGTGCGAGAGCCTTCGGGGGGGAGCATCACGGAGAGGTCGAGCGGCTGCGCCGAGGGGCCGGCGAGGGAGAGCGCGGCGTCGACGGGCGCGGCGTCGGGCGCGCGGAGCGAGACCGGGCGGGAGCCGCTCGGCGGGACCGTCGTGCCGCCCGGGAAGGAGAGGCTCGCGTCGAGGCGGGTGCCGTCGGGGGTGGGGGTGCGCGTGAAGACGGCGTGGAGGCTGCGGTCGGCGAGGGCCTCGCAGGCCGCGGCGTCGACGGAGGGGAGCGAGAGGGCGACGGTGGGGTCGGGGCGGAAGTCGGGGCCCGTGAGGCGCACGAAGAGGTCGAGGCCGGCGCGCGAGGCCACGGTGAAGGTGAGCGTGTGGGGCCCCGCTGCGAGGGGCACGCGGACCATGTCGTCGTCCTCGCGCGAGCGCCGGGGGAGGGCGCGGCGGTACACCTCGCGGCCGTCGACGTGCACGGCCACCGCGTCGTCGCTGCCGACGAAGAGCCACCGGTCGCCCGCCGTCGCGGCCTCGGCGCGGAGGGTCGCGTGCGCCGAGCGCGGGCCCCGGCCGCCCACCACCCGGCCGAGGTCGAGGGAGGCGTCGTCGCTCGACGCCGGGCGCCACCCGGGGGCGTCGGGCGCGGGCAGCGCCGCCACGGCGCGGTCGAGCGCGAGGCCCAGCGCGGCGCGGAGGGTGGGGCGGGCCGCGATGGGCCCGGGCCGCGCCCCGGCACGGACGAGCAGGGTGGACACGGCGCCGTCGACCCCGGGCAGCACCCGGCACTGCGCGGAGGCCGGCGACGGGAGGCACAGCGCCGCCGCGGCGAGAGAGGTGAGGATTCCCGGCCGCGTGGACGGGGTCATGCGCAAGGGGGCTTCGGGCACCTGCCCGCTTTACCCTTCCTCTGGGATGGGCGCATAGTGCGCGGCGAAATCGTGCGGGCGCCGCGACGATCGAGGCTGATCCCGCGCCGCCCGTGCAACCCATCGCTCCCATGCAGGAGGGGAGTCCATGCGCCACCTACGGATCGCCAGTCTCGGTTGTGTGCTCGTCGCCCTCACGGTGATCGGCTGTGGTCGCTCCGAGCTCGAGGGAGACTACGACCCCGACGCGGCGTTCCGGCCCGACGTGCCGGCCGTAGATGTCCCTGACGGCGGACAGCAGCCCGACGTTCCCGGGGTGGACGTTCCCGGCACCGACGTGCCCGAGCTCGACGTGCCCTTCAACGACGTGCCCGACCTCGACGTGCCGGGCTTCGACGTCCCGGGCTTCGACGTGCCCTTCAACGACGTCCCGGGCTTCGACGTGCCCACGCCCGACCTTCCCGGCTTCGACGTCCCGCCCATCGACGTGCCGCCGGTCTGCAGCGCGCCCCTGTCGCTCTGCAACGGCCGCTGCATCGACGTGCTCTCCGACCCCAACAACTGCGGCGGCTGCGGGCGCAGCTGCGGCGGCGGTCGCTGCGCGATGGGCGTCTGCCTGCCCACCTGCCCGATGCCCTTCACCGACTGCGCGGGCGCCTGCGTCAACCTCACCGAAGACCGCTTCAACTGCGGCGGCTGCGGCATCGCCTGCACCTCCAGCGACAGCTGCATCGGCGGCGCCTGCCAGGCCATCTGCCCCCCCGGGCGCACCCTCTGCGGCCGCGACTGCGTCGACATCCGCAGCGACCGCGCCAACTGCGGCGGCTGCGGCGTCACCTGCCGCGCCGACTCGGTGTGCACCTCCGGCTCGTGCTCGTCGGTGTGCGACGAGGGCCAGCTCAACTGCGCGGGCCGCTGCGTCAACCCGCAGACCGACACCGCCAACTGCGGCGGCTGCGGCGTGGCCTGCGCCGCGGGCGCGACCTGCTTCGCGGGCCGCTGCCAGACCACCTGCCCGGCGCCCAACGTCCTCTGCGGCGACCGCTGCGTGAACCTCCAGAACGACCCCAGCGCCTGCGGCCGCTGCGGCAACGTGTGCCCCGCGGGCGCGGCCTGCGGCCTCGGCACCTGCACGCTCACCTGCCCGACGCCGCTCGCCCGCTGCGGCGGCACCTGCGTCATCACGCTCAACGACCCCAACAACTGCGGCTCCTGCGGCAACGTCTGCGCGGCCGGGCAGCTCTGCTCCTTCGGCAGCTGCCAGGCGCGCTGCAACTCGCCGCTCGTGGAGTGCAACGGCGGCTGCACGGACTACCGCATCGACCCGTCCAACTGCGGCCGCTGCGGCAACCGCTGCGGCGCCGGCCAGCTCTGCCTGCTCGGCCGCTGCGGGGCGCCCCCCGGGTGCATGCCGCCGCGCACCATCTGCTCGACGGGCTGCACGGACATCAACAACGACCCCCGCAACTGCGGCGCCTGCGGCCGACGCTGCGCCGCCGGTGAGATGTGCGCGGGCGGCACCTGCATGGGCACCGCCTGCGCGGCGCCGCAGATCTCGTGCAACGGCACCTGCGTCAACCCGACCACCGACGCGGCCAACTGCGGCCGCTGCGGCAACGCCTGCCCCTCGGGCTCGGCCTGCGTGGCGGGCGTGTGCGCCTCGCGCTGCATGGCCCCGCAGATCGAGTGCGGCACCGGCTGCACCGACCCGCTGACCGACCCGTCCAACTGCGGCGGCTGCGGCAACGCCTGCGCCGGCAGCGCGGTGTGCATCAACGGCGTCTGCGGCTCGCCCTGCCCCCCGCCGCGCTCCACCTGCTCGGGCCGCTGCGTCGACACGCAGAGCGACCCCAACAACTGCGGCATGTGCGGCAACGCCTGCGTGATGGGCGCCACCTGCACCGCCGGCGTCTGCCAGCGGCCGATGACCTGCACCGCGCCGCGCACCTCCTGCGGCGCCAACTGCGTCGACCTGCAGACCGACCCCCGCAACTGCGGCGGCTGCGGCACCGCCTGCCCGGCGGGCACGCCCTGCATGGGCGGCCGCTGCGCCTGCCCGGGCTCGACGGTGCTCTGCAACGGGTTCTGCGTGGACATCAACAGCTCGCCGCTCGACTGCGGCGGCTGCGGCAACGCGTGCCCGGCCACGCAGGCCTGCATCGGCGGGCGCTGCGCGTGCTCGGCGCCGCTCAACACCTGCGGCGGGCGGTGCATCAACACCAACAACGACCCGGCCAACTGCGGCGCCTGCGGCCGCGCCTGCCCGGCGACCTTCGACTGCCGCGGCGGCGCCTGCGCCTGCAACGCGCCGCTCTCGGCGTGCAGCGGCCGGTGCATCAACACCAACAACGACGCGGCCAACTGCGGCTCGTGCGGCAACGCGTGCCCCGCCACGCAGAGCTGCATCGGCGGCCGGTGCAGCTGCCCCCCGCAGAACACCAGCTGCGGCGGCCGGTGCACCAACACCAACTTCGACCCCAACAACTGCGGCCGCTGCGACAACCGCTGCGGCGCGCGGCAGTTCTGCGTCTTCGGGGCCTGCCGCGGGCTCTGACCGCCGATGGGTCCGCGCCGACGACGCGCGCGGATCAGCGCCCCGACGCTCCTCGCCCTCGGGCTGGGCGTCGGTCTGATCGTCCTCTCCCGCCTCCTCGCCAGCGCCCAGTCACCCCCCCGGCCCAGCTCGCTCCGCACCGTCGTCTGGGACTTCCCCCAGACGCCGGTCGGGCGGATGCGCGCCGTGGTGATGCTCCCGGCGCACACGGCGCCCGGGGTGCGCCTCCCCCTCCTCGTGGCCCTCCACGGCTGGGGCGAGACCCTCCGCGGGGTCGAGCGCGGCGCCTTCGGGTGGTCGCGCGACTATGAGCTCGGCGCCTCCGACCGCGAGCTCCGGATGCCCGCGCTGCGCCGCGAGGCCTTCCTCGGCCACGTCGACGGCGGGCGCCTCACCCGTCTCCGGCGCGACCTCGCGGCCCGGCCCTACCAGGGCCTCGCGGTGGTGGCGCCCTTCACGCCCGACGTCCTGGGCGCCGACGCCGGGGCGCTGCAACAGTCCTTCGACCGCTGGCTCGTCGAGGCCCTCGTCCCGCGCGCCCGCCGGGAGCTCCCGGTGCTCGGCGAGCGCGCCGCCACGGGCATCGACGGCGTCTCCCTCGGCGGCCTTCACGCCCTGGAGATCGGGCTCGCGCACCCGGAGGTCTTCGGCGTCGTGGGCGCCCTCCAGCCCGCGGTGCGCGGCCGCATCGGGCGGGTGCTCGCCCGCTACACTCCGTCCCCGTCGCGCCCCGCGCAGCGGGTGCGGCTGGTCACCTCTCGCGGCGACGTGTACCGCCGCGACGTGGCGGCGCTCTCCGAGGCCCTCCGCGCGCGCGCCGTCGAGCACGACGTGCGGGTGCTCGCGGGGCCGCACGACTACGTCTTCAACCGCGGCCCCGGCGGCGTCGAGATGCTGCTCTTCCACGACCGCGCCCTGCGGGGCCTCCCCGCGGAGTAGCGCCGCGCCCTGCGCCCATCAGCGACCGCGACCCTTCAGCCACGCCCGCGCCCGGTCGGCCCCGAGCGCCACGCCCAGCTCGCGCTCGTGGAGGGCGAGCGTGTCGATGAGGGTCGTCGGGGGCGTGGGCAGCGCGCGCAGCGCCACCCGCGCGTCGTGCACGGCGCCGAGCGCGACGAAGGCCGCCTCCTCGTCGAGCCGCAGCTCGACCATCGGGGCCACGCGCACGCTCACGCGCAGGGAGGGACGGCGCGGTCGTTCCATGCGCCCCCGTTGATGGACCTCATGCCGCGAGTGCGCAAGTGTTCAGTGTCACTGCGTAGAGGGTGTGTAGAGTGCTCCGTGATGGTGCATAGAAGAGCCACCGTGCTCCGTCGCATCCCGCTCGCCGCGCTGTTCATCCTCGGGTGCTCCGCCGCGCCGTCGGCGGCGCCGGACGCCGCCTCGCCGCCCGTCGACGTCGCCGCGCCGCACGACGCCCACGAGCCCTCGGACGTGCGCGACGCCGGCGCGGACGCCTCGCGCCCCGCGCGCCCCGACGACCGCTGCCCCGGCGGAAACGCGCTGCCCTACCCGCAGTCCGCGGAGGTGAAGTTCACCACGCCGCTGCCCGACCTCACCCTGGCGACCGGCGACGCGCCGCTGCGGCTCTCGCGCTACTACACCCCCTGCGCCGCCGAGCCCCGGCTGCTCGTGGTGAGGGTGATGGCCGCGTGGTCGGGGCCGTCGCAGCACCACGCCGCGCACACCCGCCGGCTGCTGGAGCTCCCCGAGGCGTCGCGCCTCGACCTGCTCGACGTGCTCGTGAGCGGCGCCGACAACCTCCCCCCGGACGACCGCGACCTCGCCGACTGGCGCGCCCGCTACGACGCCGCGCCGGCCGCGCTCGCCCGCTCCGACGCGTCGCTCTGGCGCCCGCTCTCCATCGGCCCGCAGCACCTCCCGCTCGTGCTCCTGGTCGACCCGCGGACCATGGCGTACGTGCAGTTCTTCGACGCGCCGGACACCCACGAGCTGCCCTTCGAGATCACCGACGCCCTCGCGCGCCTCGACCGCCGCGCCCGACCCCCGCGCCCGACCTTCACGCGCTACGACGGCCGGCTGCCCCTCGACGCGTGGGAGATGGTCCAGGCCATGGCGCCCGCGCGCCCACCCCCCGACCCCACCAACGCCTTCGCCGACAACCCCCGCGCCGCCGCGCTCGGCCGCGCCCTCTTCTTCGACCCGCGCCTCTCGGCCAACGGCGAGGTCGCCTGCGCCCGCTGCCACGACCCCGCGATGGGCCTCGCCGACGGCGTCGCCCGCAGCGTCGGGGTCGACACCGGCGACCGCAACGCTCCCAGCGTCCTCGCGGCGTCGGGCCAGCGCTGGCAGTTCTGGGACGGCCGCGCCGACTCGGCCTGGGCGCAGGCCCTCGGGCCCTTCGAGAACCCGCGCGAGATGGGCTTCACCCGCCTCGGCGTCGCTCACGCCGTCGCCCAGCGCTACGCCGCCGAATACACCGCCCTGTATGGTCCGCTGCCGCCGCTCGACGAGCGCGCGCGCTTCCCCGCGGCGGGCATGCCGGGGCAGTCCACCTGGGAGGCCATGTCCGCCGACGACCGCCGCGCGGTCGACCGGGTCTTCGCCAACGTGGGCAAGTCCATCGCGGCCTTCGAGCGCGCCGTGACGCCCGGCGAGTCGGCCTTCGACCGCTACGCCCGCGGCGACGTGAGCGCCCTCCCGGAGACCGCGCGCGACGGGCTCCGCACCTTCTTCGAGGCCGGCTGCGACCAGTGCCACCACGGCCCGACGCTCTCCGACGACAGCTTCCACAACGTGCACTTCGACACCGGGCGCCGCGACGGGCAGCCCGACCCCGGGCGCTTCGCGGGCGTCGACGCCCTGCGCGAGAGCCCCTTCCGCGCCGACGGGGCCTTCAGCGACGCCCCCGCCACGAGCGCCCACCTCCGGCGCCTGCAGCCGGTCGAGGCGATGCGGGGACAGTTTCACACGCCCTCGCTGCGCAACGTCGCGAGCACCGGGCCGTGGGGCCACGGGGGCACCTTCACCAGCGTCCGCGCCGTCGTGCTGCACTACGCCGAGGCGCGCGACCGCCGCGGAGACCTCCGCACCGTCGGTGAGCTCGACCCCGCGCTCGGTCCCTTCCATCGCCTGGAGTCGGTCATCACCGGGGTCGTGACGCTGCTGCAATCGATGACTGCGGCGCCGGTGGTGCCGTAGTCCTTCGCGGAGCCTTGTCGTGCCCCCACCCAGGCCGCGCGATCGCGAGACCCGCCGCACGGGAGCCACCGCGAGCAGCCCCTCCGGCGCCGCCCGCACCTTCCGCCCGGGCGCTCGACGCGCGGGCGCCTCGCCGTCGCGGCCCGCCGACGGAGCGCCCCTCGCGTGGGCCCGCCCGGTCGGCGTCGCGCTGCTCGTCGCGGCGCTGCCGCTGCTCTACCTGGGCTGGCGGACCTTCTGGTTCCTGACCGACGACGCCCACATCGCGTTCCGGTACGTGGCGCAGAGCGTTGCGGGCCACGGCTACGTCTGGAACGCCCCGCCCTTCCGACCCGTCGAGGGCTACACCAGCTTCCTCTTCGTCGCCCTGCTCGACGCGGTCTGGCGCCTCACGGGCGTGGCGCCCCCCGCGGCGGCGAACCCCATCCTCCTGCTCTTCGGTTACGGCACCCTCGGCCTCGGCCTCTGGCTCGGGCTGCGGATGCCCCTCGGCCCGCGCCTGGAGCCCGTGCGCCTGCCGCTGCTGGGCATCGCCGCGCTGGCCGTCGTCGCCAACCGCACCTTCCTCGCGTGGACCAGCTCGGGGCTCGAGACCTCGATGTTCAACTTCCTGCTCACGCTCTGGATCGCGTGCTGCATCCGCCTCCCGCTCGACACCCCGCGGGGCCTCACCCTGCTCGCTGGCAGCGCCTCGCTCGTCTACCTGACCCGCCCCGACGGCGCGCTCCCGGTGCTCGCCACGGTCGCCCTCTGGGCGCTCTGGATCGCCCGCGCCCGCCCGGTGACCTGGCGCTCGTTCGCCCCATTGGCGCCGCTGCTCGTGGTCGCCGCCCACCTCGCGTGGCGGCGTCGCTTCTACGGCGAGTGGGTGCCCAACACGTACTTCGCCAAGGTCGCCGCGGCGTGGCCCGAGTCCGGCGCGCGCTACCTGCTCTCCTTCGTGCTGGAGTACGCGCTCTGGGCCTGGCTCGCCCTCGCGGTGGTGGCGGCCTGGGCGCGCTATCGGAGGCCGCGCGCGAGCGGCGTCACCGCGGGTCCATCCATCGGGCACGTCGGGGCTGCGGCGACGGTGCTCGCGCACCTCGGCTACTACACCCTCATCATCGGCGGGGATCACTTCGAGTACCGGGTGTTCAGCTACACGCCGCTGCTCGTGTTCGTGTCCTTCGTGTGGCTGCTGGGCCAGGTCGGGGCCGGTCCGCGGCTCGCGCTCTCGCTGCTCGGCGCCTTCGCGCTCTGCTCGCTCCCCATCCCGTGGGTGCACTGGTACGCCACCAGGGACCTCCGCTCCGCCCAGCAGACCTTCATCCTCACCGAGCCCGTGGCGCCGCGCTTCCCGGCCCTCGCGCGCCCCTACGTCGAGCTCTTCGACGACCTCCAGCTCTGGCTCATCCAGCGCTACGCCTGCGTGCGCCACCAGGAGCACAAGGTCTTCTTCCGGTACCTCTACGCCGAGCACCAGCGCCCGCCCGGGCCCGGTGACTTCCCCGGGGTGTACCCCGTGGCCGCGCTGGGAAACCCCGGCACCTACACCTGGAACGTCCCCGCCGTGAACGTCATCGACCTCGGCGGGCTCAGCGACCGGGTGATCGCGCGCGCCCCGGGGGACATGGTGCTGCACCGGCTGGCGCACGACCGCCGGGCGCCCGTCGGCTACGTGGAGTGCTTCCGGCCCAACGTCACCTGGGCGTGGCAGGGCTTCGTCGCGACCGCGCGCGAGCTCCCCCTCAGCGCGAGCGAGATCCGTCGCTGCGAGGCGCGCTCGTGGCCTCCCCGCGGCCGTGCGTCCGACGCCGAGGCGCCCGCCGGGGCAACGCCCGAGGGGTGGGCGGGGCTGCTGCGCGCGGGCTTCGGTCACCCGACGCGCGAGGGCCTCGGCTTCGCGACGAGGCTCTTCGCCCAGATGGAGACCTTCGAGGCCTACGGATACGCCGAGCGGCACCCCGACGTGGCGCGGCTCATCCCCCGGGGGACGCCCTACCGGGTGATCGAGCGCGACTGGCTCGCCGGTCGGGCGCTGGTCGCGCTGCGCTCGGGCCCGTCGCCGCTCTGGGTGCCCACCGACCTCATCCCCTGAGGCCCGCTCGCGGCGTGCACGGGCGCCCGGTGGGGCATTGTTGACAGGGCCGGTCGCTTCGTCGGCGATGGTGCGCGGCGCTTCTTCGGCGGGCTGCGCGCGACGCATCGGCTGGCACGCGCGCTGCTCGATCGCCCACGAGGTCTACGCCCCCGAGACATCGTGAGCGGTGATCCGAAGAGTCCGATGGGGCGCGCCGCGTGGCGCAGCAGCAGGGAGGTTCGTCATGGCGATCTTCAGCGCGTCGGCCGCGTCTCGTCCTGGGGTCCGCGCGGCGGGGCTCATCGCAGCGGCGGCGCTCCTCGGCGGGTGCGCGCGCGTGACGGGCGAGCCCGAGTGGTGGGACTTCGACGACGCCTCGGTCGCCGACGCGCCAGCGTGGGCGCCGCTGCTCCCGAGGGAGGCGAACACCACCCGCGGCGACAACCTGCCTGCCACGCTCGGCGCCAGCTTCGACCACACGCTCTTCCGCGCCGACGTCACGCGGGCGGCGGCCGGCGAGGCGGCGTACTCGATCCCGCCCGTGGAGGCGCCCGACGCGGCCCGACTACACGGCGCCGTCCGCGACCTGGTCGCCGCCCGGGAGGGCGTGGACGCCGAGCACCTCCTCGCGGCGCCGAGCGGGTGCGGGCCGGGCGTCGAGAAGGGCTGCGCGCAGGCGTTCGGTGAGCTCGTCTCCCGACAGGACGCGCGCCTCGGCGCGGCGCTCGGTCACTACGCGCGCCTGGTCGTCGTGGTCGCCGAGAACGTGGAGGTGGTCACCTGGACGCCGGTGCGCAACGCGTTTCCGCAGCTGCCCGTGATCACCATCGCGGGCACCCTCGACGGGCGCGCGGTGGGCATCGCCGTCTACCGCTGAGCGGCGGAGGGTCAGCGCACCACGCGGCCGATGCGCACGGGCGTGGCGACCATCCACTCGGGCGGCGTGTGGATGCCGATCCAGCCATACGCGGTGCCCTCGCCGGTGACCGGGTCGGTGGCGATGAGCAGGGTGCCCTGGCCGAAGCCCGTCGGGCCGCCGTCGCGGTGCCGGGGGTCGTCCTGGTGGCCCACCGAGGTGGCGTCGGTGACGCGCACCAGCACGCCGCGCGGGGTCACCGTCGGGGCCTCGGCGACGAAGGCCACGTGCCCGGTGTTGTTGGAGCGGAACCACCGCGGACGGGGCCACGCCAGCACGTCGCCGGGCCGCGCGTCGGCCACCCGCTGCACCTTGAGCCAGCCGTTGCGCGGGCGCGTCGTAGGGGCGTCGCGGATGGCCCGCCAGAAGTCCACGGCGAGCGGCCGTCCGCCGGGCAGCGCGGCGCGGGCGCGGGGCGCGGCGCGGCCGAGGACGAAGGCGGCCATGGTGGAGCAGTCGAAGTCGTAGCGACCGGCCCGCGGGTCGATGCGGGTGTCGTGGTCGTAGCGGGTGCTGCGGAGCGTCGCGCGGATCTGCTCCAGCGCCGCGACCACCCGGGGGTTGCCGGGGGGGATGACCTGGGCTTTACCCGGGACGGTAAGCGCGGCGCAGGCGAGCGCCACGAGCAGGGCGACGACGGGGGCGCTGGGGGGGTGCATCGACGGGCTTGGACGCCGCCCCGGGGAGAAGGTTTTCGAGCGTGACAAGTTTTGCGGGACCACCATGATGCCTAGCCCGATGGACCCCACGAGACCACCGCTCGCCGACGCGCTTCACGCTGCCATCGAGGCCGCGACGGAGGCCGGGCGACGGCTGCGGGAGGAGTTCCACCGGGGGGATGGTCCACGGGGGGCGGGCGACAAGGCGGACATCGACACGGAGGTGGAGGTCTTCCTGCGGGCCGAGCTGCGCGGGCGCTTCCCGTGGCACTGGCGCGGCGAGGAGACGGGCTTCGCGGCCGCCGCCGACCCCGACGAGGCCCGCTGCTGGGTGGTCGACCCCAACGACGGCACCCGCCCCTTCCTCGAGGGCTTCCGCGGCGCGGCGGTGTCCATCGGCCTGCTGCGCGACGGGGTGCCGGTGCTGGGCGTGGTCTTCGCGTACGCCTACCCCGACGACGAGGGCGACCTGCTCGCGTGGGCCGAGGGCTGCGGCCCGGTCACCCGCAACGGAGCGGCCCTCGAGGTCCGCCTCTCGGACGCCGCGCTCGACCCGGGAGAGGCGGTGTTCGTGTCGCAACACGCCGACCGCGCGGCCGAGCCCAACGCCCGATGCGTGGCGCCGGGGCGCTACCGCCCGCTCACCAGCATCGCGTACCGCTTCGCGCTCACCGCCGCGGGCGAGGCCGTCGCCGCCGTCTCGCTCGCCACGCCCTCGGCGTGGGACCTCTGCGCCGGGCACGCCCTTCTGCGCGGGTCTGGCGGCGTGGTCATCGACCAGGCCGGGGCGCCCATCACGTACACCCGCCTCGCGGAGATGGAGACGGTCATCGCCTTCGGGGGGGCTCCCGCCGCCGTGGCCGCGCTGGTGGGTCGCGACTGGCACGAGGTGTACACGCCGGGGCAGCGGGGATGGCTCCCGCTGGCGCGGCTGCGACCGCGGCAGCACGTCACCGAGGCGGGGGTGTTGTCGCGCGCCCAGGGCTGCTGGCTGGGGCAGCTCATCGGCGACGCGCTCGGGGGCCAGGTGGAGTTCCAGTCGGCGGAGCGCATCCTGCGCGACCACCCCCGCGGGGTGCGCGAGCTCAGCGACCACGGGCACTGGGGCACCTTCATGGGCCAGGCCACGGACGACTCCGAGCTGGCGCTGATGCTCGCGCGGGTGCTGGTGCGCGACGAGGCCTTCGAGCGCGAGGCGGTCGCCGAGGCGTACATCCACTGGATCCGCTCGGGGCCCTTCGACCGGGGCGGAACCATCACCGCCGCGCTGGCCGCGGCGGGCGCTGCCGGCGACCCCGCCGAGCGTCTCCAGCGGGTGCTGGCGGCGGCGTCGAGGGAGAGCCAGGCCAACGGGTCGCTGATGCGCGTCTCGCCGCTGGCGATCTTCGGCGCGGCCGACCCCGCGCGGGCGGCGCGCATGGCCTCCGACGACAGCGAGCTCACGCACCCGCACCCGCTCTGCCGCGACGCCTGCGCGGCGTACGTACGGGCCATCGCCGAGGTGATCGCGGGTGGCGGCGACGGCGAGGCGGCGTGGGGCTTCGCGATGGACGAGGCCCGGCAGCCGGGGCGCGACCCGGGCGTGGCGGAGATGCTGGAGGCCGCGCGCGAGGGCCCGCCCGAGGAGTACTACCGGCAGATGGGCTGGGTCCGCATCGCGTTCCAGAACGCCTTCCACCAGGCGCTGCGCGCGCCGTCCTTCGAGGAGGGGGTGGTCGACACCGTCGGGCGTGGCGGAGACACGGACACCAACGCGGCCATCGCGGGCGCGCTGCTCGGCGCCATCCACGGGCGCGCGGCGGTGCCCGAGCGCTGGCGCCGCCGGGTGCTGTCGTGCCGCCCGCTGCGCGAGGCCGGGGCGAGGCGCCCGCGGCCGATGGAGTTCTGGCCCGCCGACGCGCTCGAGCTGAGCGAGCGGCTGGTGCTCGCGGGGAGGGTCGCGCTTCGGTGACCGAGCCGCGCGGGGCCTTCGCGGCCTTCAGGGTGGTGGCGTTCCGGCGCTACCAGCTCGCCCGGCTGGCGTCGGTGCTGAGCACGCAGATGGCGAGCGTGGCCATCGGCTGGCAGGTGTACGCGACGACCCACCGCGCGCGCGACCTCGGGTACATCGGGCTCGCGCAGTTCCTGCCCGCGGTGGGCCTCGCGCTGGTGAGCGGCGCCGTGGCCGACCGCTTCGACCGGCGGCGCGTGGTCGTCGCCTGCCACGCCCTCGTCGCCCTCGGGTGGGCGACGCTCTTCCTGCTCACCCGGCAGGGCATCGGCTCGGTGGCGCCCATCTACGCCGTGCTGGTGCTGCTCGGCGTCGCCCGCGCCTTCGCGGGGCCCGCGTCGCAGGCCCTCGTGCCCAACCTCGTGCCCGAGGAGCTGCTGGGCAGCGCCATCTCCTGGGGGTCGACGGTCTGGCAGGCGGCGACCATCGTGGGGCCCTCGCTCGGGGGCGTGCTCTACGGCCTGGCCGGCCCCGCGGGCGTGTACATCGTCGCGACGGCGGGCTCGGCCACCGCGGCGATGCTGGTGTCGGGAGTGCGGGCGCTGCCCTCGTCGCGCCCGGCGCCGTCGCGCGCCCGCTCATGGGACGAGGTCCTCGCGGGCGTGCGCTACGTCTGGAACAACCGCCTCGTCCTGGGGCTGATCTCGCTCGACCTCTTCGCGGTGCTGCTCGGGGGCGCCGTGGCCCTCATGCCCATGTTCGCGCACGACATCCTGCACGCCCGCGGGGCCTGGTCGCTGGGCGTCCTGCGCAGCGCGCCCGCGCTCGGGGCCACGGTCATGGCCGTGTGGCTCGCGTACCGCCCGCTGCGCCGCCGGGCGGGGCCCTGGATGCTGGTGAGCGTCGCGGTCTTCGGCGCGGCCACGGTGGGCTTCGGGCTCTCGCGCGAGCTGTGGCTCTCCGTCGCGATGCTGGTGGTGCTCGGGGCGTCGGACATGATCAGCGTGGTGGTGCGCCAGCACGCCGTCCAGCTCGCGACGCCGGACGAGATGCGGGGGAGGGTGGGCGCCGTGAACCAGGTCTTCGTGGGCGCCTCCAACGAGCTCGGGGAGTTCGAGTCGGGCCTGGTGGCCGAGGCCCTCGGGCCGGTGCGCGCGGTGGTGCTGGGCGGCGTCGGCACGCTCGCCGTGGTGGCGCTGTGGGCGTGGTGGTTCCCCTCGCTGCGCAACCTCGACCGGATGGAGCGGGCGAAGGAGTAAAGGTCCCAGAAGGTCCGCACAAACCGTCGCGAGCACCCCGAGACGAGGGAGGCCGCGCGAGACATACGCGGGGTATTTCGAGCGCGGCCGACCGCTGGATCGGGGGGCGCAGCAGGTTTGTGCGGACCTTCTCAGCGCTGCGCGGCCTGGGCCTGGTCGAGGCGCAGGGTGAGCTGGCGCTCGAGGGCCGCGAGCGCGTCGCGGTAGGGGCCAGTGCGGTGGCTCACCATCGCGGTGATCATCCGCACCTCGAAGAGGGCGTCTTCGGTGCGCGACTGCTCGAGCGCGCGCTCGAGGCGGAAGCGGTGCGCGCGGTACTCGTCCTCGAGGCGGCTCTTGAGCGCGGCGGCGCGGCGGGTGGCCTGCTCGGCGGAGCGCGGGTCGCCGGCCAGCGTGTAGCAGCTCGCGGCCTGGGTGTAATAGACCACCGACTCGATGCCGTCCTGCATGCGGAAGGGCATGCGCTCGGCCTTGGAGAGGGCGACGCGGGTGCTCTCCTCGGCGGACTGCCGGGTGAGGGCGCTGTCCGTCGCGGGGCACGCGCGCACGAGCGGGTCGTCGAAGAGCGCGGGTGCGGTGGTGCCGATGCGCGACGGCGGCGCGGCGTTGTTGGGGCTGAAGGACGAGTAGAGCGCGAAGGGGATGATGATCGCCGCGGCCACGAGCAGCACCGGCGAGACCTTCTCCTCCTTCTTCGCCCCGTCCCCGGCGGCCTTCTTGTGGACCTTGGTGCCGTCGTTGAGGCCGAGGCGCACGGGCCCGATGGTGAGCGCGCGGCCCCAGCCCACCATGCCGCGCTCGAAGGGCTCGCCGTCGAGGAGCGTGGGGGTGGTGACGCCGCGCGCCACGGCCACCCAGACGCCGTCCGGGCGGGGCGAGAGCAGCAGGTGCTCCGGGGCGATCTCCGGGCGGTCGATCACCACGAGGCAGCGGGAGGCGGTGCCGACGACCACGCGCTCGTCGGTCAGCGGGTACGACTGCACCGAGCCGTCGGGGAGGTACACATCGAGCTGCGGAGTCGCCATCGCCGTCGACCTTTCAGATTCCCTTGCCCGCCGCGATGTTCACCGCGAAGGGCCCGAGGATGATCATCATGATGGTGCAGAAGATGAGCATGAGCGGGCCCATCATCAGGACGCCCGCGCGCGCGGCGCTCTCCTCCGCCGCGATGCTGCGCCGCATGCGGAGCATGGTCGCCTGGATCTGGAGCACCTCCGCGAGGGGGTTGCCCTTCTCCTCGGCCTGCACCACCGCCGAGACGAAGTCGCGCACCGACTCGGTGGGCGCGCGCTCGGCGAAGGAGAGCAGCGCCTGCTTGCGGGTGCGCCCGAGCTCCAGCTCCTGGAGGATGCGGGTGAGCTCCTCGTAGAGGGCGTCGCCCTTGTCGGCGGTCTTCTCGGTGACCTGCCGCAGGGCGCCCGGGAAGTCGAGGCCGGCGCTCATGGTGAGGGCCACGAGGTCGATGGCGTGGGGGAGGCCCCGGTTGACCTGCTTGAAGCGCCGCTCGATCTCGCCGGACACCTGCATGTGCGGGAGGATCGAGCCGAAGCCCACGAACATCAGCACCACGATGCCGCCGACGCTCGACAGCTTGTCGATGACCACGCCCGCGACGAGCATCCCGATGGCGGAGATGACGCAGAGCGCGAGGTACTCGTCGGCGGTGAGGCCGAGGTACTCGCCCGCCTGGCGGAGCTGGGTGTTGATGCGGTCGCGGGTGTCGTCGATGGGCAGCGAGGCGATGCGCCGCGCGAGCCAGCGCATGAGGGGCTCGATGGTGTTGAAGAGGCCCTGCTCCTCGAGGATGGCCTTGCGCTTGAGGCCCTTCTGGCCGACGTCGGGCTGCAGCTCCGCGGGGCTCTTGGCGAACTGGTAGATCACCGTCGCGAGCGCCGCGATGAGCAGCGCGAGGGAGAAGACGCCGAGAAACTCCGTCGAGGGTGTCATTGGGGTCGCGCCCTTCCGCCGCTCAGATGTCCACCGCGAGGATCTTCCGCGCGATGAAGACCGCGGCGACCCAGAAGACCACCGCGATGGTCGAGATGATGTAGCCGATGAAGTTGGTCGAGAGCGGCTTGAGCCACTCCGGGTCCATCCAGTTGAGCAGCGCCACGAGCAGCGGCGGGATCACGCCGAGCACCCAGGCCTGCGCGCGCCCCTCGGCGGTCTTGGAGCGCACCACGCCCTCGAGGCGGGCCATCTCCCGCAGCGTCCCGGCGCTGGTCTCCAGGATCTTCGGGAGGTCGCCGCCGGTCTGCCGTCCGATGAGCACGGTGGTGAGCGCGCCGGAGAAGGCCCGGGTGCCCACGCGCGTGGCCATGTTGAGCAGCGCGGTGTCGAGCGGCATCCCGAGCTGGTTCTCCTTCATGGTGAGCTCGAGCTCCTGCTTGATGGGCGCGCGCAGGAGCATGGTGCAGGCCCCGAGCGCGTCGCCGAGCGAGGGCGAGGCCTTGAGCGCGTTGGCGAGCGCGAGCAGGAAGGTGTCGAGCTGCGCCTCGATGGCCACCTGGCGCTTGGCCTTGGCGTCGGAGATCCAGAGGAGGGGCGCGACGGCGACGAGGGGCACGCCGATGAGGGCGACGGGGATGCCCGAGCCCGTTCCCATGATCGCGAGGTGGGCGGGCTCGAAGAGCAGCAGGGCCGCGATGATGCCGAGCTGCCAGTTGGTGACGTACTTCCCGCTGGGCTGCTGGATGAACATCGCCCGGAGCTGCACGTCGAGCTTCTTGGCGTAGGCGTCGTAGGCGCGGTGCAGGGGGCTGTCCGGGAAGGTCAGCGTCACGTAGATGACCGCCGCGAGCCCGAGCGGGAAGAGGAGCAGCCCGATCCAGCCCATGAGCGTGGTCTGCGGCGCGGCGGTCATAGGTAGTCCTTCCCTTGCACGAGCCCGTAGGAGATGAACGCGTCGAGGTAGGACGGGAGGTAGCCCGTGGCGCGGTACTCGCCGAGCACCTTGCCGTCGCCCGCGATGCCCGAGCGCTGGAACTCGAAGATCGGCCGGAGCTGGATCTCGTAGTTGTCATCCATCCCGACCACCTCGGCGATGGACACGATGCGCCGCGAGCCGTCGGAGAAGCGCGACTGCTGCACCACGAGGTGCACGCTGTTGGCGATCTGCTCGCGGATGGCGCGCGCTGGCAGGTCGATGCCGCTCATGAGCGCGAGCACCTCGAGGCGGTTGATGGCCTCGCGCGGACTGTTGGCGTGCGTGGTGGTGAGCGAGCCGTCGTGGCCCGTGTTCATCGCCTGGAGCATGTCGAGGCACTCGCCGCCGCGGCACTCGCCCACCACGATGCGGTCGGGGCGCATGCGCAGGGCGTTCTTCACGAGGTCGCGGATGGTGTACTCCCCCTTGCCCTCCATGTTGGCGGGGCGGGACTCCAGCGAGACGACGTGCGGCTGGTTGAGCTGGAGCTCGGCCGCGTCCTCGATGGTGACGATGCGCTCCTCCTTGGGGATGGCCGAGGAGAGCACGTTGAGCGTGGTGGTCTTGCCGGAGCCGGTGCCGCCGGAGATCACGATGTTCTTCTTGGCGATCACCGAGCGCGTGAGGAAGCGCGCCATCTGCTCGGTGAGGGCTCCGAACTCGATGAGGTTCTGGAGCGTGAGGGGGGTCTTGGAGAACTTCCGGATGGTGATGCACGCGCCCTTGATGGAGAGCGGCCGGATGACGGCGTTGACGCGCGAGCCGTCCTTGAGGCGGGCGTCGACGAGCGGCGTGCTCTCGTCGATGCGCCGGCCGAGGGGGGTCACGATGCGCTCGATGCACGAGCGCACGGCCTCGTCGTCGGTGAAGCGCGCGTCGGCGCGCTGGAGCTTGCCGCGGCGCTCGACGAAGATCGTCTGCGGGTCGACGACCATGATCTCCGAGATGGTCCCGTCGGCGAGGAACTGCTCCAGCGGCCCGAGCCCGAGGGCCTCGTCGGAGATCTCCTGGATGAGCCGCTCCTGGTCGGTGCCCGGCGGGATCTCGTTGGCCACCTGCGCGACGATGCGCTTGAGGGCGTCGCGCACCTTCGGGCGCATCTGCGAGTCGCCCATCTTCGAGCGGTCGAGCGCGGCGAGGTCGAGGTTGTCGAGCAGCATCCGGTGGATGCGCCGGCGCAGCTCGACGGAGACGTGCATCGTGCCCGCGGTGCCGCCCCCGGCCTGGCGGTAGGCGGCGGGCGCGGCGGGCGGTGCGGGTGGCGCGGCGGCCTGCTGCGGCACCTGGCCGGGCATCACCGTGCGCGCGCGGTCGTGCGACCCCTGGCCGTTGACGCCCATCGGTGCCGCGAGGGTCTGCGCGCCCCCGCGCCCCGGCAGCGGCGGCAGCGACGGGCCCTGGCCCGGGGCTACCGTGGACGCCGGGCCCGGACCGGCGTTGGCGGGCGCCTGGCGCACCACCCGGATGACGTAGGGCCCCACCATGATGGGCGTGCCGAAGGGCACCGGGATCTCCGAGCGGAACACCCGCTGCGAGCCCACCTGCGTGCCGTTGCTGGACGAGTCGCGCACCACGATGGCCGACGACTGGATCATCACCGAGACGTGCCGCCGGGAGATGTCCGGCGAGGCGAGCACCACGGTGCACGTCTCGTCGCGCCCGATGGAGATCTCGCCCCCCGACGGGACCATGTACGTCATCGGGGGCGCGTTCGGGGTCTCGATCGAAAGGAGCACCTGGTCCATCGCGAGGCCCTCTCTACTCTCCCGCCGGCACCTTAGCGGTACTGCGTCCCGGTGGGCTCGTAGAGCCGCACTTCGTCAATGTCGCCGGAGAACTGCTCGTACTGCCGCAGGGCCTCGGCCACCCGGTCCTGCGCGCTGCGGGACAGGCCCTCGACCACCGTCGGCACGATGAAGATCATGCCCTCGTGCTCCTGCTCGCTGTTGCGCTCGGAGCCGAAGAGGTACCCGAGGATCGGGATCTGCCGCAGCCCCGGGAGCCCGTTGGAGCCCTGCGACTGCGAGCGCGACCGGAAGCCCGACATCACGATCGACTGGCCCAGCTGGAGGTTCACCAGGGTGGTGACGTGGGCGATGTTGCGCCCGGGCATGTCGCCGCCGTTCTCCACCGGGTCGCTGATGTCCGCGTTGACCCGGATGTCGATGCGGGAGCTCTGCGGGTCGAAGCGGGGGGTGACCGTGAGGTTGGTGCCGTAGCTGATGGTGGCCAGCGTCGACGACCCGTTGGTGCCGATGAGCTTGAAGTTGAGCTCGCCGCCGTTGCGGTAGGTCGCCTCGTTGCCGTTGGCGGTGATCACCGTGGCCTGCCGCAGGATGCGCGCCCAGCCGCCGTTGCTGGCGATGTCCAGGCGCGGCAGGGGCTGGTTGCTGATGATCGCCTGCGCGAGCTGCACGCCCTCGCCGACGCCGCCCATGCCCATCGGGGCGACGAGGTTGATGGTCGCCGTGCCCTGCGTGCCGGGGGGGT
The DNA here is from genome assembly GCA_030652255.1 of Myxococcales bacterium. Taxonomy (GTDB): domain Bacteria; phylum Myxococcota_A; class Polyangia; order Polyangiales; genus SCUS01. The sequence continues at coordinate 9,775 of JAUSAZ010000111.1, read as the reverse complement.
TGCCGCCGATGTACGCCGGCCAGGCGATGCCCACCTGGCGCCCGGAGTTGGTGGCGAAGTCGACGAAGTAGAGGTCGAGGCGGACGTTGATGCGCCGCTCGACGATGGTGGCGTCGATGGAGACCAGCGACTCGACCTGGCCGGGGTAGAGCCCCGCGATCTGCTGCACCCGGTGCTGCTGCTGCTCGGAGGCGACGCCGCCCTCGAGGTAGAGCCGCGCGCCGATGCGGCGGATCTGCACGCCGTTGTAGCCCTCGAGCAGGTTCTCGATCTCCGCCTGCACGGCCTCCGGGCGGCGCGCGAACACGGTGATCTGGAGGGTCTCCTGGGCGCCGCTGTTGCGGATGAGCAGGAGGGTGGTCGAGCCCGCGCGGGTGCCCACCACCACGAGGTTGCGCCCGTCGGCCGGGGTGCGCACGTCGACGATGCCGGGCGTGCCCTCGGAGAACTGCCGGATGCCGTCGGCGGGCACGAGCACCTGCTCGCCCACGGCGAGGGAGAGGTCGCGCCCGGTGCCGCGGGGCGCGGCGGTGGTGGTGGCGGCGGGCTGCTGGGCGAAGGCGGTGGCGCTGCCGAGGAGGGCCGCGCAGCCCAGCGCCGTGAGGCCAACGAGCGATCGGAGTCGGAGGGCAATCATGGTGTGCGACCGCAATGGTTCAGAGGGCGTTGGGGTTCTGCGGGCCGATGCGCTCGATGACCTGGCGTCGACGGCGCGAGACGTTGGCGCGGCGGGCGGGCTCGAAGATGTCCTCGATGTTGGTCTCGGGCACCCCCTCGAGGATGGCGATGTCCTCCGGGTTGCGGAGCACCAGCGTGAGGCCCGTGTGCCTGCCACCAGCGCCGCCGCGGTCGGCGGCGTAGGTGAGCAGCTGGGCCTCTTCCATCGAGACGCTGAGGGTGATCTGCGAGATCTCCACCGGGGCGCTGCCGCCGCCGGTGGTGCCGTTGACGGTCTGCCGCTGCGCCTCGCCGCCGGTGTCCCGGCCCGCCGCGAGCACGAGCACGTTCTGGAGCAGCGGGATGGTCACCCGGTCGCCCTCGCTGCCGGTGCGGGAGAGCGTGCCGAGCACGTCCACCCGGTCGCCGGGGCGAAGAAGCCCGCCGAAGGAGTTGGTGATGTCGGCGCGCACGGTGATGGCGCGCATGCCCGTCGAGACCAGCGAGGAGAGGTCGCGCCGCGCGTCCGAGGCGGTGGCCAGGTCGGTCCACATCACGGTCTGGTTGGCGCGCAGCCCGTTGGAGACGCGTACGCCGATGATGCGCCGCACGTCGGAGTACCGGATGAAGCGGTCTTCGAGGTAGGCCTGCGGGATCAGCCGGTAGCCCATCATGTTCTCGGAGAGCGCGGCCCCGAGGGGGATGTCCTGCACCGCGATGAGCACCCGCACGGGCACGCCGCCCGACGCCTCCGCCTCGAAGCGCTGCTTGTAGAGCAGCAGCAGCACCAGCCCGAGGGCGGCCGCACCGATTGCGATGATGAGCGCCTTGGTGTTCATCCAAGTCTCCGGATGGGCATTAGAGGGGTCTGCGAGGTCGGCGGCCCGCGCCGGGCCGACGGCCTGCGCGCCGGAGCCTACGCCGAAGCCCGCGCCCGACACAACGACATCAACGGCGAGGGAGCAGGAGGAGGGACGAACGCGGGAGGCGGGTCGGTCAGCGCGCGACGAGGGACATCATCGACGTCACGCCCTCGGCGTGGTCGAAGACGAGGAAGAGCGTCTCGTCGCCCTTCTCGAAGGCCACCATGCGCTCGCGGCGGGCCTCGATCTCCGAAGGGAGCCGGCGGTCGCGCGGCAGGTCGAGCACCGTCCACCCGCGGCGGGTCATCTGCTGGCGGTACCAGCCGCGCACCTGCGCCGCGGGGGCGCGCACGGTGTACACGCCGAGCTTGTTGGGCACGCCGTCTTCGTAGGCGGAGATCACCCGGCGCATCTGGGGGTAGCGCGCGAGGCCGGGGATGTCCGCGCCCGGGGCGTCGCCCTGGTCGGGGAAGAGCCGGAGGATGTTGAACTGGCCCTGCGTGGCGACCGTGAGGATGCGGGTGCCGGTGGTGCCGCGGGTGACGTACGCGTAGCGAAGCTCGCCGTAGCGGGAGAGGTCGCCGGAGGCGATCATGGACTCGGCGCGGCGCAGGATCTCCTGCGGGGTGAGCCGGGTCTCGCCGACGTCGAGGCAGGCGACGTAGCCGCCGTCGGCGTCGCCGAAGCGCACCGTCTCGATGGACGCCGCGCGGCGCGCGCCGGGGGCCCAGAGCTGGTTGAAGTCGGCGTGGTCGAGGGCGCGGATGCTCTCCGAGAGGTGCCCCGAGGTGCGCGCGCAGCGGGCCTCGTAGTAGTCGAGCACGGCCTCGACGCCGTCGCGGGTGGTGCCCATCGACAGGTAGAGCGACTCGCCGTTGAGCACGACGCGGCGGGGGGACTCCATCACGCCCTGCTCGGCGTAGGGCATGAGCTGGCGGGCGAGGTGCCGGAGGCCCTCGTTCACCTGCGCGCGCGCCGAGCGGACGCTCACGACGGCGGTGACGATCAGGCCCGTGGCCACGAAGGCCCCGAGTCGGGTGAGCTGCGGGAGATGCCGGATGCGACGAAACATGGGCGCGTCTAACCTCCCTTATCTACGGGCACACCGGGATGACGGCGCAGAAGAGCTGGCGCGCCACGTCGGCCGGCGTCGAGCGCACGGTGTTGCAGGCCATGCTGTTGCCCGCGAGCGCGTTGACCGAGCCGCCGCCGAGAAGCGTCGGGCGGTTGACCGGGCGGGTGAGGCGCCCGGAGGCGGTCTGCCCGAAGAAGCCGCCGAGCAGCGCGGAGCCGGCGCCGCCGAGCATGTTCTGGAGCGAGTTGAGTGCGCCGGGGCGCTCGCCCGCGCCGGCCGCGGTGTCGGCGCCGACGCGCACCTGGCTGCACCCGGGCAGCGGGCGCTGGCAGGCCTCGAAGGCGTAGCTCACCACGCAGTGGCGGTTCTGCTGCATGGTGTAGAGCTTCGTGCTCCAGGCCTTGTGCACGAACATCATGCAGCCGAGCACGGCCACGAAGAAGGGGATCATCACCACGGTCTCGGCGTAGGCCGCGCCGCGGGAGCGGTGGCTTCGTCGGCGGCGGGGCTGTCGGGTCGTTGGGGCGTTCACGGCGCTTCAGCTCCTCTCAGTGGATGATGACCCGGTCGATGATGCTCAGGTCGATGCCGGGGCCGACGGCGCCGCTGATGCCGAGCAGGTTGGTCGGCATGCGGAAGCGGCGGAAGCGCGCGCGCCAGTACATGTGCCAGGTCCACTCGTCGCGGGCCTCGTCGCCCTCGTAGTAGTACTCGGCCTGCGCGAGGCCGACCCGCGAGAGGTTGCCGATGGTGCCGAAGAGCCCGCCGCTGCCGGTGTTGCGGCCCCAGGCGGCCATGGACACGCCGCGCTCGTTGGCCTGGAAGGGCGGCGTCCCGATGACGATGCCGCGGATCTGCACGTACTCGCAGTCCTGGCCCGGCATGCCGTCGTTGCAGCTGCCGTCGCCGGGGTCGATCTCGTGCGGCCGCATGTTGGCCTCGTTGCGGGGGCAGAAGAAGAGGGCCATCGCCTCGTCGAGGAGGCGCGTCGCCCAGCTCAGCACGCTGCCGCCGCCCAGGAGGGCGAGCGGGAAGGTGAGGAAGCGCGACAGCGGCTCGGCGGCGTGGAGGCAGGTGCTGCGGATGTTGACCGGGCGCACGGGCAGCGGGTGGTCGATCATCGGGTGGATGAACCCGGCGGTCACCGGCGGCTGGTAGGTGCCCGCGAGGGTGGTCACCACCACGCGGGTCTGCGCGAGGTACGGCCAGGTGGTGCGGATGACGTCCTGGGCGCTGTGCCCGAGGCGCAGCGCGGGCTGCACGATGCCGTTCTCGTACGAGTTGGCGAGGTTGCGGATCATGTTGCCGGCCTGGCCGAGCGCGGCCGAGAGCGGCGGCGCCCAGACGGTGAGCGCGGCGGCGGCGAAGAGGGCCCACTGCACCAGGCGCATCGCGAAGAGGATGGAGACCAGCAGCGCCATCACGATGTTGATCATCGCGATGAGGTTCATGCCGCGGGCGTGCATCACGGCGCCGGAGAAGGCCACGGCGTCGGCCGCGTCCTGCATGCGCTCCCGGAAGATGATCGTGTTGCCGATACCGATGATGTAATAGAGGAAGCCCGTCACCAGCATCGCCATGAAGACGCCGATCACCATGATGGCGCCGGAGTCGTCGCGGTGGAGTCCGGGTCGAGGCGTGCGTGTGTTGGTGCCGCGCATGGATTACCTCGAGCGGGAGGCGCTGTAGCAGGCGCCGGTGATGGAGCGCGCGGTGCCCTGCACCGGGAGCGTCGACTCCGCGCGGATGACGTAGTAGCTGCCGCCGGTGAGGGCGAGGAGCACGGCGCTGGCGGAGCCGCCGGTGCCGGTGTGGTTGAGCTCTTCCAGGCCGGGCTGCGCGGCGTTGAGGCGGGCGGCCGCGGACTGCACCGTCTCGGTCTGGATCTGGATGTCGCGGATGGAGGCGCGGCCGGCGCGGACGGAGTTGGCGACGGCGCGGATCTGCTCGAGGGGCTGGTTGGTGTAGAGCTGGAGCGCGCTGTCGCAGGCCATCTTCGACACGATGGGGACGCCGCAGTGGAAGAGGTACGTCACCCGGGTGGTGAGCTCTTCGCGGCTGCTCCACCGGTCGCGGTAGCGGGTCTCGCGCTCGGCGTGGGGGAAGGTCACCGCCATCGCGACGTTGTTGTAGACCAGCGCGCCGAGGGCGAGCCGCGCGGCGGGCGAGGTGGTGCCGCCGATGGCGTCGTAGATGCCCTGGCGCCGCGGGTCGCTGTCGTGGGAGAGCTCGTCGAGGGAGGGCGAGGTGGCCACCAGGGGGAAACCCGCGGCGAAGCGCACCGCGTCGAGGCGAGCGCCGCCGCTCGAACCACCGCCGCCGCCGCCGAAGCCGGTGCCCCCGGGGGCGCTGCCCGCGCCGAAGAGGGAGCCCAGCGCGGAGGCGGGGTCGTCGCCGCGGCCGCCGCCGTTGACGACGTTCTCCGGGGCGCCGTCGTAGCGCTGCGGACAATCCGGGAACACCACGATGGCAGCGCGGGCGGCGGAGGCCGCGGCGTGCTGCACCACGAGGTGGGCGCTGTAGAGCAGGGCCAGCTGCATCATCCCCAGGCACAGGATGAAGAAGGGGATGAAGGCGACCAGGAACTCGACGTAGACGGCGCCGCCGGTGTCGTCGTGAAGGGAGGGTCGGGGGCGTGTGTTCGTGGCGCTCATGCGTTGGCTCGTCACACGGTGGGGTAGAGGGAGAGGGCCGCGACGCAGGTGCCTGCGAAGATCGAGCCGCCGAGGCGGAAGCGCGTCAGCATCTCGGGACGGATCTCCCGGCGCCAGGTCCTGGGCATCACCGGGTTGATCGCGAGGAAGAAGGCGTTGACCAGGACGCCGAGGAGGCGGCCGTGCCAGGCGAGTCGGCCCATGGAGAGCAGGCTGCCGGCGACGTAGGCGTAGAACTGCGCCTCGATGCCGTGGAAGGCGCCGAGGATCGCGCCGAGCGCGATGAAGAGCTTCACGTCGCCGCCCGCCATGCCGTCTTTACGGAAGATGAGGTACGGGACGATGGCGCAGGCGACCATGCCGCCGAGGGCGCTGAGGGCGCCGACGCCGTGGGGCTGGGTCTGGATGGTGCGGAGGAGGATGCCGGCGGCCATGGCGCCGTAGGTCAGGACGTTGGGGATGCGGCCCGTGCGGAAGTCGGTATAGGCGGCGATGGCGGTGACGAGCACCGCGAGCGCGACGTTGAAGAGACCGACCGAACCGCCTGGCACAGCGCACCTCCGAAATGACGACGCCGCGGGCACTCCGGGGAGGGGGAGTGGTCCGCGGCGCGCCGCGAGCAACCACGGACACCCGCTGACGAAGCAGCGGGGTGGAGGACCCTGAGGCCCCCCCGTTGGATCAGGCGCCGAGGCCCTGGATCTGGTTGCTGCCCGAGGTGATCTTGCCGACCACGTTGTTGCCGAAGGTGCGCCAGGCGGAGATGCCGACCACGGCGATGAGGATGAGGATGATCACGTACTCGACGGTGGAGAGACCGGCATCGTCCCGGAGCAGCGACTTGAGGTTCTTCTTGTTCATGATGGAGATCCTTCCTAGCGTGGTTTGAAGAGGCTTGCGCGACACCGACCCGTGAATCACGGGAACGGCATCGACACGATCAGTTGCGCGAATCGGTAGTAGTCGACGAAGGGCCTGCCCAGCGAGTACGTCGCAATCGACGCTACCGTGCCGATCAGGAGGAGCACCACCACGTACTCCACGAAGGCAGCGCCCGACTCGTCGTCGTGCAGGCTTCGCAGGTTGGGGCGACGATCACTCACGGAATCACCTTGTGCAGCACACGTGCCACCACCCGGCGGCCCTGCGGCGATGGGTCATCCCCGCGGGAAACCCGTGCTGCGCGACCCTCCATGGGCGTGGGAGCGGGCGATCGCCTGGGAGATTGGTTGATCATCTGGGGTGGGAGTTTTTCCTCCCAGGGAGTTGAGCGCCCCGGTCGAGGAGGAGTCGCACGCAGGTGGCGGCGAGGAGCGAGCCGACGAGGACGTTTTCGAGGGCGTCGCGGGGGATGAGGCCGATGGTGCGGATCTCGGGGAGCACCAGGGCGAGCGCGGCGTAGGCGATGACCGCGTGGGGCGTGAGGAGCGCCAGCGGGAGCGCGGCCCAGGCGCCGTGGAAGGCGCGGCCCGAGGGGTCGGTGAGCGTCCAGCCGGGGGAGTGAGCCGCGGGGACGAGCGCGATGCGGGCGATGGGGTCGACGCGGGCGAGGGCGCGGGCGACGCGGTCGGGGTCGGCGCCGCGCGGCGGCGTGAGGGTCCAGGCGCGGTCGTCGGCGGGCGACCACGCGAAGTACCCGAGCAGCATGAGGAAGGTGAAGAGCTGCGGGAAGAGCCACTCCTGCATCGAGATGTGGAGGAGCACCCCGAGCGCGACCGCGGGACGGCGCGTGCGCGGCGACGCGAGCGCGAGCGGGAGCAGCGCCTCCAGGAGGGTCACGGCGACGTCGGCGAGGCGCGAGGGCAGCGGCCGCGAGAGGATGGGGGAGAGCAGCCGCGGGACGATGGCGTCGGGGTTCAGCTCCAGGGTGCGCGTGGTGGCGAGCCAGCGGATGACCTCGCCGCTGCCGCGCCACCAGGGGTGCGCGAGCTTCACGGCGACCGACGAGAGGTAGACGAGGCCGAGCTGCCAGCGGACGGCGCCCGCGAGGTCGATGGGAGCGCGCGAGGGAGTTGCCCCGGAGGAGGCGGAGGGCGCGAGCGCGACGAGCACCAGGAGCACGAAGAGCAGGAAGTGGTTGTTGTGATAGGTCGCGGGGACGGCGGCGTAGAGGGCGGCGATGACGGCCGCGGCGGCCCCGGCGGAGGACCGCACGTAGCGGGTGAGGAGCATCGCGAGGGCGAGGGCGTGCAGCGCGAGCAGGGCGGCCGCGGGGGCCCACGGGTACGGGCGGCCGAGGGACCAGAGCGCGAAGGCGGGGCGGTACTCGACGGCGGCGTGGTGGGCGCCGAGCAGGAGCAGGGCGGCGATGCCCCGGGCGAGGGCGAGGTCGCGGCGGGGGGACGGGGTCAACGCGCGGTCCATCGGGCCGTGCGGGTGAAGGGGCGGGCGCCCGGGCTGTCACAGCGGAGAATACTGGTGAGGGTAAGCCCCGGGGCCATCGCGCGGTGGTAGCGCGCGAGCACGCCGTCGAGGGCGAGCGCCACCTCGGCGTCGGCGTCGGCGTAGGGGGCGAACCACGGGGCCACCGCGGAGAAGCGCGCGGGCGTGTCGGCGAGGAGGAAGGCGCGCAGGGCGGGGTCGTCCGCCGGGAGCGGCAGCGGGACGGCGCGGCCCGCGGGGTCGGCGGCGGAGAGCGCGTGGTGGCAGCGGGCGGTGATGGGCCCGGCGAACATGCTCCACGAGAAGCGTCCCGAGAAGGCAGCGGCCCGGTCGGGGCGGAGGCGCGACGCGGCGAGGGTGAGCTCGCCCGCGATCACGCCGACCACCAGCAACCGCCGGAGGGTCTGTGCGCGGGTCAACAAAGCTGCGTCGATCATCGCATCGCGACCGGCGACTCGAAACCCTTGCGTGCGCCCCCCTCGGCGGGGCATTCCCAATCGGGTGCAGCCCTTGGAGCTCCTCGGCGTCCCTTCCCTCGACGAGCGGCCCTCGTCGCCGCCTCCGCCTCCGTCGCACCCGAGCGCCGAGGCCCCGTGGCTCGCGCCGTGGTGGAAGGGCCTCGGGCGGCGCTACGGCCACGTGTTCCACTCGATGTGCTCGTACATGGGGAGCTTTCCCCCGGGGCTGCCGCGCTACCTCATCGAGCAGCTCACCGAGCCCGGCGACGTCGTGCTCGACCCCTTCTCCGGCCGCGGCACCGCGCCGCTCGAGGCCTGCCTCGCGGGGCGCAACGGGGTGGGGGTCGACCTCAACCCCCTCGCGTCGATGCTGAGCTCCGTGAAGCTCGACCCGCCCACCCTCGACGAGACCCTCGCGCGCCTCGCGCAGCTCGAGCGCTCGTACGTCCCCGAGCCCGTCGGCGACCGCGCGCCCCCGGAGATCCGGATGCTCTTCGAGGAGGGCACCACGCTGCCGCAGATCCTCCACATGAAGGCCTCGCTCGATCCGAGCGACCGCACCGACCGCTTCCTGCTCGCGTCGCTGGCGGGCATCCTCCACGGCAACCACACCCGCGACGTGGTCAGCTCGCGCTGCCTCAGCGTCTCGATGCCCAACACCTTCAGCATGTCGCCCGGCTACCTCGCCCGGTACATCGCCGAGAAGTCCCTCGTGCGCCCGCCCTTCGACGCCTTCGAGAAGCTCCGCCTGCGGATGCACTTCGAGTTCGCCGAAGGGGTGCCCGCGCTCCGTGGCAGGGCCCTGCGCGGCGACGCGCGCGCCCTCTCCAGCCTCATCGCGCCGGGCAGCGCGAAGCTCATCGTCACCTCGCCGCCGTACCTCAACGTGGTGCGCTACGGGAAGTTCAACTGGATCCGCCTGTGGCTGCTGGGCGAGTCGGTCTCCGACGTCGACCGCTCGCTGCGCGTCGAGGCCACCGACCGCCGCCTCGCCCTGAGCGACCGGATGCGCTTCAAGGGCTACTGCGGCTTCCTGAAGACCGTGCTCACCGAGTGCGCGACGGTGCTGCGCGACGACGGCGTGTGCGCGGTGACCATCGGCGACGTGCGCAACAAGGAGCACGGCGAGCGCACCCTCGCGCTCGAGGCGTGGGAGTCGATGAAGGACGACGTGCCGCTCGTGCTCGGCGCCGCCGTGGTCGATGACGTCAACCAGCTCGGCAAGGTGTCCAAGATCTGGGGGCTCGCGCACCGCGGCGAGGCCACCAAGGTCGACCGCGTGCTGCTCTTCCACAAGCCCGGCCGCTCGCTGCCGCGGCCCCGCTGGAGCGACCCCGCGGCCCTCATCGAGGCCATCGCGGCCTCGCCCAACGGACCCCTCGCGAAGCCCGGCGCCCGCCGCCCGGGGGTGGTGAAGGCGCGCCCCGCCGCCGCGGCCTCGCGGAAGAAGACCGGCACCTGATACTCATTTGATACCAATCTTGCCGCTTTGGCGGCCGCCCGTTGGTGGGACACGCCGCGCGTTTGACGCTGGGGTTCGCGCGTTGGCGCTCACCCCAGGCTATCGCACGAGGGCGCCCCCGCAGTCGCGGGGGCTTTCGAACAGGAACATCACTTCGAGTGTGCCCGCCTTGTCCGCCCGGCCTTCCGGAAGGTCCATCGAGTGTCGGTCCGAAAGCCCCCGCG
>JAUSAZ010000102.1 GCA_030652255.1 Myxococcales bacterium | reverse complement strand
CGATGGCCCGCTCACGCCTTCAGCCCGACCACAGATCTCGCCTGTGAGGGAGCCCTTGCCCCCACCATCCGGTCTTATCGCTGCCCTCATCGTGCGTAGAGCGCTTGCAGGCTGCGGGCTCCGAGCTACCCGTACAACTTCACGCGCCCGGCTGCCGCAGCCTGCAAGCGGTTCGCCCACGAAGAGGGCAACGATGAGATCGGATGATGGGGGTGAGGGCGCGCGGCAGCGGGGAAGGGGGCCCGCGAAGGTGTGCGGGTAGCTCGGAGCCCGCAGCCTGCAAGCGCTCTACGCACGATGAGGGCAGCGATAAGACCGGATGGTGGGGGCAAGGGCTCCCTCACAGGCGAGATCTGTGGTCGGGCTGAAGGCGTGAGCGGGCCATCGCTCAGACCTTCAGTTCACGCCCTCGCGTCAGGTCTCTGCGCCCTTGCCCCCACCATCCGGTGGGGGAAAGGGCAGCGCGGCAGCGCGGGATAGGGGGCCCACGACCGCAGCGCACGTCAACCCGTCAGAACGCTCGCGACGCGGAGCTCACCCAGCGCGCTCGCGCCACCAGCGCACGGTGTCCGCGAGGCCGCTGTCGAGCGTGTACGTCGGCCGCCAGCCGGTCTCGGTGCGCAGCTTCGTGTTGTCGGCGCACACGAAGGCCGGCTCGCCCGCCTTCGGGTCGATGGCGCCCAGGCGCAGCAGCTCCGGGCGCCCGATGAGCGCCCCCAGGCGGGTCACCACCTCGCGCACCGTCACGGGCTCGCCGGAGCCCACGTTGACCGGGCCCGTCACCCCGGAGCGCAGCACCGCCACCAGCCCGGAGGCCACGTCCGCCACGTGCAGGAAATCCCTCACCTGGAGCCCGCTGCTGCACGGCGCATCGCGGCCCTCCAGCAGCGCGCGGGTCACCGACGACACCAGGCGCCGAGGGTCTTCCCATGGACCATACAGGTAGAAGAGCCGCGCCCACGCGACCTGCATCCCGGTGAGCAATCCGAGCTGCGCCAGCGAGTGCGAGAGCGCCAGCTTGCAGGCGGAGTAGAGGTACGTCGGCGCCGTTGGCGTGCGCTCGGAGAGGTACCCGTAGCTCGTGTCGTACTCGGCGTTGGTGCCCACCCCCACGAAGCGCGCGCAGCCGTGGTCGGCCAGGGCCTCCGCGAGGCGGTGCGTGGCGTCCACCAGCCGGAGGTTCTCCCGGGAGTGGAGGTACTTGCCGGGCTCGGCGTTCCAGGCCGGGTGCACGCAGGCCTCGGGGCGCGTGTCGGCCACCATCGCCGTCACCGCGGCCGTGTCGGCGAGGTCGAGCGTGCGCACCTCCAGCGCGCCGAGCACGTCGTCGAGACGCGCCGTCGACTCGCCCGGGCGAAGCATCGCCACGACGTGGTCGCCGCCCGCCACGAGCTGCCGCGCCACCTGCGACCCGATGAAGCCACCCCCCCCGGTGAGCAGCACCTTCATCGCACGTAGTCCGGCAGGGCGCGGTCGCGCTCGGAGAGGAAGGGGTCGGTGACGGGCCACGCGATGCCGAAGGCGGGGTCGTCCCAGCGCACCGCGGCCTGGTGGCCGGGCACGTACGCGACGGAGATCTGGTACTGCACCAGGGTGTCGTCTTCGAGGGTGACCATCCCGTGGGCGCAGCCGGGCGGGACATACAGCGCCCGGTAATTCTCCGGCGAGAGCTCGACCCCGAACCACTGGCAGTAGCTGGGGGAGTCGCGACGGAGGTCGAGGGCGACGTCCCAGATGCGCCCGCGGGGGCAGCTCACCACCTTGGCCTCCTCGTGCGGCGCGGTCTGGAAGTGCATCCCGCGCAGGGTGCCGCGGCGGTGGTTGAAGGACACGCTGCACTGCGCGAGGCGGTCGTGCAGCCCGCGCTCGCGGAACTCCTGCTCACACCAGGTGCGCGCGAAGAAGCCGCGCTCGTCTTCGCGGCGCTCGAGGTCGATCACCCACGCGCCGACGACGGGCGTCCCGGTGAACCTCACAGGATGCGCACCTGCGGCACCGGCACGATGAAGCGACCCCCCGCGGCGAGGTAGTCCTTCTGCTGGGCGAGGATCTCGTCGGCGAAGTTCCAGGTGAGCAGCAGGGCGTAGTCGGGGCGCTCGGTGGCGAGGGCCTCCGGGGCTCGGATGGGGATGTGCGTGCCGGCGGTGTAGAGCCCCTGCTTGTGGGGCGAGCGGTCGACCACGAAGTCGAGCACGTCGCGCCCGATGCCGAAGGCGTTGAGCAGGGTGCTGCCCTTGGCGCTCGCGCCGTAGGCCGCGATGCTGCGCCCCGCCGCCTTCAGGTCGCGCAGCACGCCCGTGAGCACGCCCCGCAGGCGGTGCACCCGCCGCGCGAAGGCCTCGTAGTACGCGAGGCTGTCGACCCCCTCGCGGCGCTCCTCGGCCAGCATCGCGGTGACCGTGTCGTCGGGCATCGCGGTGTCGTGCGTGGCGAAGACCCGCAGCGAGCCGCCGTGGATGGGCACCCGCTCGACGTGCGCGATGACCATCCCGTTGCGGCGGAAGAGCGCGTCGAGGGCAGTGAGCGAGTAGTAGCAGAGGTGCTCGTGGTAGATCGTGTCGAACTCGCAGCCCTCGACCATGTCGCGCACGTAGGGGGCCTCGAAGAGGGCCACGCCGTCGTCGGCGAGGAGGGTCTTGAAGCCGCGCACGAAGCCGTTGAGGTCGGGCACGTGGGCGAGCACGTTGTTGGCGTGCATCACGGCGGCGCGCTTGCCTTCGGCGCGGAGCGTCTGCGCGATGTCGTCGCCGAAGAACTCCGTGATGGTCGGGATGCCGTGCTGCTCGACGGCGACCTTCGCGACGTTGACCGCGGGCTCGACGCCGAGCACCTGCACCCCGGCGCGCTTGTAGAACTTCAGGAGGTAGCCGTCGTTGCTGGCGACCTCGACGACGAGGGAGTCCGGGCCGAGGCCGCGCTCGCGGATCATGCGCTCGACGAGGGTCTCGGCGTGCTGGAGCATGGTGTCGGAGTACGAGGAGAAATAGAGGTAGTCGCGGAAGAGGTCTTCCGGGGGCACGGAGGCGGTGATCTGCACGAGGGAGCAGTCGGCGCACCACGCCAGCTCCAGCGGGAACACCGGGTCGGTGCGGTCGATGGCGGACTCCGGCACGAGGGAGTTGGCGAGGGGCGTCGCGCCCAGGTCGAGCACCGGCGTGAGGCGGCCGCCCTGGCAGGACCAGCAGCGGAAGGAGCGGGCGTGGGTCATGGGGAGGTCCCTGTAGGGTGCGGGCATCGGGAGGGGTGAGGGAGCGGGTGAGGTCAGTCGGCCCAGGTCTTCCACGGCGCGTTGCCGGATGACCAGAGGTTGTTGAGCAGGGTGAACTCCCGCAGCGTGTCCATGGGCTGCCAGAAGCCCTGGTGCTCGTACGCGACGAGCTCGCCCGCGGCGGCGAGGCCCTGCAGCGGCTCGACCTCCAGCACCAGGCCGGGGTCGTTGTCCGGGAGGTAGTCCCACGCCCGCTTGGCGTCGAAGACCATGAACCCGCCGTTGATGAAGCCCAGCGTGGTCTGGGGCTTCTCGTTGAACTCGCACACCAGCCCGTCGCGGATGCCCAGCTCGCCGAAGCGCCCCGGCGGGTGCACCGCCGTGACCGTGGCGACCTTGCCGTGCGCGCGGTGGAAGGCCACCAGCTTGCCGATGTCGACGTCCGAGACCCCGTCGCCGTAGGTGACCATGAAGAGGTCGTCGCCCTCGACGTAGCGGCGCAGCGAGGCCACCCGCGCGCCCGTCATGGCGGCCTCGCCGGTCTCCGCGAGGGTGACGTTCCAGTCCTCGACGCCGCGGCGGTGGAGCACCTCGACGGCGTCGTTGCGCCCGAGCGACACCCGCAGGTCGGCGGTCATCGAGCGGTAGTTGAGGAAGTACTCCTTGATGAGCCAGCCCTTGAACCCGAGGGCCAGCACGAAGTCGTTGAACCCGTGGGCCGCGTAGGACTTCATGATGTGCCACACCATCGGCCGGTCGCCGATGGGCAGGAGCGGCTTGGGCAGCAGCTCGTTGGCGTCGCGGATCCGGGTCCCCTGGCCCCCGCACAAGATGATCACCTTCATGGGCTTCGCTCTCGGCTCGTGCTGTTGTCTGCGACGCTCCGTGGCGCGCCGCCGCGCCCGGATTCATCGGCCGCGGACAATGCCCGAGCACCCGCGCCAGTCAATGGTGAATGCCCTGGCGTGGCGCCCGCAACGCAAGCGGCCAGTACCCTCCCGACCGCCACCGCCGCCGCGGAGAGCGTTGACATCGGGCCGGGCCGTGGGTGAGCGTCGCCGCCCCATCGAGGAAGCACCGAACCATGAAGCTGACGATCGACACCGAAGCCCGGACCGTTGCCTGCGTAGACGCCGACGGCGCGCGCGAGCTCCCGCTCTACAGCCGCGAGGCCTTCTCGGCGATCTCCCGCGAGTGGATCAAGGTCGGCTGGGCGCTCAAGCACATCTACTCCTTCACCTGGATGGGCCGCCCCATCATCCAGCTCCCGGAGGACATGGTGCGCGCCCAGGAGGTGATCTACCGCGTGAAGCCCGACGTCATCGTCGAGACCGGCGTGGCCCACGGCGGCTCGCTGATCTTCTACGCCAGCCTCTTCAAGCTGATGGGGAGCGCGGGCCGGGTGATCGGCGTCGACATCGAGGTGCGCCCGCACAACCGCGCCGCCATCGAGGCCCACGAGCTCTCCCCCTCCATCACCCTGGTGGAGGGCAGCTCCGTCGACGCCTCGGTGGTCGAGCGGGTGCGCGCGATGATCAAGCCGGGCGAGAAGGTGCTGGTGCTCCTCGACTCCAACCACACCAAGGCCCACGTCGCGGGCGAGCTCGAGGCCTACGCCCCGATGGTCACCCCGGGCTCGTACATCGTCGCCACCGACGGGCTGATGCAGTACCTCGACGACGTCCCCCGCGGTAAGCCCGAGTGGAAGGACGACAACCCCACCGCCGCGGCCCGGGAGTTCGCCGAGCGCCACGCGGAGTTCGAGCTGCAAGAGCCGCCGCCCTTCGTGTTCAACGAGGGCGAGGTGCAGGAGCACATCACCCACTGGCCGGGCGCCTGGCTGATGCGCCGCCCGTGACCGCCCCCGCGTGCCCGGTCTGTGACGGCCGCGACGTCGTCGACCTCGTCGCGCGCGACCGCCTCCCGGTGATGCAGAACGTCGTGTGGCCCTCCCGCGAGGAGGCCCTCTCGGCGCCCTGCGCCCCCTTCTCCCTGGGCGTCTGCCGCGCGTGCGGCTTCGCCTTCAACACCCGCTTCGACGGCGCGCTGATGGTCTACGACCCGCGCTACGACAACGACGTCCCCTCGGCGGTGTTCACCGACTACTACCGCTCCATCGCGCGCGACCTCGCCGCCCGCCACGACCTCACCCGCGGCCCCGTGTACGACGTCGGCTGCGGCAAGGGCACCTTCCTCGACGTGCTCTGCGCCACGGTGCCGGGCGCCCGCGGGGTGGGCGTCGACCCGAGCTGCACCCCCCGCGAGGCCGACGCGGCGCGACCGGTGGCGCTGCTGCGAGAGATGTTCCGCGCCGAGCTGGTGACCGAGCGGCCGTCGCTGCTGGTGTGCCGCCACGTCATCGAGCACATCGCGCGCCCGGTGGACTTCATCCGCGCCGTGGTGGAGGGCATCCGCCGCGACCCCGCGGTGCCGCTCTTCTTCGAGGTGCCCGACCTCGACTGGATCATCGAGCACGAGGCCTTCTGGGACTTCTGCTACGAGCACTGCAACTACTTCACGCGGGCGAGCTTCGCCTACGCGCTGGAGCGCGGCGGCGTGGCGGTGGGCTCGTCGAAGACCGCCTTCGGGGCGCAGTACCAGTGGGCCGAGGGGGCTGCGCGTGTGAGCGGCGAGCCCGCGACGGTGGCGGGGGTGGATGATTTCGTCGCGCGGGTCACCCGCTACGCCGAGGCCGAGCAGCGGCGCATCGAGGGGGCGCGCGAGCGGCTGCGCGCTGCGGGCGCGGTGGGTCCGTGCGTGCTCTGGGGCATGGCCACCAAGGGGGTGGTCTTCGCCAACCTGGTCGACCCCGACGGGGCGCTGCTCGCGGGCGGCGTCGACGTCAACGTCCGCAAGCAGGGGCAGTACATCCCCGGCAGCGGGCACGGCATCCACGCGCCCGAGTGGCTCACCACCCTGGGCGACCGCGAGGTCACCGTGATGGTGATGAACGGCAACTACGCGGGTGAGATCAGGGAGCGCTGCGCGGCGCTCGGGGTGCGGGCGCGCTTCGACGTCCCTTGAGCGCAGGGGTGGGGTTCAGGGTAGCGGGTCGTTCGGATGCGCAGACCGCCAGCGGTCGACCGCGGCCGCGACGAGCGGGGCGAAGCCCTGCAGGCGCTCGAAGGTGATCTCTCCTGCGAGATAGAACGCGTACCACTCGCGGCGCTGCCGCACGATCCGCTCGTCGTGGACGAGCGGGAGGATCGCGAGCGTCGCCCGAACCAGCGCGTGGCGCGCCGGTGGGATGAGGTCGAAGCGGGCCACGAGCTCCATCGAGGGGAGGAGCACTTCGAACCAGCCGTCGCCCACCTCGAAGGGGTCGAGCACCTCCGCTGCCTTCTTCGCTGCGTTCATCAGCGAAGACGCGAACCGTAGGTTCGTCCACTCGTACAACAGGCCCCGGTGGTCTCGGCGGCTACGGAAATGATCGACGGTGCCGTCGGGGATGTACATCGCCGCATAGCCACAGCGTCGGCCGAAGCCTTCGCGAAGCTGCGGGAGAAACTCGCTCCAGTAGGGCTCCGCGCGGGTCGCCACGTCGGGGTGGGCCTCGATCCACGCGTTCCCCCGCCTCCGGACCCGCGCGTCGAAGCCTTCGGGTTCGAGCAACCGGTGCCACCGGGATCACGCGGGGACCCCGCTCCGGACGATCCAGCGCGGCCAGAAGTGGTCGTGGTCGGGCAACGCGTATCGGAGGGCCGCATGGATGGCCTCGCGGGTGTCGAGGGGCGCGGGTTGGGCTTCGCCGCGCATGTATGCCTCGGCCGCTTCGATGGCCCGCTCGGCTTCGACCGACCTCGCCTGTTGCAATCCGAAGGCCTCGGAGACCAGCCAGTTCACCGCGTCGCCCTGTGGGGCCCACGGCAGCTCCAGCAGCGACACCGTCGCGCCCTTGCGCTCGAGGTGCATGGCGCGGTCCACCGACGGGTCGAAGCGGGTCTCGAGCGATGCGAGCACCAGCGGCGCGTGCGTCGTCGCCACCACCTGCACGCGCGCCGCGGGCGCGAGCTCGTCGAGCACCGCGAGCAGCGCGGGGAGCAGCAGCCGCTGCCATCGCGGGTGAAGGTGCGCCTCGACCTCATCTACGAGCAGCACGATGTCGTGGGCGGCCTCGACCCCGGTCAGCGCGGCCGCGGCCTGGCGCTCGTCGAGGGCCCATACGAGCACGTAGGCCAGCGCGAGCACCCGTCGCATCCCCGCCGAGCAGAGCGTGACGGGCACCTCGCCGTAGGGGAGCCGGAGGGTCGGGATGTCCCTCGCGTCGTCGGGGCTCACCCGCCGCGAGGTGCCAGGCACCAGCGGCTCGTCGAGGCCGCCGGAGAGCTGTTCGAGGGCGCGGGCGAAGCGGGCGAAGACCTCGGGCTTCTGGTACTGCCACGCCAACCAATCGCGTAACAGGCCGTTGCAGAGCACCCTCCCGTCGTCGTCGAGCCCGTTCCATACCGCCTCGGTCGAGAGGCTGAACCGGTGCTCCACGCGGCGCGCATCGGGGTGTGCGTAGGGAACGTGTCGCGCGAAGCGGAAGGAGTCCCAGACGTCGAAGGCCCCGTCCGCGTGCGCGTACACGACGAGCGAGTCATTGAAGGGGGTGGTGTCCCGCTCCCAACGCCAGGAGCGAGGGTCGAAGCGCTCCTCCGTCGTGCTCGTCGCTCCGCCGAGCTCGTGCACGTAGCGGATCGTCGCCGCGCCGTTGCCCGTCCGTTGTGGAGCAAGCGTCCCGCGCGCGGTGTTTCCGCCGGTCGCAGCGAACCAGGCGAGGTCGAGGAGGAGGGTCTTGCCGAGGCCGTTGTCGCCGGTGAGAAGCGTCAGCCGCTCGGCGAGATCGAGCGTGACGTCACCGAGCGCGCCGAGGTTGTGTGCCTGGATCGTACGAAGCATGAGGGTCGTGCCCGATCGTACGCCCAATGCCGCGTCGGCCCTACGGCGCCGTGGGCAGCGTACGCCGCGGCGCCGCCCCGCTGCGGGCGCGGGCGAAGGCGATGATCTCGTCGGCCATGAAGGCCCGCATCGCCTCGGTGAGCCCGGGGTACACGCCGATCCAGAACCCGCTGTTCATCACGTAGTCGGTGCGGGTGAGCTCGCCCGCCACGCGGTAGGGCGGCGGGAGGCCGCGGGCGGCGTGGTCGTCCGCGAGGCGCGTGAGCGCGGGCTGCCTCGTCAGGTTGCCCGAGAAGAGCATCCGCGTCTGGATCTTGCGCGACTCCAGGTGCCGCACCATCTCGTCGCGGGTGAAGCCCGCCCCCGGCTTCACGGCCATCATGAAGCCGAACCAGCTCGGGTCGCTGCCCTCCGTCGGCTCCGGGAGCACCAGCAGGTCGGCCACCTCGTCGAGCCGGTCGCGCAGGTAGCGCCAGTTGCGCCGCCGCGCCTCGCCGAAGCCCTCGAGCTTGGCGAGCTGCGCGTGGCCGACGGCGGCCTGCATGTCGGTCATCTTCAGATTGTAGCCGAGGTGGCTGTACGTGTACTTGTGGTCGTAGCCCGCGGGGAGCTCGCCCAGCTGCCACTCGAAGCGCTTGCCGCAGGTGTTGTCGACGCCGCCGGCGCACCAGCAGTCGCGGCCCCAGTCGCGGAGCGACTCCAGCACCCGGAGCATGTCGTCGTCGCGGCAGAGCACGGCGCCGCCCTCGCCGGTGGTCATGTGGTGCGCGGGGTAGAAGCTGAGCGTGGCGACGTCTCCGAAGGTGCCCGTGAGCTCGCCCCGATAGCGCGAGCCCGAGGCGTCGCAGTTGTCCTCCACCAGCCAGAGCCCGTGGGCGCGGCAGAAGTCCGTGACGGCGCCGAGGTCGAAGGGGTTGCCAAGGGTGTGGGCGAGCATCACCGCGCGGGTGCGGGGCGAGCGGGCCTGCTCCAGCAGCGCGACGTCGATGTTGAAGGTGGGCAGCGCGATGTCGACGAAGACCGGCACGAGCCCGAGCTGCATGGCGGGCGCGACGGTGGTGGGGAAGCCCGCCGCGACGGTGATGACCTCGTCGCCCGGGCGCAGCCGACGCTCACCCCACTGGGGCGAGGTGAGGGCCGCGGTGGCCAGGAGGTTGGCGCTCGACCCGCTGTTGACCAGGCGCGCGTGGGCGAGGCCGAACCAGCGCGCGAGGTCGACCTCCAGCCGGCGGTGCCAGCGCCCCGCGGTGAGCCAGAACTCCAGCGAGCTCGACACCAGGTTGACCAGCTCGTGCTCGTCGTAGACCCGCCCGGCGTAGCGCACCGGCGTGCGCCCCGGGCGAAACTCCTCGGGCTCCTCGTTGCGCAGCCGCGCGATGCGCCGCACGCGCTCCAGGATCTCCGCCGTCAGCTGCTTCTCGAGTGCGTCTGCGTCGTTGGACATCGCTCAGTGTGCCTGCTGGTCTCCCACGACGGCCCCGTCGGCGTCGAGGTACTGCTTGATCTGCGCGCTGCAGAGCGCGTCGAGCTCCGGCCCCGGGGCGCCCTCGTGCCAGGCGCGGTACCAGCGGGCGGTCTCGGCGATGGTGCGCTCGAAGCCCCAGCGGGGCGACCACCCGAGGCGCGCCCAGGCCTTCTCGATGGAGAGCCGCAGGAGCTTCGCCTCGTGCACGGCCCCCGGGTCGGAGCGGTCGTCCCAGGTGCCGCCGCCCCACGCCGCGATGAGGGCGCGCACCACGTCGCGCACCGGGCGGGTGGCCTCGGTCTGCGGGCCGAAGTTGAAGCCCTCGCAGAAGCGCTCGGGGTTGGCGGTGCCCACGCCCACGAGGCGCGCGCCCAGGAGGAGGTAGGCCCCGAGGGGTTCGAGCACGTGCTGCCACGGGCGCACCGCGTCGGGGTTGCGCACGGGGATGGGCACCCCCCGGGTGAGGGCGCGGACGCAGTCGGGGATGATCCGGTCGACGGCCTGGTCGCCGCCGCCGATGACGTTGCCTGCGCGGCCCGACGCGACGGCGACCCCGTGGCTGGCGAGCTGCGCCGGGGGGAAGAAGCTGCGCCGCCACGACGCGATGACCAGCTCCGAGGCGCCCTTGGACATGGAGTACACGTCGTGGCCGCCCATGGCCTCGTCCTCGCGGTAGCCGTAGAGCTGCTCGCGGTTTTCGTAGCACTTGTCCGAGGTGACCATCACCGCCGCGCAGGGGCGCTGCGCCGCGCGCACGGCTTCGAGAACGTGCGCGGTGCCCATGACGTTGGTCTCCAGGGTGAAGAGCGGCTCGTCGTAGCTGCGGCGCACGAGCGGCTGCGCGGCGAGGTGGAAGACCACGTCCGGGGCGGCCTCGGCCACGGCGGCGCGGAGGCGCGCGGCGTCGCGCACGTCGGCGACGTGGTGGCGGCGCAGGTGCGCGGCGAGCCCGAGCTGATCGAAGAGCGAGGGCGAGGTGTCGGGCGCGAGGGCGTAGCCGGTGACGTCGGCGCCGAGGTCGAGGAGCCAGCGGGTGAGCCAGGCGCCCTTGAAGCCGGTGTGGCCGGTGACGAAGACCCGGCGGCCGGCGTAGGCGCGGGTCAGCTCGGCGGAGGTGGGGTGGTTCATGGCGGCGCGAAGGTAGCGCGATTCGCCCTTCGCGCTCAGCCGAGCGACCCGGCCCAGACGCGGTAGGAGATCACCACCTCGGCGGCGCGCGAGGGGCGGTGCGTGGTGCCGTAGAAGACCACCGCGCGGGCCGTGGCGTCGTAGTCGAAGCCGTCGGTGCGGGAGCGCGGCACGGGGCGCCCATCGACGCGCACCTGGAGCGTGGCGGAGATGGGCGTGCGATCGAGCTGGTACTGGCTCGCCACGCCCGCGACGCTCTCGACGACGAGGTTCATCGCCGCGGCGACCTCCGGGTCGGTGGCGGTGGTGATCGGGATGAAGGCCCCGCCGTTGTTGAGGATCACGCACCTGGGCATGTCCTGGACGTTGGGGGTCGCGCAGGCCGTGCGGAAGTCCGCCACGAGGCCGTAGGTCTGGATCTCGTTGCGCTGGAAGAACTCCACCACGCTGCGCAGCCGCGCGGGGTAGTCGGCGCCCCAGCGGGCCATGTCGCGGCGGAAGACCGCGTCGTCGTTGGTGCCGGGCTCGTCGGTGACGAAGAAGGCCACCGTGCGGGCGCCGCTGCGCAGCCGCCGGCCGGGGTCGAGCTCGCCCCGGGTGGTGCGCTCGCGCAGGGTCTCGAAGGCGTAGACCCCCGCGGCGACGGCCTCCTCCGCGGAGCCCGCGAAGGCGTACGGCCGGAAGATGTCGCGCGGGGCCATGAGGTAGGGCGAGATGGTCACCTGCCACGCGAGGAGCCGCGCGCCGCCCGGGTCGGCGCCGTTGATGAACGAGAAGCCCGGGTCGTCGAGGTTGAGCATCATCGAGCCGGCCTCGAAGACCCCGACGCGGAAGTCCACCCCCGCCGCGGTGAGGCGCCCGAAGAAGCGCTCGGCGGTGCGCCCGAGGCGCTCCTGGTCGTCGCTCATCGAGCCGGAGGTGTCGACGAGCCAGAGGAAGTCCACCTCGCTCTCGCCCGTCGCCGTGAAGCGCTGGCAGCGGAAGTCGAGGGTGCGGTCGCGGTCGGCGAGGCCGGAGGTGTTCACCAGGTCGTCGGCGCGGATGGCCGCGGGCGACGCGGGGTCGTCGGCGGTCGCGCTCGCGAGGACGGTGACCAGCGTCACGCGCCGCCGGGGCTCGCCGCGGAGCACGGTCACCACCTCGACGCGGTGGTCGCTCGCGGCCGGGTACGCCGGCGTCCCCGCGGGGACCGGGGCGCCCACCACCCGGGCCAGCAGCCGGTCGCGCAGGGCCCCGGCGCCCTCCGGCGCGCCGCCGTCGCCGGCCTCGACCGCCACGCGGAACACCGAGCGCACCGCGGGGAGCATCTCGTGGGTGGTGAGCGCGCGGCCCACCAGCACGGGCACCGCCCCGAGCGCGGCGACCACGTCGTCCTCGGCGTCGAGGGCCTCGACCCGCACGTCCGCGCTGCTCGCCGAGCGCTCGTGCGCGAAGGCGGCGAGGGAGAGCGCCGGGTCGTCGAGCAGCATGGCGGCGCCGTCGGTCTCGGTGGCGCCCATCACCGTGCGCGGGGTCATGGGCCACACCGGGTCGAGCCCGACGAGGAAGGTGCCGCGCGGGACGTTCACCAGCCGGGGGTTGACCAGCCCGTCGGGCCGGCAGATCGCGAGGCCCGACTCGCCGTCGCCGCGGCCGTCGCCGTCGGTGTCCCACAGCCGCGGGTCGGTCTCGCCGCGGGCGGTGTCGATCATCCCGTCGGCCCCGGGGTCCTCCGCGCGGTCGCTGGCCCCGTCGCCGTCGCTGTCGGCCATGGTGCCCGAGAGCCCGCGGCAGCTCTCCCCCGCCGCGCACCCCGCGTCCGAGGTGCACGCCGTCGGGGGCCGCCCCTGCCGTGCGCGGTCGGCGGCGACGCACACCCGCGGGTACGCGCGCTCGCGGCCGTCGCGCAGCCCGTCGCCGTCGGTGTCGGGGTTGCCCGGGTCGGTGCCCTCGCGGCACTCCACGTCGTTGGGAACCTCGTCGAAGTCCGTGTCCATCCCGGGCTCGCAGCTCGCGGGCGGGCGCTCGGCGGTCGGCGCCTCCGGGGCGTCGAGGTCGTGCGCGTCGAGGTCGTGCGCGTCGGCCGCCGCGTCGAGGGGCACGTCCGCCGGGGGGGTCGATCGCTCGGAGCAGGCGCCCAGCGCGAGGGCCAGCGCGGCGGCGGTCCAGTGGGGCATCGGGCGGCGGTGGGTCATGGTGCGCGTCCCCGTTGTCATCGCGCCGGCAGGAAGCGCAGCGCGCCGCCGCTCGTGACGGCGCCCGCGGTGTTGAAGGAGTGCTGGACGCCGCGCAGCCCCGTGGCGTCCTGGAGCCCGATGGTGGCCTGGGCGCCGGTGGTCACGTCGCCCGTCGACGGCTCCAGGTTGCAGTAGTGGAACTCCACCACGTCGGTGTTGGCGAAGAGCTTGAGCTGGAAGCTCGTGGGCCGCGACCCGAGCGTGAGGTTGGACCACGCCACGGTGAGGTGCCGCTGCTCGCCGGGCGTCTCGAACGCCACCACGCGCGACGTGGCGGAGCTGAAGGTGAGCTGGTCCCAGAGGAGGGCGGCGAGGCCGGGCGGCGCGGCGGGCGAGGGGATCGCGAGGTTGGCGGCGGTGCCCACCGGGGCGCGGGAGGTGCCCGGCCAGAGCTGGGCGAAGCCGTTGGCGCTCGCGCTGTAGTGCGTGATCAGGTCGCCGAAGTACCGGAACGCGAAGGGCATCGGCCGCTGCGGCGAGGCCCCGTTGCTGGCGGTGACCCCCACCGGACCCCACGCGTCGGTGATGGCCTCGCAGTCGGCCGAGACCCGCTCGACGGCGTAGCGCGGGGTCTCGACGGCGACGGAGAGGGACACGGCAGAGTTGGGCTGCGGCGCGGCGGAGTACACCGTCAGCCGCCCGTCGAGGGTGCCAGGGCCGGGGTTGGTCCAGCGCAGGAGCGCGGCGCCCGTCAGCGGCGCGCTGGACGCGAGGCAGGCGCCGTCGACGCAGCCCGACGAGAGCTCCAGCAGCGGGGCCCAGCCGCTGCCGCTGGTGCGCGCCGCGTGGGCCGTGAGGGTCGCGCCGGGGGGCACCGACGCGCGGTAATGGAGGGCGGTGCCGCCCGCGCCGCCCGCCCCGCAGACGGGCGCGGCGGGGCCTCCCTCGCCGAGGAGCAGCCCGGTGCGGCGCTCGATCGGCGCGAGCGCCTCGGCGGCGGCGCAGCTGCGGTTGGTCGGCGTGGACGCGAGGTCGATGGTGAGCTCCATCGGGCCGCTCACGGTCGACGAGAAGCTGCCCACGGCGAGGTACTGCACCCCGGGGCCGAGCTCGCGGGTCACGAGGTGGGCGACGCCGCCCTCGGCGCCGCTCTCGGACCCGACGAGGCAGCGCGCCGTCGCGTCGCAGCCCGAGACCAGCAGGAGGTACGGGGTCCACGAGGCGCTGCTGCCCGGGACCGCGAGGCTCTGCGCCGTGGCCACGAGGGCGCGCCCGGCGGGCACGGTGATGGCGTACCAGAGCGCCACGTTGAGCGGCGGCGAGCCCATGCAGCCGGGCGGCGGCTCGACGGCGCCCGCGAGGTCTTCGCGCTCGAAGCGCGTGCTGGCCGACACGGGCGTCGCGCTGGCGCATCGCCCGTTGGGCCCGGCGGCCGTGAGCGCCACGTCGAGGTCGAAGCCCATGACGGCGCCCGAGGTCGAGGCCGCGGCGAGGTACACCGTGGCCGGCGTGGCCTGGACGTTCCACCAGCGGCCGGTGGAGGCGATGCACGCGCCGCCGCAGGCGTCGTAGAAGCGCACCTGCGGGTCGGTGGCGCCGCTGGTGCGCGTGACCCGCGCCGTGAGCAGGCTGCTCGGCGGCACCACCGTGCGGTACCAGATCGCGTTGCCCCCGGGGGGCGTGCCCATGCAGGCGGGCGCCGCCGCGATGGCCGTGGCGTTGGACTGCATCCGCCGCGGGGCGGCGACGCTCACCTCGAGGGCGCCCGGGCAGAGGCCCTCCGGGGGCGCGCCCACCGACGCGACGAGGAGGTCGAAGCGCGGCCGCAGGGTGGTGGTGGCCGTGGACACGGCGAGGATGAGCTCGCGCGGCGTCGAGGCGCCGTTGTACCAGCGGAGGCTCTGGGCGCCCGCGGCGTTGCGCCCGCTCGCGGCCACGCAGGCGGTGGCGTCGCACGCGTCGATGAGCCGCAGCCGGGGGCTGTTGGAGACCGCGACCCCGGCCCCGAGCTGCGCGGTGATCTCGAGCGCCTGCTGCGGCGGCGCGGTCACCCGATAGAACACCGTGGGCCCCGTGGTGCCCGTGGTGCCCGGGCAGAGCGGGAGCGCGTCCGAGGCGTCGCCGAAGGACTGGTCGCGCAGCGGCACGCCCGGGGTCACGCGCACGGCGCGGGCGCAGGTGGCGTTGCCCGAGCCGCGGCCCAGCGTGGCCTCGAGGCGGTAGCGCCCCGCGGCGACGTCGGCGGAGTTCGCCACGGCGACGACGACGGGCTGCGGCGTGTCGGTGTAGTTGGTCCAGGTGGTGGCGCCGCCGGTGGCGGGGTGGATGCGCTGGGTGATGCAGCGGTCGGCGTCGCAGCCCGTGAGGATGCGCACCGCGGGCATGAGCGCCGGGCCGTCGGCGAGCGGCTGGACGTTCACCGCCAGGGTGTCGAAGGACCCGACCGTGGCCCGGTAGAAGCGCGCCGGGCCCGTCGGGCTGCCGAAGCACCCGCGCACCCGCGCCGTCGCGGTCGCGAGGTCTTCGACCTCGACGAGGGTGCCGTCGGTGAGCGCCAGACCGGACTCGCATCGGGCGCTGCCCGGGGACACGCCGGTGTCGGGCATCGCCTCGCCAGCGTCGGGGCGATCGGGGGTCGGCGCGGGGAGATCGGGCGGCGCGTCGGTCACGTCGGGGACATCGACCACGTCGGCCGTGTCGCCGGGGACGTCTGGCGCGGAGGCGTCGCCCGCGTCACCGCCCACCACGCTGCGACCGCAGCCCATGGTCAGCAGCCACGCCGTCGAGAGGACAAGCTCGTACCGTGACCGTCGGCGCATGGAGTGGGACCCGAGCGCACGCTACCACCGCCGCGGCTCCGCAAGGGAACCCCTCGCGCGGCCGCGAGGCGCGCGCGGAGGTGACGGCGCGCGACGGGAGTCATGTACTTTCCGCGGTTTCGGGATAGTTTCGCCTACGCCATGGACCGACGGCCTGCCTTGCGTGGAATCGCCCTCTGCCTCGCGCTGCTCCCCCTCTCGTGCGCGCAGCAGCTCATCGACGGGGGCGCGGTGCCGGACGCAGGGACCGCGGTCGACCTCGGCGAAAGCCCGAGCGACCTCGGCGACCCCGACGCGAAGGCGCCGCCCGGGGACGACGGCGTCGGCCCGATCGAGGAGGACGCGCCGGCGGTCGATCCCCCGGAGGTTGGCGCCCCGGACGACGTGCCGCCGCCGCCCGAAGACCTCGGCGGGCCGACCGACCTCGGCGGCCCCGAGGACACCGGGCCGGTCGACAGCGGCGCCCCGGTGGACCTCGGCGGGCCCGTCGACGTGGGCGTCGATACGGGTCCTGCGGACACGGGCCCGCGCTGCGCGGCGCCGCTGAGCGAGTGCGGCGCCGGGCCGTGCGTCAACACCCAGACCAGCGCGGCGCACTGCGGCGGCTGCGGCCGCACCTGCGCCACCGGGCAATCGTGCGTGGCGGGGGTCTGCACCCTGGTCTGCGCGGCGCCCACGGTCGTGTGCGGCGGCGCGTGCGCCAACCTCCAGACCGACGCCGCGCACTGCGGCATGTGCGGCCGCGCCTGCGCCACCGGGGCGCGCTGCACCCTCGGGCGCTGCGTCGGGGGCGTCATCCCCGGCGCGAGCTTCCAGGTGGCCCTCTCGCCCAACCGCTGCAGCACCGTCGACCACGTCGCCGTGACCGGCGACGACCGCGGCGGCATCGCCGTCTCCGGCGCGCGGCTCTTCTACTCCGGGGACGTCAGCACCGGGCGCTTCGACCTGCAGACCCTCGTCGGCGAGTCGGTGGGGCGCGTCTACGACGGCCTCGTGAGCAACCTCGCCACCGGGACCCTCTACACCCTCGCCATCGGCTCGACCCCGGTGACCGACATGGGCGGGACGATCACCTCGCTCATGGAGCTCAACCCCATGACGGGCGGGCTCACCTCCGGGCTGATCAACCTCTCGCAGCCCATCCCCCTGCCGGCCACCGGGAGCGTCGGGATCTTCTCGGGCTACGAGCGCATCGTCCTCATGGGCGGCGGCCGCGCGTGGCACGTCAGCCTGCCGAGCGGCGCCGTCATCGACCTCGGCGCCGTCGCGATGCCCACCCCCCGCGCCGCGTGCGAGAGCTGGGCGATCTGGGGCGTGGCGGAGTTCTACGGTGGGGCGCTCTACGTCGACTACGTGCAGAGCGGGACGGCCATCGCCCGCATGCGCGTGCCCGAAGGGACCGTGAGCACCCTCGCCACCTTCACGGCCCTGTCGGACATGTGCTCCTTCACGGTCTCGCCCCTCTGGCGCCGATGGTACTTCCACCACGAGGGCTCGTCGCAGTTTCGCGCCGGCAGCATGGAGACCGTCGGCTACTGCGACGCGACCATCACCGGCCCGACGCTGCCGTGCCGGCCCATCGACACCATGTGCTCCGGCGCGTGCACCGACCTGCAGACCAGCACGGCCCACTGCGGCATGTGCGGGCGCGCCTGCGCTGCGGGCGAGAGCTGCAACGCCGGCGTGTGCGGCCTCGCGTGCCCGGCGGGGCAGACCGCGTGCACCGGCGCGTGCGTCGACCTCAACAGCGACCCCGCCCACTGCGGCGCCTGCGGCCGCACCTGCATCGGGGGGCAGTGGTGCATCGCGGGCGCGTGCGGCGGCGGCCCCAACTACGCCGTGGACTCGTCCCTCACGGCGTCGGCGGTCCCCTACGTCGACGCGTGCGGCGCGCCCGGCTCGGTGCGCGTGCTCCAGTCGACCGACGACGGCACGGCGATGGTGACGCTGCCCTTCGCCACCCGCTGGTGGGGCGCTCCGGTCGCCAGCGGCGCGCGGATCTACATCAGCTCCAACGGCAACGCCCAGCTCGACACCTCCTCGGGCTGGGTCGCGCTGAGCGGGACCATCCCCAGCTCGTCGCTCCCCAACAGCGTGCTCGCGCCGCAGTGGGCCGACCAGGTCCTGAGCTCGACCGGGGTCTGCGTCGCCACCGTGGGCACGGCGCCCTCCCGCCGCTGGGTCGCGCAGTGGGCGGGCTCCCGCTACTACTCCGGGACCAGCGCCCTCAACTACGAGATCATCCTCCACGAGGGCAGCGGCGTCATCGACTTCGCCTACGGCGCGATGTCCGGCGTGGTGGCCAACACCGTCGGCATCGAGAGCCCCGACGGCACCCGCGCCTTCGGCCCCTGCGCATCGCGGAACTCCTGCGCCATCGTCTCCAACGCGCGCACCCGCTTCACCCCGATTCCGTAGCCCCTCCTTCGCAGGGGTACAGCCATCGCGCCGCGGTCGTCGTAGGCTCCGCCCATGCGCTGGCGCCCGCTGCTCTCCGCCTCCCTCGCGCTCACCTTCGCCCTCGCCTCGTCCGGCGCGCAGCCCCGTCCCCCCGCGCCGCCCCGCGCGCCGCCGCCCCGCGCGCCGCCGCCCGCGGTCGACTCAGCCATCAACCTGGGCCTGGTGTTCAGCGAGGTGGCGTCGCGCACGCTGCCCGCGGTGGTGACGCTCTACGTGGAGTTCACCCGGCGCACGGACGTGATGCTCTACAACGCCCCGGGCTTCTGGGGCGCGCCTCCGGAGGAGCCGCAGCGGCGCCACGGCAGTGGCTCCGGGGTGCTCATCCGCGAGGACGGCGTGATCGTCACCAACCACCACGTGGTGGAGGGCGCCACGCGCATCCAGGTGCACCTCCGCGACGGGCGCACCTTCGCCGGGCGCGTGCTCGGCAGCGACCCCTCGGCCGACCTCGCGGTGGTGAAGATCGAGGCGCGCTCGCTGCCGACGGCGGGCTTCGCCGACAGCGACGCCGCGCGGGTGGGCGAGTGGGTGCTGGCCATCGGCGCGCCCTTCGGCCTCGAGGCCACGGTCACCCACGGGGTGGTCTCCGCCACCGGGCGCGGCGGCCTCGGCATGAACGAGGTCGAGGACTACCTCCAGACCGACGCGAGCATCAACCCGGGCAACTCCGGCGGCGCGCTGGTCAACATCCGCGGCGAGGTGCTCGGCATCAACACCATGGTGGTGGGCCGCGGGCAGGGCATCGGCTTCGCGGTGTCGTCGCGGCTGGTTCAGCAGGTGGTGCGGCAGGTGCTCGCCACCGGGCGCGTGACCCGCGGCTGGACGGGCCTCGACACGCAGGACCTCACCCCCGACCTGGCCTCCTTCGGCGCGGCAGGCAGCGGGGCGCTGGTCAGCGTGGTGCTGCCCGACAGCCCGGCGGCCGCGGCGGGGCTGCGCCCCTCGGACGTGATCGTGTCGGTCGACGGCCGGGCGGTGCACGGCCGCAACGACATCGCCCGGCTCATGGCCACCCGCGCCCCCGGCGAGCGCATCGTGCTGGGCACCCTGCGCGAGGGACAGGCGCGCGACGTGACGCTGACCACCCGGCTGCGGCCGGGGGAGTCGCCGCCGCCCGCCGCGCCGCCGCCGCCGCCGCCGCCCACCCCGGGCCCGACGGGCTTCGGGATCACCATCGACACGCTGCCGCCGGCCTACGCCGCGCGGCTGGGGCTCCAGTCCGACGGGGCGGTGGTGATCATGGGCGTGCAGCGCGGCGGGGCGGCCGACCAGGCGGGGCTGCGACCCGGCGACGTCATCCTGGAGGCCGACCGGCGCCCGGTGCGCGGCACCGACGACGTGGTGGCGGCGGCGCGGGACGGGCGCGCGGTGTTCCTCGTGCGGCGCGGGGCGTCGCAGGAGTACGTGGGCCTTGCCATCGGCAATACGCAGTAGGGGTGAAATCGTGGGTGCTCTCCGGTCGGCGTGGGTGGGGTTGGGGTGCCTGGGCTTCGCGGCGTGCGGGGCGCCCGGGGAAGACCCCAACGCCCGGTGGCGCTTCGGCGCGCCGCAGGTGGTGCAGCAGCGCGCCGACGGGGCGCTGAGCTCGGCGTGGCCGGTGGCGGCCGCCGGGGGGCGCACCTTCCTGGTGCTGACCGCGGCGCGCGCCGACGGGGCGACCGCGGTGAGCGTGGCGGAGCGCAACGGCATCACCTGGACGGCGGCCTTCCCGTGGGCGGTGCCCGCGGGCGCGAGCTCCGAGTCGGTGCTCTGGACCACCAGCGAGCCCACGCCCGCGGTGCTCACCCGCGCCGACGGGGCGCTGGGCCCGGTGCTGTACGTCCGGCGCTTCCTCGGGGCGGCGTGGACCGTCCCGGAGCCCGTGACGTTGCAGGGCAGCGAGCCGCCGAGCCTGGCGAGCATGGGGGTCGGGTCGACCGGGGCGCTGCACGTGGTCTACGCGATCCCGGGCGGGTCGTGCGCGAGCGGGTCACAGCTCCGGCACCGGGTGCGCACCGAGGCGGGGTGGAGCGCGTCGCGGCCGGTGGCCGACACCTGCGGGCTCGACCAGGTGAGCGTGGCGGTCGACCCGGCGCCGGGCGACGCGCTGCTGGTCACCTGGACGGGCCCCGCGCGCGGGTCCGTGGGCGAGGGGGCGACGGACGTGATGGCCTCGGCGTCGGCGTCGGTCACCTCCGACGCGGGGGTGACGACGACGATGTTCCGGCCGCCGTTCAGGGTGCTGCTCGGGGACAACCGCGCGGCGATGGCGGTGCCGCTCGGGGGAGGGCGCTTCCTCGCGGCCTGGTCGCTCACCACGACCAACCCCGCGGCGCCGGGCGCGGGCCCGCGGCGCGCGGCCTTCAACACCTACGAGCTCGACGGCGACCGCTGGGGCACGGCCAACACGGGGTGGTTCCAGAGCGACGGCTCGCCGTGGCTGGTGGGGCTCCCCAAGGGCGGCGGCGCGCTGGCCCTCGGGGCCGACGGCGCGCAGGCCCGGGCGCAGCTCGTGATGCGCGCGTGGTCGTCGCCCGAGCGCCCGTCGGTGTCGCGCAGCGTGATCACCTCGCCGCTGGGCGCGGTGTCCTCGCTGCGGGCGCTGCTGGCGGCCGACGGCACGGTGCAGGCGTCGTGGATCGAGACCCTCGACGGCGGCACCCAGAGGCTGTTGTGGAGCGCGGCGCTGCCGGTGGCGCCCGCCGACGCGGGGGCGCCCTGAGGCGCAGCGCGCGGGCGATCAGATCGCGACGCTGGGGCCGATGACGAGCACGGGCACCGTGGACGAGCGCAGCACGCGCTCGGCGATGGAGCCCACGAGCACGCGGTTGAGGCCCGTGCGCGCGCTGGTGCCCACGACGAGCGCGTCGCCGCCCCAGGTGGCGACGAAGCGGGTGAGCGCCCCGGCGGGGTCATGGCCCACCTCGACGCCGTAGTCGACGGAGACCCCCGAGGACTTCGACAGCTCGGCCGCGAGCTCGCGCATGCGGTGCTCGATGCCGGTGACCTGGTCTTCCGAGTTGCCCGAGGGGACGATCTCCGACGGCGAGGGGATGACGCCCACCAGCACGACCGAGCCGCCCACGCTGCGCGCCACCTGGAGCGCGGCCTTCACCGCGCGGTCGCTATGCTCCGAAAAATCCACACCGACGACCAACTTCTTGAACACGGCAGACACCTCCTGGAAACGACGGCCGAACCTACCAGAACATCGTGCCCACATGGGCGCCGCGAATCGCACCCGCGGCGCGCGAAAGATCGCTATTGCGCAACCCGCGCGTTGCCCTAGAGGATGCGCCGATGAAGAAATCCACTGGCCTCCTGGTGTCCGCTGCGACCGCCGTCGCGATCTGCCTCGCCGCCCCTACCGACGCCCACGCGCAGGTCGGCGGCGCCCGGCGCTTCGGGCTCGGCCTGGCGCTCGGCTACCCCGACGTCGGCCTCTCGGCGCAGTACTTCACGTCGCAGACCACGTCGCTCCAGTTCGTGCTGTCGTTCTGGTACCGCAACGGGCGCTTCGGGCGCGACTACGTCGACAACAGCAGCGGGATCTTCCTCCGGGCGGACTACCTCTTCCACCCGGCGACGCTCATCCGCGGCGGCACCGCCGACCTCGGGTTCTACATCGGCCCCGGCCTCTACGCGGGCTTCGGCAACTACGACAGCTTCGCCCTCGGCCTCGAGCTGCCCATCGGCCTCGCGGTGCAGTTCAAGACCATTCCCCTCGACCTCGCCTTCGAGGCCGTGCCCCGGCTCGCCGTCGTCAACAACAACGGCGTCGGCCTGGGCTTCGGCATCGGCGGCGCCTTCCACGTCCGCTACTACTTCTGACCGATCAGTTGGCGGTGGGGCAGATCCAGGTGCCGAGCTCGCGCACCGCGAGCGAGGTGGGGAGCTGCACCGCCGCGACGATGGGCGCCACGCAGGCCTGGAAGGCCGCGGGCATCACCGACACGTTGCTCACCCGCCCGTCGCCGTCGTAGCGAAACTGCACCCGCAGCTGCGCGGGCCGCGACGGGGTGTTGCGCAGGCACGCGAGCACCTCCGGGCGCCGCGCGGACATCGCGCCGTCGATGGCGTCGGGCCCGAGGCGCCCCGCGGGCGCGCCGAAGGTCATGTCGGTGCCCGCGCCGGGGGCCGCGCCGTCACCCGTGGCCGCGGCATCTCCAGGGGGCGCCTCCGGGGGGGCGCCGTCGCGCACCCGCGACGCGGCGACGCGCACCGTCTCCGGGGCCGCCGGGTGGGCGCGCACCCGGTCGAGCAGCGCGCGCTCCGGCGCGCCGCCCGCGCGGGCGATGGTCTCGATGGCCTGCTCGACGGCGGCGTTGAGGTGGCCCTGGTCGGTGATGTCGCGCTCGATGATGGCGTCGCCGCCGCCCACCGGCGCCACGGCGCCGACGTCGGCGTGGTAGAGGCGCACGAAGTCCGCGAGGGCCTGCACGGAGGACGGGTCGCCGAGCTCGCGCAGCGCCACGACGATGGGGGCGAGGTCGTCCGTGGGGGTCGCGGGGTCGAAGAGGTGCGACACCAGCGAGGACACCGCGCGCCGCTCGTGCGCCGCGGCGAGCGCGCGCGCCAGGAAGCCCACCGGGGGGACGTCCACGCCGCGCACGTAGTCGTAGTGCAGCTCGAGCGCCTCGATCATGGCGTCGGTGCCCTCGGTGCGCCCCACGAGGCCTTCGCCCACCACCGCGCGCAGCTCAGGGGAGAGCCCGCGGCGCGTGAGGATGGACACCAGCGCCGCGGTGGCCGGCGCGCCCGGGAGCGCGGCGAGGCGCTGCGCCGCGAAGCGCTGGGCGGGCAGGAGGCGCGCGTCGGAGCCGCCCGCGGCCACGAGCAGGGACTCCACCAGGGTGCGCGGCGGGTCGTCGGTGTTGGGCGCCGGGGCGAAGTCCGCGGGGAGCTGCAGCACCGCCTGCGGCCCCCCGACGGGCAGCGCCTGGCGCCAGCGCGCGCGGCCGTCGTCGGGCGCCAGGAGCGAGGCCCCGCCGTGGTCGTCGACGACCACGAGACCGGCGCGCACCACGGCGACGCCGGCGAGGTCGTGCGGGCTCACGAACGCCCAGCGCAGCGCACCGGTGGTGGCGTCGAGGGCGAACACGTCGCGGTGGTAGAGCGCGAAGACGGTGTTGTGCAGGAGGGCCACGCCGGGCAGCGCGGGGTCGGGGCGCCACGCGAGGCGCACCCGCTCGCGCGCGTCGACGCCCGCGCGGAGGGAGGTGTACGCGTCGAGGGCGAAGGGCGCGGAGCCCGGGAGCTCGTCGGGCCGGGGCTGGTAGTGGGGGGTGCCCGCGGCGGTGCCCGAGGCCGCCTCGGCGCCGAGGCGGTAGAGCGCGCGGGCGCCGTAGTAGACCGCGTGGCCCTCGCGGAAGGAGAAGCCCACCACGTCGTCGCGGCTGCGCACGCGAGAGAGCTCGTCGCCGCTGCGGGCGTCGAGGACCGAGAGGTTCTGCCCGTCCCAGGGGACGAAGACGTCGTCGCCGACCAGGGTGGGCAGCCCGAGGGCGTGGGCGATCTCGGTGCGCGCGACGGTGCTGCCGTCCCCCGCCGTGACCACGTGCACGACCCCGCGGCGGCGGGTGACCCCGGCGCCGCCGAGCACCAGGGCCACGCGGTCGCCGTCGCGGCTCGCGCCCACGAGGTCGAGGCCCTCGTCGGGCACGCGCCAGCGCTCGGCGCCCTGCAGCGACCACGCGACGACGGAGCCCGCGACGCGGGCCACGACGAGGTCGCCCGCGACGACGGGGCGCGAGGCGATGGGGGCCTGGACGCGGCCGACGAGGGCGCCGGTGCCGAGGTCGACGATGCTGAGCCCCTGCGCGGGGTCGTCGGCGACGATGGCGGCGACGGGGGGCAGGCTGGCGGGCGCGGCGGCGCGCACGCGGTCGGCGACGGCGGCGAGCACGACGGCGTCGGAGGCGGGGGTGCTGAGCGAGAAGGCCCCGCGGGAGATGGAGGTGTTGGCGCAGCCGACGCCGAGCGCGGCGAGGACGAGCGGGAGGGCGAGGGCGAGGGGCTTCATTGGATCCTCGAGACGGCGCTGCGGGCGGCGTCGATGGCGGGGGTGGGGCGGCCGCGGTGCTCGTCGACGAGGCGGGTGAGCAGCTCGCGGGCCTGCGGGGTGGCGATGCCCGCGATGGCCTGCACCACGCGGAGCTTGACCGGGTTGGGGAGCTCGGGGCGGCGCAGCGAGGCCTCGAAGGCCCGCGCGAGGGCGCCGAAGGGGGCGCGGCGGAGGTAGGTGAGCAGGCGGTCGACGTCCTGGTCGCTGCCGCGCGCGCCGAGGGCGCGGGCGGACTCCTGGAGGAGGGCGGTGCCCTCGGAGCCGAGCCCGCTGCCGGCCTCGTGCTCGAAGGCCGCCCAGAGGGCGCGGACGGAGGTGGGGTCGGCGACGTCGGCGAGGGTGCGCGCGGCCTCGGCGCGGACCTCCGGGTCGGAGTCGCCGAGGCGGGCGTCGATGGCGCGGAGCATCGCGGGGGTGTGCAGCCGCGCGGCGGCGATGAGGGCGCGGCGGCGCAGGGACACGCGGCGGTGGTCGAGGTAGCGCAGGATGGTGTCGGCGGACTCCGGGCGCGCGAGCACGCCGAGGGTGTCGAGGCCCGCCGCGGCGACGTGGGGCTCGACCCCGGCGAGCAGGGCGCTGGAGATGTCGAGGGCCCCGCGGCGCGGGTCGCCCGTGGCGGCGCGCCCGATGCGGGCGAGCACGTCGTCGGCGCGGGAGAGGTCCCACCCCGGCGGGGCCTCGGCGGTGGGGTGGACCATGGCGACCGTGGTGGCGACGGGCCGCCGCGGCTGCGCGGAGGCAGAGCCCGTCGCGCCCGCGAGGGCGGCGCCGAGGAGGAGGGCGGTGCGCGAGGGACGCATAGAGGTCCCCGATGGATACACGAAGCCGCGGGCGCAAGGTCAATCCGTGACCAGAGATGGCGCGGGGCCCCCCCCGGGGGCGGAGGGGGCGGTCAGTGATCGCGGCGGGGCGGAAACGGCGGCGGGGCAGGGGCGATGGTGACCGGCCGCGGCGGGCTCGGCGGGGCGACCATGTCCGCGAGGTCGTCGAGCGAGAGGGTCCCGTCGAGGGCCTCGACCTCGTCGACGAAGTCGGCCTCGAGGGAGTCCTCCATGTCGACGGCCTCCATCGCGTCGAGGGCGTCCATCGGGTCGGGCGCCGGGGCCGCGGGGAGCGCCGAGGGCGTGAGCGGCGCCGACCACTGCGGCAGCGGCGGCGGCGGGCGGCTGGGGCGCGTCGGCGGCGGGTCCGGCGTCTCGATCTCCAGGTCGTGGAGGTCGTCGTCGGCGTGGAGACCCTGCGCCATCGGGGGCTCGTCCACAGCGGGGATCTCGTCCGCGGCCTGGTGCTGCTCCGGGGGCAGCTCGCCCGGGACGTCGAGGGCCACGGTGTGCTCGTGCTCGTGCTCGTGCACCGGGGCATCGAGCTCCGGGGCGTCGGGCTCCGGCGCGTCGGGCTCCGCGGCGACCTCGTCGGCGTGGTCGTCGAAGAAGGCCGCGCGGGGGTCGTGGGATCCGTCGCCCTCGTGCTTCTCCGCGGCGTCGTCGATGGACGGCCGGTCGAGGGGGTTCACGCGCTGCGAGGAGGGCGTGGTGGAGGCGAGCAGCGCGGCGAGGTCGGCCGAGGGCGGCGCCGACCCGGAGGTCTGCGGCGGCGAGTCGGGCCGGTCGGAGAGCGGCTCGCCGAAGAGCGCGGCGCGCGGGTCTTCGTCCGCCGGGGCTTCCACCGGAGGCTCCGAGGCCGGGCGCGCGGGCGCCGGGGTGGCGTCCTCGACGGCGATCTCGTCGTCGTCGAGGGACTCCATGGGCTCCTCGTCGATGACCTCGCCGGCGCGGCGGTCGAGGCGCTCGAGCGCGGCGCGCGCCTCCTCGTCGTCGGGGGCGATCTTCAGGACGCGCTTCCAGAGGTCCTTCGCCTCGAAGGTGTTGCGGAGCTGCTGCTCCCAGATGCTCGCCATGCGGCGGTACGTCGCCGCGCGGTCGGCGCCCACCTCGAGCTCGCGCTCCAGCGCCACCAGCAGGGGCTGCCAGCGGCCGTTGCGCTCCAGCAGGTCTTGCAGCGCCCGCAGGATGCCGAGGTCCTTCGGGGCGATCTCGGTCAGCCGGTGGTAGGTCTCGATGGCCTCGTCGACGCGGCCCAGGCGCTCGCCCAGGAGCATCGCGCGCCGCGCCGTGAACGACCGCGCCGTCGCCGCGTCGTAGGCCTTGTCGACCACCCGGTCGTAGAGCGCCGCCACCTCGCCGAGGCGCCGCAGCGTCGTCGCGACCTCCTCCAGCTTCGCGGGGCTCTCCGTGTCGCCGGGCCAGAGCATCACCGCGCGCGAGTAGAGCGCCATCGCCTGCTCGGGGAGCGCCAGCTCGCCCTCGCACAGCGCCGCGGCCCGGCGCAGCAGCACCACGCCGCCGCGGGGCTCGCTCTCGCCCAGCTCGTCGCCCCGCGCCGCGAGGCGCTCGACCAGCGCGGCGGTCATCCCGATCTCCGGGCGCGTGGCGTCGACCCGCCGCGCCGTGGCCTCGACGTCCGCCAGCCGCGCCTCGTCGGGCTCCTTGCGCCCGATGGCCAGCGCCGCCGCCTGCTCCAGGTACTGGAACGCCGTCTCCTGGTCGCCCAGCGCCGCGCCCGCCACCTCCGCCGCGCGCAGGGTCACCCCGAGGCGCTCGCCGTCGGTCTGCGCCGAGCGGCGCCGTCGGTCGAGGGCGACGTAGAGGTCCTGGTCGTGGCCGAGCCCCGGCGCGAGGCGGATGACCGCGTCGAGCAGCTCGTCGTCCGCGGGCATCTTCGCCAGCGTGGCGAGGGCGAACTCCAGCGCCTCGCTCGTGCCCCCGGAGGCCTCGATGGCCCGCAGGCCCCGCATCGCCAGGTCGTGCGCCGCCGTGGCGTCCTCCGCCGACTCCAGCGCCGCCCGGTACGCCCCCGCCACCCGCCCGGGGCTCTGCGCCTGCGCCGCCAGCGCGTCCACGCGGTCGAGCCCGGCGAGCTCCGCGGGCAGCGACACCACCGCCTCGCACTCGGCCTCCACCGCGCCCGCGGCGTCGCCCAGCTGCGCCTTGCGATCGGCGATCTCGCGCCAGAGCGACGCCCGCGCCTCGGCGTCGTTCACCCGCTGCGCGAGGTCGGTGAGCACCGGGAGCACCTCGGCGTGCATCCCGCGCCGCGCGGTCATCGCGACCATCAGGTCGAGGCACGCGATGTCGCCGCCCTGCACCTGCGGCAGCAGCGCCCGCCACGCGCGCTCGGGGTCGTCGAGGTGCTCGTCCGCGGCGTGCGCGATGCGCTGCACCAGCGTCGAGAGCTCCTCGTCGTCGCCCTCCATCTCCGCGAGCTCTTCGAGCAGGGTCACGGCCTCGGACCACAGCCCCGCGGCCTCGCACAGGTCCGCGAGTCGCTGCGCGAGCCCGAGGTCGTTGGGGTCGGCCGCGTGCTGCACCCGCAGCGCGTCGATGAGCCGGTGCCCGAGCGACCCTTCGGTCTCCACCAGCGACACCAGCCGCGCCGCGCGCTCGACCCGGTCGTCGTCGTCCTGCGTCTGCGCCACCTGCGCCGCGAGCGCGTCGTACGCGCGCTCCCACCGGCCGTGCGACGCCGCGAGGGCCTCCATCGCCTCCCAGGTGTCGAGGGCCCCGTCGGTGTCCCCGCGGGCCTCGGCCTCCAGCACGTCCACGCCCTCGTCGACGCGGCCCAGCTCCTCGGCCAGCATCCGCGCGCGGCGCATCCGCAGGGCCCGCCGCGTCGTCGCGTCGTCCGCCGCCAGGGCGGCCTCCTCCAGCAGCGCCGCCACGCGCTCGTCGTCGCCCGCGAGCTCCGCGAGCCCCAGCAGCGCGTCGAGCGCCTCGGCGTCGTCGCGCCCGCCCGCGCGCCGCGCCCCCGCCCGGACCTCCTCCCACACCGCCGCCGCGCCCGCCGGGTCGGTCTGCCCCACCGCCCGCGCCGCGCGCCGCGTGAGCTCGACCCGCGCCGGGCCGTCGGGCAGCCCCTCGGCGCGCCCGCGCACGAAGGCCAGCAGCCGGTCGCGCTCGCCGAGCACCTCCAGCGAGTCCATCAGCGCGGTGGCCAGCGACTCGTTGGCCGGGTCCATCGCCACGGCCCGCTCGGCCTCCGCCAGCGCCGTCGTGGGGTCGCCCATCGCCCGCGCCGCGTCCGAGGCCCGCGCGTGGATCGACGCCCGCTCGGGCCCCGGGCTCAGCGCCTCGGAGCGCTCCACCAGCGAGGCGTACAGCACCGCGTGCTGGCCCGTCGCCCGCAAGAGCCGCTCGGTCTCGTCCCAGGCGTGCGGGTGCAGCGGGTCGCGCGTGGACACCTCCCGCCACGCGTTGACGGCGCCGTGCAGGTCGCCGCTGGCCTCCATCGCCACGCCCAGCTCGGCCCAGCGCTCGCCCGCCGCGGCGGGGGGCGACCGCTCGGCCCGCGCTCGCAGCACCTCCACCACGCCCGCGAGGTTGCCGCTCGCCCGGCGCAGCGCCACGAGGCGCTCGGAGACCCCTTCGTCCTGCGGCGTGGCCCGCCAGAGCTGCGCCAGCGCGGCGGCCTCGGCGGCGTGGTCGCCCGAGCGGTCGCGGTGCAGGTCGGCCAGGCGGCGCAGCACGGAGTTGCGCACGTCGCCTTCGGGCAGCACGTCGGCGCGCTGGGCCAGCACGGGGCTGAGCTCCTCCCAGCGGTTCTGCAGGGAGAGCACCTGGTCCATGCCCGCGAGGGCCTCGGGGTCTTCGCCGACGCTGTCCAGGATCTCCCGCCACGCGTCGAGCGCCGCCTGGGCGTCGTCGAGGCGCTCGAGCGACACCTGGGCGATCTCCCGCAGCCGCGGGATGCGCATGTCCGGCGGGCACTGGTCGCTGCGCACCGCCTCCGCGAGCACGTCGCGCAGCCCGGCGTAGTCGCCCCGCGCGCGCAGGTCGTCCTCCAGCAGCGCGAGGGCCTCCGGGTCGGCGGCGTCGAGCGCCAGCACCCTGCGCATCGTGTCGAGCATCCCCGCGCGGTCGCCGGAGCGCCCCTGGATCTCCGCGAGGTCTTTCAGGTCGCGCACCTGCTGCGGGAGGTCGCCCTCCACGGCCAGGGCGCTCGCCATGCGGGAGAAGTCCTCCGCGCGGCCCGCGTCGCGGTAGAGCCCGAGCAGCGTGCGGGCGATCTCCGGGTCGGCGGCCCCGAGGGGCTCGAGCGCGGCGATGGCGTCGTCGATCTGCCCGACGGCGAGGTAGGCCTCCGCGAGCGCCTTGCGCACCACCGGGGTGTACGGGCTCGTCGGGTTGGCCTGCACGAAGGCGATCTGCCGCAGCGCGAGGTCGTCGAGGCGCTCCTGCGCGCCGTAGGCCTCGTAGATGATCGCGAAGGCGGTCTCGTCGCCGGGCCACGCGTCGAGGGCGGCCTCCGCGAAGGCCAGGCCGTGCTCGCCGCCGACGCTCTGGGCGAGCGACGAGAGCAGCGCCGCGCCCGTGGGGGCGTCGTCGGGCTGCGCGCCGGGCGACTGGGCCCGCGTGAGGTACGCGCCCGCGAGCTCGCGGAGCAGCTCCCAGTCGTCGGCCTGCGTCGCGCGCACCTCTTCGAGCCACGCGATCTGGGTGTCGAGCGCGCCGAGGCGGCCGTGCAGCTCGGCGCCCTCGCGCAGGAGCATGGCGCGCACGAGGGGGTCGCCCGTCGCGGCGAGCTGGCGCTCCAGGAGCTGCGCGGCGAGCTTCAGGTTGCCGAGCTGGAGGTAGATCTGCCGGGCGGCCTCGATGGCGCCGAGCTGCGAGGGGTCGCGCTCGAAGGAGCGGGTGTAGTTGGCGACGGCGCGGTCGGCGCGGCCGACGTTCTTGGACCAGAGCTCCGCCGCGCGGAAGAAGAGATCGGCGGAGGACTTCGGGTCTGGACGCCGCCCGGCGGTCTGCTCGACGAGGGTCGCGAGCTGCTGAAACTCGGCGCGACCTCCGTGGTACTCCCACAGAAATGACAGCGCCTCGGCGTCGTCGGGGTTCTTGTTGAGGCGCTCGTAGCAGGCGTAGGCGGCAGGGTCCATCGCAGGGCGCGGCGACGCTATCACGGTGGCCCCGGGGTCCGGAATCTTTGGGGTTGCGGTACGAAGGCGCCGGGTGACGATCGCGGGGGGAGGGAGCGATTCAGCGGAGGGCGGCGTAGACCTCGCCGGCCGCGCGGACGCCCGACAGCGCGGCGCCCTCCATGAAGCCCTGCCACTCGTAGAACGAGCTGGTGTGCTCGCCCGCGAAGTGGAGGTTGTTCACCGCGGTGGCCTCGAGGTCGGCGATGGTGGTGAAGTACCCCGGGTGGTTGGCGGTGTAGCTGCCGCGGCACAGGGGGTTCGAGGGCCAGTGTTCGAGGTGGGCGAGCACCGCGCCGCCCGCGCCTCGCCGCGCCGCCGCGGTGGCGCCCGGGATCACCCGCTCGAGGTCGGCCAGGAACCTCGCGACCTCCGTGGGCACGCGCGCCGGGTCCATGCGGGTGCCGAGGTCGCCGCCGGTGTAGTCCGTGAGGATCGCCTGCGTGGCGCTTGCCCGCGCGGGGTTGGTCTCCCAGCAGGCCTGCAGGTTGGCGAGGTCGGTGTAGCTCGTGCCGTTGTTGCCGAGGGCCGTCCACGGGCGCGCCGTGAAGCCCACCATGAGCTTGGCGTTGGTGCCGTAGCGCAGCTCCGCGATGGCGCGGCGCTTCCAGTCCGGCAGGGCGAGGCTGGCGTCGAGGGTCACCTCCCGCAGCACCGGCGAGGGCAGCGTGAGCACCACCCGGTCGTGGGTCTTCACGACCGTGCGCCGGCCGCTCTGGAAGGTGAGCTCGACGCGACCGCCCGCGGTGCGCGCCACCCGCAGGAGGCGCATGCCGAGCTGGGCGGGGCGGTCGAGGCGGGCGTGCAGCCCCGCGGTCACGCGCTCGTTGCCGTCGACCACGTGGAAGCGCTCGTCGGAGAAGACCCCGAAGGGCTGGAAGCGCTTGCGCCGGTCGGCGTGGATGAAGAGCAGGAAGGCGAGGGCGCTCTGCTCGTCGGCCTCGAGCCCGTACTCGATGTTGTAGACGGTCTCGAGCAGCGGGCGCAGCAGGGGCCCCGCCCCGCGCGAGGCGAGGTACTCGCGGAGGGTCATGCGGTCGAAGCGCGCGTCGTCGGGGGTGTGCGCCAGGGCGGTGGGCGAGCCGATGAGCCGCAGGTCGTCGCGCATGGCGTCGACGAAGGCGCGGTACTCCTCGACCACCGCGGCCTCGTGATGGCGCTCTCCCCCGAAGTAGTAGAACTCCTCGCCGGGGAGGTTCTGGAAGGTCTCGAGCTCGAGGCCGAGCTCGCGCGCCCACCCGCGCATCGTCGTGTGGGTGGTGTCGATGAGCTCGCCCCCGCGCTCGGCCACCTGACCCGGGAACACCCCCTCCATGGACCAGCAGCGCCCGCCCACGCGATCGGCCGCTTCGTAGAGGGTGGGGGTGATGCTCCTGCGCTGGAGCTCGTAGGCGCAGCCGAGGCCCGCGAGCCCGGCGCCCACGATGGCCACGTCGCCCGTCGGGCCCCCATTGCCGCCGCGCGCCCACTGGGCCTGGCGGGTGACCACGTCGTCCGTCGGCGCGCAGCCCGCGGCGCCCACGGCGGTGGCCGCGCCGAGGAGCCCGAGCAGCCCGCGGCGGGTCATCATCCCGGCGCCCCGGTCGCGCTCCGCCTCGGCGAACATCTCAACGCCCTCGCGCGAGGGCACCCCGCGGCCTTCGAGCATCTCCGCGCGGCGGAGCGTGCGAAGCAGGCGATCAAACAACGGTGTACGGGCCATCGGCTCCTGGACCTCCCTCGGTGTGGAGTCTTCTCCGCTATCACACCTCTCCCAGTCGGTGCAGGGGCTCTGTTGCCGTTGCGGATCGACGCCCCGGCGGGGGACAGTCCCCGCGGAGGAGCGGACGCACATGCAGGGGATGGGTCACTACGAAACCGAGGGCGGGGCCCTGGTCTGGCGTCGCGGGACCTCTGGCTGCGCCGCGGCCTTCGGCTGGGCTACGGCCGCCTTCGGGCTCCTCTGGGCCCTCGGGGGCGTGGCGGGTGTGCTGCGCTCGGGCGATGCCCTCGGGGCGGTCTTCGCCCTCGGCGGGCTGTGCACCCTCCTCTTCGGCCTGGCGATGGCGACCCTCCGCTCGGAGGTGCGCGTCGACCGCGACGCCGCGGTGATACGTCGCTCGATGCTCGTGACCTTCCAGGAGACCCGGGTACCGGTCGGGCACTGCACCGCGGTGATCGCGGTGCGCAACCTGGCCGCGATGCCCCGTGCGCCGCGCTCGGCCTCCCCGCCGCGCTACGCGCCCACGGTGAGCGTCGGCCTGCTCACCCCGCAGGGCTTCGTGGCCCTGGCGACGGAGCTCGAGGGCCCTGCCACGGAGGCGTCGCTGGGGGCGGCGGTCTCTGCCATCGCGGCGGTCACCGGCCTGCCCGCCCGGGACCACCGGCTGTCGGCCCCGGCGCTCGTCGCCGAGCTGCGCGCGTGGCGCTCCCGCTCGACCGGGGTGATCGTCGCGGCCACCGTCGCCGTCGTGGCCGTGCTGATGCTCGCGGTGGCCGCCGTGGTGGTGGCCGGCGACCGGGCGTCTCCGCCCGATGGCATCGGGTCGCCGGGCCGGAGCGAGGGTCGCGGTCGCCGCCGC
Organism: Myxococcales bacterium; assembly: GCA_030652255.1. Classification (GTDB taxonomy): domain Bacteria; phylum Myxococcota_A; class Polyangia; order Polyangiales; genus SCUS01. The sequence goes on along the minus strand of JAUSAZ010000102.1, from coordinate 335 downwards.
TAGTACCGCGTCGCAGGAGTTCTGACGGGTTGAGAGGAGCACCCGCCCACGCCGTCGGTCACTGGCCTCGCCCTCCGAGGGTAGCACCCGCCCGGTGTCTCCGCGCTCGTTGGGGGGGGACCGCTACGCCTGCGTCGGGGAAGAGGAACCGCAAGGGTCGCAAGGGTCGCAAGGGGTCTGCCTCTCATGCTGACGGCAGGCCGGGGCCACCCCATCGCGGCGTGAGTTGAAAGTGCGGGGACCTTCGTGCAAACGCGGGGTTACCACACCGTCCGCCCAGCCAAAGGCCCCGCGATGCAGATCGTCCTCGACCTTGCCGATGAGTTCAAGCCCGT
>JAUSAZ010000082.1 GCA_030652255.1 Myxococcales bacterium | reverse complement strand
CTAGGATTGAATGCACATCGAATTCTGATTTCGAACGGGTTATCTATACGATTGTGAAAGCGCCTTGGAGCAACGATCAAGTTATCAAGGGCACACGGTGGATGCCTTGGCGATGAGAGGCGAAGAAGGACGTGGACAGCTGCGATAAGCTGGGGGGAGCCGCTCACAGGCTATGATCCTCAGATCTCCGAATGGGGCAACCCACCTATCAGCGATGGTAGGTATCCTGATGCTGAATTCATAGGCGTCAGGGAGCGAACCCGGGGAAGTGAAACATCTCAGTACCCGGAGGAAAAGAAGACAAGACAGTGACTCCCCTAGTAGCGGCGAGCGAACGGGGACAAGGCCAAACCGGAAGTAGTGATACTCCCGGGGTTGTAGGGCCTGCGATATCGCATTCGAAGTCGCGAGCGAAACAGACTTGGAACGGTCGGCCATAGAGGGTGACAGCCCCTTTCGCGAAGTGACGACGAGCGTAGCAGGTACCTGAGTACCGCAGGACACGTGTAATCCGGCGGGAATCTGGCGGGACCATCCGCCAAGCCTAAGTACTCCTCATCGACCGATAGTGAACAAGTACCGTGAGGGAAAGGTGAAAAGCACCCCGGAAGGGGAGTGAAATAGAACCTGAAACCGTGTTTGCCTACAAGCACTGAGAGCACTATGTCGCAAGACAGTGTGATCGGGTACCTTTTGCATAATGGGCCTGCGAGTTGCGTTTTGTGGCGAGGTTAAGCCGACGAGGTGGAGCCGCAGCGAAAGCGAGTCCGAATAGGGCGACAGTCGCAGGACGCAGACCCGAAGCCCGGCGATCTATCCATGTCCAGGATGAAACGCGGGTAATACCGCGCGGAGGTCCGAACCCACCTTAGTTGAAAATAAGGGGGATGAGGTGTGGATAGGAGTGAAAGGCTAATCAAGCCGGGGGATAGCTGGTTCTCCCCGAAATATATTGAGGTATAGCCTCGGGTGAATGCCCACGGGGGTAGAGCACTGAATGGGCTAGGGGTCCTACCAGACTACCAAACCCAATCAAACTCCGAATACCGTGGAGCACTGCCCGGGAGTCAGGCAGCGGGAGATAAGTTTCGTTGCCGAGAGGGAAAGAGCCCAGATCGTCAGCTAAGGTCCCAAAATCCGCGCTTAGTGTTAAAGGATGTGGAAACGCCCTGACAGCCAGGAGGTTGGCTTAGAAGCAGCCATCCTTCAAAGAAAGCGTAATAGCTCACTGGTCAAGCGAGTCCGCGCCGAAAATGTAACGGGGCTCAAGCGTGGTACCGAAGCTACGGGATTGGTAATACAATCGGTAGGGGAGTATTCTGACGGAGATACGCGGTGTACCGACAAGGAGCACTAACGGCCGTCAGAAGAGCTTATGCAGGCATGAGTAGCGATAAACCGGGTCAAAAACCCGGTCGCCGTAAGCCCAAGGTTTCCTGGGGAAGGATAAGCCTCCCATGGGTTAGTCGGGACCTAAGTCGAGGCCGAGAGGCGTAGACGATGGCAAGCTGGTTAATATTCCAGCACCGCGGTGGTACTTTAGCAGAGCAGGGACGGAGAAGGATAGGCCAGTCCATCTGTTGGATCAGGTGGTTCAAGCCCGTAGGCAGTCTGCGTAGGACCGGACACGGACAAACGCGCGGACACGATGCCGAGAGGTGATGAGGTGAGCCCTCGGGCTCGCAACCTGGTGATTCCACGCTTCCAAGAAAAGCTGCGCTGTGTGGTGCTACTGTGCCCGTACCGCAAACCGACTCAGGTGGGCGGGAAGAATATTCCAAGGCGCGTGAGAGAACCCTGGTTAAGGAACTCGGCAAACTGACTCCGTAACTTCGGGAGAAGGAGTGCCTGCTGGCGTGACGTACCTCGCGTACGAGAGCGTCGGCGGGTCGCAGTGAAACGGGGGTTGCGACTGTTTAACAAAAACACAGGACTGTGCGAACTCGTAAGAGGACGTATACGGTCTGACGCCTGCCCGGTGCCGGAAGGTTAAGGGGAGTTGTCAGCGAAAGCGAAGCAGCGAACCGAAGCCCCGGTAAACGGCGGCCGTAACTATAACGGTCCTAAGGTAGCGAAATTCCTTGTCGGGTAAGTTCCGACCTGCACGAATGGCGTAACGACATCCCCGCTGTCTCGACCAGGGACTCAGCGAAATTGTCCTGGGGGTGAAGATACCCTCTACCCGCAGCAAGACGGAAAGACCCCATGAACCTTTACTGTAACTTGGCAGTGAGTTTCGGATCGTTTTGCGTAGGATAGGTGGGAGGCAATGAGGCCGGGCTCCTGGGTTCGGCGGAGCCAACGTTGAAATACCACCCTGAACGATCTGGGATTCTAACCTGGACCCCTCTACGGGGTTGGGGACACTGCCTGGTGGGCAGTTTGACTGGGGCGGTCGCCTCCTAAATTGTAACGGAGGCGCACGAAGGTCACCTCAGGCTGATTGGAAACCAGCCGTAGCGTGCAAAGGCATAAGGTGGCTTGACTGTGAGACCGACAGGTCGAGCAGGTGCGAAAGCAGGTCTTAGTGATCCGGTGGTCCCGTATGGAAGGGCCATCGCTCATCGGATAAAAGGTACTCTGGGGATAACAGGCTGATCACGCCTGAGAGTTCACATCGGCGGCGTGGTTTGGCACCTCGATGTCGGCCCATCGCATCCTGGGGCTGGAGCAGGTCCCAAGGGTTCGGCTGTTCGCCGATTAAAGCGGTACGCGAGCTGGGTTCAGAACGTCGTGAGACAGTTCGGTCCCTATCTGCTGTGGGCGTAGGAGACTTGAGAGGATCTATCCATAGTACGAGAGGACCTGGATGGACGTACCCCTGGTGTGCGGGTTGTTCTGCCAAGAGCATAGCCCGGTAGCCATGTACGGAACGGATAATCGCTGAAAGCATCTAAGCGAGAAGCCGACCTCAAGATGAGGTCTCCCTATCAGACTCCACGTAGACCACGTGGTTGATAGGCTGGACGTGGAAGCGCCGTAATGCGCGTAGCGGACCAGTACTAATATGTCGACCGACTTGATCGTCTCTCCAAGCGTTCTCACAAGCGACGTAACCCGCGTCGAAATCAGAATTGGGTGTGCATCACCCACAATTTCCTCGGTGGCTATGGCGGAGGGGTCCTACCCGATCCCATCTCGAACTCGGTCGTCAAGCCCTCCAGCGTCGATGGTACTGCACAGGTGACTGTGTGGGAGAGTAGAACGCCGCCGGGGTCCTATCACGGCAACAACCCCGTGGAGTCAGTGTTTCCCAAGAACACTGCCTCCACGGGGTTTTGTCATTTCCAACGCTGGAAAACTGGCGCGGGCGGTGGCGTTGTTGCTATCGCGTACGGCGTCGTGGGTGCTCGCGCGAAGGTCATTGCTGTGTTGCTCGTCGCCCCGCTCATCGCGGCGGGTGCGCTCGGGCCGTCCTTCGCGCGCAGCCGCGTCCGGCAGGGGATTCTCTCCGCGTGCGCCCGGCGGCTGGCCGCCCGCTGCGAGGTGGGCTCGGTCGACCTCGCCCTCGACGGCGCGCTCGTTCGTCGCCTGGTGGTCGACGTCCCGGGCGCGCAGCGTCACGTCGCGGTCGCCCGCGTGGGGGTGCGCTTCCGCTGGGCCTCCCTGGTGCTCGGACGTACCCAGCGCATCGACGTGCTCGCCGAGGGGATCGAGCTCACAGCGCGCGGTCCGCTCCGGGAGATCTTGCGACGTCCCGTGGTCGCGTCCGCCACCGAGACGGGTCGGCGACGCTTCACGGTCGGCAGCGTGCACCTTGACCGCGTACAGGCCGACCTCGAGGTGCACGACGGGGCCACGAGTCGGGCGCGGGTGCAGCTGCGCGAAGGGGTCATCGACGTCACCGAGGCCCGGGAGATGACGGTGCGCTGGTCGGAGCTGCGCGCCGAGCTGCCGCGGGTGGTGATGCGGTCGGGTGCCTGCGTGGCGCTGCGCCGCGCGAACGAGCAGAGCCTCAACTGCACCGGTTTCGAGGCGCTCGCCGACCTCCGCGCGAAGGACGCGCTGCCGCCCTTCATCCAGGAGGTGGAGTCTGCCTGGCGCAGTGAGCACCCCGACGCCGAGACTCTGGCCGATCCCACTGCCGCGGGAGGGTCCGCTGCGAACCCGCTCGGGGGGCGTGCGCTGTCGGTGCAGGCGCGGGAGGGCTCGATCCGGCTGCAGCGCGACGGCGAAGACCTGGTGCGGCTCGACCCGGCGAGCCTCTCGCTCCAGGCGCATGGACGGGTGATCGACGAGCTGCGCGTCGAGGTGGGCGCCGATCAGGGAGGGGCCATCACCGCGAGCTACGCCCGCGACGAGCGCGGCCGCTGGCAGGTGGAGGTCGAGGCGGGAACGCTCCCCCTCGCGCGGCTGGCGCCGTGGGTTCCCTTCGTGCCGTGGCACGCGACGGAGAGCGGCACGGCGCGCTTCCACCTGCGGGTCGAGCCGCCGGAGGGGAGCACCGGGGCCACCGTGCTGGAGGTGTCGGGCAACGTCACCGTCGACCACTTCGGGCTACAGCACCCGGGCCTCGCGCGCGAAGCCCTCGACGGACTCAGCGCCTCGCTCTCGGGGCGCGCCACCATCGACCTCGAGCGCCGGAGGGTGAGCTCACCGGGCATCTCGGCGGAGCTCAACGGGCTGCGCTTCTTTCTCTCCGGGAGCGCCGAGCGGGGGCGCGAGCACACCGCCGTCGACGCCGTGCTCCGGGTGCCGGTTTTCGACTGCGACCTGCCGCGGCGGGTGTTGCCCCCGGCGGCGGTGGGTCCGCTGGCGGGCTTCCTGTTCAGCGGGACGCTCGCGGGCGACGCGCACATCGCCCTCGACACCCGACGCCTCGGAGACACCGTGCTCGACGTCAACGTCCAGGACGGGTGCCAGGTGTCGCAGTCGTCCGTCGAGGTCGGGCTGCGCCGGCTGGGCAACCCATTCATCCAGCGGGTGCAGGAGCCCAACAACGTCGTCCGCACCTTCCTGACAGGACCCAACACCCCCGCGTGGACGCCCTTCGAGTCGATCTCGCCCTACGTGGTGGGCGCGGTCATCCAGCGCGAAGACGGCGGATTCTATCGCCACCACGGCTTCTCCCCCGACGAGGTGCGCGGGGCGCTCATCCGCAACGTCAACGCCGGGCGCTTCGCCTACGGCGCCAGCACCATCACCATGCAGCTGGTGAAGAACGTCTTCCTCGCGCGAGAGAAGACCCTCGTCCGAAAGCTCCAGGAGGTCGCCCTCACCTGGTGGCTGGAGCGCTCGCTCGACAAACGATCGATCCTCGAGCTGTACCTGAACGTGGTGGAGTTCGGCCCCGGCATCTACGGCATCGGGCCGGCCGCGCGCTTCTTCTTCGGGCGCGAACCCGGTGACCTCACCGTGCTCCAGGGCATCTACCTCGCCACGCTGCTCCCAGCGCCCATTCCCCGCTACGCGATGTTCGAGCGCGGCGCCGTCGGCTCGGGGACCTTGCACCAGCTCAGACACATCGCCCGCTCGATGGCGCTCAACCACCTCATCACCCCCGCGGAGGCCGACGCCGCAGACCACGAGGGCATCGCGTTTCGCCCGCGCAACAGCCCCGTGCCCGGCCAGCAGACGGTCACCGTCGACCCGCTCACCACCGACGAGATGGCCTTCGAGATGGCGCAGCGCCTCGGTGTGCAGGTGCACCCCCCAGGGACCGACGACAGCCCGAGCCCGGAGGCCGTCGATGACAGCCCGCAGTGACCAGGAATACCCGGTCGGGTAAAGACGCTCAGGGGATGAGGTCGGCCAGGAGGGACACGAGCATCCGGGAGGCCGTGTCGACGAGCTGGGCCTTGGAGATGGTTCCGGGCGGGGACTCGAGCCAGGCGAGGGAGGTGACCTCGACGAAGCCCACCCAGCCGCGGAGCAGCACACGGAGCGCACGGGGGCGGGGGTGCGCCGGGAGGTCCTTCACGATGGTGTCGACGAAATGGCCGCGCACCCGGTCGAGGATGCCCGCGATCACCGGGTCGCTCCCGATGCCCCCGCGCATCAGCGCCACGTACGCCGGGCCGCGCGCCTTCACGAACTCCAGGTAGGCCTCCAGCCCCGTGCGCATCCGCACGTCGGGCTCGAGCGCGGGGTCGACGTGGGTCTGCGCGCGGAGGTCGTCGGCGGCGGCCTCGAGCACCGCGGCGTAGTAGTCACGCTTCGTCGGAAAGTAGTGGTAGAGCAGCCCCTTCGAGATGCTCGCAGCCTCCGCGATGTCGTCGATCGACACCGCGTCGTAGGGGCGGGTACCGAAGAAGGCCATGCCCTGCGCGATGAGCTGCGCCCGGCGCACGTCGACGGTCTGCCGCGTGCGCGTCGTGGCCTTCTTCACCGCAGGGGCAGCCCTCACCATCCCAAATCACTACCGCCCCGTTGACCCGCGTTCAATCATCATCTAACGATAGGCTATTGAACGGAAGTCAGTTGTTGCGCAGGGAGAAGACGCCATGGACGTGAGCACGCACGAGACCGCCGGGGCCCGCACCATCAAGCCGCGCGCGCCCGGGGTGAAGTTCGACGCGGCGATGCCGCGGTACTGGTTCGGGGGGATGAAGCCGGCGTCGCTGCTGGCCAACGGCGTCAACCTGCTGTTTCCGAAGGGCGAGCGCTTCTTCGTGCGCAGCGTGATGCACTACCTCCCGCAGCTCGACGACGCGGGGCTGCGCGCGCAGGTGAAGGGCTTCGCGGGGCAGGAGCACCGGCACGCCAGGGCCCACGAGGACTACAACGTCATGCTCGAGGCGCAGGGCTACGAGGTCGAGCGCTTCTTGAAGGTGTACGAGCGCGTGGCCTTCGAGGGCATCGAGCGCATCGCGTCGCCGGCGCTGCGCCTCGCCGTCACCGCCGCCACCGAGCACTTCACCGCCATCATGGCCGAAGACGCCCTCTCGCGCGGCTACTTCGAGGCCATGAACTCCGAGGTCGGGCGCATGCTGATGTGGCACGCCGCGGAGGAGATCGAGCACAAGGCCGTGGCCTTCGACGTGCTGAAGAAGGTCGCGCCGGGCTATCCCCTGCGCATGGCGGGGCTGGCGCTGGCGTCGGCGCTGCTGGGTGGGTTCTGGTTCGCGGCGGTGGTCACGCTCGCGCGGCAGGACGCGAAGCTGCCGCCCGAGGCCCACCGCGAGCCCACCGAGGAGGAGAAGGAGAACTCGCCGCTGGACGTGTTCGTGCGCGGCATCCGGGAGTACGCGCGGCCGTCGTTTCACCCGAACGACCGCGACAACCTGGGGATGGCGATGGAGGCCCTGCGCGCGCTGGGCCTGGAGACGGCGTAAGCCTCAGTCGAGGGAGAGGGGGATGAAGGTCTGGCCGTTGGCGCGGCGCACGAGCAGCGCCGAGTGGCCGTCCTGCGTCGCGGTCACGAGGTCGCCGGAGTTGCCGACGGGCTGCTGGTCGGCCTGGAGGATGACGTCGCCCGGGCGCAGCCCCGCCCGATCGGCGGCGCCGCCCGGCTCGACCACCGTGACCATCACCCCGCGGTCGACCCCGAGCTGACGCGCGCGCTGGATGGGGATGGGCGCCACCTCGATGCCGAGGTTGCGGGACCCTTCTACCCGAGGTGCGGCGGTGCCGCGCCCGCGGGCTGCGCGCTGGTTGCCAGCCTCGGGGCGGGTGCCCGCGACCACCCGCACCGCGCGGGCCTGGCCGTTGCGAAGCACCGCGAGGGTGATGGCGTCGTTGGGGCGGTGGCCCGTGACGGTCTGCACCACGTCGTTGGACGAGGTGACCGGGCGGCCGTCGATGGAGGTGATGACGTCGCCGAGAGAGAGGCCCGCGCGGGCGCTCGGGCCGCGGGGGTCGAGCTGCGACACGATGGCGCCGCCGCCGGGGGGGAGGTTGAAGTTGCGCGCGAGGTCGGCGGTGAGGTCTTGCAGGCCGAGGCCGATCCAGCCGCGGGAGACCGAGCCGCCCGCGGCGAGCTGCTCGGTGACCTGGCGCGCGAGCCGCGAGGGCACCGCGAAGCCGACGCCCGTGCCGCGGCCGAGGATCATGGTGTTGATGCCCAGCACCTCGCCGCGGAGGTTGATGAGCGGACCGCCGGAGTTGCCCGGGTTGATGCTCGCGTCGGTTTGGAGGTAGTCCTCGATGGAGGTCTGCCCGAGGCCCGCGCGGCCCTTCGCGCTGATGACCCCGTGGGTGACCGTGGCCTCCAGGCCGAAGGGCGCGCCGATGGCCAGCACCCACTCGCCCACCCGCGCTCGTTCGCTGTCGCCCCAACGGGCCACGGGGAGGCCCGTCGCTTCGATCTTGATGGCCGCGAGGTCGGTGGCGGGGTCGGTGCCCAATACACGGGCAGGTAATACGCGGCCGTCGCGGAGGTGCACCATGATGCGCCGCGCGTCTTCGACCACGTGGTTGTTGGTGACGATGACCCCGTCGGCGCGGACGATGACGCCCGATCCGGTGCCGTGCTGTACCTCGGGGGCGCCGCCGCGGCCGCGGCCGCCGAAGGGGAAGGGGAAGCCGCGGGGCATCGCGGGCTCGCGGCTCTCGACGTCGACGCGGATGCTCACCACCGCAGGGAGGGTCTGCGACGCCACGTCGGCGAAGCCGTTGGAGAGCTGCTCCATGGTGTTGAGCGTGGCCGCGGGGACGGGTGGGCCCGGGGCCGTGGGGACCTGCTGCGAATAGACGGTGGAGGCGCCGAGGGCGAGCGCGCCGACCACGCTCGCGAGGACGCCGGCACGACGGAGACGATGCGAGGGAGAGTGGGTCATCAGGTGACCTCCATTCGAGGGGCACAACCGTTCAGGCGGGCCCGGTTATTCCGACCACCGGGTCAGGACGGATCGAGGGCGCCGAGGATCTCCTCGACGACGCGCCGCGCCGCCTCGGAGGGGTCGGAGGCGTCGCGGATGGGGCGGCCCACCACGAGGTGGGAGGCGCCCGCGCGGATGGCTTCGGTGACGGTGGCGGTGCGCTGCTGATCGTCGCCCGCGACGCTCGCCCAGGTGGGTCGGACGCCGGGGGTCACGCACTGTAGCAACGGAGCGGCGGCGCGCACGGCCGCCAGCTCGCGGGGGGAGCACACCACCCCGACGGCGCCCAGGGCCTGCGCCTCGACGGCGCGCGCGACGACGGCGCGGGTGAGGGCGTCTTCGTCGCCGTAGGCGGAGGGAGAGGTGGAGGTGAGCACGGTGATGCGCAGGATGCCCGCGCGGCCGGCGGCGGCGCGCACGGCGGCCTCGACGGGGTCGTGCACGGTGATGAAGCGCACCGGGACGCCCGCGTCGACGATCTGCGCGACGGCGCGGGAGACCGTGGCGGGCACGTCGTGGAGCTTGGCGTCGATGAAGAGGGCCGAGCCGTCGGTGAGGCGGCGCGCGAGCTCCATGCCGCCGCGCATGAGGAGCTCGAGGCCGATCTTGAAGGTGCCGACGGAGGGGCGGAGGGCGGCGGCGAGGGCGCGGGCGCGGGCCTCGTCCTCCACGTCGAGGGCGAAGATGAGGCGGTCGCGGGCGTCGTCGAGGGAGGTCATCGCGGGGGTGTCAGGGTACAACCCACGGCGATGAGCGACACGCCCAACTACATGACCCCGGCGGGCTACCAGCGCTTCGTGGACGAGTCGCAGTGGCTCGCGCGGGTCGAGCGGCCGCGCGTGGTGGTGGAGGTGCAGGACGCGGCGGCGCAGGGCGATCGCAGCGAAAACGCCGAGTACATCTACGGCAAGAAGCGGCTGCGGGAGATCGACCGGCGGCTGAACTTCCTATCGAGACGACTGGCCAACGTGCAGGTGGTCGACCCGAAGATGCAGAAGGGCGATCGGGTGTTCTTCGGGGCGACGGTGGAGCTCGAGGACGAGGAGGCCGTCGTGGCGACGTGGCACATCGTCGGCGAGGACGAGGTCGACCTGGAGAAGAAGCACATCAGCTGGAAATCGCCGCTCGGGAGGGCGCTGCTGAAGAAGGGGGTGGACGACGTGATCACGGTGAAGCGGCCCGACGGGGCGACGCTGGAGTACACCGTGCTCGCGGTGCGCTACGGGTGAGCGCTCGCGCGGGGGCGATCATCCTGCGTTGTGATCGCTGGTGGCCCAGGTCAGGCGCTGCTGTTCGCGCTTCGCGAAGGTCCGATCGAAGTCCTCATAATCGGCTGGTCGACAGAGCTGCTGTCCCCGGTCGTCCCAGATCGCCAGCGCTTCACGCAGCGTCGTCCGCTCCAACCGTCCGGTAAGCGCGGCCTCCACGAGCAGCCCCATGACGTCAGTGTTTGGGACCCGCTCTTCCGTCGCCAATCGACGCGCTCCGTCGTCGCGGCTCACGAACAACGCGCGTGAGGCTCGCGGTTCGTCGAGCGCCCACGCGATCGCCTCGGCCTCCCGCTTGTCCGCGCGCCGCTGAAGGTCCCGATATCTTCGCCCCGCTTCCGAGCTCCGCATGACCGGGACGATGGTGACTGCGCCGACCGCTTCGAGACGCGTCACCTCCGCGTCGAGGAGGTTGAGCTCATGGCGCGCGATGTATTCCGTCATGAACGTCGCCCGGTCGGGGCGAAGCGCGCGGAGGGTGGCGTCGAGCAGGCGCAGCCCGTGGAGGCAACGGAACGCGTCCGCGTCGAGGAGGATCGCGCGCACGACGTCAGCTCGCGACGGCGGCCTCTGGGATGTCCGTGTCGAAGAAGTCCGCGACGCGCTCGATCTCCGCGACCGGGGTCACCCCCAGCAATCGAGCCGCCGCGTCCCTGGGAATGAGCCCGCGCGACCAGGCCCGCACCACGGTCTCGCCTACCACCCCACGGCGCTCAATCGGGACCTCCGCCAGCGGAAACCCCTCCACTCCACGCATCGCCTCGCGTTGACTCATGGCCGCGTCCGGCTCGATGAAGGGCCGCAACGCCGTCGGAGGCTGCTCGGGCAGGTGCACGTTGGCTTCGTTGCGCAGGTAGAGCCGCGCGGCGCCATAGTGCATGCCGTACTCGTCGATGAGCACCCGCGCGGCGTCTTCGTCGCGCACGTGCCTCAGTCGGTGAACCACGGTCTCGGGGCAGAGGAAGCGCGCGGCGAACCCGTTGGCGCGGCGTTCACGATCGAGTCCCTGGTCGGTCAGGTAGCCGGAGATGGAGACCAGGGGTTCGGCGCGGTCCCAGTCCGAGAGCAGGTGACAGAGTTCGTGCGCGAGGCTGAAGCGACGCACCGCCGGGTTCTCGTTCTTCCCGCGGGTGTTGAGCACCACCGCCGGGCCGCGGTGCGTGTCCGCGAATCCCAGCCCGGCTGGACCGCGCGCCCCCAGGTCGCACCCGATCACCGCGACGCCGGGCAAACGCTCGGCGACCAGATCTCGCAGCGACGCGATCGGGTGGACCCCCAATCCGAGATGCATACGCAGGGCGACCGCGAGGCTAGCGCCCTGACGATACGGGCTGTCCTGGGGGTTCGGCGTCGGCAAGGTTGGGAGCGGGGGGAGCGGATCGCCGCTGCGCCGTCGGAGGGTGACGAGGTCGCGGGCCGCGGTGGCTGCACGCAGGATGCGAACGCGCGTGACGTCATCGACGTCGCGAAACTCTTCGACGCTGGTGAGGACCGTGACCCCGTCGCCGGGCGACAAGGAGATCGGCATCTCCCAGAGCGTCTCCACGTCGACGCCATAGGTCTCGGCCAGTCGCTCCAACTCAAGGACCGTGGGATCGGCGCCGTCTTCGATCGCGTGCAGCCGTCCGAGCTTGATGCCCGTGACGTGGGCGACCGTCTCGACGCGCAAACAGAAGAGGCGCTCCCGCATGGAGCGCAGGTCTGGAAGGCTCGAACCGGACATGAGTCGAACGCTGTCACGCCGCGAGTCACAGCGTCAACCGGCACTGTCCATCCCTTGGACCCTCCGGGGGTAGCGGAGCGCACGGATTACCGCATCGCCGCCCCCGAGCCCATGCGGACATGAAGTGGCGACGGAGGTGGACCGCCTGCGTCGTCGCAAGGCCAATCGGACCGCGCAGCGCGACGACGATCGACGCGGTGGCGGGTCGTGTGGCAGGTGAACTCGAGGAACGATCGGTCCGCCGACCGGCGCGTCAACACGACCCGCACCAACGACATGCAGGGTGTGATGATGGAACTGCATTCCCAGGCGCCTCTGGTGCGGGGGCCGAAGTACCAATTCTCGGAGGATGCACCCAGGTCGTTGTCGTACTGGGAGCGATACAACGTGAACGGGAGCCCTTCACACAGCTCGTCCTCGACTGTTCCGCCGTATCCGGATGGGAGGCTCGATGTCCCCTCGACACGCACACACGACACCCGGCGCCGCGACCCCCGCAACGAGGCGAGTTCGACCGGCGTGGGGTGCCCTACCACGACGAAAGCAGTGCGGGACGGTGCAGGACCAGGAGCGTCGACTCGTGTGATGTCACGCCACCCCGCATCGACCAGTCTCTCCCCCAACGCAGTGGGTCGGCCGACGTCCGCAGGAGCCACGGGATGGCGGGGCAAAGGACTGCACGACAGCCCAGCGAAGACGGCTAGCGAGGTTGTACGCATGGGTCACACACTCCCTAGCAGTGCTCGCCGTGCGCTACGGGTGAGCGCTCGGGCGGGGGCGATCATCCGGCGACGGGGGCCTGGCCGTGGCGGCTCACGGCCTGGGCGTAGGCCTCGGCCAAGAGGGACCTCACCGTCTCCAGGGTGGCCGCGCCGGGGCTGAGCACGCTGACCCAGGCCAGGTAGGCGTACGCGGGGTGCGGCGTGAGCTGGTCGAGCGCGGTGAAGTCGTGGTGGGTCTCGATGATCCCGTCTTCGCCGGGGCGGGGCGGCGGCGGGCCGAAGAGCGTGGTGTAGGTGGCCTCGGGGATCGCGAGGCTGAGGCGGAACACCGACGGGCGATCGAGCTGCGAGACGTCGTCGTGCGCGTCGTCGCGGTTCTTGAGGGTGGCGAAGTAGACCCCCGCGGAGGGCTTGTGGTCGGGGTTGTAGGAGAAGACCGTGACGCCCTCGGCGGAGACGGTCTCCAGGCCCGCGAAGGTGTCGGTGATGTATCGGGTGAGGGCGGCTTCATCCATGGGGCGCACTGAACCATCGGCGTGACGCCGAGCGCAACGCCCGTCTCCCGCGCGCGTCGGTGCTACCGTCCGCGCAGCCCACCATGGAAGCCCAGCGCGCCCCGCTCCGTGTCGCCGAGGTCTTCGGCCTGTCGCCCATCGGTACCCGTCTGCGCGAGGCCCTGCTCGCCTTTCGCGGCGACGGGCACACCCCGCCCACGCGCTTCGACCACACCTCGCTGCGCATCTTCCGCCCGCGCATGGCGCTGCCGCTGTGGGTGGGGCGCGCGGCGCATGGGCGGCTGGTGCCGATCTACAACCTCTTCAACCGGGCCGAGCGCCCGCGGCCCGAGGAGGGCTGGAGCGTGCGGGTCACCAACGCGCGCGACTTCCTCGGCACGCAGCTCACCTACGACAGCCATAACGGGACGGACTTCGCGATCCCCGTGGGGACGGTGGTGGTGGCCGCGGCGGCGGGGGTCGTGCGGCGCGTGTCGAGCGAGTTCAACCGCGGCGGGCTCAAGGTGTTCATCGACCACGGGGGGGGATTGGTCACGTCAAGCAACCACCTCGCGCGGGCGCTGGTGCGCGTGGGTGATCGCGTGGCGCGAGCGCAGCCCATCGCCCTCTCGGGGTACTCAGGGCTCGACGGACTCACCACCTTTCCCTTCGGCGCGCCGCATGTGCACTTCAACACCTGGCTCGATGGGGAGTACGTCGATCCCTTCGCGGTGGAGGGGGAGATCTCGCTGTGGCGCGGGGGGAATCGGCCCGTTCCGGCGAGGGATCACGATGGGGAGGTGCCGCCCTCGGACTGGGACTTCGTTGCGGTCGAGCGGGCCATCGAGGCCGTGTACGCCCCGGAGCTGCGGGCCGAGCTGAGGGCCATCAGCGAGCCAGGGGAGCGGGCGATGGCGGTGCTCTTCCAGCAGAACTACTACCCGACGCGCTTCCGGGAGCGCACCAGGCTCTACGCGGTGACGCACGCGCGCGAAGGGCGGCTCGACCTCCCGTTCCGGAGCGAGGACTTCGACGGGATCTGGTTCCCCCACGGGGTGTGAGGCGACCTCAACCGCCGCCGAGCTGGTAGGCCTGCCAGACCCAGTCGGCGAGCGTCGCGTCTAGGTCGGCGGGCGACGCCAGCCGCACGCGGTGGACGTGGCGGTCGAGGGTGACGGTGTCGATGCGGCGCACCCGCGGGTGCTCGATGCGCTTCGGTAGACAGAGACCCAGCTCCAGCCAGGCGCGGCGGGGCGTCACGTAGAGGAAGCGGCGCTCGGCGGCGAAGACCATCCCACGGGGGAGGGCCACCGCCGCGACCGGGCCGCAGTCGTCGACCATCGCGCGGAGCCTCGTGACGAGCGCCATCAGGGGGGCGGGCGTTCCGTCGAAGGCCGCGTCGAGGTCGCCGGGGTCGCACTCGTGCTCGGGGGAGTCGTCGCCGCCGCACGCGGGGCAGGTGCGCCGGGCGCGCGGGGCAGCGGTGCGCCCGGGCGCCGATGGGCGACCGAGGACGTGGTCGATGGTGCGGGCGATGGCGCGGGCGCGGGCTGTGGGCGTGGCGGCGCTGGCGATCACCCGGAGGAGCTGCTTGCGGTGCGATGGGGTGTACGCGTCGAAGGCCGCGCGCGCGGCGGCGTCGGCGTCGAGGGCGGCGTCGACGTCGGGCGGTAGGATGACCTTGCCCGGGGCGACGGGGGAGAGCGAGAGCGAGGCGGTGGCGCCATCGGCGAGGCCGAGCCCGCGGCGCGCGGAGGCGGGCAGGAGGATCTGGTGGCGGCCGCCGCCGATGGGCAGCAGCGTGGCCTGGAAGGGGGTGGCGTTGAGGGTGCCGGTGACGGCGATGCGGGCGGCGACGGCCCACGGGGCGAAGGCGCGGCTGACGCGCGCGGGGACGGCGACGAAGCGATAGGTTCCGAGGAGCTCGACCGGGGCGCGAAAGCCGAGCGTGGGGGCCTCGGCGGGGACGGCGGGCTTCGCGCGAGGGCTCACGGGCGGAGGGAGGAGGGGAGGGAGGGAGGGGCTACTTCTCGCGGGACGCCTTGGCCTTCGCGACGGCGATCTTCGCGGCGACTCTCGCCTCGTGGTCACGGATCTTCGCCTCGCGGAGGGCGTCGGCGTCGCCCGCGCGGGGCTTCTCGGGGGCCTTCTCAGAGGCCTTCTCGGTGGTCATCACCTCGTCGCGCTTCTTCAGGGTGTTGCTGACGGCCTGGCGCCAGGGCTTCGCCTCCTTCGGGCCGAAGAGGTACGCGAGGAAGACCGCGACGAAGTAGAGCGCGATGAGCGGCAGGCCGAGCATCACCTGCGAGTACACGTCCGTGCTGGGCGTGAGCACCGCCGCCAGGATGAACGCGATGACCGTGAAGTAGCGCGAGAACGAGAGCAGCTGGCGCCACGTCACGAGGCCGACGAGCGACAGGAAGAAGATGAAGAGCGGGAGCTCGAAGACCACCCCGAAGGCCAGGAGCATCTGCGAGGTGAAGCTCAGGTACTCGTCCATCATCAGCGTCGGGATGACGGTGACGGCCGTGTTGCCCACCTTGCCGCTGAAGCCCAGGAACCACGCGTACCCGACCGGGAACACGAAGTGGTATCCGAAGAGGGAGCCGGCCAGGAAGAACACCGTGGAGAAGAACACCAGCGGCAGGACGACGCGCTTCTCCTTGGCGTAGAGCCCCGGCGCGATGAACATCCACAGCTGGTAGAACACCACCGGGAGGGCCAGCACGAAGCCGCCGATGGCGGCGATCTTCAGGTAGACCACGAAGGCCGACGTGGGGTCGGGGAAGTGCACCTGGGGGTTGAGGGGGAAGGCCGCGTTGGCCGGGAGCGCCGCCTGCGCGCGCTGGGCCACATCGCGCATCGAGCGGAACACCGGGTAGTGCAGCATCCAGTGGACGATCTGCGGGATGGTGCACGCCTGCGGGGTGCTCTCGCGGGCGTTGCAGAACCACGCGACCTCCAGCGGGCGCAGCAGCCAGGCGAAGAGCTGCTCGCGGAAGTTCCACCCCACCACCATGCCGGCGATGACCGCGAGGGTGGCGCGCAGGATGCGACCGCGCAGCTCTTCGAGGTGGTCGCGGAAGCTCATCGGGCCTTCGGGCTCGGCGCTCACGGCGCTCCCTCCGTCTCGGGGTACACGTTGGCCCCCTCGGGGAGCGCGCCGAAGTCATCCGGGCCGCCTTCGGGGTACTCCATCGCCAGGTCGACGGCCTCGTCCTCCAGGCTCATCGTGCGCTTCGCGTCGTCGATGGTGGAGCGCATGTCGTCCTCGATGCCCGACAGCCCCTCGCGCAGCGGCCGGGTGACCTCGTCGACCACCTCGTCGAAGCCCGCCTCCTGGCGCAGCTCGCGCGACGCCCGCTGAAACTCCCGCACCCCGCGGCCGATGGCGCGCAGCGTCTGTGGCAGGTTTTTCGGCCCCACCACCACCAGCGCCACGAGCCCGATCAGGAACAGCTCCGGAAGCCCGATACCGAACATCGCCCCGATCTCTACCCTACCGCCCCCGCGAGCACCACCCGCCGCTGGCGCCACAGCACCGCCGCGTAGGCCACCACCGTGGCCCATGCCCAGCCCGTCAGCCACAGGTCGAAGCCCCGCAGCGGCGCCCAGCGCATCGTCGCCGCGAAGGTGAGCGCCATCACCACCACGCTGGCGTTCATCACCCAGGGCCACATCGCCAGCGTGAGCTCGCTGCGCCGTCCGAGCTGCCGCCCGACGAAGACCCCCACCGCCAGCGTCACCAGCGCCCGCCCGAGGGACCACGCCGTCGCCCCGTGGTGCGCGATGGACAGCCACTGCGTGAGCTGGCTCGCCAGCACGAAGGCCACCGTCGCCCGCGTCGCCGCCCGCCACGCCCGCGCCATCCCCGCCGGGTCGCCCGATGCCAGCAGGGACTTTACCGCCCCGGTAAACGCCGCCCCGCAGCGGCCGCACACCGCCGCGCCCGCCGGCCGGGGCGCGCCGCACTCGTCACACAGCGCCGGGGCGTCCATCGGGCCTCCGCGCGCCGCCCTCCGCCGGGGCCCCGTGCGCCGCCTGGAGCGACGCCACCGAGCGCACCAGCCGGCCCACCCCCTCGGCCTGCGCCCGGGTGCCCCGCTCGACCTGCCCGGTGAGCGCCCGGGTCTGCTCGGCCGCCCGCTGCACCTGCTCGGAGCCCCGCGCCTGCGTCGCCGCCGCGGCCGCGATCTGCTGCACCGTCTCGGTCATCCGGTGGATCGCCTCGGTCACCTGCCGCGACCCGCGCGCCTGCTCGTCGGTGGCCTGCGCGATGGCCCGCACCATCGCCGTGCTGCGCCGCGACCGGTCGAGGATGCGCTTCAGCACCAGGTCGGCCTCGCGGCTCACGTCCACCCCGCGGTCGACGGTGACCTTCGAGCGCTCCACCGAGGCCACTGCGTGGCGGCTCTCGGCCTGCACCGCCTCGATGAGCTGCGCGATCTCCTGCGTGCTCTCCGCCGCGCGCTCGGCGAGGTCCTTGATCTCCTCGGCCACCACCGCGAAGCCGCGCCCGTGCTCGCCCGCCTGCGCCGCCAGGATGGCCGCGTTGAGCGCCAGCAGGTTGGTGCGCTCGGTGATCTCGTCGATGACCTTGGTGATCTTCCCGATGGCGGTGAGCTTCTCGCCGAGCCGCCCGATCACCCCGACGGTGTCCTCGGCGGTGCTCTTGATGTGGTTGATCTCCGCGACGGTGCGCTGGATGGCCGCCGCGCCCTGCTCGGCGTCCTGGGACACCTCCTCGGTGATGCGCGCGGTCGTGTCGGCGTTCTCGCGCACCTGCCCGATGGCCACGTCCATCTCGTTCATGGAGGTGGAGGTCTCCTCGGCCGTGAAGCGCAGCGCGTCGATGTTGCGCGCCACCTCCTGGATCGACGTGGTCATCCCCTCGATGGACCCGACGGTCTGCGCCACCGAGCGCCCGAGCGCCTCGATGGCCGCCGCCAGCTCGCCCGCCGCGGTCCCCTCCGGGAGCGCCGCGCTCACCGCCTCGATGCTGCGCCCCAGGGCCTCGCCCGCCGCCGGCAGCGCCCGCTCGCGCGCCCGCTCGGAGACCGCGTCGAGCTCCTCCCAGAGGCCGACGCCCTCGTCGCCCAGGTCGGGCGTGAGCACCGGCAGCCGCTCGCCCGCGCGGGCCCGCTGCGCCGCGCGCGTCGCGAGGCGCAGGGCGTCGGTGGTCGCCTGCGCCGCGAGCAGCGTGGCGAGGGCGCCGCCCGCGGTGGCCACGAGGGCGCCCGGGAGCGCGAGGCCGCGCGACGAGAGCCACGCGGCCGCCGCGCCGCCCGCGGCGACGACCATGAGCGCCCCGAGGGTCTTCGGTCGCGACAGGGCGCCCACGGGCCGACGCCTCAGTCCTCGTCGTCCTCTTCGCCGTGCCGCGGGGTGACCAGCAGCTCGCCGTTGGGGCCGTCGCGGCGGATGACGTAGGTGCGTCGCGCGGCCACGTCGTCGCCCTCGCGGGCCACCACGGAGACGATGTTCGCCCCGGGCCGCAGCGGGAGCGGCGCGGAGAAGGTCATCCGCCGCGGGTCGGCCGCGTCGCGGTTGGACAGGTAGAACACCTTGTGGGGGCCCACGAAGACGTAGAGGTCGAGGACGCGGTTCTCGTCCGTGGCGGTGCCCTCGAGGGTCATCGTGGGGCCGCGCACCGCGAGGGTGACGGACCCGGAGGTCTCGATGAGCGGGGGCGAGTTGTGCAGCACGAAGGTGAGCACGCGCGGCCCCGGGGCGGGGCGGCCGTTGCCCAGCGCGCGGACTGCCCAGCCGGGCCGGCCGTCGCCCGCGTCGACGCGCACCCACTCGCCCGACTGCGCCGTGATCGGGAACGACGTCCCCGCGGGCGCCCGGAGGATGACCCTCGCGTCGGCGGCGGGCGACTCCCGCAGCTCGAGCGCGGCCGCGGGCACGAAGGCCCCGGTGGCGGCGGTGACCGCCGGGCCCGCCTGGGCGATGGGCACCCGGAGCTTCTGCGAGGTGACCTCGCGGAGGTCTTCGTCCTCGACCACGAGCTCGAGCTTGAGCTCGTCCTCGCGGAAGGTCTGCGCCACGTCGAAGGTGAAGGCCACGCGGCGCTCCTCGCCCGGCATCATGTTGTTGATGTCGAAGCGGGCGTCGCGCAGCAGCACCCCGGCGCCGGAGAGGTTCTTGAGGTTGGCGCGGGCGACGAAGGTGCGGCCGCGCCCGACGTTCTTCAGCGTCAGGAACATGGTCATCCGCTCGCCGCGCTGGATGCGCCCGTCGCCGTTGCCCGAGCCGCGCTGCTCGGCGAACTGCCATCCGTACGCGAACACCGGCCGGTCGAGCCCGCGGATGGACGCCCGCAGCGGCGCGACGGCCTCCGCGGGGGGCACGTGCCCGTGCGACTCCGACCACTCCAGCCGGATGCCGTCGGTGCGCGAGAGGGCCGCGCGCGGCACGAGGCACACCTTGCGGGTGCCGGGCGCCGGGAGCGAGCTGCTGCCGGGGCGGAAGCCCTCGTACTCGCAGAGCCCGAGCGGCGAGGTCCAGGTGCGGGTCTCGCCGGGGTTGACGCGGCCGAAGACGAACTCCCGGTTTTCGAACATCGGGTTGTCGCTCTTGGTGTTGGCGCGCAGCCGGAAGAGGGGCGTGGTGCCGCGGTTGGTGACCGTCACCGTGAGGTCGAAGGCCTCCCCCGGCGCCGCGGTGTTCTCGGGCCGCGAGGTGCGCATGGTGACCTCGACGTTGGGCGTGCCCCCGGCGTCGGTGCCCTCGGTCCAGTCGACGCGCAGGGCCTGGAGCGCCCGGGCGACGCCGGCCACCTGCTCGGCGCGGGTGCGGTCGAGCAGCGGGCGGGCGTCGGCGATGAGCTCGCGGCGGCCGGGGCGCGGGGCGTTGGCGAGCAGGTCGCGCACGAAGCGGATGGAGAAGTCTTCCCGGAAGCCGTCGTCGGCGATGTCGTCGGCGCCGCGCAGCCGGAGCTGCTCGCGCTCCTCGTAGGGGAAGAAGTACCGCACGGTCTCGGCGGGGTGGTCGCCGCCGCGGGCGCGGGTGTTGGTGAGGTGCGCCGAGAGGTCGGCCTCGCGGGGGAAGAGCTTGTCGGCGTCGAGGTCCATGTCGAGGGGATCGACCGTCATGGGCATGAGCTCGATGTCGGGCGTGATGCCGACGCCCTGGATGGAGACGTCGCCGGGGGTGAGGTACTGCGCGATGGTGATCTTGAGCGCGCCGCCGTCGGGCAGGTTGCGGATGGTCTGCACGCTCCCCTTGCCGAAGGACGTGCCGCCGATGATCACCGCGCGGTTGTGGTTCTTGAGGGCGCCCGCGACGATCTCGCTGGCGCTGGCCGAGCCGCCGTCGATGAGCACCGCGAGGGGGTAGTCGGGCTCGGTGCCGGGGCCCTCGGCGCCGCGCTCCTCGCGCTCCTCGCGGCGGTTGCCCGCGGTCACGACGATGGCGCCGTCCTGGAGGAAGAGGTCGGCCACGGCGACGGCCTGCTCGAGGAGCCCGCCGGGGTTGCCGCGCATGTCGAGGACGAGCGAGCGCATGCCCTGCTCGCGCATCTGGCGCAGGGCGCGGGTGAGCTCCTCGCCGGTGGTCTCGCTGAAGCTCTTGATGCGGGCGTACCCGACGCCGTTGGCCATCAGGCGGTGGTCGACGGAGCGCACGGTGATCTGCGCGCGCACGAGGTCGAAGCGGCGGGGCTGGGTCCAGCCGCCGGCGCCCGCGCGGGTGACCCAGATGCTCACGGGCGTGCTCTGGGGCCCGCGGAGGCGGTTGACCGCCTCGGAGAGGGACATGTTGGTGGTGCTCTCCTCGTTGATCTTCACGATGCGGTCGTAGCGGTGGAGGCCCGCGCGCGACGCGGGGGTCTCGGGCATCGGGTTCATGACCGTGAGGAGGCCGTCGCGGATGGAGATGACGATGCCGAGGCCGCCGAAGTGGCCGCCGGTCTGGATCTGCATCTCGTGGAACTGCTCGGGCGTGAGCACCACGGAGTGGGGATCGAGGGTGCGGAGCATCCCGTTGGCGGCGATGTACTCGACGTCCTGGAGGTTGACCTCGGTGCCGCGCAGGTGGGTCTGGAGGAAGGTGAAGATCTCGCGCCAGCGGGCCTCGAGGTCCCACGGCGCGTTGACGCCCGCGAGGTCGAAGGTCTGCTCGTGGGTGTCGACCCGCACGGTGAGCGTGGGGGCGTTGTCCTCGTGGCGGACGAGCACCTGGGCGACGCTGCGCTGGATGGCGTCGAGGCCCTTCAGCAGCATGTCGCGCGGGTGCACGCGCCCGGGGTCAACGTAGTTGTTGTTGATCTCCAGGAGCACGTGCCGGAGCACGCTCATGCGCGCGAGGTCGAAGTTGGGGTCGCGGGCGCGCTCGCGGCGCGGCTGGGCGAGCAGCGCGCGGGAGCCGCCGAGGCCCAGCAGGCCACCGTGGCGGGTGACCGTGATGACCGAGGCGAGGGCGCAGGCGACGAGCAGCAGGGCTGCCTTCCAGGGACGGTTCCAGCGTGGGCGCATCGCGGCGGAGTATAGGGGGAAGCGCAGGGCTTGCACCCGGAAGCTGCCAGATTGCCGCGCGGCCTCGACGGGGGAGGGAGTGGGCTGTTCCGTGATACGTGTCGGGCCCGATGCGAGACCTCTCCCTGACGCTCGCCCTCGGCCTCCTCGTCGGCTGTAGCGGCGGTGCAGCCACGCCGCCCGCCGCGCTCCCGGACGCGAGCTCGCTGCCGCCCATCGCGGCCCCGCCCGGCGCCGACGACCCCGCCTGGCAGGTGACCCTCTCCCGCACCTGGGTCCTCAAGGCCGACGGGCTCACCGCCGGCGACCGCGAGGTCACCGTGCGCATCGCTGCCCCCGCCGACGCCGCCGAGGTCCGCGCCGCCGTCGACGACGGGCCCGCGCGCGCCGCCCTCCGCGCGCCCGACGGATCATGGAGCGCGACGCTCCCGGTGGCCGACCTCGCCCCGGGCGCCCACGCCGTGCGCGTCGCGGCGGGCGCCTCCTCCGCGGTGGCCACGCGACCGTTGCAGGTGAGCTTCGCCGTCTACGTGGTGGTGTCCACCGACTGGGACGACACGCGGCTCACCGACAGCTACCTGCGGCGCATCGAGCAGCTGCGAGAGCACCACCCGGGGCTCGTGTACTCGCACTTCTTCGCGCCCTACCACTACACCGACCCGGAGGTGGGCGACACCCGCGAGGCCCAGATCGAGGCCTGGGTGAAGGCCCAGCGCGACCAGCACGGCGACGAGCTCGGGGTGCACATCCACGGCTGGTGCCACTTCGTGACGGCGGCGGGCGTGCCGTGCCGCGTGCAGCCCGCCTACGCGCCCAACGACACCACCGGGTACGTCACCGTGCTGGCGGCGTACACCGTCGACGAGATGGCGGCGCAGCTTCGGTACGCGGTGCAGCTCTTCGCGCAGCACGGCCTCGGGCGGCCGACCTCGTTTCGCGCGGGCGGATGGACCGCCGACCTCGGCACGCTGCGCGCGCTCGACGCCACGGGCTTCACCGTCGACTCCAGCGCGATGCGCCCCGACCGCATCGCCTCGTGGCGCGGCTACCTGCTCTACGACTGGAACGAGGCCAACTGGACGGGCATCTCCGACACCTCGCAGCCCTACCACCCCTCGGACACGGACATCACCCAGGGCGCTCCGGCGCGGCCGATGCGGGTGCTCGAGGTGCCCGACAACGGCATCCTGGTGGACTACATCACCGGCCCGGCGATGGTCGCGGTGTACGAGGCCAACGCGCCGGAGGGGCGGCCGGTGGCGAGGCCGACGATGTTCCAGGTGGGCTTCCACCCGCCGAACTTCAGCGCGACGTATCAGCTGCGCATGGAGACCGCACTCTCGCACGTCGACGCGCACCTCGCGTCGGCCGACCGCGGCCCCGCCGTCTACGCCCGCATCTCAGATCTCACCCGCGTCTGGCGCTGACCTTCTGGGCGCCGTCACTGCGGCGGGACGGCCATGCCCTCGGGCGCGACCCAGTACACCCCGCCGCCCTGGTCGTCGCTGAAGAAGAGCCGCCCGTCGGCCGCGAAGGTGACGTCGGTGACGCGCCCGACGATGCCCTGGGGGTTGCGCCCCCAGCCCGTGACGAAGTCCCGCCACTGGCCCGACGGGCGGCCGTTGGCGTCGAGCGGGCTGTAGATGAGCTTGGTGTTCTCCCAGGTCTCGAAGGCGCCGTGGAGGCCCACGAAGAACCCGTTGCGCCACGGCTCGGGCCATCGCCCGCGCTCGAAGTCGATGCCGAAGGGCGTGTCGTGGAGCGGCCACGCCGTGAGCTCGGCGGCCACGGCCGCGCAGTTGGCGCTGCGGCCGCGCCCCGGCGGCGCGAGGTCGTTGGGGCCGGCGCAGCAGGGGTAGCCGTAGTCGCCGCCGGCCCCGAGGCGCACCAGCTTCTCGCGCCCCTGGACGCCGGTGGTCGGGTGCCACGAGTCGTCCGAGAGCTCGGCGGCGTAGCACTCGACGCCCGCAGGGTCGCAGCGCAGGTAGAGCGGGTTGCGGAAGCCCGAAGCCACCAGCACGGGCGTGAGGCTCCCGGGCTGCAGCCGGAACACCGCCCCCTCGCGGGGCGTGGCCGGGCAGGTGTAGCTCTGGTACTGGCCCTGCGAGACGTAGATGGTCCCGTCGGCGGAGCGGGCGAGGGTGTGCGTCCAGCGGGGGGCGAGCGAGAGGCCCACGAGCGCGACGACCTGCTCGGGGGCGGTCGGGCCGATGCGCCGCTGGCCGGTGACGTACGGCACCCGGAACACCCCGGTGTTGCGGGTGTAGTAGAGCCAGCCTTCGGTGAAGAGCAGCCCGTGCACGTCGGGCAGCCCCCCGGCGAACTCCGTGATCTCCGCCACGCCGTCGCGGTTGTCGTCGGTGAGCACGGCGATCTGCCCGGTGCCGGGCGGCGCGAGCCCGGGGGTGCGCAGCCCCGGCGAGGAGACGAACAGGTCGCCGTTGGGCGCGAAGGCGAGCACCCGAGGCGCGGCGATGCCCGCGAAGCGGCGGATGCAGAAGCCGTAGGGGAGGCCGGCGCGCGTGACGTCGGGCGCCGGGAGGTCGCAGAAGTAGGTCTCGCCGGGCACGCGGTCGAGCGGCGGGCGCTCGGGGTGTATCACCCCGGCGTCGTAGCCCGACGGGCGCTCGTCGATGCACGCAGGCAGCCCGAGGACGAGGGCGACGAGACCAGAGATCCAACCGGACGTTGCGCGCATAGGGGGGGGCGCGAGGTCTACCAACCCCGCGGCGGTGACGGCAACCTGCGCCGCCTCCGCCGTACTGCGACGGTCAGGCCCAGGGCCGCGAGCGCGAGCCATCTTCCCGCGCCGCCGTGGTGCTGCGCCGCGCGCCCGACCCGACAGTCGCAGCCGTCCGCGGGGGGGGCGGCGCCCGCGTCGGCCGCCGCGGGGGCGTCGACGATGCCCGCGTCGAGGGACGGCCCCGCGTCGCGCACGTCGGCGCGCCCGAGGTCGTCGGCCGCCGCGTCGCGCCCGATGCCCGCGTCGAGCGCGGTGGGTCCGTCGTCGCGCACCACCACCGGCCGGTCGTCGACCGTGCTCGCGTCGTGGAACACCGGGTCGCGCGGCGCGCTCGCGTCGATGCTCAGGAGCGGCGCGGAGACCGTCGGCCAGGTGGGCGCGCAGACCGACCCCACCGGCGTGCTGTCGCCGCACACCGCGGGCGCGCCCGTGAGCCTGCGCAGCGAGAGCAGCGGGTCGATGTGCTCGCCGCCGTCGCGGGAGCAGCCGAGCGCGTAGCCGTCGGTCACCTCGTCGGCGCACACGAAGAGCAGCCCGGCGTGGTAGCGCAGGCACTTCACCCCGACGTCGCCGCCGACGCGCGTGAAGGGGCCGCCGCGCACCGAGCGGCGGATGCCCTCCGCGCGGCTGGTGCTGGCGATCCACACGGTGTCGCCGTCGTCCGAGAGGGCGAAGCCCACCATCTCGGCGGCGGTCTCCGTGACGACCCGCAGCGAGCGGCCGCCGTCTTCGCTCTTGAGCAGCAGCGTGCCGAGGCCCCGGGAGGCGCGCACGTACAGCACGTCGGGCCGCCGCGGGTCGACCCCCGCGAGGTAGACCCCCTGCGCGTCGGAGAAGTCGCGCGTGGTCTCGCGCAGGGTGCGCCCGCCGTCGTCGCTGCGCAGCATCACCGGGAGCCCGCCGCGCTCGTACGCCGTCACGTAGACCCGCATCGGGTCGTTGGGCGCCACGTCCGCGGTCTCGGAGAAATACCCCGTGGGGATGCGCGCCCCGGCGGTCCAGCTTCGGCCGCCGTCGGAGGAGAGCACCAGGGTGTCGTCGCCGTTGGGCCCCGCCAGCGCGACCATCGTGCGCCCGTCGAAGGTGTTGGTGACGTCGGCGTAGCCGCGGGCGGGCGCCCCGGGCGGGCGGGCCCAGCGGCAGTAGGCTCCATCGCTGCCCCAGAGGCCCATGAAGGTCGCGATCACCAGGTTGCCGTCGGGCCCGATGGAGAGCGACGGGTCGCTCGCCCCGACGGCCTCGTAGGCCTCCTCGCAGATCCAGCCCCACTCGCGCCCGCCGTCGCGCGACAGCACCAGCCCGAAGGTGGTGCGCAGCGCCAGGACGTCGTTGCGCTCGCCCGGGCCCGCCACGAAGTAGTTCGCCGCGGGGAAGCGCCCGTTGGCCTGCGCCTCGCCCGGCGCCATCGCGCACCCCACCAGGATCATCGCCGCCTGCGCGCCGCGGCGGGCCATCGTTCGTGCTCGCATGTCTTGGTCGCTGATCCTGGCACACAACCGCGCGCCCGGAGCGCGGCGGACGTCACCGCAGCACCCGCGCCGCACTGGACCGGACCCGCGGGTGTAGGGCACCCTCCGGCTCGGAGTGCCCCCCGCCATGCGTACCCTTCTGCTTCGTTCCGCCGCGCTTCTCGCGCTGGCGATGAGCCTCTCGGCCTGCGCCGGCGGCCAGGTCGCCGAGATGGACGCGATGACGCCCGTCGACGACACGGTCTTCATCGACGACTTCGCCAAGGACCTCGACGGCCCCAACCTCGACTCCCCCCCGGAGCCCGGCCGTTGTGGCCAGGCCAGCCAGCGCTGCTGCGGCGGCACCGCCTGCGAGCGCGGCCTCGACTGCCGCGAGGGGGCGTGCTGTTCGCTGCCCGCCGCGGCGTGCACGGCGGCGGGCGAGTGCTGCGACGGGATGCAGTGCGCCATGGGCCGCTGCTGCCACGCCATGGGCGACCGCTGCGACACCAGCGCCGACTGCTGCGAGGGCACCACCTGCGCGGGCGGCACCTGCATGGCCGCGGCGGCGTCGTGCGGCGCGATGGCCCAGCCCTGCTGCGCGGGCGACGTCTGCCAGGCGGGCTTCAGCTGCAACGCCGGCACCTGCGGCACCTGCGGCGGCGCGGGCCAGGCGTGCTGCGCGGGCTCCACCTGCACCGGCACCCTCGCGTGCATCACGGACACCTGCCAGATGCCCGCGGCCTGCGGCGACCGGCTCCAGCCCTGCTGCAGCGGCAGCTCGTGCAACGCCGGGCTCACCTGCGACGGCGGCGGGGTGTGCAACCCGGCCCCGGCGGCGTGCGGCGGCGACGGCCAGATGTGCTGCGGCACGGCCTGCAACCCGGGCCTGGCGTGCAACGCCGGCACCTGCGGCATGGCCGTCGGGATGACCCCCTGCGGCAACGACGGCGAGGCCTGCTGCGGCGGCACGGCGTGCAACGGCGGGCTCATCTGCACCAGCGCGCGCTGCGCGATGCCCACGGGCGGCGGCGGGGGCGCGTGCGGCGGCGACGGCGAGACCTGCTGCGGCGGCACGGCGTGCAACAGCGGGCTCTCGTGCATCGGCGGCAGCTGCTCGGCGTCGATGCCCGGCGGCGGCGGGGGCATGACCCCCGGCGGCGGCACCCCGGGGGCCTGCGGCGCCATCGGCCAGCCCTGCTGCGGCTCGGCGGCGTGCAACCTCGGCGCGGTGTGCTCGAGCGGCACCTGCAACGCGGCGCCCATGCCGGGCGCCGATGGCGGCGTGGTGATCCCCGGGGTCGACGCGGGCGGCGGGCCGGGCGGCGCGTGCGGCGGCGACAGCGAGCCGTGCTGCGGCACCTCGGCGTGCAACAGCGGGCTCACCTGCACCTCGGGCACGTGCCAGCCGGGCATGGGGATGATGGCCTGCGGCGGCGACGGCCAGGCGTGCTGCGGCACCGCGGCGTGTGACCCGGGCTTCACCTGCAACACGATGACCCGGCGCTGCGGCGCGAGCCCGACGCCGGTCTGCGGCGGCGACGGCCAGCGCTGCTGCGCCATGGACCGCTGCACCAACCCCTCGCTCTCCTGCGTGGGCGGCACCTGCGAGCGCTGCGGCTCGGCCGGCTCGGCGTGCTCGTCGGGCGGCGCGGCCTGCTGCACCGGGCTCACCTGCTCGGGCTCGGCGTGCACCGACGGCACGACGCCGCTCCCGCCGGGCTCGGCGTGCACCCCGGGGGGAATGCCCGCGTGCGCCAGCGGCACCACCTGCGGCGAGGCGCACGGCTCCGACCGCTGCTGCCGCGCGGAGGCCGGCGCGTGCGGCCGCGACACCGACTGCTGCGGCTCGCTCTCGTGCCGCTCGGGGCGCTGCGCCCGCAACATGACCGGCGGGGACTGCTCCCGCGACTCGGACTGCACCTCCGGGCTCACCTGCCAGAGCGGCCAGTGCCGCCCGATGAGCGACCCCTGCGTGATGGCCGGCGCGTCGTGCATGACCGGCGGGGCGCGCTGCTGCGGCTCGCTCAGCTGCACCGGCACGGGCACCTCGGGCAGCTGCTGCAGCGCCGCGGGCTCGGCCTGCACCGGCGCGGGCGACTGCTGCAACGGGCTCGCGTGCACCGGCGGCCGCTGCGCCTGCTCGCCCGCGGGCCAGCGCTGCGCGGCGAGCTCGGACTGCTGCGGCGACGCCACCTGCGTGGGCGGCATGTGCCAGTGCCGCGCGCGGGGCCAGAGCTGCTCCGCCACGGGCGACTGCTGCATGGGCCTCACGTGCAACAGCGGCGTGTGCTCGATGTGCGCGACGCCGGGCTCGGTGTGTACGCCCGGCACCGGCACCGCGTGCTGCTCGCCGTCGCAGTGCCGCCAGGAGATCACGTCGACCTTCTGCTGCGTGCAGCAGGGCGAGGGGTGCACCCGGGACATCGACTGCTGCGGCTACATGTCCTGCACGAGCGGGCGCTGCGCCTGCCGCTCGGAGAACGCGGGCTGCCGCGAGAGCAACGAGTGCTGCACCGGGCTGAGCTGCCAGAGCGGCTCGTGCCGGCGCATGGCCATGGACGGCGGCACCGGCGGGGGCGACGGCGGCGGCATCAGCATCGACCTGCCGCGCATCGACGGCAGCGCGGGCGACGCGAGGGTCGACGGCGCCACGGGTGACGGCGGGATGTGCCTCGCGCCGGCCTCGCGCTGCACGCAGGGCGCGACGGCGTGCTGCGGCGACTACTCCTGCGGGCAGGAGCCCGGGGGCACCTTCTGCTGCCACCCGGCGATGGGCTCGTGCGCCAACTCCATCGAGTGCTGCGGGCAGATGCTCTGCAACATCCCCTCCGGGCAGACGCGCGGCACCTGCACCTGCCGGCGCCGCAACGAGGTGTGCACGGCCAACACCGACTGCTGCGGCGGGGCCCAGTGCGTGCGCCCCGATGGCGGCACCTCGGGCACCTGCGCGTGCAGCCGGGAGTTCGAGACCTGCTCCGGGAGCGAGGGCTGCTGCGACGGCCTCTCGTGCCGCAACGGCCGCTGCCTCACGGCGGGCTGCCTCGCGCCGGGCGAGCGCTGCGACAACACCGACGCCGGCAGCTGCTGCGGCGGCTACGCCTGCAACGTGCAGCCGAACGGCATGAGCACCTGCTCGCGCGGCCCCGCGCTGGTCGAGAGCGACCCGCCGACGCCCTGCATGAGCGGCGCGGAGTGCGCGGGCTCGGTGCTGTGCACCGGCGGCGCGTGCGTCTGCCGGCGCGGCGGGCAGTCGTGCTTCTACTCCAACGACTGCTGCGGCGCGATGCTCTGCAACCGCGGCGACGCGGGCGTGCCGAGCATGGGCACCTGCCAGTGCCAGGCGAGCGGCAACGGCTGCCGCATCGGCGGCAACGACTGCTGCTCGGGCGCGTGCCGCTCGACCCCGACCGGCGACCGCTGCCCCTGACCCGGGGCGCGGTCGGCCGGCGCCCGCCGGTACCTTGATGCGGTCGCGCGGTCGCTGGTAGCGTCCGCGCGATGAACGCCCCCAGCCGTCACCTCGTCGCCCTCGTCATCGCCAGCAACCTGATGGGCTGTCAGCTCATCAAGAAGTTCACCGACCGCAACCGCGACTCGGGCGTCGCGACCGGCACCACGGTGGTGACCCTCGACGGCGGCGGCATCGCGCTGCCCACCGAGTACGACGCGGGCGCGGAGGCCAACGCGGCCATGGCGGCGGCCAACGCGGCCATGGCCAACGCGGCGGACGCCTCGGCGCAGGCCAACGCGGCCCTGCAAAACGCCCAGAACGCCCTGGCCGACGCCAGCGCCAACACGGCGGTGGTGGTGCCCACGGCGGCGCTGGACACCGACGCGGGCGCTGCGATGCCGGCCCCACCGGCCGTGGCGCCGACCGCGGGCAACGACCCCGCGGCGCCGCCTCCGGTCGTGGCCCCCACGGCGGCCGATCCCGCCGCCCCCGCGACGGCCGAGGCCGCCGATGACACCCGCCGCCCGTCGCGCCGCCACGAAGACTACTGCCGTCGGCACCCCGGGCAGCTGCACCCCCGCACGGGCCAGATCTGCCCCAACGTGCTGGGCTCGCAGAACCTCCAGCGCTGATCACCTCCGACCGCGGCGCCGCGCCCATGACCCTGGTGCGCCTCGAACGGCTGCGCTCCCCTGGCGCCCTGGCGCCGCGGGAGTGCGGCGACTGCACGGCGTGCTGCACCCTCATGGCCGTGACCGAGCTGCGCAAGCCCTCGCGGCGCGCGTGCGACCACGTGGGCCGCGACGGCTGCGCGATACACCCCGAGCGCCCGGCGAGCTGTCGGGAGTTCCATTGCCTGTGGCTGCGCGGCGCGGTGGCGGGCGACGAGGCGCTGCGGCCCGACGCGCTCGGGGTGATGTTCGACTACTTCGTCACGCGCGGCACCGGGGAGACGCACGTGCTGGCCTTCGAGCTGTGGCCCGGGGCGCTCGACGAGCCCGCGGCGCGGGGCATCATCGCCGAGCTCGCCCGCGCCCACGAGGTGCGCCTGTCGTACCGCGACGGTCGCTGGAGCGTGGTCGGCGGGGAGTGAGCGCCCTCGGGGTACACCCCCCGGGCCGAGGCGCTCACATCATCGGTGCGCCGGCCAGGATCCAGTTGCGGATGAGCGCGCGCTCGGCCGGCGTGAGGGGCGCGGCGAGCTGGGGCATCTGCACGCCGCAGGGGTTGCGCCCGGGGGACACCGCGCACTGCACCGGGAGCCGGCTGCGCATGGTGCCCTCGACCTTCATCACGAGGTAGCTGTTGTCGGGGTCGCCCGGCACCACGAGGCGCACCGAGCTGACCTGGTCGGACGGCCGGTCGACCATCGAGCTGTGCGACGTCACGCCGTCGGTCAGGAACAAGCCCCCCGATCCGCCGCCCCCGTCGGGCCCGCGGCCGTGGCAGGCGGGCATCGCGCAGGTGCGCGTGAAGAGCGCCTGCACCTCGCTGAACGACGCCGGTGCATCTTGTGCCGCGGCGTCTTCCGCCGCGCCGTCTTCCGCCGTGGCGTCTTCGCCCGCGTCGGTCGCGACGTCGGGGGAGGCGTCGGGGGGGGTGGAGGTCGGCGGGTCGCTGCACCCGAGCATGGCTGTGGTCAGGACCGCCAGGGTCCATCGAAGCAGGTTCATGGGAGGGACGTTACATAGCGCTCGGGGCGCGCCCGGGGCAACGCGTCTTCGTGACCACGAGCGGCCGCGGACAGGTGACGCCCCTCCGTCCCGTCCACCCTCAGGGCCGCGGGACCCGGTACATCTGCTCCTGCATTCCCCGCGCGCCCAGCACCATGCCCGACGCGCCGCCCATCCCCACGGCCCAGGTCACCCGGGTGGCCTCGATCATCCCGTCGGCCTTCGTCACCACCCCGATGCTGGGACCGCCCGCCCCCGCCGACCCGGTGCCGCCGCGCCCGCCCGTTCCGCCGGGGCCCCCCGGTGCGCCGGTGCCCGAGCCCGCCCCGCCGCGGCCCCCGCCACCGCCC
>JAUSAZ010000067.1 GCA_030652255.1 Myxococcales bacterium | reverse complement strand
GGTGCGCCTCGCGGCCGCGACCCGCGCGACGCTCGGCACCGACCGGGTGCGGGCGGCGGGCGGCGGCGGCGGGGTGTGCAGCTGCGCGCGCATCGACCGCCCGGAGCGGAGCTTCCCGGGAGGGCGCGGGGGCGCCGGGCGGGTGGGCGTCGCGTCGGCGCGGGTCGAAGGGTCGACGAGCCCGGCTTACGATCCAAGGTAATGTTGCCGCGGTCAGAAGTTGACGGTCGCCCGGTGCCATGGGCGAGGATGCCGCCGAGGGTTGTTTGACGTTGCGATCGAGCGTGCCAGGGACCGCCATCACCGGGGAGCTCAAGCGGGGCGAGTCGGTGCTCGGTCGCTGCGTCGTCGACCGGCGGCTGCGCCGCGACCGGCTGACGGCCGTGTACCTCGCGCGCGGCCGTGAGCCCGGGGAGGTGTTCACCGTGTGGGCGGCGCACAGCGCCGTGATCGCCCGCTCCGAGCGGGCGGCGCACGTCTTCGGGCTGGAGATGGAGCGGCTCTCGCTGCTCGAACACCCGGGCGTGCCGCACATCATCGCCTTTGACGCGGCCGACTCGGGCCCGGTGGTGATCTCCGCCCGCCGGCCGGGCAGCTCGCTGCGGGAGATCATCGCGTCGGGCTCCGACCGCTCCCCTCGGCTCGCCTCCAAGGTGCTCCAGGGCCTCGCGCGCATCCTCGAGCTCCTTCACACGCAGAGCCCGCCGGTGCTGCACCGCGGCCTCGTGCCCGAGCGGGTGGTGCTCGACGAGGAGGGCGAGGTGCACCTGGAGGAGTGCGGCTACCTGCACGCCCTGGTCACCGCGGGCTTCGTCACCGACCGCACCGTGCTCGCCTGCGGCCAGCCGGGCTACCTCATGCCCGAGGAGCTCGCGTTTCCCCCGACCGCGGCGCTCGACGTGTTCTCCCTGGCGACGCTGCTCTTCGAGGTGCTCACCGGGCGGCTCCCCTTCGGCGAGCTCTCCGCCGCCGAGCTCGCGGTGGCCCTGCGCCGCGATCAGCTCCCGACCATCTCGCTCCACCGCGGCGACCTCGGGATGGCCGTCGACGCGGTCTTCGAGCGCTCCTTCGGCGTGGCCCGCGGCGAGGGGTACCCCACGGTCCAGGCCTTCGCGCGCGACCTGCTGCGCGCGCTCGAGCCCGACGTCTCCGCGCGCCTCACGCTCCCCGGCTCCGAGGCCCAGCTCCCCGACCACGGCGACGACCTGGGGGTCAACCTCTCCATCGCCGTCGACCCCGAGCCCACCCCTTCGTACGGCGACTACGGCGCGATGCTCGCGCAGCTCGACGCCCGTCGCGCGGGCGCCTCGCCGCTCCCCGAGGCGCGCGAGCTCGCCGCCGACCCCATGATCCCTCCGGCCGCGGCGCTGCCCGACCTCCGCGTCACCCCCGTCGCGCCCGAGCCCACGGCGCCGCAGCTCGCCTCCTCCAAGCGCACGCTCCCGGGGGGGAGCTTCTCGCTCGCCCCGAGCACCCTCGCGAAGCTCCCTGCGCAGACCCCCGCCGACGCCGCCGTGCGCTCGGGTCACACCTTCGGCGGATCGGTCCGCGCGCCCCGCGCCACGGCCACGGCCACGGCCCCGGCCTCGGTGCCCACGACGCCCCCGGCGGGCCTCGGCACCGAGGCCGAGCCCGAGGAGCTCTCCCTCGACGCCCTGCAGTCCATCGACGGCGACGCGATCGACCTGTCGTCCCGCGACCTCCAGCCCATCGCGAGCGCCCTCCGCGACGCGGCGGGTCGGCGGGAGATCCTCCTGGCCGAGCAGCCCACGCAGGTGTCACCACTCCCCGGGCGCCCCCGCGCCGCGGCCGTCTCCTCGCCCGCCGGGCTCGTGGCGGCCGCCCCCCGCGCGACCCCAGCGCCCCGCGTCACCCCAGCGCCCCGCGCCACCCCCGCCCCCCGATCGCCGTCCAGCACGCCCCCCCGGAACTCTGCCCCCGGCGGTCTGCTCGCGCCCTCGCACCTTCCCCCGCCAGGACGCCTCCCGACGGACTTCGCGCGGGTCTCCTCGCCGTCGTCCCTCCCGGCGCCCACCGCGCCCGACGCCGCGCAGCTCTTCGCCCAGTCTGCGCGCCTCCTCGCGGTCTCCACGGTGATCGCGGCGGTGTGCGTCACCACCGGCCTGCTCTACATCGCACGCGCCTCCGACGACCTCACCGCCGCCATGCGCGCCCGCGCCGCGCAGTCCCCGGCGCTGGAGATCCCGCCGGTGACCCCTGCCTTCGACGCCGGCGCCCCCCGGCCGACGGTGATCGCGGCCCCGGCCGACGCTGGCATCCTCGCCGCCGCTTCGCCCGACGTCGGCGTGACCCCCGCTCCGCCCGTCGCCCCGCGCACGCCCGCGGTCGCGCCCGTTGTCCGGCCCCCGCCCGCGGTCGCCCCGGTGCCCGGGGCGGCGACCGTGTCGCGCTTGATGGGGGCCCTGCGCGGGCCCGTGGCCGACTGTGTCGAAGGGGTCGAGGCGCGCTCGGTGACGCTCACCCCGCGCTTCGACGGCGCCACCGGGGCGGTGGT
The DNA here is from genome assembly GCA_030652255.1 of Myxococcales bacterium. Lineage (GTDB taxonomy): Bacteria > Myxococcota_A > Polyangia > Polyangiales > SCUS01. Next base: position 35,370 of record JAUSAZ010000067.1, on the reverse strand, counting down.
GCACCTGCGCCTCCGCGGCATCTTCGCCGAGCCGCCGATGGGACCCTGCCTCGACGAGGCCGTGCGCCGGGTGCGCGTCGCCCCCTTCGCGGCGCCCTCCTGGGAGCCCTCGTTGACCTTCCCCATCGCCGCGCCCCGCTGGACGCCGACCCCCGAGCGCTGACCGCTCAGGGCGTCTGCAGCGACACGGCGGCGATGCGCCGGCCGCCGTCGGCGAACCACAGCACCCCCTGGCGGGAGTCGTCGGCGAGGTGGCAGAGGCTCTGCGGCCAGTCGCAGCGCAGGTCGGCGCACCGCTGGCCCGCGAAGGCGCCCAGCACGGCCCGGGGGTCACCCAGCTCGCGCCGCGCTAGGCGCCGGGGCTCCCCGCGCAGCGGCTGACCCGCCTCGCGGTAGGGGATGACCGCGAGCGTTCCGCCGGTCGCCGCCAGGAAGGGGCGCGGCTCGAGCGCGGCCACCCGGTCGAGCAGCGCGCAGGCCACCTCCGGGTCGGCCGGGGCGGGTCGGTACCCGCGCAGCGCCCCGTCGATGGCGCGGGCCTCGGTCATGTTGAAGGCCACCCGCAGCATGTCGAGCCGGTGGGTGAGCGCGTGCTGGCCCACGGTGCGCGGCGCCGCCTGGCTGGCGATGCTCACCACCGCGGTGCCGTCCCGGTGCTGCCCCGAGGAGATGAGCTCGAAGCCGCCGTCGCGCTCGTAGTCCCGGAGGTGCAGCGTGCGGTCGCCGGTGACCTCGCCGAGGCTACGGTCGATGTACGGGCGCGGCGCGTGGCCCGGGGTGACCACGTACGCGCGCACCTCGCGCCCGCCGCTGGCGACGCCCACCTCGAAGGCCACCACGCGCTCCTCGCCGCGCGCCGCGCCCACGACGGGCCCCACCACCGCGCCGTCCATCGTGAGGCGCTCGGCGAGCGTGCGGTCTTCGGCGTCGTCGACGCGCTCGGGCCCCCAAGGGGTGACGCGCCCGCCCTCCTCGGGGTGCGCGCTCGCCCCGGAGAGCAGCGCCGCGACGACCACGCGCTGGCCGCTCTTGAGGAGCATCACCTGCGCGGGGGTGACCCCCTGGCCGAGGGCCTGCGTGGGTCGCCCGATGCAGCGGTCGCCCGCGGAGCAGTCCATCGACTGCGCGAGCTGACGGATGAGCGCGACGGCGCGCGCGAGGTGCGGGCTCGTCGGATCGCCCTGCGGCGACACGTAGTCCGACTCCTGGAAGGCCCCCACCTGCCAGGCGCGCAGGGTGGGCGCCCCCTCGGGGGTGAGCCGGTCGAGGAGGGCGTTGGGGCCGCCCTCGGCGATGGCCTGCACGGCGCGCTCGGCCTCCTGGGGGGTGGGGTCGGAGGGGGGCATCTCGAAGGTGAGGCGGCGGTCGAGGTCGTCGACGTCGCTGGCGCGCAGCAGGCCGGCTTCGAGCGGGGAGAGCAGTCCGACCTCGGGCGCGGCGCCCCCGGGGCGGGGCAGCGGGAAGATCGAGAGGACGGTGGTGTTGGCGGGCATGTCCTCGGTCGCGGTGCTGCGCCCCACGAGGTAGACCCAGCCCTGCACGATGCGCCCGAAGGCGATGTGGGCCCCGACGGGCCAGCGGCGCACGCGGTGGACCTCGTCGCCGCGCGGGTCGTGGAAGAGCACCCAGACGTCGGTGGCCTCCTCGGCGGTGCCGGTGGCCATCACCGCGGAGAAGCGCCCGCGGTAGACGTCGGTGCAGAGCGGGCCGAAGTGCACCGTGCGCCCGGCGCGGTAGCGCGCGAGGGTGGCGAAGGTCTCCTCCCCGCAGCGGGCGACGGAGTCGACCGGCGGCGGCGAGGCGGCGGCGTTGCCTCCCCGGCGACCCGCTCGGGTGCCGCGGCGCGCGCTGGCGATGGTGCGGGTGGCGGGACGCGGGGGCGCGGTGCCCTCGCAGGCCGCGGCGCCCACCGCGGCGACCAGGGCGAGATGATGCAGACGCATAGGAGGAGACCCGGACCGTAGATCAACGGTCGGGTCGGGCACAACAACGCCACAACGCCGACGCCCCCGGCGCCGGAGGTGAGTCCGGGGCCGAGGGCGTCGTGCGAGACCTTATGGGTTGTTCAGGTCTGGAAGCAGGCCGACTTCGATCAGAAGTCCATCCCGCCGCCGTGGTCGTGGCCGCCGTGGCCGCCGCCACCGCCCGACTCCTTCTGGTTCTTCGGCCGCTCGGCGACGAGCGCCTCGGTGGTGAGCATCAGGCCCGCCACGGAGGCGGCGTTCTGGAGCGCGCAGCGGACGACCTTGGCCGGGTCGATGACGCCCATCTCCAGCATGTCGCCGTAGGTGTCGGTCGCGGCGTTGTAGCCGAACGACCCGGTGCCCTCGCGGACCTTGTTGACCACGATCGAGCCCTCGCGGCCGGCGTTGGCGCTGATCTGGCGGAGGGGCTCCTCGATGGCGCGGCGGATGATCTGCACCCCGAAGCGCTGCTCGTCGTTGAGCTGGAGCGCGTCGAGCGAGGCCGACAGGCGGATGAGCGCCACGCCGCCGCCCGGGACGACGCCCTCTTCGACGGCCGCGCGGGTCGCGTTGAGCGCGTCCTCGACGCGGGCCTTCTTCTCCTTCATCTCGACCTCGGTGGCCGCGCCGACCTTGATCACGGCGACGCCGCCGGCGAGCTTGGCGAGGCGCTCCTGGAGCTTCTCGCGGTCGTAGTCGGAGGTGGTGTTCTCGATCTGGCCGCGGATCTCCTTCTCGCGGGCCTTGATCGCGTCGGCCGAGCCGGCGCCGTCGATGATGGTCGTGTTGTCCTTGTCGATCTTGACGCGGCGGGCGCGGCCGAGGTCGGAGAGGGTCACGTTCTCGAGCTTGGTGCCGAGCTCCTCGGCGACGACCGAGCCGCCGGTGAGGATCGCGATGTCCTTGAGCATCTCCTTGCGGCGGTCGCCGAAGCCCGGGGCCTTGACGGCGGCGCACTGGAGGGTGCCGCGGAGCTTGTTGACCACGAGCGTGGCGAGGGCCTCGCCCTCCACGTCCTCGGCGAGGATGAGCAGGGGCTTCTGCTGGCGGGCGATGCTCTCGAGCACCGGCAGGAGGTCCTTCATGTTGGAGATCTTCTTCTCCGAGATGAGGATGTACGGGTCTTCCAGCGACGCGACCATGCGCTCGGCGTCGGTCACGAAGTAGGGCGAGAGGTAGCCGCGGTCGAACTGCATACCCTCGACGACGTCGAGCGTGGTGTCCGCGCTCTTCGCCTCTTCGACGGTGATGACACCCTCCTTGCCGACCTTCTCCATGGCGTCCGCGAGGAGCGTCCCGATGGTCTCATCGCCGTTGGCGGAGATGGTGCCGACCTGGGTGATCTCCTTCTTGTCGTTGGTGCTCTTGGCGAGGTCCTTGAGCGCCGCGACGATGGTCTCGACGGCCTTGTCGATGCCGCGCTTGATCTCCATCGGGTTGTGGCCCGCGGCGACGAGCTTCGAGCCCTCGCGGAAGATCGCCTGGGCGAGCACGGTGGCGGTGGTGGTGCCGTCGCCCGCGGTGTCCGAGGTCTTCGAGGCCACTTCGCGCACCATCTGGGCGCCCATGTTCTCGAAGCGGTTCTCGAGCTCGATCTCCTTGGCGACGGTGACGCCGTCCTTGGTCACCACGGGCGACCCGAAGGACTTCTCGATCACGACGTTGCGGCCCTTGGGGCCGAGCGTGACCTTGACGGCGTTGGCGAGGGCGTCGACGCCCTGGAGCACGAGCTTGCGGGCGGTTTCGGTGTAGACGATTTCCTTGGCGGCCATCTTTGGATTCTCCTTGTGAGGTTTTCTAGAAGTCTTGAAGCGCGAAGAGACGGATCAGTCGGTGGTGATCACGCCGAGGACGTCTTCCTCGCGGATGATCAGGTGCTCGACGTCGTCGATCTTCACCTCGGTGCCCGAGTACTTGCCGAACAGGATCTTGTCGCCGGCCTTGACCTCGACGGGGCGGAGCTTGCCGTCGTCGCCGACCTTGCCCGCGCCGACCGCGATGACCTGGCCCTCGATGGGCTTCTCCTTGGCGGAGTCGGGGATGATGATCCCGCCCTTGGTCTTCATCTCGGCCTCGAGGCGCTTGACCAGGATGCGGTCCTGCAGTGGACGGATCTTCATGATGTGTTTTCTCCTTCGATCTTTGGGTTGGTGTGAGCGGAGTTGATCTACCGACCTCGGCGCGCTAGCGCTGCCGGGCCGAAGCTCTTTCCCCTGGACCTTCGAAGGGCGGAGCGGTGCCAGCGCCCGCCCACCCGAAGGCAGGGACGATTTCTGGCACTCACCGGCTTCGACTGCCAGGAGCGGCGCGCAACATAGGCTCCGATCCGGGGGTGTCAAGGGTCTCCCCGCGCATCATCTCATCGCCCCGAACATGAACGATTCCGCTGGATCAGCACTCGGGGGATGTGAGTGCCAGCGCTGCGCGGGCGCCCTGGAGGGTATTCACGGGGGCCACCGGGGGCCGTGACGGCGCGCGACAGAATCGTGCGGGGTCCGGATGACGGGGCCCATACTCGGGAGGTATCCGCCGAGCGATCGCCGCCCGTCTCCGACGGGTTCACCGGGTGGGTCGCGCGGCCCAGCGAAGGAGAACACTGGATGGCGATCGAGGCGTGCGCAGACCTGCGGGGGTTCTTCCAGGGAATGGTGCTCGAGGCGATGCGTCGCCGGGGGGTAGGGGCCGGGGCCGAGACCACCGAGTATGTGACCGACCTGCTGGTGGCCTGCGCGGGCACCGACGGCGCCGCGCTGCTCGAGCGCCCGCTCGTGTGGATGCTCGACGAGGCCATGGACTCCGGCGACGGCGTCCGGATGCACGCGCTCTGCGCCACCGGGGACGCGGCGCTGGCCCGGTCGGGGCTCTTCGCGGCGCCCGACGAGGTCGGGTACTTCACGGAGGTGGGGCGCTTCGCCTACCGCGGGGCGGCGGCGGAGGCGCAGCGGGTGGGCACCGAGGCCCCGGTCGTGCTCGTCGAGCTGGGGGAGAGGTTCGAGGACTTCGTGGAGGTGCTGGCGGAGGCGTCGTCGCTGGGCGACGTGACCAAGACCCTGGTGCGGCGCTACGCCGCCCAGAAGGCCGATCAGCCGAAGCGCTGCTTGAGCTCTTCGATGTACGTGTCGACGGCCTCGCGCGACGGGCGATCGTAGCGCACGCGGCCCGCGGCGATCTCGCGCAGCGCGAGCACGGCCGGCTTGTTCTTGTACTTGTGCGACTCGAGCTGGACCTTCGCGCCCTTCATGATCTGGCGGGTGCGGTTGGAGGCGAGGATCACCAGCGCGAAGCGGTTGTCCTCGTTGTCCAGGCAGTCTTCAACGGTTACTCGTGCCATTGTTCGGTCTCCTCAAGCGCGGATACCCCCCTCACGCTGCGGGGGCCCATACGGTCTAAAGCCGCGCAGTCGTACAGCGAGCGGCGCCCGCGGGCAAGGGATCACTCCGTCGACGGCGGCCGACCGCTCTCCGGGGCCGAGCGCTCGAGGTCGAGGATCTTCGCGCTGCCCACGTAGTGCTTGGTCTCGAAGCGCGAGACCTGGCCCAGCCGACGGACGATGTCCGCCATGCGCCCCGCCTCCCGGAGGATGACCTCCGCGCTGCGGGTCATGGCGGCGTCTTCGCCCGCGCGCCGCTTGATGAGCTCGGCGTGGCCCTGGATGGCCGTGAGCGGCTGGTTGAGCTCGTGCGCCGCGGCCCCGGAGAGCTCCGCGATCATCGACTGCTGCTCGGTGCGCCCGAGCTCGGACTGCACCCTCGCGAGGCGCTCCTCGATGCGCAGGCGCTCGCGCTGGTCGGAGAAGATCACCACGATGCCCGCGCCGGGGCCCTCGGCGTGCAGCGTGGCGGCGGAGAGCAGCACCGGGATGACCTCGCCGTCCCGCGCGATCACCTCGCTGCGGGCGCCCTCGATGCGCCCCTCGGCGGTGCCGTGCACCCGCCGGGCGTACTCCTGGAAGTGCCCCTCGCGGAAGAACCCGTCGATGACGGCGTCGGCCGCGAGGTCGGCCCGGCGCCACCCGAGGATGCGCTCGGCGGCGGAGTTGAGCAGAAGCACGGCGCCGGAGTTGGCCGCGGCCACGATGGCGTCCGGCGAGCTCTCGATGAGCGAGGTGAGGAAGCGCTGCGTGCGCGCGAGCTCGGCGGCGGTGGAGCGCTCGGCGGTGACGTCGCGGACCGTGACGAGCACGGCGTTCTCGTCGCGCATGGCCGCGGAGGTGGAGAGCGAGAGGGTGCGCACCTCGCCGTCGCGGCGGCGCACGCGCAGGTCGAACTTCGACGGGTACTCCTGCCGCCCGAAGGCGTCGCGCAGCGCGCGCAGCCGCGGGCGGTCTTCGGGCACCACCACGTCGCCCATCTTGAGCGCGCGCACCTCGGCGGCGCTGTACCCGGAGATCTCCGTCACCCGGGGGTTGGAGTAGAGCGGGCGCCCCTCGAGGTCGACCACCACCATCCCGTCGGCCGAGGAGAGGAAGAGGTCGGCGTAGGGCTCCAGCACCTCCAGCCGGCGCTCGGCCGCGAGGCGGGCGTGGCTCACCGCGAGGCGCTCCTCCCGCAGCTGCTGGATCTCGCGCGCGTTGCGCAGCGCCGCCGCGGTGGCGTTGGCGACGGTCTCGCAGAGGGCCTGCTCGCGCTCGTCGAGGCGGCCGCGCTCCTCGCTGGCGCGCAGGAAGAGCACCCCGAAGGCCCGGTGCTCGAGCGCGATGGGGAAGAGGGCCAGGAAGGGGAAGCGGGTGCCGCTCACCAGCTCGCGCACGGCGTCGAGCAGCGGGTGCGTGGGGGCGTCGTCGATGAGCAGCGGCCGCCGGGAGGTGAGCACCTCCTGGATCTCCGGGTAGCGCCCCAGCTCGATGGGCCGGTCGATCTCGCCGGGCACGTCGTTGCTCGCGACGACATACCCGTGCTGGTAATCGTCGCGCGCGAGCACCACCGAGCAGCGCTCGACCGCCGCCACGTCCCCGAGGCGCCGCACCACCATGCGGAGGATCTCCCTCGCGTCGGTGGTGAGCGTGAGGGCCTGCGTGAGCTCGAGGAGCACCCGGGCGTCCCGGGCGTGGCGCTGCAGGTCGAGGTCGCGCTCGCGGCGCCGTCGCAGCCGGGCGACCCGGGCCCCGAGCTCGCCCGCGTCGAAGGGCACCCGCAGCACGTCGTCGGCGCCCAGCGCGAAGGCCTGCGCGACCGTGTCCTCGTCCGGGCTCAGGGCGAGCAGCGGCGCGCCACGGTGCTGATGGGCCGCGAGCGCGGCGGCGTCGATGACGTGCACCAGGTCGTCGGGGCGCGCCTCGTCGGCGTCGACCAGCGGCCAGCCGACCGCCGCCAGCGAGCCGTGGACCGTCGCCCGGAGCTGCGGGTCGTCGAGGGTGATCACGATCCGGGGCGTGACGGCGGGCATCGCGGCCCTGACGCTAGCCTGCCCGCGTCTCCGTGAGCAAACTTGGGGCTTACCGGGCCTGCGCCCACCAGGCGCCGAGCGCCGCGGCGACCACCACCCTGGCGGGCACCCCGCGCTCCGCCGCGATGGTGCGGCAGGCCTCCAGCTCGGGGTGCGCCTGCGCCGGAAGCCCGTCGCCCCGCGCCACCTTCACCGGCACCGGGCCGTACGCCGTCTCCACCGTCACGGCCTCCCGCGGCCGCTCGCTGCGCTCGACGGGGCTCCAGCGCACGCCCAGCGAGCCGCTCTCGGCCAGCATCGCCGCCGCCACGCGCTCCCGGTCGGCCGCGCGCACGAGGGCGGTCACCATCACCCCGGGCCGCCCCTTCTTCATCCCGACGGGCGTCGTCCAGACGTCGAGGGCCCCGTCGCGCAGCAGGCGCTCGGTGAGCACCGCCACGAGCTCGGCGCTCAGGTCGTCGAGGTTGCAGCGCAGCTCGTGGTGGGTCGCCGCGGCGCGCGCGCCCTCGTCCGCGCGCTCCGCGGTGGGGTCGCCCAGCACCACGCGCAGGAGGTTGGGCCGGTCGGGCCAGCGCCTCGTGCCCGCGCCGAAGCCCGTGACCACCGGGGACATCGCGGGCCACGGCTCGAAGGTCGTCGCGTTGGCGCGCACCAGGCTGGCGCCGGTGGGGGTGACCATCTCGCCCTGCAGCGCCGCGCCCACCGTGGGCACCCCGGCGAGGACCTCCAGCACCGCGGGCGCGGGCACCGGCAGCACCCCGTGCTCGGCCCGAACGAAGCCCCGGGATATCGGCAGCGGCCCGGCGTTGACCCGCGCCCCGAGCCAGTCGAGTCCCGCGCACGCGGCCACCACGTCGACGATCGCGTCGACGGCGCCCACCTCGTGGAAGTGCACCTCCTCGGGGTCCATGCGGTGCACCCGCCCCTCGGCGCGGGCGAGCGCTGCGAAGGTGGCCAGCGCGCGGTCGCGCACGCCGGGCGGGAGGGCCGCGTCGGCGAGCATCGCGCGGATGTCCCGGTAGGTGCGGTGCGGCTGCGGGTCGGTGACCGTCACCAGGAAGCGCGTCGCCACCACGCCGTGGTCGGTGCGGTGCGCCAGCGCGAGCTCGTAGCCGTGCACCGGCAGCACGTCGAGGGCGCCGGTGATCGCCTCGGTGGGCACGCCCAGGTCGAGCAGCGCGGCCACCATCATGTCGCCCGCGATGCCCGCGAAGGCGTCGAGGTGCAGCACCCGCCCCACCCCCGCGCCGTGGCCGAGCGCCGGCGGCGCCTGCCAGGGCCCGGGGTCGTCGCCGGTCGCGGCGTGGTCAGCGTGGGTCGGGCCCGGATCGTCGTGCGGCATCGGCGGTGAGACTCCCATCGGTGGCGCCGCACCCGCGGCCCGCGGCGACTTGGGAGAGGCCGACGGAGCTTGTCAATCGCAATCGTCCCGCTCCGCGGCGCGCCCGCGAAGACGACAAAAATCTCCGTCGGACCGCGCAGCAAATCTTTGGATGGCCTTCCCCAGTTGTCGTCGCTATGCTTGGGCTCGTGCCGCTTCAAACGCGGGTGGAGACTCCAGCGTGGAGAGTGACTCTGCCCTCGGGTCCTGAGGTGGAGAGAGTGCGTTGAACCGTGGCGGTGATGGTGGGTGTGACGTGAAGGTGATCCCGCAGGAGGGCGCTGAGCTGCTCGATCCTGACCCGCAGGTCAAGGCCGCGGGCCGGGTGCGGGCCACCAACCCCCTGCGCTTCGCCCCGCTCACAGGAATCCTGATGACCGACGCGAGCGGCGCGCTGCTCGTGCGCCGGGTGCGGGTGCGGGTCACCAGCGGGCCTGACCGCGGCCGAGAGGCCCTGCTCGAAGCGGGCACGCTGCTCGTCGGTACGCACTCCGACAACGACCTCATCCTGCGCGACCCGCAGGTCGGCAAGTACCACCTGGAGATCGCCCTCGTGGCCGGCGGCATCCGGGTGCGCGACCTCGGCAGCGACGGCGGCACCTTCGTCGGCTCCATCAAGGTGCAGCAGAGCGTGTTCCCCATGGGCACCGAGGTGAGCCTCGGGCGCAGCACCCTGCAGCTCCTGTCCGGCGACATCCCCGTGCCGGTCACCCCGAGCGAGCGCACCAGCTTCGGCCCCGTGCTCGGCCAGTCGCTCTCGATGCGCACGGTCTTCGCGCTCCTCGAGCGGGTGGCGCCCTCCGACGCCCCGGTCGTGCTCGAGGGCGAGTCGGGCACCGGGCGCAGCCTCATCGCGCGGGCCATCCACGCGAGCTCGCGCTTCGCCGCGTCGCCGATGGCGTCCATCGACTTCCGGCTCCCCTCGCACGAGCGCCCCACCCTCTCCAGCCTGGCGCAGCGCACCGACACCTATACCCTGCTCGTCGACCGCATCGACAAGGCCACCCCCGCCGAGCAGACCGCGCTGCTCTCCCTCTACGAGCGTCGCGAGGAGGGCGTGCTCGACGCGCGCATCATCGCCACCTCCAACATCGACATCCGGCGCGAAGGGGCCGAGGGGCGCTTCCGCAAGGAGCTCGTCCCGCACGCCGCCGCGGTGCGCATCGTGGTGCCGCCGCTGCGGGCCCGCGCCGAGGACATCCCCCTGCTCGTGCGGCAGTTCGCGCGCGAGGTCTGCGGCGCCGAGCTCGATTTCGAAAACCACGATTTCGACCGGCTGCTCGCCCGCGACTACCCCGGCAACGTGCGCGAGCTGCGGCAGCTCATCGGCAAGGCGCTCCAGGTCGACGCGCCGCCGTTGCAGCTCCCCAAGTCGGGCCTCGCCCGCGCCCGCGCCGCGCTGGTGATGCCGCTCAACGCCCGCCCGAAGCCGCCGCCCCCGGCGGTCGCCCGCGACCGTCTGGTGGAGTTCTTCGAGCGCGACCACGTCGAGCAGACCCACAAGCGGCTCAACGGCAACATCGCCGAGATCGGCCGGGCCCTCGGGCTCCCGCGCCGCGAGGTCATCAAGACCCTCAAGCGCTTCAGCCTCGCGTGCCCCGACCGCTAGCGAAGTGATCCCAGCCGCGGTGTTCGACGGGCGCGGTGAGACCGCCGCGGCGTAGCTGCACCCCGTCGCCCGCGCGCACCTCGCCGATGATCGTCCAGCCCGCGTCGAAGGCCCCGGCGGGGCCGGTGGCGAGCAGCTCGTAGTCCTCGCCGCCGTGGAGCGCGAGCTCGACCGGGTCGAGGCCCAGGGCGCGCGCGGCCTCGCGCTGGCCGGGGAGCCACGGCAGGCGGTCGGCGTCGAGGACCAGCGCGCAGCTCGAGGCGGCGGCCATGTGGGACCCGTCCTGCGCGAGGCCGTCGGAGAGGTCGATGGCGGCGTGGGCGCGGCCGATCAGCGCGAGGCCCTCGGCGATCCGCGCCGCGGGGGCGCGCCAGCGGTTTACGAAGTCCGTAAAAGCGGGTTCGTGGTCCCTGGCGGCAAGCAGCGCGCGGAGACCGACCGCGGCCGCGCCGGGGTGGCCGGTGACCGCGAGGAGGTCCCCGACCCGCGCGCCGTCCCGGCGGAGGCAGGGGCCTACGGCGCGGCCCAGGGCGGTGGTGGTGAGCGAGAGCACGGGCGAGGCGGTGAGGTTGCCGCCGGCCACGCGCATCCCGAGGCGCCGGGTGACCCGGAGCACGCCCTGGGCGAGGTCGGTCACGAGCTCGTCGGGGCTCTCGCGGGGCAGCGACCACGCGAGGAGGAGCTCGCCCGGCGCGGCGCCCATCGCGGCGAGGTCGCTGACGGCGGCCTCCACGGCGCGGGCGGCGATGTCAGCGGAGGAGAGCCAGCGGCGGTCGAAGTGAACGCCCTCGACGGCGCTGTCGACGGTGATCACCAGGGGACGCGGGTCGTGGAGGACCGCGCAGTCGTCGCCGATGCCGAGGTCGGGCGGGGGGAGGGGGCCGAAGAGGTCTCTCAGGCGCGCGATGCGCTCGAACTCGCCGCTCATTCGTCGCGCGCGAAGAGCTTCTGCCACGGCACCACCAGGGCGCCGAGCACCTCGGCGCCGAGCACCCACGGCGACGCCAGCGACGGCTGGTGCAGCGCCTGTGCGGCCATGAGGGTGAAGACCACCAGCACCATCGCCACGCTCATCGGCAGGAGCCACGCGCGGGCCTTGCGGGTGATCTCGTGCTCGCGCCGGGGGAGCGGCGCCAGCGCGAGGTAGGCCACCCGGAGGACGGCGTCGATGCCCTGCTTCGCGCGCTCGGCGCGGGCCGGGTCGGCGCCGCACTCGCGGTAGTGGCGCGCGGCGTCGGGCAGGCGGCCGAGCGAGGCGGCGAGGGCGACGAAGGCCTTGTGGCGCTCGGGGCTCTCCCACTCGGCGAGCAGGGCGCTCCAGGCGGTCTCGATGGGGTCGGCGTCGGCGCTCACGGCTGGAGGTGATTCTGGTCGCGTCGCGCGCGCCGGGCAACGGATCGGCAACCTGTCGAAAGGTTGACCGGGGCGCTCGGGGTATGCGGTGAGTCTCCTCCCCGGATGAGCGACCGACCCCACGAGACCGTGCTGCTGGACGTAGCCTGCGACGCGCTGATGCCGCGCGCGGGGGGGCTGTACCTCGACTGCACCCTCGGGCGGGGCGGGCACACGCGCGGGATCCTGGAGCGCTCTGCGCCCGACGGGCGGGTGATCGCCCTCGACCGCGACCCGGCCGCGCTGGGTGCGGTGCGCGAGGCGCTGGCGGAGTTCGGCGACCGGGTGGAGCTGCACCAGCTGCCCTTCTCCCGGGCGGCGGAGGCCCTCGCGGGGCGCACCGTCGACGGGGTCATCGCCGACCTCGGGGTGAGCTCGCCGCAGCTCGACGACCCGGAGCGGGGGATGAGCTTCCGGCACGAGGGGCCGCTCGACATGCGCATGGGCGACGACGTCGACGAGACGGCGTACGAGCTCGTGCGGCGGCTGAAGGACGACGCCCTCGCGGACGTGATCTACGAGTACGGCGAGGAGCGGGCGTCGCGGCCCATCGCGCGCTCGATCAAGCGGGCCATCGACGAGGGCGCCATGGAGACCACGAAGCACCTCGCCGACGCGGTGCACCGGGTGCTCGGCTGGCCGCGCTACGGCAAGCCCGACACCGCGACCCGCACCTTCCAGGCTTTACGCATCGCGGTAAACGACGAGCTCGGCGAGCTGGAGCGGCTCCTGGCGGCGCTGCCCGGGCTGGTGAAGGAGGGCGGGCGCGTGGTGGTGATCTCGTTCCACTCGCTGGAGGACCGCATCGTGAAGCACACGCTGCGCGACGAGCCCGCGTGGCAGGTGGTGACCAAGAAGCCCGTCGAGCCCGACGAGGCCGAGGGGGAGCGCAACCCGCGGTCGCGCAGCGCCAAGATGCGCGTGGCCGTGCGGCGCGCGGGGGAGGGAGAGCCGTGAGCACGATCCGCTTCGTGGTCCTGTATGGGATGGTGATCCTGTCGGCGGGGTCGGCCTTCGTGGTGCACCTCGCGCTGCGCAACCAGAACGTCGCCCTCGGCTACGAGGCCGAGCGCGCCCGCGCGGAGTCGGCGCGGCTGCGGAGCCAGATCAACCAGTACCGCCTCGAGCTCGGCGCGCAGCGGGCGCCCGGGCTGCTGATGGCGGTCGGCCGGGCGGAGCGCGGGATGGTCGAGCCCGACCAGGTGACGACCCTGATCGTGGGCGGCTCGCTGCGCCCCGGCCGCGCCAGCGGGAGGCCGCGATGAAGAACCTCGAACCGCGACGCGCCCGATGGATGCGCCTGCGCATCGGGATGCTGGTGACCCTGATGGCCCTCGGGGCGAGCCGCCTCGTGACCGCCGCGTGGGGTCTCCAGGTCGAGCGCCACGACGCGCTGGAGGCCGACTGCGCCCGGCAGTACTCGCCCACGCTGCGCCTCGCGCCGCGCCGCGGGACCATCTTCGACCGGCACCACCGGCCCCTCGCGGTGAGCGTGCCGTCGCAGGCCCTGGTGGTCAGCCCCCGGCAGCTCGCCCGCGAGCAGGGGCGCTCGCACCGCCGCGTCGACGTGGGCTCGCTCGCCATCCGCCTCGCGCCGATCGTGGGCATGAGCGCCGAGGACGTGCGCCGCCGCCTGCAGCAGACCCGCCCGGTGACCGCCTCGCGCCCCGGCGCCCCCGAGCTCATGGGCTCCGTGGTGGTCAAGCACCACCTCACGGAGTCCGAGGTCGCGGCGGTGCGCGCGCTGCTCGCGCAGGTGAAGTCCGAGCTGCGCCTCGGGCGCATCGAGGGCGTGTCCTTCGAGGAGGAGAGCCGGCGGTGGTACCCGGCGCGCGAGGACGCGGCGCACATCACCGGGCAGGTGGGGAGCTTCGGCGACGCCCTCGACGGCCTCGAGCGCTCGCTCGACGACCACCTCCGCGGGCGCAACGTGGAGGTCCAGGGGGTGCGCGACGCGCGCGGGACGCTGGTCTTCGCCGAGGGGCTGCGCCCCGGCCAGGGCATGGCCGGCGAGGACGTCACCCTCAGCATCGACTCGACCATCCAGATGATCGCGGCGCGCGAGCTGGCGCTCCAGTGCCAGGCGGTGGAGGCCCGCGGCGGCTCGGTGATCGTGACCGACCCGCGCACCGGCGAGGTGCTCGCGCTCGCCAACTACCCCACCTACAACCCCAACGAGTTCGTCGGCACGGACCTGGAGCCGCGGCGCAACCGCGCCATCACCGAGCGCTTCGAGCCCGGGTCGACGATGAAGATCTTCACCGTCGGCGGCGCGCTCGACAACGGCGTGGTCGACCCGGGCCAGCAGATCAACTGTTACGGCGGGTCGTACTCCATCGGGCGGGTGACCATCCACGACACGCACCCCGACACCTGGCTCACGCCCATGCAGGTGCTGGCGCGCTCGAGCAACATCGGCGCGGCGCAGATCGGCGCGGCCCTCGGCGCCGACGGCCTGGAGCGCGTGCTGCGGCGCTACGGCTTCGGCGAGCGCACGGAGATCCCCCTCCCCGGCGAGGCGCGCGCGCGCTTCGGCCAGACCCGCTGGGTGGACGCCGAGGTCGCGACGGTGGCCTTCGGCCAGGGCGTCAACGTCACGGCCATCCAGATGGCCCAGGCGCTCGGCTCGGTGGCCAACCAGGGCCGGCTGATGCCGCCGCTGCTGGTCACCCGCATCACCGACGCCACCGGCGCCCTCGTCGAGGACCACCCCCCCGGCGAGGGCCGCGTGGTGATGCGCCCGGAGACCGCGCGGCTGCTCGCGGAGATGCTCACCGCGGTCACCGAGGAGGGCGGCACCGGCGTCGAGGCGGCCATCCCGGGCGTGCGCGTCGCGGGCAAGACGGGCACGGCGCAGAAGGCCAACCTGCACGCGCGCGGGTACGACCCCAACCGCTGGGTGAGCAGCTTCGTGGGCTTCGCGCCCGCCGAGCGACCGCGCCTCGCGATCACGGTGATCATCGACGAGCCGCAGCTCCAGCACTCCGGCGCGGCCATCGCGGGCCCCGTGTTTCGCCGGGTGATGGAACAGTCGCTGCGCTACCTGGGCGCGCTCCCCGCGGCCCACGTCGGGCGCGACGACCTCGCCCGGCTGCCCCCGCGGCCCGAGCACCTGCTCGCGGCCCGGGCTCGCACCGAGGCGGCCCCAGAGCCCCCGCGGGCGGCGAACGCGGCCCCGGTGGTGGGCGCGGCCCCGGCGCTGGTGGGGCTCTCGGTGCGCGAGGCGGTGCGGCGCGCGCAGCCGCTCGGCATCGAGCTCGAGGTCACCGGCAGCGGCCTGGTGGTGGAGCAGGACCCGCCCGCGGGCTCTGCCGTGGGCTCCGACCGGCGGGTGCGGGTGCAGCTCGAGCCCGCCGGGGGGTACACCCCGCCGGTGGTGGACACGCCCGCGTCGGCGGAGATCCCGAGGTGAGCGCCGGGGCCTTTCCGCGGGGCGCCTCGCTCCGTACGCTGGCCCTGGAGGTCCCCGGCTCGTGGGTCGCTGGGGACGACAGCGTGTTCGTCACCGACGTGCGCCATGACTCGCGCGCCGTCGAGCCCGGCGACCTCTTCGTGGCCCGCCGCGGCGCCCGCTCGGACGGCCACGCCTACGCCGCCCAGGCCGTCGCCCGCGGCGCCCTCGCCGTGCTCGCCGCCGCGCCCCTCGACGTCCCGGTGCCCACCCTCGTCGCGCCCGACGTCGACCGCGCCATGGCCTGGGCGAGCGGCGGCGTGTGGGCCCACCCCACCTGGAGCCTCGACGTCGTCGGCATCACCGGCACCAACGGCAAGACCACCACCGCGTGGCTGCTGGAGCACGCGCTCAACACCCTCGGCGCGCCCTGCGGATTACTCGGTACGGTATTGTCCCGCTTCGGCGGGCTCACCTGGGACGCGGCGCACACCACCCCCGAGGCCGACGAGCTCACCCGGCGCCTCGCGGCGATGCGCGACCGCGGGGCGACGCACGCCGTCATGGAGGCCAGCTCGCACGCCCTGGCGCTCGGGCGCGTGGAGGCGGTGCGCTTCCGCGCGGCGGTGTTCACCAACCTCACGCACGACCACCTCGATTTCCACGGCACCGTGGAGGCCTACGTGGCCGCCAAGCGAAGGCTCTTCGTCGACCTCGCGCCCGGGGCCTCGGTGCTCAACGCCGACGACCCGGTCGGGCGCGCCCTCGCCGCGGAGCTCGCCGGCGCGTGGACCTACTCCGCGCGCGGCGACGCTGCGACGCTGCGGGTGGTGGCGGGCGGCGCCACCCCGTCGGGCATCGACGCCGTGGTGCACACCCCCGAGGGCGAGGTGGCGCTGCGCTCGTCGCTGCTGGGCGCGCACAACACCGAGAACCTCCTCGCGGCCCTCGGCACCCTCGGGGTGCTGGGCTTTCCGCTGGCGCGCGGGGCCGAGGCCCTCGCCGCCGCGGCGGGCGCTCCGGGGCGGCTGGAGTCTGTGCGGGTGCCCGACGCGGGCTTCGACGTGCTCGTCGACTACGCCCACACCCCCGACGCGCTCGAGCGGGTGCTCGCGACGCTGCGCCTCACCACCCGCGGGCGCCTGGTGTGCGTCTTCGGCTGCGGCGGCGATCGCGACCGGGCGAAGCGCCCGCGCATGGCCGAGGCCGTGGCGCGCGGGGCCGACGTCGCCGTGCTCACCTCCGACAACCCCCGCTCGGAGGACCCGCAGGCCATCCTCGACGACGCCGTGCCGGGGCTCCTCGCAGGGGGGATGCGGGCGCACGAGGGCGACGACCCGGCGGTGGGCAGCTACCTCATGGTCGTCGACCGACGGGCTGCCATCGCGGCGGCGGTGGCGCTCGCCGAGGCGGGCGACGTGGTGCTGATCGCGGGCAAGGGTCACGAGACGTACCAGGAGGCGCGCGGGGTGCGGGCGCCCTTCGACGACCGGCACGAGGCGCGGATGGCGATGCTGGCGCGGGTGTCCGCGCGGCGGGAGTGAACGATGGCGACGGCGGTTCCGACGAACGAGGCGGGCTTCACCCTGGCGGAGGTCGCGGCGGCGACCGGCGGCGAGCTGCGGGGTGACCCCGGCGCGCGGGTGCTCGGCGTCAGCTCCGACACGCGCACGCTGACCGCGGGCGCCCTCTTCGTCGCCCTGCGGGGCGATCGCTTCGACGGCCACGATCACCTCGCGGCGGCGCTGGCGAAGGGCGCCGCGGCGGCGCTGGTGGAGGCGGGCGCGCGGCCGGTCGAGGGCCTGCCGGTGGTGGTGGTGCGGGACTCCGTGCGGGCCCTCGGGGCGCTGGGCGCGGCGCACCTCGCGCGGGCCCGGGCGCAGCGCGCGCTGCCGGTGATCGCCATCAGCGGCGCGGTCGGCAAGACGACCACCAAGGAGCTCGTCGCGGCGGCGCTGCGAGCGGCCTACGGCGAGACGCTCGCGACCGTGGGCAACCTCAACAACCTCATCGGCGCGCCGTTCACGCTGCTCTCGCTCACCGACGCGCACCGGGCGGCGGTGATCGAGTGCGGCTCCAACGCGCCGGGCGAGATCGCGCGCATCGCGGCGCTGGTGAGCCCCGACGTCGCGCTGGTGACCAACGCCGACGCGGCGCACACCGAGCTGCTCGGGAGCATCGAGGCCGTCGCCCGCGAGGAGGGCTCGCTCTTCGCCTTCGCGCGCGCCGCGGTGGTGGGCAACGCCGACGAGCCCCGCTCGGCCTCGCAGATGGACCGCGCCCTCGCCGACCGCGCGCGCTGGCTCTTCGGCGCGTCACCCGACGCCCACGTCGCGCTCTCCTCCCGGGCACTGCGCTCGGACGGCGGCGCGTCGCTCACCTTCGCGGTGCACCGCTCGCTCTCCGGCGTCGGTACGCTCACCGTCGAGACGCCGCTCGTGGGCGCGGCGGTGGCCACCAACATCGCGGCGGCCCTCTGCGCGGTGGCGGCGCTGGGCGCCTCCGCCGAGCAGCTGACCGCGGCGGCGGCGGCGATCGGGGCGGTGGGCGCGGTGCCGGGGCGATTGCAGCCGATGGCGCTGCGCGGGGCGCTGGTGCTCGACGACACCTACAACGCGAGCCCGCGGGCGGTGCGGGCGGCGCTCGACGCGGCGCGGGAGCTCAGCGCGGCGCGCGGCACGCGGCTGCTGGTGGCGCTGGGCGACATGCTGGAGCTGGGGAGCCTGGCGGGCGAGGCGCACGCCGAGGCGGCGCGGGCGGCGCTCGACGCGGGGGCTGCGGTGCTCATCGCGGCGGGGCCGGAGATGGGCGCGGCGGCGGCGGCGCTCGCGGGCGTGGCGGAGGTGTCGGGCGCCGAGGTGCTCACGGTGGACGACGCCGCGGCGGCCGGGGTGGCGCTCTCCGCGCGGGTGCGCGAGGGTGACGTGGTGCTGGTCAAAGGGTCTCGCGGGATGCGGATGGAGCGCTGCGTGGCGGCGCTGGGCGGCGAGGCGTAGGCGATGCTTTACCTGCTCCTGTTTTCGCTGCGCGAGAAGTCGTCGCACCTCTCGTGGCTCAACGTGCTGCGGTACATCCCCTTCCGGGTGATCCTCTCCATCCTCACGGCGATGGTGATGTCCTTCGCGCTGGGGCCGTGGTTCATCAACCGTCTGCGCTCGCGGCAGATCGGCCAGGTGGTGCGCGACGACGGCCCGCAGTCGCACCTCTCCAAGCGCGGCACGCCCACCATGGGGGGCTCGCTCATCCTGTTCACCCTGGTGGTGCCGACGCTGCTCTGGGCCGACCCCCACAACAGCTACGTCTGGCTCACGCTGCTGGTCACCGTCTGCTACGGCGGCATCGGCTTCCTCGACGACTACCTCAAGCTGAAGAAGCTCAACTCCGCCGGGCTCGCGGGGCGCTACAAGCTCATCGGGCAGTTCGCCGTGGCGGCGCTGGTGGTGGGGTACCTCTTCTACGGGAAGGGGTCGTTCCTGCCGGCCGACTGGCTCAGCCACCGGCTGTCGCTGGCCATCCCCTTCGCGAGCTTCAGCAAGCACCACATCGTGCTGCCGGTGGCGGGGTACTTCATCTTCGCGATGTTCGTGGTGGTGGGCACCTCC
This sequence comes from Myxococcales bacterium, assembly GCA_030652255.1. GTDB lineage: Bacteria > Myxococcota_A > Polyangia > Polyangiales > SCUS01. Next base: position 16,646 of record JAUSAZ010000067.1, on the reverse strand, counting down.
AACGCCGTGAACATCACCGACGGCCTCGACGGGCTCGCCATCGGCCCGGTGATCATCAGCGCCGGCACCTACCTGGTGTTCGCCTACGTGACCGGCGCCACCTTCGGCGGCTTCGACCTCTCGCGCTACCTCGACCTGCCGCCGCTGCACTCGACGGGCGAGCTCGCCGTGCTGTGCGGCGCCATGATCGGGAGCGGCGTCGGGTTCCTCTGGTACAACACCTACCCCGCGTCGGTGTTCATGGGGGACGTCGGCGCGCTGGCCCTCGGCGGCACCCTCGGGATGCTCGCGCTCGTCACCAAGAACGAGCTGCTCAGCGTGCTGCTCGGCGGGATCTTCTTCGTGGAGATCATGAGCGTGATCATCCAGCGCACGTGGTTCGCGGTGACCAAGCGTCGCTACGGCACCGGTCGGCGGATCTTCCTGATGGCGCCGATCCACCACCACTTCGAGAAGGCCGGCTGGGCCGAGCCGAAGATCATCGTCCGCTTCTGGATCATCTCCATCATGCTCGCGCTGGTCTCGCTCGCGAGCCTCAAGCTGCGCTGACGCGTGGGCCGCGCTTGCGGCCGGGCGGGGAGTTGAGCCTGAATAGTGGCGATGCTTCGCTCTCGCTCGCTCCTGGCACTCTCCGCGCTGCTGCTCGCCCCGGCGTGCAGCTCGCTCAACCCCGAAGGCGACTTCCTCGCGGGCGACGGCTCGGCCCTCGCCGACCGGGCGGCATCGGCCGACGCGGCAATGGAGGTCGGCACCGTGCCGATCGACGCTGGCGCCCCGGCAATGGAGGTAGGTGCCATGCTTATCGACGCTGGCGCCCCGGCAACGGAGGTAGGTGCCATGCCTATCGACGCTGGCGATCCGGCAACGGAGGTCGGCACCGTGCCGATCGACGTCGGCACCGCGATGATGGAGGCCTCCGTGGCGCTCGATCGGCCTCCGGCCGTCGACCTCCCTCCCATCATCGATACCCCTCCTGTCGTCGACGTGCCGTCGGCGGTCGATGTCCGCGATGTGCCCGACGTCGGAGCGCCCGATGTGCCCGCGATGGTGGTCGATGTCCCGCCGCCCGTTGACGTGCCGACGGTGTCGCTCACCGACGGCCTCGTGGTGCACCACCGCTTCGACGGCGACACCACCGACTCGGCCTATGGCGCCAACGGCACGGCGGTCGGCGTGCAGTTCGTGGCCGACCGCTTCAACAACGCCAGGCGGGCGGGGCGCTTCAGCGCGTCGTCGTCGGGCTTCTCGGGCTCGTCGGTGGTCATCCCCAGCAACGGCCGGCTCCCGGTGGGCAACGCGCCCCGAACGCTCGCCTTCTGGACCGTCGACCGCCGCAACACCAGCGCGTGGCAGTACCGCAGCATGGTGGGCTGGGGCGACATCATGAACGGCACCCGCTTCGGCGTCTCGGGGCTCGCGAACCTCACGGCGCGCACCGACCAGCCCATCTTCTCGGGGCAGTCAGCGGACGTGCACGCCTCGGTCACCAACATCGTCGACGGCCGCTGGCACCACCTCGCGGTGACCTACGACGGCGCTACGCTGCGCATCTACGTCGACGGGGCGCTCAGCAACAGCGGCGGGCTCCCGCTCAACACCACCACGCGGGTGCTCTACATCGGCCGCGCCCCGGTGCGGATGAGCGAGTACTACGACGGCGACCTCGACGACCTGCGCATCTACGACCGCGCGCTCGGCGCCACGGAGATCAGCGCGCTGTATCGGGACGGCGGCTAGTTCCGCGTCGGGGGAGAAGAACCGCAAGGGTCGAAAGGGTCGCAAGGGAGAGTTCCGACCGCGCTGACCCGTCGGCCTCGCGAGAGGGCCGTAGTACCTCGTCGCAGGGGATGTGACGGGTTCAGTCGTGCGCCCGCCCACGCCTTCGATCACCAGCCTCGCCCTCCGAGGGGAGCGCCCGCGAGGTATCTCCGCGCTCGTCGGGGGGACCGCTACGGCTGCGTCGGGGGAGAAGGAACCGCAAGGGTCGCAAGGGGCGCAAGGGAGAAGAAAGGGGCGAATGGTGTCAGGCGCTCGAAGCACTCACCTCGTGTCGGAGACCGGCATCACTCTCAAGATCCTCTCGCGAGACCGAAGCAGGGAGCGCCGCCAGAACCTAGACCCCTTGCGACCCTTGCGACCCTTGCGGTTCTTCTCCCCCGACGCGGCCGCACCAGGGCCCTCAGGTCCCTTGTGGAGCGGTACTCAGGTGCTGACCGCGATCTCCACCCGCAGCTCGCGCGCCTCGCCGGGCGCCAGCACGATGAGCCCCTCGCGGGTGTTGAGCGCGTCGCCCGCGGCGGTCCACGGTTCGAGGCACACGAAGTCCTTGCCGCGGAGCGTCCAGATGACCCAGCGGGTGAACTCCGGCGAGGCCGTCACCTCGACCCGCTGGCCGTCCGCGAGCACCAGCGTCGCGTGCTCGTCGAGGTGCAGGTCGACCTCCGCTCGCGTGAGGTCGATGGGACCTTCCAGGGGCACCGTGGTCTTCGTGGTGTTGTCGAAGGCCCGCGTCGCCGCCGTCGCGATGGACGCGCGCCCCTTCTCCCCGTCGGGCACATGGAAGTACGGGTGGAAGCCCATCGCGAAGGGCATCGCGGTGGCGCTGTGGTTCTCGACGCGCTGGGTGATGCGCAGCCGCGCGCCGTCGAGCGTGTAACGGACGGTGAGCGCGAAGTCCCAGGGGAACTGCGCCCGCGTGGCCTCGTCGGAGCGCAGCGCCAGCGTGGCCGAGCGCTCGTCCGCCGCCGTGACCGACCACGGGCGCTGCCGGGCGAAGCCGTGCTGCTTCATCGAGCCCGTGGCCTCGCCGTAGCGGAAGCGCTCGCCGGTCAGCGCGCCGGGGGAGGGGAAGAGCACCGGCACGCCGCCGCGGATGTTCTTCGCGGGGTCGAGCAGGGTGGACTCGTCGAGGTAGAGCACCGTCCGGTCGCCCACCAGGAAGCGGGTGACCATGCCGCCGCGGGCCGGGGCGAGGGCGACGGTGGCGTCCGCGGCGTCGTCGCGCAGGACGAGGGTCTCCAAGGCAGTCAGCGGCTCGAACATCGCCGCAATCTACGCCCGCCCCCGCCGCGCCGCCGAGAGGAGGTTGCGCGGTTTTCGTGGTCGCCGACGGAGTTGCGCTAAGCCCCCCGATCGTGAACGGCACGGTGCGCGGACAGCGTGTAGTGGTGGTGGGCATCGGGCTCTCGGGGCTCGCGGCGGCGCGGCGGTGCCTCTCGGACGGCGCCGCCCAGGTCACGGTGAACGACCGTCGCAGCGCGGCGGAGGTCGACCTCGACCGCTACGCCGACCTGACCCGGCGCGGGGTGGGGTTCGCCCTCGGTGGCCACGGCGACGAGGTCTTCGCCGAGGCCGACGTCATCGTGCTGTCGCCGGGCGTGCCGCCCCTCGACGCGGTGGCGCGTGCGAAGGCGCGCGGGGTCACGGTCGTGGGCGAGCTCGAGCTCGCCAGCTGGTACTGCGAGGCGCCGGTCGTCGCCATCACGGGCACCAACGGCAAGAGCACCGTCACCACCCTGCTGGGCGAGATGCTGGAGTCGTCGGGCTTCGCGACCTTCACGGGCGGCAACCTCGGCACGCCGTGGTGCGACGCCATCGGCCACGAGTCGACCGCCCCGGGCGGGCGCTCGGTCATCGAGGTGAGCTCGTACCAGCTCGAGGCCACTGCGCGCTTCCGGCCCTCCATCGCCGTGTGGCTCAACCTCACGGCCGACCACCTCGACCGCTACCCCTCGATGGCCGCCTACGGCGCCGCCAAGGCGCGGATCTTCCTTGCGCAGCGCCCCGACGACCACGCCGTGGTGCCCGCGGACGACCCCGTCGTGCTGGCCTTCGCGCGCGCCGGCGCCGCGCAGGTGCACACCTGGGGCGGCGAGCACAGCGCCGTGCGCATCGTCGACGACGCCATCGTCGGCCCCGGCGGGCTGCGGGTGCCGGTGAGCGAGGTGGGCATCAAGGGCTCGCACAACGTCGGCAACGCCATGGCGGCGGCCCTCGCGGCGCACCTCGGCGGCGCGACGGCGGCGGCGATCGCCCGCACGCTGCGCTCGTTCACGGGCCTGCCGCACCGGATGCAGCGGGTGGTGGAGCACGCGGGCGTGGTCTACGTGGACGACTCCAAGGCGACCAACGTGGGCGCCGCGCTCAAGGCCCTGGAGGGCGTCGACCGGCCGGTGGTGCTCATCGCGGGGGGCCGCGACAAGGGCGGCTCGTACGACCCGCTGGTGCAGCTGCTGCGCGCGAAGGCGCGCGGGGTGGTGCTGCTGGGCGAGGCGGCGCCGCTGCTGGCGCAGGCGATGGGCGAGACCGTCCCGCACGAGATGGCGGCGGACATGGACGAGGCCGTGCGCCGCGCGGCGGGCGTGGCGCGGCCGGGCGACTGCGTGCTGCTGGCCCCGGCGTGCAGCTCGCTGGACATGTACAAGAGCTACGCCGAGCGCGGGGACGCCTTCGCGCGGGCCGCGCGCGCGCTGCGCGAGGGGGCCGGGTCGTGAGCCCCGCGCCGACCAACGCGCGGCGCGACTCGATGGCGCCGGTGGGTGTTGCCCCGTACCGGGCGCAGTCCGTCGAGAAGGCCGGGGCCCTCGGGCGCGTCGACCACGCGCTGCTGGGCGTGACGATGCTGCTCGTGGCCTTCGGGATCGTGATGGTCTACTCGGCCAGCGCCGTCTTCGCGGAGCACCTGCACCACAACGGGCAGTTCTTCCTGCTGCGGCAGTCGATGTACGCCGTGATGGGCTTCGGGGCCCTCGCCTTCTTCGCCGTGCAGGACCACCGCAAGCTGCGCGCGTACACCTACCCCATGCTCGGGGTCACGGTGCTGCTCATGCTCGCCGTGGTGATGGGCGCCGGGCACTCCGGCGGCGGCGCGGCGCGCTGGATTCGCGTCGGGCCCATCAACATCCAGCCCGCGGAGATCGCGAAGCTCTCGCTCATCGTCTGGCTCTCGCACTCGCTCGCCAAGAAGAACGAGAAGATCCGCACCTTCTCCGTGGGCTTCCTCCCGCACCTGCTGGTGGCGGGCTTCCTGATGCTGCTGTGCCTGAAGCAGCCCGACTTCGGCTCCGCCGTGGTGCTGCTGCTGCTCACCTTCACGCTGCTCTTCGTGGCGGGCGCGCGCACGGGCTACATCCTGGGCACGCTCATCGCGGCGCTCCCGGTCGCGGCCTACCTCGTGCTCGGCACCGAGTACCGCCGCCGCCGCTGGGAGGCCTTCCTCGACCCGGCGCGCTTCCGCAGCACCATCTCGTACCAGCTGGTCGAGTCGATGATGTCCTTCGGCTCCGGCGGCATGACCGGCGTGGGGCTCGGAGACAGCCACCAGAAGCTCTTCTTCCTGCCCGAAGCGCACACGGACTTCATCAGCGCCATCCTCGGCGAGGAGCTCGGCTTCGTCGGCGTCGCGGGCCTCATGCTGGCCTACGCCTTCCTCATCTGGCGCGGCGTGCGCATCGCCCTGCGCTCGGCCGACGACCACGGCACCTACCTCGCGTTCGGCGTCACGACCCTGCTCACCCTGCAGGCGCTCATCAACCTCGGGGTCGCGATGGGGGCGCTGCCCACCAAGGGCCTCACGCTCCCCTTCATCTCCTACGGCGGCAGCTCGCTCATCATCGACCTCGCCGCGGTCGGCATCCTGCTGTCGGTGTCGCGCTCGGCGAAGGCGGCGTAGCGGCGCGTGCAGGAGCTGCGCTTCATGGTGGCGGGCGGCGGCACCGGCGGCCATGTGTTCCCGGGCATCGCCGTCGCCGACGCGCTCGACCGCCGCGTGCGCGACCTCTCGGTGTGCTGGGTTGGCACCTCGCGCGGCATCGAGGCGCGCGTGCTCCCCACCACCCCCTGGCGCTTCGAGCCGATGGACCTCGCGGGCCTCAACGGCGTGCGCGGGAAGAAGCTCATCGCGGCGCTGGCGAAGCTCCCCCCGGCGGCGGCCCACGCGTGGCGGGTGCTGCGGCGCGAGCGGCCGCACGTGGTGCTCGGGGTCGGCGGGTACGCGGGCGGGCCCATCGTGGCGATGGCCGCGGCGCTGCGCATCCCGACGGCGGTGCTGGAGCCCAACGCCGTGCCGGGGCTCACCAACCGGATCCTCTCGCGGGTGGTCAAGCGGGCCTTCGTGACGCACGAGGAGACGCTGGCGGCCTTCCCCGCGGGCGTCGGGGTGGTGACGGGCTCTCCGGTGCGCCGGGCCTTCCTCGCGCGCATGGCGTCGCCGGTGCCCGTCGGGGGTGACGCGTCGGTGCTGGTGCTGGGCGGCAGCCAGGGGGCGAGGGCGATCAACGCCGTGATGCCCGAGGCCGTGGCGAAGCTGCGGGCCAGCGGGCTGGCGGTGAGGGTGACCCACCAGACGGGCGCGTCGGAGCGCGACGCGGTGGCGGCGGCCTACGCGGCGCGGGGCGAGGCCGCGGAGGTGGTGGCCTTCATCGAGGACGTGGCGACGGTGATGGCGGAGTCGTCGCTGGTGGTGTGCCGCGCGGGCGCGATGACGGTGGCCGAGCTCGGGGTGCTGGGTCGGCCCGCGGTGTACATCCCGCTGCCCACGGCGGCGGACGACCACCAGCGCATGAACGCCGAGGCGATGGCCGCGCGCGGGGCGGCGCGGTGGGTGGCGCAGCGGGCGCTGACGCCGGAGGGCCTGGCGGCGGAGATGGGCGCGGTGCTGCGCGACGCGGACGCGCTGCAGGCGATGGGCGCGGCGGCGTGGGCGAGCGCGCGGCCCGACGCGGCGGGCGTGATCGCCGACGGGCTGCTCGCGCTCGCGGGGGGCGTGGGCGTGCAGCGGGGCTGAGCCCGATGCGCACGCGGCTTCAGGGCGATGGGAGACCGCCGAAGTGGTGCGCCAGCCGCTCGGCGCGGCGCCGGAGTTCACGCGGTCCCAGCTCTCGCGCGATCCATGCGGCCTCGCGGTACTGGCCCGCGACGGCGTCACGCTGCCCGGCTGCGAGCCCGAGCTCGACCAGCGTCAGCATCGCGCGGGCCTCGTCGGAGGGGAACATCGCGTCGCGCGCGATCTCCAGGGCGGCGTAGGCGGCGCCCTCGCGGTGGTCGTCGGTCCCGGGCGCGGGGGCGAGCTCGGCGAGGTGCTGGAGCACGTCCATCTCCTCCAGGCGGAGGCCCTCGGCGCGGAGCACGGTGAGGGCGTCGTCGAGGCTGGCCTTTGCGGCGCGGAGATCGCCGAGGGCGGCTTCGGTGCGGTGGCGCTCGACCATCAGGCGCTTCCAGACGAAGCGCGAGCGGTAGAGGGGCTCGTCGCGCTCGCACTGGGCCCGAGCATGGTCGAAGTGGGCGAGGGCGGCGGGGAGGTCGCCGCGGGCGTGCTCGACGCGGGCGAGGTCGATCCAGGTGGCGGCGAGGGCCGATGGGCCCTTGTAGCGCTCGGCGGACTTGAGCACGGCGTGAAGACACCTCGACGCGGCGTCGAATCGACCCGTGCTCACATAAAGGCGGGCGAGGGCCTCCTGGCACTTCAGCTCCAGGTCGACGTGCCGCTGCTTGCGAGACGACTTCAGGGCGTCGAGCAGGAGGGACTCTGCTTGTCCTCTGTAGTGATCGGCCTCTGGGGCATCGAGCAGGAGCGGGAGGAGGTCGGCGTAGATGCGCGCGAGCATGAGTGCGGCGTCCACTCGACCTGTGGGGCTTTCGCGATGCCATCGATCGAGCAGCGTGGCGGCAGAACGATACCGGCAGAGCGCTTCGTTTCTGCGGACGAGGAGGTCGTCGATGCGTCCAAGCGCGCAAAGCCACGCCGCTCTGCAGAGAACATCGTGGCGCCCCTCGCTGCTGCGAACACCCTCTCTGGCGATCAGACTTGCGATGTCAAGAAAGCCAAGACGCTCGAACATCGATGAAGCTTGCTGTCGTCGCACATCCAGGCCATCTGAGTGCTGTACGGATTCCCGCTGAGCCGCCACCCGGGCTGTCAATAGGAGTGCGTCAATGATTTTCCCGCGCGCAAGGTCGACGTTGGTGAGGATGGTGTCGGCGCGGGATGTCTCAACGATTGATAGAGTTACGCTCTCTGGCATCCATGATGTCGCGGCGACACGCTTCGCCTCGCTACATTCAGCAGCCGAACGATCGATCGCCCCCATTCCAAGCCAGATGCTCGATCGGACGACGTAGAAGCCCGCGCCGCCGAGGGGAACAGGGTGACCGAGGTTGCGACTCGTCGGAATGGTCGAGATCGCCTCGTCACTTGCTTCGATCGCCGCCCTGAATCCACCGACCTCTGGTAGCAGCTCGGCGAGCGCCTCCGCCGTGGCTGCCTTGAGCAGTACGTTCTTGCTGGCTACGGCCTCGTGATGGAGCTGACGAGCCCGCTCGATGGCCTCGTGGATCCTCCCGAGCAGGGCCAGAGTCGTCAGCAGACCCCAGAGCAGATTCGATCGGAGCACATCGCGGACCTGATCCGTCCACCGAAGATCGCGGAGTGCTCTCCTCCCCTGCTCGATCGATGCGAGTGCTTCTTGCGGCCGTCCGAGGCTGCGTAGCGCCGCGGCCCGGTCGCTGAGCAGGTCGACCCGTTCGGCGGTCGAGACGAGCGTACTCGCCAGCCGTCGATCGATCCGGGCGAGGTGCTGCTCAAAAGACATGATCTCTGGCGTTCGAAGCCATGCGACATCGAAGTCGGCCGCGGAGAGAAAGAACAGCTCATCGAGCCTGAACGCCCACAGGTCTGGCGCCTTCATCCGGACTCGATCGAGCTGCACCAGCCCTTCCACCCACAGCAGCAGATGCAGCCGTTGCTGCACCCGCACCTCGCGCCCGACGTTGAGTCGCAGCAGAACCTCCGCGTCGCGCGCCTCGTCCGCCTCCGACGCCCCTCCGCCGCCGATGCCCACCGAGAGCACCGTCTCGTCTGCCCCGCGTCCGCTCGCATCGCGGGCCGCGACGATCGTCCGCCACGGCTCGCCGCCCGCCCCCTCCAGGGAGGCGCGGACCACCACGCGACCCGGCGCCAGCCGCGCATCGAGCTCGGCCTCCACCCTCGCTCGCACCTCCTGCGAGCGCCCCACGCAGATGAACAATCCCCCCCGCGGGCTCGCCTGCACCGCCCGCACGACGCGACGGACGTTGCGCTCGTACGGGACCGGCAGCGCGTCAGGCATCTCCGGATTCGCCGAGGAGCTCGCCCAGCAGTCGGCGCTCGACCTCGTCGGCGTCGTCGATGCCCACGCCGATGCGCCGCCGGTGCTCCATCAGCAGCTCGTCGACGTACTTCCGCAGGATCGGGTGCGCGTCGTACCAGGGCTTGTCGTTGCTCAGCTCGACCACCAGCAGCGCGTCGAGCAGCACCCAGTCTTCGGGGCGATCGAGGCTCCAGGTCAACCGGATGCGCTCCAGCTGCTGGCGCGTCGCGCGCGTCTGCGTGAAGGGGATCATCCCCCGGCGCAGCTCGCCCACCGCCTGCTTCAGGCGCGGGAGCGTGAGCGCCGGCTCGTCGAGGCCCGACGCGAGGGTGAACCCGCGCTGCAACACCCTCAAGAACTCCCGCGGAATCCCCGCGCTGTGCCGCACCGCCTCCGCGATGACCTCGTTCTCGGGTTCGATGAGCTTCGCCCCCGGCTCGACCAGGCGCGAGTAGACCGTCTTGAAGAACAGGAAGGCCCCGGGCAGGACCTCCTGCGGCGTCTCGCGGTGGGCGACCTTGATGTTCGCCAGGACGTGCACGGGCCGCTCGGTCGTCACCGCGTGGAACCGTTGATCGAAGTGCAGCCAGTACGGGAAGGTGATCACCGCCCGGCAGGGCAGCCGTTCGAGCGTGCCCGCGTGCTCGATGAAGATCCCCCGGGCGGTGTTCTGGTCGGTGAGCTTGTCGCCGTCGTCGAGGATGAGCAGCACGTCCCGCTTCGCGAGCCTGCCGATCAGCACGATCAGGTCCGACACCAGCCGCGTCACCGCGGTGACCGAGAAGGCGTCGCTCTTGAGGATCTTCTCCCGGATCTGCTCGTCGCTGCGCAGCGCGGCGCTCAACTCCACGAGCGGGATCTTGATCCCGAGCTTGAAGTCGTCGGCGGTGGAGGGCGCCTCCGGGCTCTGCAACCGCGCGAGGTGCTGGATCCAAGGGTCGAGCGAAGCGCCGCCCTGATCGACCCAGCCGGCGTCCTGATCGAAGCGCTGCTCCACGATGTGGTCGGCGAGGCTGGCGGCCAGCACGAGCAGCAGATAGCGGATGTCGACGTGCTGCTGGATGTCGATGCGCTCGGAGATGATCACGCTGACGAGCTCGAAGCGCTGCTGGATCGCGCTGTCTTCCAGCACCCGCCGAAGCTCCATCGACTTGCCGCTGCCCTTCTGCCCCGTCAGGAACACCTTGCTCGGCCCCCTGGCGTTGAGCATCTGGTGCTTGATCTGATTGAACACCGGAATCGTCGGCTGCTCCGGGTCGGGGTCGCTCTCCCTACGATCGACGTAGAGATCCATGAAGCCCGGCAGCTCGGGGTCGAGCTCCCACACGCTGCGGTCGACCTTGGCGAAGTGTTCGTAGGCAGCTTCGGTGACGTTGGTGGCCTTGGGCATCGCGTCGGTCACGAAGCTCTATCACACGCTCACCCGGCCTCGCACACCGGTTCGAGGCTCACCGTCCTCACCGCGGCGCCCACACCGCGGACATTCCCTGTCCGTCCGGAATTCCATCCGTGCTCGACCCCGTGGTACGCCCTCCGGCCGTGGGTGATCAGCTTTCAGACGATCTCGCATCGCTTCGCATCGACCGCGACGACCCGCCGCCGGCGTCCGCCCGCGCCCGCCGCGCCCCGACCAACCCCTCGGGCGGCGGGTCGGGCATCGTGCGCTACGCCTTCGTCGCCCTGCTGCTCGGCGGCGTCGCGTTCGGGGCAGTGCGCGCCTGGCCCCACCTGGAGTCGCGCCTCTTCAAGACCGAGGTGCAGACCGGCGAGATCGTCAGCGCCTCGCCCGCGCAGGGCGCGACCACGGTCACGGCCACGGGCTACGTCATCGCGCTCACCTCGGCGCGGGTCTCGTCGCGCGTCCCGGGGCGCGTCGCCGCGGTGCGCGTCCGCGAGGGCGACGTGGTGCGCGCGGGGCAGGTGATGCTGGAGCTCGACGCCACCGACGTGCGCAGCACCATCGCCGCCGCCCGCGCCCGGGTCGCCGCCGCCTCGGCGCGCGTCGCCATCGCCCGCGCCAACCTCGCCGACGGCCGCCAGCAGCTCGAGCGCCAGCGCCGCCTCGCCGAGTCCGGCGCCGTCTCGCGGCAGGTCGTCGAAGACCTCCAGGCGCGCCTGAGCCCGCTCGAGGCCTCCGTCGCGGCGGCCGCGGCCGAGGTGCGCGCCCTCCAGGCTGACGTCAACGTGCAGTCCGCCACGCTCTCGCTGCTCACCATCCGCGCGCCCTTCGACGGCACCGTGGTCAACCGCCCGCCGCGCCCCGGCGAGCTGCTCGGCAGCGAGCTCATGGCGGGTTCCATCATCGAGCTCGCGGACTTCGCCTCGATGGTCGCCGAGGTCGACGTGCCCGAGGGGCGCCTCGGCCTCGTGCGCGTGGGGGGGCCCTGCGAGGTCGCCCTCGACGCCTTCCCGGGTCGGCGCTTCCGCGCGACGGTGCAGGAGACCGGGCACCGGGTCGACCGCTCGAAGGCCACCGTGGCGGTGCGGGTACGCTTCGTCGACCCGATGGAGGGCGTGCTCCCGGACATGGCGGCGCGGGTGAGCTTCCTCACGCAGCCGCTCACGCCCGAGATGCTGCGCGCGGCGCAGCGCACGCTCGTGCCCGCCGCCGCGGTGACCACCCGCAACGGCGCCCGGGCGGTGCTCGTGCTCGACAACAACACCGTCCACGTGCGCCCGGTAAACCTCGGGCCCATGTCGGGCGACGCGTACGAGCTGATCGAGGGTCCGCCGCCGGGGACGCGCGTGGTGCTGCGCCCCCCGGCCACGCTGGGCGAGGCCAACCCCGTGAGAGAGGCAAACCGCTGATGACATACCGAGAAGAGAGTTCCAGTGCCCCGATGGTGCAGCTCACCAACGTGGTGAAGACCTTCCAGCGCGGCGCGGAGGTCATCACGGTGCTCGACGGGCTCAACGTCACCATCGCCGAAGGGTCCTTCGAGGCCCTGATGGGCCCGTCGGGATCGGGCAAGTCCACCCTGCTCAACCTCGTGGCGGGCCTCGACCGCGCCACGTCGGGCGTCGTCAACGTCGCCGGGCAGGACCTCACCACCATGACCGACGGCGACCTCGCGGCCTTCCGCGCGCGCTACATCGGCTTCATCTTCCAGTCGTACAACCTCATGCCCGTGCTCACGGCGCTGGAAAACGTCGAGCTGCCGCTGCTGCTCACGAAGATCCCGAGCGCCGATCGCAAGAAGCGCGCGGCCACGGCGCTGCGGGTGGTGGGCCTCGAAGACCGCGCCAACCACTACCCCCGGATGCTCTCCGGCGGCCAGGAGCAGCGGGTTGCCATCGCGCGGGCGATCGTCAACGACCCGAAGATCATCGTGGCCGACGAGCCCACCGGGGACCTCGACCGCAAGAGCGCCGACCAGATCCTGGCGCTGCTGGAGAAGCTCAACAAGGACTTCAAGAAGACCATCGTGATGGTGACCCACGACCCCGAGGCGGCGTCGCACGCGCGGGTCACGCACCACCTCAACAAGGGCGCGTTCCAGTGAACCTCGTCTCGCTGGCGGTGCGCAACGTCGGGCGAAACCGCTTCCGCACGTCGCTCACGGTCCTCGGCGTGGCGGTGGCGGTGGTGGCCTTCGTGCTGCTGCGCACGGTGATCTCGTCGATGGAGGTCGCGGTCACCCACGCCGCGCACGACCGCATCGGCATCCGGCACAAGGTGTCGTTCATCATGCAGCTGCCGCGGCGGTACGTGGACACCGTGCGCCAGACGCCGGGGGTGCACTCTGCCACGTGGGCCAACTGGTTCGGCGGGAAGGACCCGCGAAACCCCCGGGAGTTCTTCCCCACGATGGCCGTCGACCCGCCGAGCTTCCTCGACGTGTACGACGAGATCGCCGTGTCGCCCGCCGACCGCGAGCGCTGGTTCGCCGACCGCCAGGGCGCCCTCGTGGGCGACCAGCTCGCGCGGCTGCTGCACCTGCGCGTGGGCGACACGGTCACCCTCGCGGGCACCATCTACCCGGGCAACTGGGTCTTCCACGTCTCGGGCATCTACACCACCACCCGGCGCTCGATGGACCGCTCGGAGTTCCTCTTCCACTGGGACTACCTCAACAACGCCATCCCCGAGCGCCGCCGCGACCAGGTCGGCTGGATCATCGCCCGCGTCGACAACCCCCGGCAGGCCACCGGCGTCTCCGCCGGCATCGACCGCGCCTTCGACGTCCAGGACATCCAGACCCTCTCCATGAGCGAGCGCTCCATGAACCTCTCGTTCATGGGGATGATGTCCGGCGTGCTGGCGGCCATCAACGTCATCTCCGGCATCATCCTGCTCATCCTCCTGATGCTCTTCGGCAACACCATGTCGATGGGCGTCCGCGAGCGCACGCAGGAGTACGGCGTGCTCCGCGCGCTGGGCTTCCTCCCGAAGCACATCGCGGGCTTCATCCTGGGCGAGGCCGCGGCGCTCGGACTCACCGCGGGCGTGCTGGGCCTCGCGCTCTCGTACCCCTTCGTGCAGTACGGCCTCGGCCGCTGGCTCGAGGAGAACATGGGCTCGATGGTGCCGTACTTCCGCATCGAGGTGGCCACGGCGGCGCTGGCCCTCGGGTTCTCGTTGCTCCTGGGCGTCGCGGCGGCGGTGATCCCCGCGCTGCGCGCCTCGCGGTTGACGGTCACGGACGCGCTGCGGCGCATCGACTGAGGGAGCGCGACGATGGTCCCCATCTCATACAGCGTGCGGAATCTGATGGTGCGCAAGGCCACCACGGGCGCGACGGCGCTCGGCATCGGCCTCGTGGTGTTCGTGTTCGCGTCGGTGCTGATGCTCGGCGCCGGCCTCGAGCGGGCGATGGGCCGATCGGGCTCTCCTGACGTGGCCATCGTGCTGCGCGCCGGCTCGGACGCCGAGACGTCGAGCGGCATCGAGCTGCCAGCGGCGGGCCTGGTGACGGCGTCGCCGGAGGTGGTCGCGCGCCGCAACGGCCGGCCCGACGCGGTCGGCGAGGTCATCGGCATCCTGTCCCTCGACAAGGTCGGCGAGGCCGGCGTCTCCAACGTGCAGGTGCGCGGCGTGCCGGAGGACGTGTACCAGTTCCGCCCGGGCGTGCGCATCGTGGCGGGCCGCGCGGCGGCGCCCGGCTCCGACGAGGTGGTGGTCGGCGCGGCCATCCGCGCGCGCTTCCGCGGCACCAACCTGGGGCAGTCCTTCGAGATCAAGAAGAACCGCATGGTGCGCGTCGTCGGCATCTTCGAGGACCGCGGGTCGTCCTTCGAGTCCGAGGTGTGGGGCGACATCGACACCGTGCGCTCGGCCTTCGGGCGCGAGGCGCTGGTGTCCTCCGTGCGGGTGCGCCTCCGCTCGCCGGGGCATTTCGACGCCTTCCGGCGATCGATCGAGAGCAACCCCCAGCTCGGGCTCACCGTGAAGCGCGAGTCGGTCTACTACGAGGAGCTCGCGCAGGGGACGACGATGTTCCTCACCATCCTCGGGATGATGATCGCGTTCTTCTTCGCGGCGGGCGCCATGATCGGCGCGATGATCACCATGCACGCCTCGGTGGCCCAGCGCAGCCGGGAGATCGGCACGCTCCGGGCGCTCGGGTTCTCCCGGGGGAAGATCCTCGCGAGCTTCCTCTTCGAGTCGGTGGTGCTCAGCCTCCTCGGCGGCGCCGTGGGCGCGGCCGCCTCGCTCGCCATGGGCCTCGTGCGCTTCAACCTGGTGAACTTCGCGACCTTCTCGGAGATCGTCTTCACCTTCGTCCCGACGCCCTCCATCGTGCTCTCGTCGCTCGTCTTCGCCGGCCTCATGGGCCTGCTCGGCGGCTTCTTCCCCGCCGTGCGCGCCGCCCGCATGAACGTCCTCGACGCGCTCCGCGCCTGAACCCGCCCGCCCCGTGATATGCGTCCGCGATGCGCGTCGCGGCCGCCCTCTCCCTCGCGCTCACCGCCGTCCCCCTCACTGCCCAGGCCGACCCGGTCGACCCGCGCGTCGCCCTGCTCGAGCGCGACGCCACGCACGCCCGCATCTGGTACTGGGGCTTCACCGCGGCCTACTCCATCTCCGCCGTGGGGCAGACCACGCTCGCCCTGGCGCTCGAAGACCCGGGGCTGCGCATCGACGCCGCCGTCGTCGCGGCCACGTCCTTCCTGGCGGTCGGGGGGATGATCATCTCGCCCATTCCCAACGTCTGGCGCGCCGCCGCGGACGCCCGCCGCACCGGCGACGTCGCCGCGGCCATCACCCGCGCGGCCGACGCCGAGACCCGCGGCCGCGCCTGGTACAACCACCTGCTCGTCGGCGTCGTCGCGGTCGCCTCGGGCCTGGTGCTCTGGGTGGGCTACGACCGCCCCGTCTCCGCCGCGCTGAGCTTCGGCACCGCCGTCCTCGTGGGCGAGCTCAACCTGCTCACGATGCCCACCCGCGCGATGCGCTGGCGCGACCGCCCCGCGGTCACCTGGCAGCTCGCGCCCTCCCTCAACGGCGTTCAGCTCGTCGGGGCCTGGTAGCCACTCCGGGTGGTTGGGCTATAGACCGCGCCACCCTGTGATGCCCCCCTGGATCGGCGATGCGATGGCCCTCGGCTGCGCGGTGGTGTGGGCCGCCGCCGTGATGCTCTTCCGCCGCCTGGGGGAGGTGCACCCGGTCTCGCTCAACCTCTTCAAGAACACCCTCGCGACGGTACTGCTGCTCCTCACGATGGCGCTGGCGGGCCTGCACTTCGACGCCCATCGAAGCGCGCTCGACTGGCTCTGCCTCATCGGCAGCGGGGTGCTCGGCCTCGCGGTGGCCGACTCGCTCTTCCTGGCGGGCCTGCGCCGGGTCGACGCCTCGGTCGCCGCGGTCGCGGACTGCGCGTACTCGCCGACGGTGATCCTGATCTCGACGCTGTGGCTGAGCGAGGTGCCGCGGCCGGGCTTCCTGTGGGGCGCGCCGCTGGTGCTGGTGGGCCTGCTGATGGTGGTGTGGCAGTCGCGCGGCGAGGTGAAGGTCGACCCTCGCGGCCTCGCGCTGGTGCTGGGCGGCGTGATGACGACGGCGGTGGGCGTGGTGCTGGCGAAGCCCGCGCTGGGCCGCAGCGGGCTGGTCGAGGCGACGACCATCCGCCTGCTGGCGGGCTCGGCGGCGCTGCTCGCGGTGCAGCTGGCGCGGGGCAAGGGGCGCGAGGCGCTGGCGTTGTTCAAGCCGCAGCCGGCGTGGCGTGTGGCGGTGCCGGCGACGGTGCTGGCGACGTATGTGTCGATGCTGCTGTGGCTCGGCGGGATGAAGTACGGCACCGCCTCGCGGGCGGCGCTGCTCAACCAGACCGGGGCCATCGTGCTGATGCTGATGTCGCGCGCGATGGGCGATCGCATCCCGGCGCGGCGGTGGGTCGGCGCGGTGCTGGCCGTGACGGGCGTGGCGATCGTGGTGACGCGCTAGTACCGCGTCGCAGGGGATGTGAAAGGTTGAGCCGAGCGCCCGCCCACGCCGTCGGTCACTGGCCTCGCCCTCCGAGGGGAGCACCCGCCCGGTGTCTCCGTGCTCGTTGGGGGGACCACTATGGCTGCATCGGGGGA
>JAUSAZ010000055.1 GCA_030652255.1 Myxococcales bacterium | reverse complement strand
GGCTGGTCACTGTGCCTGGACATCGGACAGGCCGCTTGCGGCCTTCACCTTAGGCTGCCGTGGGTTTCAACCCGCGGCAGCCAAGGCGCGCGAAGGTGTGCGGATGGCTGGGGTTCCGCGCGATGGCTCGTCACCCCAGCCTGCAAGCGCTCTACGCACGATGAGAGCAACGATGAGCATCATCCGATGGGGGTACAGGGCGCGCGGCAGCGCGGTGAGGGGGCCCACGACCCCAGCGCACCGCATCCCGATCCCTCGCCGCCGGGCGTAGGCCCTGTCGTAGGGTGAGGGGACCACCGATGGACCTCGCCGCCCTCGCTCCCCTCCTGGAAGAGACCGCCCGCGCGCGGTGCACCGACGACCCCGCCCACGACTGGCTGCACGTGCGCCGCGTGGTGGCCAGCGCGCGCGCCATCGCCGCCGCTGAGGGGGCCGACCGGGCCGTGTGCGAGACCGCCGCGCTCCTGCACGAGCTCTTCAACCACCCGAAGGGGCACCCCGAGTCGCACCGCTCGGGGGAGGTCTGCGCCGAGCACGCGCGGGCCCTGCTGCGCGAGCACGGCGCGCCGGAGCCCTTCGTCGAGGCCGTGGGCTACGCCATCGCCGTCCACCCCTTCTCGCTGGGTGTGACGCCGACCACCCTGGAGGCGAAGGTGCTCCAGGACGCCGACCGCCTCGACGCCATCGGCGCCATCGGGCTCGCGCGCTGCTTCGCCACCTGCGCGTCGATGCGGCGGCCCTTCTACGACCCCGACGATCCCTTCTGCGATCACCGCGCGCCCGACGACAAGCTGTGGGGCATCGACCACGTCTACAAGAAGCTCTTGAAGCTGCGCGACGGGATGCACACCGCCACGGGGCGGGCGATGGCCGGCCGCCGCAACGAGGTCATCGAGCGCTTCATGGACGACCTGCGCGCGGAGATCGGCTGAGCGCCCTGCGGGAGGCGCTATCGTCACGTCCGATGCGCCCACCGCTCCTCCTCGCCCTGATCACCCTCGCGGCGGCCTGCACCGGCGACGCCCCCGCCACGCCTCCCCCCGACGCCGGCCCGCCGCCGGAGTTTCGCGTCGAGGCGCCCGCCGAGTGGCTCCCGCCGATCCGTGACTACGCCGCGGAGACCATGCGTCCGCGGCTCGGCGTGGCGTCGGGCGCGGCCTCGCTGCCGACCATCCGGGTGCTCCACGACCTCGACTGCCGCGAGTGCTACCGCCTCGAACGCCTCTCCGTCGCCGCGGGCTCGCGGGCCTGGGCGGTGCACGCGGGCGACGCGCTCGGCGCGCAGTACGGCCTCACGCACCTCCTCGAGAGCTTCGGGTTCCGGTACTTCCACCCGACGGCCCCGGCGCGGCCGTGGAGCGTCGCGCTCGACGGCGACGACCCCGCCCTCTTCGGCCCGCAGTTCGCGCCGGAGCAGCGCGTGCGGGGGATGCAGCTCCACACGCTGCACCCCATCGAGGCCCTGGACTTCTGGACCCCGGGCGAGCGCTCCCTCGCCAACGCGAAGGCCGTCATCGACTGGTTCGTGAAGAACCGCGGCAACTACCTCCAGGTGGTCGCCCTCGACGACATCCAGCGCCAGCCCGACCTCGCCGAGGCGTGGCGCCCCCACGCGCGGGCCATCGTCGCGTACGCCCACCGCCGCGGCCTGCGCATGGGCGTCGCCATCCAGCTCTTCGGCCGCAGCAACCTCCAGCGCGCCTTCGACCTCCTCGACCAGGAGAACGTCCCCGACCCCCGCGCGGAGATGCGCACCCGGCTGCGCGTCCTCATGGACGACGTCGGCTGGGACGGCATCAACCTGTCCTTCGGGGAGTTCACGGGCAGCACGCCCGACACCTTCATCGCGCGCGTCAACGACCTCCGCGCCGTGGTCGGCGAGCTCTCGCCTGGCACCGAGGTCTCCGCCACCGTCCACGTCGGCGACTCCCCCAGCCAGCGCGTCGAGCACCAGGGCCAGTCGCTGCTCTACTACTTCCTCGTGCGCTTCGCCGACCCGACGATCGTCCCGTGGGTGCACACGGTGATGTACTACCCCCTCAACGGGCCCGCGGGCGGCGCCTACCACCACGCCGACTTCGACGAGCACCGCGACTACATCGTCGAGCGCCTGCGCGCCGGGCAGCGCGTGGCCTACTTCCCCGAGTCGGCCTACTGGATCGCCTTCGACAACAGCGTCCCGGCATACCTGCCGGTGTATGTCCGCACCCGCTACGACGACCTCGCGGCGCTGCGCGCGACGGCCCGCGCCGGGGGCTTCGCCGACCTCTCCGAGCACATCCTCTTCTCGTCGGGCTGGGAGTGGGGCTACTGGCAGACCGACGCCGCGGTGCTGCGCATGGGCTTCCGCCTCCCGGCGCGCTGGGGCGACGTGATGGACGACTTCTTCTCCCCGTGGGGCGACGGCGGGCGCACCGTGGCGCGGCAGATCACCCGCCTCGGCGACCTCCAGCACGACGCGCTCATCACCCGGGGGCTGGGCCCCTACCTGGCGGGCCGCGAGGCGGTGCTCGACGCGGGCGAGGGCCTCGGCATCGTGGCGCAGCCGCCGCGGCCGTCCTTCGCGAGCGTGGGCGCGCTCGACGCGGCGGGGCGCGCGGCCTTCCTGCGCGACGTGGTGGCGCCGCTGCAACAGCACGCGACGGACACCGAGGGGGTGCTCGCGGCCGTCACGGCGAGCGGCGCCGACCTGGGCGACCCGTGGATCGCCGAGGTGCGCGACGGCGTGGCGGTGGACGCGCTGCGGGCGCGCTTCGCGGCGGTGGCCTGGGAGGCCGCGGCGCGCTTCGGCGAAGGGGGCCGTGCGGGCGCGGCGCCGGCGCTGGTGGCGCAGCTCGACGAGCTGCTGGCGGACGCGCGGGTGGTGGTGGCCCGGCGGCACCGCGCCCTGCACTGGAACGAGCCCGAGCGCCTCCTCAACCGGGGTCGCAACCCGACCTTCTACCAGCACGGGTACCTGTTCTATGCGAACTCGCTCTGCTTCTGGGAGCGCGAGCGGGTGCAGCTCCAGGCGCTGGTCAACGGCTCGACCGCGTCGCCGCCGGGCTGCGTTCTCTAGTACCGCGTCGCAGGAGTTCTGACGGGTTGAGAGGAGCGCCCGCCCACGCCTGCGGTCGCCGGCCTCGCCCTCCGAGGGGAGCACCCGCCCGGTGTCTCCGCGCTCGTTGGGGGGGGGACCGCTACGCCTGCGTCGGGGGAGAAGAACCGCAAGGGTCGCAAGGGTCGCAAGGGGTTTAGGTTCTGGCGGCGCTCCCTGCTTTGGTCTCGTGAGAGGGGCATTGGGAGCGATGCCGGTCTCCGACACGAGGTGAGTGCTTCGAGCGCCTGACAC
>JAUSAZ010000160.1 GCA_030652255.1 Myxococcales bacterium | reverse complement strand
TCCCCCGATGCAGCCATAGTGGTCCCCCCAACGAGCACGGAGACACCGGGCGGGTGCTCCCCTCGGAGGGCGAGGCCAGTGACCGACGGCGTGGGCGGGCGCTCGGCTCAACCTTTCACATCCCCTGCGACGCGGTACTAGGGCGCCCGGTTGCCCGGCGCCCCGACCTTGACCGCCACGGTCTCGCCCGCGACGGCGGCCTCGGGCTCGAGCGCCAGCAGGCGCACCCGGCCGGTGGCGACGATGCGCCCGTCGGGGTCGGTGACGGTGGCCTCCCAGACCTGCGTGCGCCGGCCGCGGGTGATGGGCCGGGCGATCGCCCGCAGGGTGCCCTCGCGCACCGCGCGGACGAAGGACGTGTGGTTCTCCAGGCCGACGATGGACTGCCCCCGCGCGCTTGCGTTGAGCGCGGCGCCGACGGAGGCGAGCGTCTCGATGACCCCGGAGTGCACCCCGCCGTGCACGATGCCGTAGGCCTGCAGGTGCTGCGGGCCGACCGTCCACTCGGCGATCACCTCGTCGACCGTGGCAGAGATGTAGCGCAACTCCATGGCGGTGTTCCAGCCGTCGCGCTGGGCGTTGAGCATCGGGGCGAAGTCTTCGATGGCGTCGTTCATGGCGCCCGCGATCATTCATGACGGCGGCGCCCAGGGCCAGCGCGTCCGTCTTGACGCCGCCGCGCGGGTTTCGTGCAATGGGTCGTCCGTAGCCCCGTTAGACCCCCATCGAAGGAGGGATCCGATCACCATGTCACGACTCCAACAATGCCTTCTTGGCTTTGCGTTGCTCACGCTCGCAGGCTGTACCAGCGGCCCCAGCGTCGTCGGCGGCGACGCCAGCGTCGGGATGGACGCGCCCCGGGACGTCCAGTGCGCCTCGCCGCAGGTCGTCTGCGGCGGCGCCTGCGCCACCCTCCAGGACGACCCCGCCCACTGCGGCAGCTGCGGCAACGCGTGCCCGCGCACGCAGGTCTGCGTCGCCGGGGCGTGCCGGGTCTCGTGCCCGGAGGGTCAGCTCCTCTGCGGCAACCGCTGCGTGTCGACGGACACCGACCGGGCCAACTGCGGCGCCTGCGGGACCGCCTGCTCCGCGGGCCAGGTGTGCGCCATGGGCCGCTGCGCCCTCGAGTGCGGCGCCTCCCTCGCGCTCTGCACCGCGCCGGGCGGCGACGCGGGCGTCGACGGCGGCGGCGAGCGCTTCTGCGCCGACACGCGGGTCGACCGCGCCAACTGCGGCGCGTGCGGCAACGCCTGCGCGGCGGGCGAGGTGTGCGCGGCCGGGGCGTGCCGGGTGTCGTGCGGCGCGGGGCTGAGCGAGTGCTCGGGCGTGTGCCGTGACCTCCAGACCGACCGGGCCCACTGCGGCGCGTGCGGGACGGCCTGCGCCGCCGGCCAGGTGTGCTCCGCGGGGACCTGCCAGGCCTCCTGCGGCGGGGGCACCACCGAGTGCTCGGGCGTGTGCCGCGACCTCCAGTCCGACCGGGCCAACTGCGGCGCGTGCGGGACGGCCTGCGCCGCGGGCCAGGTGTGCGCCAACGGCGCCTGCCAGCTGAGCTGCGCCGGGACCACCACGGACTGCTCGGGCCTCTGCCGCGACCTCCAGACCGACCGGGCCAACTGCGGCGCGTGCGGGACGGCCTGCGCCGCGGGTCAGGTGTGCTCCAACGGCGCCTGCCAGGTGTCGTGCGGCGGCGGGACCACCGACTGCTCGGGCCTCTGCCGTGACCTCCAGACCGACCGCGGCCACTGCGGCGCGTGCGGCAACTCGTGCGCGCCGGGGCAGCTCTGCTCCGGGGGCATGTGCCAGGTGTCGTGCGGCGCGGGGCTGAGCGAGTGCTCGGGCGTGTGCCGTGACCTGCAGACCGACCGGGCCAACTGCGGCACCTGCGGGACGGCCTGCACCCCCGGGCAGGTGTGCTCCGCGGGGGTCTGCCAGGTGTCGTGCATCGCGGGCACCACGGAGTGCTCGGGCGTGTGCCGCGACCTGCAGACCGACCGGGCCAACTGCGGCACCTGCGGGACGGCCTGCGCCGCCGGCCAGGTGTGCACCGCGGGCGCCTGCGTGCTGTCGTGCGGGGCGGGCCTGAGCGGGTGCTCGGGCGTGTGCCGCGACCTCCAGACCGACCGCGGCAACTGCGGGATGTGCGGGCGCGGCTGCGCCACCGGCGAGGTGTGCACCGCGGGCGCGTGCGTGCTGTCGTGCGCCGCGGCGCAGACGGCGTGCTCGGGCGCCTGCCGCGACCTCCAGACCGACCGGGCCCACTGCGGGCTGTGCGGGCGCGCGTGCGCCGCGGGCCAGGTGTGCTCCGCGGGCTCGTGCCAGGTGTCCTGCGGCGCGGGCCTCAACAACTGCAGCAGCGTGTGCCGTGACCTCCAGACCGACCGCGCCAACTGCGGCGCCTGCGG
This sequence comes from Myxococcales bacterium, assembly GCA_030652255.1. GTDB lineage: Bacteria > Myxococcota_A > Polyangia > Polyangiales > SCUS01. The sequence continues at coordinate 13,812 of JAUSAZ010000160.1, read as the reverse complement.
TACGACCTGCGCCACCGGCGAGGTGTGCTCCGGCGGCGTGTGCGCGCCGACCTGCGGCGGCGGCCAGGTGTTCTGCGCCGGGGCCTGCCGCGACGTGCAGACCGACCGGGCGCACTGCGGCGCGTGCAACAGCGCGTGCGCCGCGGGGCAGCTCTGCGTGGCGGGCGTCTGCCAGGTGTCGTGCCCGCCGGGGCAGACCAACTGCTCGGGCGTGTGCCGCGACGTGCAGACCGACCGCAACAACTGCGGCACCTGCTCGACCGTGTGCATCTCCGGGCGGGTGTGCACCGCGGGCGCCTGCGTGCTGTCGTGCCCCACCGGGCTCACGGCGTGCTCGGGCACCTGCCGCGACCTCCAGAGCGACCGCGCGAACTGCAACGCCTGCGGCACCGTGTGCCCGGGCGTGCAGGTCTGCGTGAGCGGCGTCTGCCAGGCCAACTGCGCGACGGGCCAGACCGCGTGCGGCGGGCTCTGCGTCGACACCAGCTACGACCCCAACAACTGCGGCGCCTGCGGCACCCGCTGCGTCGCCGGGCAGGTGTGCAACCAGGCCCGCTGCCAGACCGTGGCGCTGCCCTTCCCGGCGCGCTTCTTCCCGCAGACCGTGGCGGGCACCATCGGCGGCTACAACGACCTCGCCTTCGACGGCGCGGGCAACCTCCTGGTCGGCACCCAGAACGGCAACATCGTCTCGGTGTCGCGCGTCGACGGGTCGCAGCGCATCGTCGCGAGCGGCATCCCGGGCCCCGTGCTGAGCGTGGCCTTCCACGCCGCGCGCAACACCATCTACGCCGTCAACAGCGGCGGCGGGCTGTACGCGGTGAACCCCACCACCGGTGCCTCGTCGCTCCTGGTGACCATCTCCGGCCCGTGCGACGCGATCGCCATCGTGCCCGCGGGCTTCAGCACCTTCGGTGACTTCATCGCCGTCGTGGGCCGCTTCGCCGAGCTGCGCATGGTCAACCCCGCCAACGGCGCCGTGTCGAACTTCGCCACGGTCAACAACGGCTCGGACATCGCGTTCACGCCGAGCAACACCGCCGTGGTGGTCAACGCGAACACGGTGCAGATCGTCACCGCCGCGGGCGCGGTCAGCACCCTCTTCACGGGCAGCGGGGTGTCCTTCGACGGCGTCGCCGTCGACACCGTGCGCAGCCTCTACTACCTCGCCGACTCCAACGGCGACCGGCTGTTCTCGCTGCCCTTCGCGGGCGGCACGAGCACCCCGCTCGGCAGCTACGACTTCGACAGCGGGTTCTTCGTCGCGGGCATGGTCTTCGACGGCGTCGACACGCTGCTCATGGCCACCGGCGAGTCCGGCCTGACGATCGTCGCCCGCTCGCCGCTCCCCTGACCGCGGCCCTCCTCCCTCCGACCCATCCCCCCCACTACCGAGCTCCGCCCGCCCCCGCGGGCGGGGCGAATCCCGCCATGATCCTCGCCGCCGCGCGGGGCATCCCGTTGCGCTGCGCGTAGCCCGCGACGGCGTTGCGCCAGGCGAACTCCGGCCGATCGATGCCCAGCAGCGCGTGCATCCGCCGGACGCGCTCGGCGGGCGCGACGGTCTCCTCGGCCTCCACCGCCGGGTGCTCCCACCGGTGCGGGAAGCGCCGGATGGCCTCGTACGCGAGCGCCGCGTGCCACGCCGACTCGTCGGCCTCGCCGCGGCTCTCCAGCAGCCCCGCGTAGCGGTAGTGGTTGTGCGCCGACGCGGGGCACGCCGCGACCGCGTGCCCGTAGAGGGTGGCGTCGTCGCGCCAGCGGGTGGAGAGGTACGCGCCGGTCGCCACGTTCATGGCCACCAGCAGCCCGACCAGCAGCCGCCGCGCCCCGCCGGACTGCCACCAGGCGAGCAGCGGCGGCGCGAGGGCCAGCGCGGCGAAGAGCGTGGGCGCCAGGAAGAAGCGGTCGGCCATGGCCTCGGGCACCTTCCACGCGAGCCCGGTGAACATCGCCCCGGTGGCGCCCACGCAGAGCGCCCACGCGGGCCGCGAGGCCCGGAGCGCGCGGCGGCTGGACCAGAGCCCGAGCGCCAGCAGCGCGAGGCCCGCGGCGAAGTGGGCGCTCAGGGCGGTGTCGGGGCGCCAGAGCATGGCGTACTTGCGGCCCGTGCAGAGGTCGAAGGGCGCCACCAGGAGGCGCGCGGCCCGGGCGAGGTACTCGACGGCGTAGACGACGCGCTGCCACGGCGCCGCGCCCGCGAGCACGTCGTCGGGGGCGAACCACCGGGCGACGGTGCCGCTCGTGGCGAGGCGCGTGGCGACGTAGAGGCTGGCCACGAGGGTCATCACGGAGGTGCGCTGCCAGCCGTCGCGGGAGGTCTCGCCGTGCGGCGGCGTGAGGGAGAGCACGGCGGCGACGGCGACGAGGCTGACGGCGCTCTCCTTGGCGAGCAGCGCGCCGGCGGTGGCGAGGGCGGTGACCGCGAGGCCCGGGAGCGTCGGGCGGGAGCGCAGCGCCACGAGGCCGAGGAGCAGCGCGATCACGTCGGCGCGCCCGACGAGGGAGGCGACGTTCTCGACGTGCAGGGGCATCGCGGCGAAGAGGCACGCGGCGAGGAGCGCGGCGGGCGCCGGGAGGTGCGCGCGGGCGAAGCCGTGCGCCACCGTCAGCATCGCCAGGAACCACCCCAGCGACGTGACGTGCATCGCCCCGGGGGAGAGCCCGAAGAGGCGCGCGTCGAGGGCGAGGCTGAGGCTGGTGAGCGGGCGCCACGACGCCGGCGGCGTGCCGAGGGGGTCGCCCCAGAAGGTGCGGGTGAAGACGAGCGAGAGGGCCCCGGTGCCGTTGACGCCGGGGTGGGTGGTGATCGCGCGGACGTCGTCGAGCACGAAGCCGCCGCGCAGCCCCGGGAGGTGCGAGGCCAGGGCGATCGCCCAGGGCAGGGCGTGACGCCGGAGCGCGTCGGCGAGGGGACGGGTCGAGGGGGAACGCTCGCTCACGGCAGGGCGCGGGACGCTATCATGGGCGTCGTGGCGGAGTGCAGGGGGCGCGTGATGCGGCGAGGGTGGTGGGGCGTGGTGTGGCTCGGGGCGTGCGCGAGCGCGCCGGCGCCGCGACCCGGGTCGGGCGCTCCGTCGGCGGAGGCCATGGACGGCGCGCTGGAGGCGCACGAGGCGCGGGCGCGGCGCTGCCTCGCGGCGGGCGACCGGGTGCGGGTGGAGGGCTTCTTCGACGGTCCATCGGGGCGGTACCTCGTCGAGCGGGTGACGGCCGCGGCGCCGTCGACGACGGTGCGGGCGCAGCAGTGCGTGAGCCTCGCGATGGAGCGCGCGCGGGTGCGACCCTTCGCGAACGGGCGCGCCGACGCGGGCTGGGAGGTCTCGTCGGGCGCGGCCCCGGGCGCGGGCGCGGCGGTCGGCGCGGCGGCGGTGGTCGCGGCGCCGGAGGTGGTCGGCGAGGTGGACCCGGCCGCGGTGCTCGCGCTGCTGCGCGCGGAGGAGCCCGAGGCGCGGCGCTGCTACGAGGACGCGCTGCGCGGAGACGCGCGGCTGCGGGGCCGGGTGGAGGTGCGCTTCACGCTCTCCGTCGACGGGCGCATCACCCACGCCGTCGCGTCGGGGCCGCGCGGGTTTCGCGCCGTCGGGCACTGCATCGTCGGCCACCTGCGCGGGTTGCAGTGGCCCGCGGCCCGCGGCGGATCGGTGGACTTCGTCTTCCCGTACCGCTTCGCGCCGAGGCGGTAGCTCCTCCGTTGCGTCGGGGCGCTGCACGGGCCGAGCGTTGGCGTCGAAGCAACCCACGGTTGCGCATCTGGGCTCTGCCCCCGGGCGCGCCGACGATGCACCTTCCCCGTCACCAGCGAGCGACCCCCCCGGCCGGTGCCGGGCGTCGCCGCAGCCAAGCGGACCCCATCCACCACCCGGCCACCGGCCGAGAAGAGCACAGCCATGTCCACCGCCACCTACGTCATCGACGCCTCGCACTCGCACGCCGCCTTCTCCGTTCGCCACATGATGATCTCCAACGTGCGCGGGGAGTTTCAGCAGCTCGCCGGCGAGGTGGGCTACGACCCCGAGCGCCCGGAGAGCACCACCGTGGCGGTCACCATCCAGGCCGCGTCGGTCAACACCCGCGAGGAGAAGCGCGACGCCCACCTCCGCAGCGGCGACTTCTTCGACGCCGACAACCACCCGACGATCACCTTCCGCTCGACGGGCGCGAAGGTCGGCGGCGACGGGCTCGTGCTGACGGGCGACCTCACCATCCGCGGCGTGACCCACGAGGTCTCGCTCGCCGTCGAGGAGATCACCGCCGAGGGCAAGGACCCGTGGGGCAACACCCGCCTCGGGGCCTCGGCCAGCACGAAGATCAAGCGCTCCGCCTACGGCCTCACCTGGAACGCCGCGCTCGAGGCCGGCGGCGTGCTGGTGGGCGACGAGGTGAAGATCCAGCTCGAGGTCGAGCTCATCAAGCAGGCGTAGGTCCGTCAGCGCCGCAGGCCGCGGCGCGCCCCCGCTTCGTGAGACCCTCGGGGCCCCGAAGCCACGATGCGCCCGACCCGCTACCTCCTCCTCCCCGCGCTCCTCCTCGTCGCGTGCGGCGCCCCTCTCCCCGGCGACGCACCCGACGCCCCGCTCCCCGACGACACCCCGGTCGCTCCCGACGTCACCCCGCCCCCCGACGTCGCCCCGCCTCTCGACGCCGCGGTCCCCCTCGATGGCCCACCCCCGCTCGATCGCCCCGACGTCCCCGTCGCGCCCGATCGCCCCGATGTCCCTGTCGCGCCCGACGTCCCACCCGCCGCCGACGTCCCATCCGACCGCCCCGATGTCCCCGTGGTGCCCGACGTGCCGGCGCCGCCGCCGGGCCCGGTGCTCTACCCCGCCGCGCAGCGACACTCGCCGCTCACGCCCGACCTCGTGGCCCGCCTGCGCGCCATCTCCGCCCGCGGCCCCGGCCTCGCAGCCGATGTCTTCGCCAAGGTGGGCGACTCCATCACGGTGAGCGAGTCCTTCATGACCTGCTTCGCGTCGAGCAGCGCCGTCGACCTCGGCGGCCGCGAGCACCTCCGCCCCACCCTCGACCTCTACCGCGGCGGCACCATCGGATCGACCGACCCCTACCGCCGCGTCAGCCTCGCCGCCACCGTCGGCTGGAGCGCCTGGGCCGCCCTCGCGGGCTCCCCTTCGCCGCTCACCCGCGAGCTCGACGCCGCCCGACCCCGCGTCGCCACCGTGATGTTCGGCACCAACGACATCCAGACGCGGGACATCTTCCGCTACGGCGCCAACCTCCTCGACCTCGCCGACCAGGCCATCGCCCGCGGGGTCATCCCCATCTTCTCGACCGTTCCTCCGCGCGACGACAACCCCGACGCCGACCGCTGGGTGCCCCGCTACAACGCCGTCGCCCTCGGCGTCGCGCAGTCCCGGGGAGTGCCCCTCGTCGACCTCCACGGCGCGCTGCTCCCGCTGCCCTCGCACGGCCTCGCGGGCGATCACCTCCACCCCAACACCTACTCCACCAGCGCGGGCTTCCGCGCCTGCGCCCTCACCGCCGCCGGGCTGCGCTTCGGCTACAACAACCGCAACCTCCTCACCCTCGAAGCGCTGCACCGCGTCGCCGAGGTGACCCTCCGCGGCCGCGCCGCCCCCGACGCCGACGCCCCGCGGCTCCGCGGCTCGGGGTCGCACGCCGACCCCTTCGTCATCCCCTCGCTCCCCTTCGCCGACGCCCGCAACACGGCCACCGGCGGCGCCCGCGTCTTCGACCGATACCCCTGCCGCGCGACCGCCGACGAGTCCGGCGCGGAGTACCTCTACCGCCTCACGGTCACCCGGCCGACGGCCATCCGCGCGATGGTCATCACCCGCGGCAGCACCGACGTCGACCTCCACCTCCTCGACCGCACGGCCACCGCCGCGGGCTGCGTCGCCCGCGACGACCGGGTGCTCGTCACCACCCTCGCGCCCGGCACCTGGACCTTCTCCCTCGACACCTTCGTCAGCGCCGGGACCCCGCGCGCCGGCGAGTACCTCCTCGTCGTCGTGCAGGACCCGTGAACCCCTTCCCCGACCGAGCGCGCGGCCGGGGGAGGGTGGAGCGTCGCTCAGCGCTGGCCGAAGCCGCCGCGGAGCTCGAAGCGCTGGCGGGCGTTGCCGAGGGACGGCGTGCGGATGCCCAGCGTGGCGCCCGCGGGGAGCCCGTAGGTGGCCAGCGACGCAGGGATGGTGAAGCCCGGGATGGGGATCGCGGGCAGCGCGTCGTTGAGCGAGCGCTCGACGTACTGCTGCACCAGGCCGCGAAGCCCGAGCACCAGGGCGTCGCGCTCGCTCATCGGCACCGACTCGCTGGGGGCCGACACCCTCATCTCGTCGAGGGTGATCCCGCCGAAGCGCAGGCTGTTGCCCGAGAGCGAGATCGCCCCGGAGGCCCGCGCGCCGACCGAGACGCGCAAGGGAGCGCCCGCGCCGGGGACGGTGAACGCGACCTCCAGGGCGCCGAGGTCGAGGTTGATGCGACCGTCGGTGCGCAGGAAGGCCACCGGCGGGAGCAGCGCCGTCACGTCGAAGCGCGACCCCGCGGGGAGCTCGCTGGAGAAGCGCGAGGCAGGGAGCCCCACGTCGAGCCAGCCGCCGCGCCAGAGGGAGTGCATCGCCTGGTTGAGCACCGCGACGTGCACCGCCACCGTGGTCGGGGTCGAGAGGGAGGCTTCGCCCGTGTCGCCGGGCGGGAGGGCGATGCCGCGGGTGGTGCGGGCGTGCGCGGGGGTGGCCGTCGAGAGCAGCGTGCCGAGGCCGAAGCGCAGCCGGGACGCGGTGGGCGAGAGGGACGACACGTTGACGCCGAAGCGCAGCGCGGTGGAGCCCGATCCGTCGAGGCGGGGGACGTTGAAGCTCGCCCCGAGGCTGGACACGTCGAGGCCCGAGAGCACGCCGTCGAGCACGCGGGAGAAGTTGGTGCTCACGTAGTCGCGCAGGGCGTTGGAGACCACGCTGCGCACGGTGCCGTTGGCGACGCTCACCACGATGTCGACGATGGCGCCGGTGAGGCCCGAGAAGTCCGTGGAGATGCGGCCCACGCTCGTGGTGACCGAGCCCGGGCGCACCACCGCGCGGGGGCGCCCGCCGGAGGACGAGAGGTTGAAGATGAGCCCGACGTCGAGCGAGGCCACGTTGACCCAGCCGGAGGTGCTGAGCGTGCCGCCGATGCGGAGGCGCACCCGGATGTTCTGGAAGCGCACCGTCGCCCGCAGGCCGCCGTCGACGAGGGAGAGCGCGGTGGTGTGCGGCCCGTTGAGCTCGCTGCGCTCGTAGGTGACCTCCGAGCGGAACACGCACACCCCCAGCACCCGCTGGTCGCAGGAGTTCTCCTTGAGGGGGTTGGCCGCGAGCATCGACGAGTGCAGCTGGTCGCGCAGCCCCTGGCTGTTGACCACCCGCTGGAGCACGTCGTCGATGGAGGTGATGGGGCTCGTCGGGTCGCCGTCGTCCACCGCGGCCTGGCGCAGCAGCAGCTGCACCCCGTCGGGGAGGTGCGCGGCCTCGCCGTTCCAGCGGTCGCTCGCGAGGAAGGCGCAGGTGCGGGAGTTCTCCTGGCCGTTGACGTCCGTCGCCGTCACGTCGACGAAGTTGACCCCCCAGCGCGCCGTCACCGGGGCGCTCACCGCGCCGCCGTTGCCCGCCGTCACCGCGCGGCCGTTCACCGTCACGCTGCGCACCCCCGTGGTGTCCGCGAGGCGCGCCTGGAAGGTCACCGTCGAGCCCGCGGCGGCGTTGACCATCGCGCCGTGCGCCGGGCCCGCGCACTCGATCGCCGGGCCGCTGGAGTCGACCAGCAGCGAGGTGGTCTGCACGAGCGCGCGGCCCCCATCGGTCATGCCGCCCACCCGCACGGTCACCGTGTAGCGCCCCTCGCGCTCGAAGGTCACGAGCGAGCCCGCGACCGCCGCGGAGGGGCTGCTCGTATAGGTGACCATCGCGTCGGGGATGCGGTTGCCGTAGCGGTCGGACACCGTCGTCTGGATGTCCACCGAGGCGCCGCGCGCGTAGAGGGGCATCTCCGGCGAGCGCGCGATGACCAGCGTCGCGGGCAGCCCCGGGCGCACCGTGAGCGACGCGCCGTCGCCCGAGGCGCCAGGCACCACGCAGGCCGCGGTGTACATCCCCGCGCGCTCGATGCGGGCGGCGAGCCCGGTCACCGTGGCCCCCATGCCCATCGGGTCGAGGCGCAGCGTGGCCGCGGCGCCCGTGATGGCGTTGCCGTACGCGTCGGCGACCGCGCAGGTGGCGGTGGCCGTCTCGCCCGCGGCGATGGCCTCGCGGTCGAGGGTGGTGGTGACCCGCGCCGGGTCGCCGGGGGTGATCGTGATGCGCGCGGGCGTCGCGTCGGTGAGCGACAGGCTCGGGAAGGCGCACGCCGCGGTGACCTCGCCCGCCCGCACCGCGATGGTGCGCCCGCCCTCCTCGCGCACCGCCATGGCCGGCGCGAAGGTGATCGTGGGGCTGACCCCCGCGGGGGCCGTGAGCGCGTTGCCGCCCGCGTCGCGCAGGGTGCAGGTGACGGTGATCGCCTGGCCCGCGCGCACGGTGGCCGGCGCGGCGGTCTCGACGGCGGTGGGAACCTCCACCACCGGGGGGACGTCCTCTGGGGAGGCGTCCGCCGTGGGGGCGTCGTCGGCGGGCGGCGTGTCCGTCGCCGCATCGTCGACCGGTGGCTCGGTCGTCGCGGTGCCGCTGTTGGAGCAGGCGGCGAAGACAAGCGGGAGCGCCCACAGGCGCAGGTGGCGAAGCAAGGGGTTGCCCATGGAGTTGGGCGACCATGCGACGGAACGCCCCCCGCGAACAGGCGCCCCCCCGCCCCGGCATGATAGGCAGCCGTGTGCCACGCGCTCCGGGGATGGTGATGCGGTGTGGGGTCCTCGCGGTGGTCGCGCTCGCGGCGGCGTGCGAGCGCGGGGGCGCGTCGGCGCGTCGGCCGGCGCCGCGGCCGGGGATGACCTGGCACCGGGGCGACGACCCGCGGGTTCGCATCGAGGGCCGGGCGGCCTCGGGCCCCGGGGGTCCGTCCTTCGCGTGGCCGGCGTCGACGGTGCACCTGCGCTTCCGGGGGAGCACCCTCGACCTGCGGCTGCGCGACACCCTGCTCGACGACCGCATCCGCGACGCCGACGCCCTCGGGGTGGTGGTCGACGGGGGGCCGATGGGCCGGTTGGCGCTGCGCGAGGGCGAGGCGGTGTACCGCGTGGCGCAGGGCCTTCCCCCGGGCGCGCACGACGTCGACCTGGTGAAGCTCACCGAGCCCGAGGCCGGGGCGATCACCCTGCTGGGCGTCGGCGTCGACGGCGCGCTGGAGCCCGGTGCCCCGCCGCGGTCGCGCCGGCTGCTCGCGATCGGCGACTCGATCACCGCGGGCTACGGCATCGCGGGGCCCGCGGGGTGCCACTACAGCGCGGACTACGCCGACGCGTCGCGGGCCTGGGCGACGCTGGCGGCGCGGGCCCTCGGGGCGGAGGTGCAAGTGCTCGCGTGGTCGGGCCGCGGGGTGCTCTGGAACAACAACCCCGAGGCCGAGGGGCTCATGCCCGGGCTGATGGAGCGCGCGCTCCCCGCGGACCCGGCGTCGACCTGGGACTGGCAGGCCTTCGTCCCCGACGCCGTGGTGGTGAACCTCGGCACCAACGACGTGTCGCGCCCCGAGTACGACGCCGACGCCTTCGGGCGGGCGTACGGGGAGATCCTCGACGGGCTGCGAGGGCGCTTCCCCCGGGCGCGCCTGGTGGTGGCGCTGGGTCCGTTGATCGCCGACGACGACCCGGCGCCGGGGACGGGGAGGCTCACCCGGATGCGCGACACCCTGCAGGGCCTGGTGCGCGCGCGGCAGCAGCGGGGCGACGGGGCGGTGCGCTTCCTGGAGCTGTACTCCGGCGACCCGGCGGCGGAGGGCTACGGCTGCGACCAGCACCCGAGCGTCGCCACCCACGCGCGCCTCGCCGCGGCGCTGGCGGGCGAGCTCGCCGACCTCGCGCCCGCGCGACCCCAGGACACCGCCATCGCCCACCGGAGCGCCGCCCCGTGACGGAGGCCCCCGGCGGTTGGACGCACCCCGTCCGCCGGGTGTACTCGGCCGTACCGCCGATGGGTCCCCGCGTCGCCACGTCCCTGCTCGCGCTGCTCGCCGTCGGGGGCGGGTGCGCCCCGGAGCTCAAGCCCGGCACCGACCGCGCCGACGCGAGCCGCAGCGACGCCGCGGCCGACGTGGGCCGGGACGCGCTCTCCGCGGACCTCCCGCGCGACGTCGGCGGCGGGACCGACGCCCCCGTCGACGCGCCGCGCCCGACGGGCACCCAGCGCTCGTGCCCCGACGCCCGCGAGGTGGGCTGCGGCCTGGTCGAGATCGCGGGGGGCACCTTCACCATGGGCGTCGCGGACGCCCTGAGCGCCGTCGACGGTTCGCCCGAGCAGCCGAGGATCACCGTCGGGCCCTACGCCCTCGACACCCACGAGGTGACGGTCGCGCGCTTCCGTCGCTTCTGGGCCGTGGCGCAGGGCCTGCCGATGCTGCGCACGGTGGCGTACCCGGGCGGCGTGGTGATGGTTCGCGAGGGCGTCACGGAGCCCTACTCCACCCTGTCGCTCACCGACCGCAGCTGCAACTGGACCCAGGCGGCGGGGACGCGCGAGCAGCACCCGATCAACTGCATCGACTGGCCGACGGCGCAGGCCTTCTGCGTGTGGGACGGGGGGCGCCTCCCGACGGACGCCGAGTGGGAGTTCGCCGCGCGCGGCCGCGAGGTGGGCGGCCTCGCCGCCGGGCGCAGGTACCCGTGGGGCGACGAAGACCCGCTCCCCACCTGCGACCGCGCCCGCTGGAACCTCTACGCCTGCGACGGCGACGACGGCACCGAGACCCGCCGGGTGGACAGCTTCGCCCCGTCGCCCGACCTCGACGGCGCCCGCATCTGGAACCTCTCCGGGAACGTCTACGAGTGGACCGCGGACAACTTCGTCCCCTACTCCGGCGCCAAGAGCGCGGGCTGCTGGGGCGCCGCACCCGCCGGCCGGGTCAACCCGGTCTGCAACGTCGACCCGCAGGGGGCGCGCTCGATGCGCGGCGGGTCGTGGTTCTTCAGCACCCTCGGCGTGATGCGCTCGGCGTCGCGCTTCGGGGCCAACCCGGGCGGCATGATCCCCTTCCCGGGCATCGGGATGCGCTGCGCCCGCACCCGCTGAGCGGCGCCTTCGAAGCCCCGTCCGATTCGTCGTATACACACCGCCGCTCCGATGTCGCACCCCTCGTCAACGCCCGAAGCCACCCTCGCGCCGGACACCCGCTTCGGGCGCTACCGCGTGGTGCGCTGCATCGGCGTCGGCGGCATGGGCGCCGTGTACGAGGCCGTCCACGACGACCTGGAGAAGCGCGTCGCCCTGAAGACCCTGCACCCCTCCATGGCCCGCGAGCCCGAGGCGCGCGCGAGGTTTCTGCGGGAGGGCCGGGCGGCGTCGCGCATCCGGCACCCCAACGTGGTGGAGGTCTTCGACGTCGGCCAGCACGACGACACCCTCTTCCTGGTGATGGAGCACCTCGCCGGGGAAGACCTCGCGGCCCTCATCGCCCGGGAGGGCGCGCTGCCCGTCGAGCGCCTCGTCGACCTCGTGCTCCCCGTGGTGGCCGCCGTCGCCACGGCCCACGAGGAGGGCGTCGTGCACCGCGACCTCAAGCCCGAGAACATCTTCCTCGCCCAGACCCGCAACGGCGCCGTCCAGCCCAAGGTGCTCGACTTCGGCATCTCCAAGGTCTCCGGCGCCCCCAACGCGCCGCGCATCACCGGGGCCTCCTCGATGATCGGCACGCCGCTCTACATGAGCCCCGAGCAGGCCCAGGGCGCCGCCGTCGACGGGCGCTCCGACCAGTACGCCGTCGGGGTGATCCTGTACGAGTGCGCCACCGGGCGGGTTCCCTACGACGCCCCCGAGCTCTACCCCCTGCTGCACGCCATCGTGCTCGGCCAGCACGCCACGCCCCGCGCGCTGCGCCCCGAGCTCCCCGCCGACTTCGAGGCCGTCATCGAGCGCGCCATGGCCCGCGACGCCGACCGCCGCTTCGGGTCCATGCACGACCTTGGTCGCGCGCTGCTCCCCTTCGCCAGCCGCACCAATCGCGGCCTCTGGCGCGACGTCTTCGGCGCCGCCCCGACCCCCCTGCAACAGCCCGCCTTCGTGCCCCCGTCGCCGGTGCCCGCCGCCCCGACGCTGCTGCCGCGGGTGCGCGAGGTCTGCGAGGTCACCAGCACCCTGCGCAAGACCTCCCGCGTGCCGGCCATCGCCCTCGGGTTGCTCGCCGCGGGCCTCGTCGCCGCCGCCGCGCTGCTCCCGGGCCGTGCGCCGCAGCCCCGCGCCACCACCCGCACCACCGTCGTCGCGCCCGCGGTGATCTCCCCGGCCGCTCCGGTCGTGGCCGCTCCGGTCGCCCCCGTCGCGGCGCCCGCTGCGCCGCCCGCTGCGCCGCCTGTCGTTGCGCCGCCCGTCGCCGCGCCGCCCGTCGCCGCGCCCGTGCGGCCGGTGGTGCGTACGGTTCGACCTGCGGCGTCGAGGGCCCGCGTCGATGCGGCGCCCGGGTCGACGTTCCGGCTGTGCGGGGGTGTTCCGTGCCCCTGAGGGTGCGCCTCGGGTGGGCGCTGGCGGTGCTGCTCGCGGCGCCCGCTGTCGCAGCGCAGAGCCCGAGCGAGCGCGCGCTCATCGAGCAGGGCCGAACGCTCCGCCGGGCGGGGCGCAACGCCGCGGCGCTGGAGGCCTTCCGCGAGGCCTACGCGCTGAGCCCCACCCCCGAGGCCGCGGGTCAGATCGGCTTCGCGGAGCACGCCCTCGAGCACTGGGAGCCGGCGTCGCGCTTCCTCCGCCAGGCGCTCGGCGCGGTCGGCGACCCCTGGGTGGTGGCGCAGCGGCGCGCGCTGGAGTTCTCGCTCCAGCAGGTCGACCGGCACCTCGGGTCGCTGCGGGTGGAGTCGGCCACCCCGGGCGCCACGCTGCGCATCGACGGCCGCGGGGTGGGCGCGCTCCCGATGGGCGAGGCGGTGCGCGTGGGCGAAGGGTCCGTGGTGGTCGAGGTGCGCGCGCCGGGCCACCGGGACGATCGCCGCGAGGTGACCATCGCGGCGGGGGAGACCGTGCGCCTGGTGGTGCAGCTGGCGCCGCAGGTCGAGCCGGGCGGCGCCGCGGTGGCCCCGATCGCGGTGCGCCCCGCCGCGGCGCCCATCGTCGCGCGGGTCGATGTGCGCCCGCCGCCCTCGCGGGAGCCCCCCTCGTCGGGCGGCGTCACCCGCGCGCTGGCGTGGGTGTCGCTGGGCGTCGCCGCGGCGGCGGGGGCCGGGGGCGCGGTCGCGATGGTGCTGCGCGACGGCGCGGCCGAGCGCTGGAACGACGACGCCCGCTGCCTCGTCGGCGGCCGGACCCGCGACGAGAACTGCGGCGACGATCGGCGCACGGTGGCGACGACGCACGACCTGATGGTGGCGGGCTACGTGGCGGGGGCGGTGCTCGCGGTGGGGTCGGCGGTGCTGTTCCTGGCGTCGCCGTCGCGGGAGCGCGCCCCGGAGCCGAGGGTGAGCTTCGGCCTCGGGCCCGGCGGCGTGGCGGTCGGCGGGCGCTTCTAGGGCAGTGGTTTGGTCGGTTGGGTACGCCGGCGTCGTGGCCCCCTCACCACGCTGCCGCGCGCCCTGCACCCCCATCGGATGATGCTCATCGTTGCTCTCTTCGAGCGCAATCTGCTTGCAGGCTGGGGTTCCGCGCGATCGCGCGGAACCCCAGCCTGCAAGCGCTCTACGCACGATCAGGGCAACGATGAGATCATCCGATGGGGGTGCAGGGCGCG
>JAUSAZ010000049.1 GCA_030652255.1 Myxococcales bacterium | reverse complement strand
GTGTCCGGGGCAGTCGACGTGCGCGTAGTGCCGGTTCTGCGACTCGTACTCCACGTGCGCCGCGGCGATGGTCACCGTCTTGGTGGCGTCGCGGTCGATGCCGCCCTTGGCGATGTCCTTGTACGAGATCGCCTTGAACTTCGCGCCCTTCGCCTTCGACAGCACCGCGCTGATCGCCGCCGTGAGGGTCGTCTTGCCGTGGTCGATGTGACCGATGGTGCCGACGTTCACGTGGGGCTTGCTGCGGCTGAACTTCTCCTTGGCCATGACTCTTCTGTGCTCCGTTTCGTTTCTTAGGTTGTGACTTGAGGGTTGAAGCGCTTGTTACTTGCCGCGGCTCTTCGCCACGATCTCTTCCTGCACCACGTTGGGCACCGGATCGTAGTGCGAGAACTGCATCGTCGAGACCGCGCGCCCCTGGGTCTTGCTGCGGAGGTCGGTGACGTAGCCGAACATGTTGGCCAGCGGCACGGTGCCTTCGATCGCCTGCGCGTTCTTGCCGCGCGCGTTCATGCCCTTGATCTGGCCGCGGCGGGAGTTGAGGTCGCCGATGACCTCGCCCATGAACTGGTCGGGGGTCACGACCTCGACGGCCATGATCGGCTCGAGGATCACGATGCCGGCCTTCTTGCAGGCGTCCTGCACGGCCATGGAGCCGGCGATCTCGAAGGCCTGCGCGCTCGAGTCGACGTCGTGGTAGCTGCCGAAGAACAGCCGGACCTTGCAGTCGATGACGGGGTAGCCGGCGAGCACGCCGCGCTGGAGGGCCTCGCGGGCGCCCTTCTCCACCGCGGGGATGAACTCGCGCGGGATGATGCCGCCCTTGATGTCATCGTCGAACACGAAGCCCGTGCCGCGCTCGCCGGGCTCGAGGTCGAGCACCACGTGGCCGTACTGGCCGCGGCCGCCCGACTGCTTGGCGTACTTGCACTCGCCCTCGGCCTTCTTCTTGACGGCCTCGCGGTACGCGACCTCAGGCTTGCCCGTGTTCGCCTCGACCTTGTACTCGCGCTTCAGGCGGTCGACGATGATCTCCAGGTGGAGCTCGCCCATGCCGTGGATGAGCGTCTGGCCGCTCTCCTCGTCCGTGTTCATGCGGAACGACGGGTCCTCGAAGGCGAGCTTCTGGAGGCCGACGCCCATCTTGTCCTGGTCGCCCTTGGTCTTCGGCTCGATCGCGATCGAGATCACGGGCTCCGGGAAGGTCATGCGCTCGAGCACGACGGGGTTCTTCTCGTCGCAGAGGGTGTCCCCGGTGCGGGTGTCGCGGAAGCCCACGGCCGCCGCGATGACGCCCGCGAAGGCGTCCTTGATGTCTTCGCGCTCGTTCGCATGCATGAGCAGCAGGCGGCCGATGCGCTCGGTCTTGCCGCGGGTGGAGTTGAGCACGCTGGTGCCCGACTCGACGGAGCCCGAGTAGACGCGGATGAAGGTCAGGTTGCCCACGAACTTGTCGTTCATGAGCTTGAAGGCCAGGGCGCTGAAGGGAGCGGTGTCGCTCGCCGGGCGCTCGAGCTCGACCTCGGGCTTGTCGGGGTGCTTGCCGATACGGGTCGGGACATCGACCGGCGACGGGAGGTACGCGACCACCGCGTCGAGGAGCTGCTGCACGCCCTTGTTCTTGAAGGCCGAGCCGCAGGTGACGGGCACCAGCTTGAAAGAGATGGTGCCGGCGCGGAGCGCGCGGTGGATGTCGTCCTCGGTGATGGAGGCCACGTCGTCCGCGAGGAACTTCTCGCCGACCGCGTCGTCGACGTCCGCGATCGACTCGATGAGCAGCTGGCGGGCCGTGTCGGCCGCGTCCTGGAAGTCCGCCGGGATCGCCTCGATGGAGAACTTCGCGCCCTTGGAGGCCTCGTCGAACACGATCGCCTTCATGCGGATGAGGTCGATGACCCCGCGGTGCTTCTCCTCCTCGCCGAGCGGGAGCTGGATGGGCACGGGGTTGGTGCCGAGGCGCTCGCGCATCGACTCGACGCACATCTGGAAGTCCGCGCCGATCTTGTCCATCTTGTTCATGAACGCGATGCGCGGGACCTTGTAGCGGTCGGCCTGGCGCCAGACCGTCTCGGACTGGGGCTCGACGCCGTTGCCGCCGTCGAACACCGCGACCGCGCCGTCGAGGACGCGCAGCGAGCGCTCGACCTCGATGGTGAAGTCCACGTGTCCGGGGGTGTCGATGATGTTCACCCGGTGCTTGATGTCCTTGCCCGGTCCGATGCTCGGCACCCAGAACGCCGTGGTCGCAGCGGAGGTGATCGTGATGCCACGCTCCTGCTCCTGCTCCATCCAGTCCATCGTGGCGCCGCCCTCGTGGACCTCGCCCGTACGGTGGATGCGGCCCGTGTAGAACAGGACCCGCTCGGTAACGGTCGTCTTGCCCGCGTCGATGTGGGCCATGATGCCGATGTTGCGATAGCGTTCGATCGGGAGGTCGCGAGGCACGTGGTCTTCTCCGTCGGTTCGCCGCCCAGCGGGGGCGGCGTGGGTCTACGTTGAAACGAAACCAGAAGGCGGTTGCGGGAAGTAGTCGATACGCAGCACAAACGAAACCCCCCCGGGGTACCTTTCCTTCTCGCCCTCGGAGAAGTACTTCATGGCCCGGGAGGGTAACAACCAGCGCTACACACGCTCGCGTGGGAGCTCCGGTGAGGAGATCCCCCGCTCTTTGACCCACCCGACGCGATCACTTGGATCTGCGGGGTGGCGCGGCGTTGGTCGTCTTATGTCGTCGTCAGCATTACGCTCGAACCAGCCTCACCAGCGGTAGTGGGCGAACGCCTTGTTGGCGTCGGCCATCTTGTGGGTGTCTTCCTTCTTCTTCACCGCGTTGCCGCGGCCCTGGCTCGCTTCGGACAGCTCGTTGGCCAGCCGCTCAGCCATGGTCTTCTCGCCACGGGAGCGCGAGTACATCACCATCCAGCGCATGGCAAGCGAGACCCGACGATCGGGGCGCACTTCGACCGGCACCTGGTAGGTGGCGCCGCCGACCCGGCGGGACTTCACTTCGACCTTGGGCTTGATGTTGTCCAGCGCCTTGCGGAAGACCTCCAGGGGATCCTCCTTCTGGCGGGCCTGGATGAGATCAAAGGCCCCGTAGACGATCCCCTCGGCGATCGACTTCTCGCCGCTGAGCATCACGGTGTTGGTGAGCTTGGCGACCAGGCGATCCTTGTACTTGGGATCGGGGACGTTCTTGCGCTTCGAGACTTCTCCACGACGAGGCATCGATCAACCCTTCTTCCGCTTGACGCCGTACTTCGAGCGCCCCTGCGAGCGCTCCTTCTTGTTCGTGTTGCTCGGACCGATCGCCCCGACCGCGTCGAGCGTGCCGCGGACGATGTGGTAGCGAACGCCCGGGAGGTCCTTCACGCGGCCGCCGCGGATGAGGACCACCGAGTGCTCCTGGAGGTTGTGCCCCTCGCCCGGGATGTACGCGGTGACTTCCATGCCGTTGGTGAGCCGCACGCGGGCCACCTTGCGGAGCGCCGAGTTGGGCTTCTTCGGGGTCGTCGTGTACACGCGGACGCACACGCCACGCTTCTGCGGGCAATCCCGCAGCGCCGGCGACGCCGTCTTCCACTGGTTCGGATTGCGGCCCTTCCGCACGAGCTGATTGATCGTAGGCATCGTTGAGTGACTCTTCGCTTCGCTGGAGTTCTGAGGGTCTCCGCCGTCCATGCACGGGGGACCTGTCGCGAGGGGCGGCGTTATGACCGACTCACCCGAAGAGTGTCAAGGCCCCTCCCCGATCACTTGACTCCGCGGTGAGAGCTCCCGGCGCCGCGGGGTCAGAGTTCGTGCTTGCGCATCAGCCGGTAGACGTAGCTGCGATCGAGCCCGGAGGCCTGGGCGATGGCGCTGGTGTCGCGCTTGTGCCGCTCCATCATCGAGCGGAGGTAGGCCCGCTCGAGGTGGTCGAGCCACCGGTCGCGCAGGAGCTTGAAGGGCTCGTCGGCGTTCACCCCTGGGAGCGCCCCCTCCGGCGGCGGCGCGCTCGCGCTCTTCTCGTCGCGCCGCGCCGCGGCCAGGTGCAGCGCTCCGCGCGCCCCGAGGGCCAGCGCGCGCTCGACGAAGTTGCGCAGCTCACGAACGTTGCCCGCCCACGGGCGCTGGCGCATCTCGCGCAGCAGGTCGGGGGTGATCGTGCCCTGCGCCCCGGGCGGCAGCAGCTTCTCCACGAGCAGGGGGATGTCGTCGAGGCGGTCGCGCAGCGGCGGCACCGTGAGCGGGACCACCGAGAGCCGGAAGTAGAGGTCTTCGCGGAAGGTGCCGACGTTGACCATGCTCGCGAGGTCGCGGTGCGTCGCCGCGATGAAGCGCACGTTGACCGTGCGGTACTGCGTCTCGCCCACGCGCCGCACCATGCGCCCCTCGAGCGCGCGCAGCAGCTTGGGCTGCATTGACATGGGCATCTCGCCGATTTCGTCGAGGAACACCGTGCCCCCGTCGGCGGACTCGATGGCCCCCGCGCGAGCGCCCACGGAGCCCGTGTACGCGCCCTTCGCGTGGCCGAAGAGCTCGGCCTCGAGGAGGCTCTCCGCGAGCGCGCCGCAGTCGACCACGACGAAGGGCTTCTCGACGCGCGGCGAGGCCTCGTGGATGGCCTTCGCGACGAGCTCCTTGCCCGTGCCCGTCTCGCCGAGCACGAGCACCGTCGAGTCGAGCAGCGCCACCCGGTACAGCTGCGCGAAGAGCTCGCGCATCGGCGAGCTGCGCCCCCACAGCGGGCCGAAGCGCTCGAAGGGCCAGAGCTCGAGCTCGGCGGCGTTCTGGTTGTAGAAGAGCCAGAGGTCGGTGCCGCCGACGTGCACGCACCCGCCGTCGGGCACCTGCGCCTCGCGCACCCGCACGCCGTTGACGAAGGTGCCGTTGCGGCTGCCGAGGTCGCGCACCCACGCGCCGTCGGCGGTGACCTCGAGCGAGGCGTGCAGGCGGGACACCTCGCCGTCGCGCACGATGATGTCGCAGTCGTCGGCCGAGCCGATCATCCGGCGGCCCTGCACCAGGTAGCTGTGCGAGCCCGCGGAGTCGACCCAGCGGAGCTGCGGCTCGTGCAGCAGCATGCTGCGCGCGAAGCCGAAGTCCCCGATGTTCACCAGCGTGCGCTCGTCGTTCATGAACGGCCGGGAGTGTACCCCGGTCGACCACGAGAGGAACGGCTTTCGACGATCGTCCAATGGCTGGGACTCGTGTCCGAAGGCCCGCGAAGCTGGAGGATGGCATCGCCCGGCACCACGACGGAGGTACCGCGGCGGGGGGTGCGTTGGACGCGCGTCCACGGACGGCAGACCTGGGCGCACGGCGCGGGGACGATGGGTTCGGCGCGAATTCCTGCGGTGACCACCAACGGCCAGGGGGCCCTTGCGCGGGTGGCATGAGTGGTGCTCAAGTCCGGCCCGTCGAGGTCACCCACTGTGGGCACGGTGGCCAACGACACAACATCATTTCGACCCACCATCGAGGATCACCATGGCCGAAACCGTACATCTCTATCTCAAGGCGAACGGCTCCGAGATCAAGGGCGACAGCACGCAGACGAGCCTCGGCCGCGAGGGTTCGATCGAGTGCGTCTACTACGAGCAGGCCGTGAAGACCGCCCGCGAGGCGGGCTCGGGCATGGCGACCGGTCGCCGTCAGTACGAGCCGCTCCTCATCCGCAAGCGCATCGACAAGTCCTCGCCGCTGCTCTGCAAGGCCCTCGTGGAGAACCAGGTCATCGAGGCGACCTTCAAGTTCTTCCGCCCGAACCCCACGGGCGACGGCACCACCGAGCAGTTCTACACCGTGGCCTTCAAGCAGGGCCGCATCTCCTCGCAGAAGCAGATCGTGCCGGACACCATGGTCCCCGCGACCTCGACCGACCCGGCCCTCGAGGAGATCACCTTCGTGTTCCACACGATCTCCTGGACGTACACCAACGGCGGCGTGACCCACGAGGACACCTGGGATCAGAACCGCTGATCGCGGTCTGAACAACCCCTAAGGTCCGCTCCCCGCATCGGCCCCGCGTGACGATAGCCCCAACGGGCGCCGTCTCCGGGGCCGTCGGCTATTTCTCCACCGCATCGCCAGATCGTCTCCGCCGACACCAAAGGCCTCGTTGCCCGCCCCGATCGCACCGTGCGACCTTGCGCGCTGCGCGGCGTTCACCGCGCGGGAGGAGCGACCCGTGGCGATCCCATGTGAGAGCAGCATCACCCACGTCCAGGTGTTCGCGCGGGGGGCCCGCGTCACCCGACGGGTCTTGCCCGGGACAGCGCCCGCCGACGGGGAGCTCACGCTGGTGCTCGACGGGCTCCCGCTGCTCGCGGCCCCGGGGTCGTTCCGGGTGAGCCTCCCCCCGGAGGCGCCGGGGCGCGCGCTGGTGCTGGTCCGCTCGTCGCTGGTGGTGCCCGCGGCGGGCTCCGCCCTCGGCCGATCGCTGGAGGCCGTGCGCGAGCTGGAGCGGAAGATCCGTCGCATCGACCGGCACGCGGGCGTCACCCAGCGGCGCCGCGACGCCGTCGCCGAGGCGCGGCTCGACCCCGGGCACCGCGCGCGCCGGGCGCCCGACCACCCGCGCTCGGTGCTGCCGCGGACGCGCGAGACCCTCGCCGCGAACGCCATGCTCGGCGCCCTCGCGGCCGACCTCGACGCGCGCCTCGACGCCCTCCACCGCGAGCGCCACGACCTCGCGCGTGCCCTCGAACGAGCCCGCACGCAGGCCTCGCAGGCCCGGAGCTCGGAGCTCGTGGGCGCCGCCCACCCGACGCGGCGCGTGCTGATCACGGTGCGCGGCGACGGCCCCCTCCCCCACCTCGACCTCACCTACGCGGTCGACGCCGCGCGCTGGTGGCCCGTGTACACGCTCCGCATCCGCGACCACGCGCGCGCCGCGACGTGGATCAGCGAGGCCCTCGTCGCGCAGCGCTCGGGCGAGGACTGGCGCGACGCGCGGCTCGAGCTGTCCACGGCCAACATGCTCTTCGACGCCCGCCTCCCAACGCTGCCGTCGCTGCGCTTCGGGCGCGCGCAGCCGCCGCCGAAGCGGGCGTTTCGTCCGCCGCCCGCCGGGGTCGACGCGATGTTCGGCGGCTTCGACCGGGCCTTCGGCGCGCTCCCCGAGCCACCGCCTCCGCCAGCGCCGCAGATGACCGGCTGGGCGCTCGACGAGCTGGGCGCCGAGGCCGCGGCGGAGCTCGACCTCGACGACGGGCGCGCCGAGGACGCCCCCCGGGGCGCCGCGGAAGGGGCGGGCGGAGTCGAGCGCGGCGCGCTGCTCCGATCGCGCATGGCGTCGCCGGCCGCTGCCATGGCGCCGGGCATGGTGCCTCCCCCGCAGGCGATGCGCGCCGCCGTGGCGGCGCCGAAGAGCGCGGGGCTGTTCGCGAGCGCGAGGTCCTTCGGGGCGGGCGGCGGTGGGCCCCTCGCCGAGGAGGCCCCGAGCGCGCCCGAGCCGGTCGTCGAGCCCTCGGACGCGTGGCTGGATTACGACGGGCTCACCATGGGCGCGCCCGACGGCGCACGGCGCGGGCGCCTCGGGCGCGACGGGGGCGACGCCTGGAAGGCGCAGCGCGACGCGGCGGTGCGGGCGCTGGAGACGCCCCCGGCGGGCGTGCACGACCCGATGGTCTCGCGCGGGATGTTCGACTACCGCTACCGCGCCGAGGGGCTGGTGGAGGTGCCCTCGGACGGGCTCACGCACCGGGTTCCGCTCGGCGCGGGCGACGCCACGCCGACGGTCCGATGGCGGGTCATCGCGTGCGAGAGCGCGGACGTCTTCCGTGAGGTGGAGCTGCGCAATCCCTTCGACGCGCCGCTGCTGGCGGGCCCCGTGGACGTCTACGTCGACGGCAGCCTGCTGGTGGTGGCGTCGATCCAGCACATCGACCGCGGGGGCACCCTGCGGGTGGGGATGGGCGTCGACGAGCGGCTGCGGGTCGCCCGCAACGTGCGCGCGAAGGAGGACACGGCGGGCCTGCTCGGCGGCGACACGGTGATCGACCACACGGTGTCCATCGAGCTCTCCTCGGCGCTCGGCTCGCCCGCGCTGGTCGAGCTCATCGACCGGCTGCCGGTCACCGATGAGAAGCACGTCGAGGTCACCCCGAAGGGCGCGCGACCGGAGCCCGAGCGCTTCACCCAGGCCGAGCGCGGCGCCGCGGTGCGCGGGGGCCTGCGCTGGGAGGTGATCGTCCCGGCGGGCGGTCGCAGCGCCGTCGAGTTCAGCTACCGGCTGACCATTCCGTCCAAGAACGAGATCGTGGGAGGCAACCGCCGTGGGTGATCCAGTGTCGAGCGAGGCGGTGCGGGTGACCCTCTTCGAAGACCGCGCGGAGGTGGTGCGGCGCGCGACCTGCGCGGTGCCCGCGGGCGTCTCGTGGGTGGCCGTGGCGGGCGTGACCCCGGCCCTCGACGACCCGAGCCTCGTGGCGGGCGTCGTGGGCGACGGCGCGCGGGTGATCGCGACGCGCGTGGTGCGGGCGATCGTGCCGGTGTCGGCGGCGGGCGACGACGAGCGCGACGCGGCCGAGCGCGACGCCACCGAGGCGGACGCGCGGCGGACCGCGGCGGACCGCGGCGAGCACCGGGCGACGGCGGAGCTGGAGCGCCTCGACGCGACGACCCTCGACTGGGTGTCGGGGGTGTCGGCGGTTCCGCGCGGGACGGCCGACGACCCGGCCGCGGGGGCGAGGGCGTGGCGCGAGGCCTTCGACGCCATCGAGGCGGCGGCGGGCGCGGCGGAGGAGGGCGTGCTCGCGGCGGAGGAGCAGTGCTTCGAGGCGCGCGCCGATCAGCTGCGGGCGCACGCGAGGCTGGAGGCGGCGAGGGCCACGCGCTCGCTGCGCACGTCGCGGGTCGAGGTGCAGGTCGAGGCGCCCGAGGCGCGCGAGGTGACGATCGAGCTCACGTACCGCACGCCCTGCGCGCTCTGGCGGCCGGAGCACCTCGCGCGGTGGACCCCGCCCGGCGACGGCGAGCCCTCGACGGTGACGATCACCACCGCCGCGGTGATCTGGCAGGCCACCGGAGAGGTGTGGAGCAACGTGACCGCGCGCTTCTCCACGGCCCGCCCGGCGCAGTCCGCGGCGCCGCCGCTGCTGACCGACGACGTGCTCACCACCCGACGCAAGAGCGACCCCGAGCGCAGCCGCGTGGTGGTGGAGGCGCGCGAGCAGGCCATCGCCACGGCGGGTCTCGCGCGCGGTACGCGGGACGTCGACGAGATGCCCGGGGTGGACGACGGCGGCGAGGCGCAGTGGTTCGAGGGGGCGCACCCGGTGACGATCCCGAGCGACGGCGAGGCGCACCGGGTGGAGCTCACCCGCGCGTCGATAACCGCGGAGGTCGAGCGCGTGGCGTGGCCCGAGCGCGGCGACGCGGTACACCTGCGCGCGACGGCGACGCTGGTGGGCGAGGCGCCGCTGCTGGCGGGCCCGGTGGTGCTGGCCCGCGGGGGCGAGCTGGTGGGCCGCGGTCGGGTGGACTTCGTCGGGCGCGGCGAGCCCTTCGAGCTGGGCTTCGGCGTCGACGACGGCCTGCGGGTGCGGCGCTCGGTGGACGAGAAGCGCGACACGACGCCGGTGATCGGGACGCAGAAGGTCGCGCGCACGGTGCGGGTGTACCTGAGCAACCTGTCGGACGAGGCGCGGCGGCTGACGGTGATCGAGCGCTACCCGGTGAGCGAGGTCGACGAGGTGAAGGTCGCGGTGGTGTCGCACGAGGACGCGACCCTCGACGCGCGCGACGGCTTCGCGAAGTGGGTGGTGACCCTCGGCGCCGGGAGCACCCGCACGCTGACGCTGGTGTACCGCATCGAGGCCGCGGCGAAGGTGGTGCTGCCGCCGGGGTGACCGGGCGACGCGCTCAGGGCAGCGGGACGGTGCGGGCGACGAGGTCGTAGGTCGCGAAGAACCCGAGGCGGGCCTCCTGGCTCACAGCGTAGGTCACCTCGATGGGGACCGCGGTGCGGTTGGCGAAGGTGGCGGTGCACGCCCCGGCGGGGCAGGTGTCGGGCAGGTCGACGCGCACCTCGGGCTCGCTGCGGTTGACCAGCAGCGGCGCGAGCTCGTGGCCCGGAGGCACGGTGGTCACGTACCAGAGCGAGCGGCGCGGGAGCCCTGCGGCGCAGGGGGGAGGTCCCTCGCGGCCCGTGGTGAGGTCCTCGCGCAGCACGAGCTCGTTGGGCGCGAGCCGGCGGGCGGTGGCGCAGGTGCCGTTCGGGCTCGGCCGGAAGACCCGCACCCGCACCCGCAGCACGTCGACGTACGCAGGCGCCAGGTTGCCGAGCGCCAGCTTGAAAGACTGCAGCTCCGTGGTGGTGTTGGCGTGTTCGAGGGTGGTCACGAAGGGAGTGGGCGGCGCGGCGATGCCGCAGCGGCGGTCGTCGCAGTCGGCGTAGAGCTGCCAGACCGTGCGCACCGTGCTGCTCACCTCCAGGGTGTGCGCGATGAGCGAGTGCCCCGGCGGAACGAACACGTCGAACCACCGCGCCCGCACCGTGCGCGCGAGGGTGTCGTTGCATACGGGGATGCGTTCGGCCCCGGAGCGCGTCTCGAAGTCACTGAGGTCGAGGGTGCCGTTGACCCGGATGGCGTCATTGCACAGCCGGCCGCCGATGCCGAAGTCCATGCCGACGGTGAAGGGGACGGGCGCGGTCGAGAGCAGCAGCTCCGGGCGACGCCCCACGGCCAGGTAGAGGGGCGCCGTCGCGCCGCGGGCGACGGGCCAGCGGAGCACCCGCAAGGTCTCGTTGTAGATCTGCTGGTAGGGCGCCGCGGCGCAGGATGCGGCGCCGCACGCCGTGACGAGCCACATGTTGACGCCCAGCGGTGCGGTCACCCGCAGGGTGTTGCCCTGGAGGTAGGGCATCTCGACGCGGTACCAGCGCACCGGTCCCGGGGTTTCGTTGAGCACCTCGGGGCACGCGGGCGCCGGGTCGCTCGCCGGGAAGGGGCCGTCGTCGACGTAGGTGCCCGCGCGCTCGATGATCGTCGCGTCGGCGCAGCGGAGGTTGGGGGCCGTGTGCTCGATGGTCGGGAGCACGATCGCGCCGCGGCGCGCCGCGATGCGGACGAGACGCGGCGTCGTGGAGTCGTTGAAGTAGCGGCGGACGATGAGGCCCTCGCTCTCCGCCTGGACGGTCGGGAGGCAGGTGGTAGCCCGGCAGTCGGCGAAGAGGGAGACCTGGTCGGGGCCGCGGGTGGCGTCCCAGCTGCGGAGCACGAGCACCGCGCGGCCGGGCACCGTGATCGACGACCACGCGTAGGCCCGCTCGGTGCCGCCGAGCTCGCAGCGGAGGGCCTCGCCGTCGGCGTCCACGGGCACGACCCAGCGATCGCCGATTGGCCGCGCGTCGGCGCAGGTGTTGCCGGGCGTCGGCGCGTCGAGGGAGGCATCGGGCGCGGTGTCAGGCGCGGCATCGGGTGCAACGTCGGGCGCAGCGTCGGCGCGGTCGGGGCCGCCGTCGGCCGGTGCGGTCGACTCCACCGTGCTGGTGCAATGCAGGTGGAGCCCCGCCGCGAGGACGAGCCACCGGAGCCCGGGTTGATCGCGCATGCGAGCATCGTTGCATGGCCGCTCGTAGTGCGGGGAGATGCGGTGGACTGCTACCTCGCCGCAAGAGTTCTGACGGGTTGGGCGGAGCACCCACTCACGCCCGCAGTCCCCGGTCTCGCCGATCGAGGGGAGCGCCCACCCAGCCATTCACTTCCCCTGCGACGCGGTACTATCCGCGCTCCTGCCCCTCGCGCGCGGCCTCGAGCACGGCCTCGTCGAGCTCGCCCGCGGCGGCCTGCTCCAGGGCGATGCGCACCGGCTCGTGGGCGACGGTCTCGGCGACCACCCTCACCCGGGTGCCCGCGAGGCCCGCGTCCATCGCGGCGAGCGTGAAGGCCGCGCCGATGCGCCGCTCGGGGCTCGATCGCGGGTCTTCGAGCGCGGACTGCACCTCGTCGCGGGAGAGCTTCGCCTGGCGGTAGCCGTCGCGCGCGTCGGCGACGCGGCGGAGCGACGCGCCCCAGTCGGCCGCGCTGAGCCCGTTGCGGTCGAGCGCGGCGAGGCGCGCAGACAGGTCGAGCGGGGCGCGGGCCGCCTCCAGGCTGGTCGCGATGCGCGCGTAGAGGGCCGCGCGTCGGGGCTCGCCGGTGCCGAGGGTGGAGATGCGACGATAGCGACCGTCGCGGAGCTGGAGGGTGATGGCGCCCGGGCCGTGCGTCGCGGCGGCGATCTCGTCGAAGGGGACGAACCACGCGCGACGCCCCTCGCCCACGGACAGCCCGTCGCTCCCGACGGCCACCGCGGGCGGCGCCAGCGTGAGCACCGCCGCGAAGACGAAGGCCGCGAAGAGCGCGATGACCAGGAAGCCCAGGGCGGCGCTGGGGATGTGCAACGCGACCCCGAGGCCCCCGCCGAGGACCCCCGCGAGGCACGAGGCCGGGAGCGACGCGCCGAGCGTGAGGCCGAGGGTGGCCGCCGCGCTCCCGAGCGGCATACGCAGCGCGCGGCGGGCAGCGTCGACCCCGGCGGCGTCGAGCACCGCCGTCGCCGCCTCGGGCGTGGTGGTGGCGTTGAAGACGTCGCCGTTGCGCAGCCGCAGCTCGATCTGCGCGCTCTGGGGCTCGTGGAGGATCCACGCCGCGTCGATGTCATCGCGGGCGATGAAGCGGTCGCGCAGCCCCGTCACCGCGACGCCCGCGGGCGTCACCATGAGGCGACCGCGCGCGAGCGGGCCGATCCAGCAAACGAGCTGCGCGGCGAGGGCGGCGGCGGCGGTGGCGACCGAGGCCATCAGCGCCAGGCCGACCGGGATCACCGCCCACCGCGGCGCCATCGACTGGTGGGGGTAGATCAACGAGAGCACCAGGAGGCCCGAGAGGCTGGAGGTGATGAGCGCGAGGGTCGCGCGGGTGAGGCGTCGCACGAGGGCGTGCGGGCGGGTGCCGACGCGGTGCGCGGCGATCTCGAGCGGGGGGGCGGCGCCGTCGGTGCTCATGGCGGAGGGCCATCGTACCCGCGCAGGAGTGCCGGGGGCGACATCGCTGGCGACTCGAGAGTTGTTCGAGGGGACGGCGTCTGCGCGGGGCGTCCGTCGCCAGGCCGGTCTCCAGCGCTGCTACGCCCGCTTGAGCAGCGCCGCGAGGCCCGTCGCGTTGGCGTGCGTGATCGCCACCGCCAGCGCGTCGGCGGCGTCCTCCTGCGCCGGCTCGGCGAGCCCCAGCATCCGCTGGATCATCGCCCCCACCTGGGCCTTCTCCGCGCGGCCGTTGCCCGTCACCGAGCGCTTCACCACCGCGGGCGGATACTCCACCACCGTGAGCCCCGCCCGCGCCGCCAGCAGCATCGCCACGCCGCGCGCGTGCCCGATCACCAGCGCCGCGTGCGGGTCGCGGCTCACGAAGGCCTGCTCCAGCGCCACCACGTCGGGCTTGTGCGCCGCCAGCACCTTCTCCAGCCCGTCGGCGATCACCCGCAGGCGCTCGGGGAGCAGCGCCGTCGAGGGCGCCTTCACCATGCCGTGCGCGACGTGCACGTACTTGTTGCCCCGGCGGATCACCAGCCCGTAGCCGAGTCGGTGCGAGCCCGGATCGATGCCCAGCACCAGGGTGTCTGCCATGCGCGTCGCTCTACGCCGTCGCGGCGCGGCTCACAACCCCAGCCACGGCACCGGGTCGACGGTCTCGCCCGCGTGCCGCACCTCGAAGTACAGCATCGGGCCGCGTCCGTCGTCCCCGGCGCTGCCGACGACGTCGCCGGTAGACAGCTCCTGGCCCACGCGCACGTCGATGCGCGCGAGGTTGGCGCTCACCGTGTAGTAGTGGTCGCCGTGGTCGACGATGACGATCATGCCGTAGGCGCCGTAGCGGTCGGCGAAGGCCACGCGCCCGGGAAACACCGTGCGGGCGGAGGTGCCCAGCGGCACGGTGATCTCGATGCCGGGGCCCTCGGCGCCCTCGCGGAAGGCGCGGCGCACCTCGGCGCGACCGGCGACCGGGAAGAGCAGCCGGCCCGCGCTCTCGGCGAAGCGCTCGACCCCGGGCGTGACCGAGGCCGCGCCGCCGTAGACCGTCACCGAGGGCGGCGCGGTGCCCGGCGGCAGCGCGCCGTAGACCCCGAGCGCGGCCTGCGCGCGCTGCTCGGACTCGGCGCGGGAGCGCTGCTCCTGGGCGACCTGTAGGAGCCGCGCGACGCGCTGGCGGTCGAGGTCGAGGGACTCCGCGCGGCGGTCGGCCCGCTCCATCGCCTTCAGCGTCGTGTGGAACACCCGGCGCACCCGCCCCCCGCGCGCCGCGTGGTCGAGGAGCATCTCGGGCCCGCCGCGCAGGGCGAGCGCGTCGCCCTGGGAGAGGTGGTAGAGCCAGCGGGCCTGCTGCCGCGCGCGGGCGCGCAGGGCGGCGCGCTCGGGGGTGAGCGTCGAGGCGTCGGTGTCGATGCGGGTGAGCTCGTTGGAGAGCCGCACGATCTCCGCCTGCGCGGACGAGAGGGCCGCGATGGGCGAGCCGGGCATCGGAGAGACGCCGAGGTTCTGGGCCACGGGCCGCGCGGGGGCCGCCGAGAGCCCGAGGAGCATCGCACCGACGATCAACGCGCGCTTCACGACGGACCTCCCTTCACGACTGCAGGCCGCGACGGAGCGCCGCGGCGCTGCCGAGGGCGCCCAGCATGGAGCCGCCCACCACCAGCGACGCCAGCACGCGCCACGGCAGGAACACCGGGCGCAGCCCGATCATCGCGCCAAGGGACAGCTCGAACTGCGTGCGCAGCGTCATGAACACCACGCCGAGCATGATGACCGCGACCAGCGCGCCGGCGCCGCCGAGCATGGCGCCCTCGATGAGGAAGGGCCCGCGGATGTACGAGCGCGTGGCGCCCACCAGCCGGAGCACCTCGATCTCGCGGAGGCGCGCGGCCAGGGACATGCGCACCGTGTTGCTCACCACCGCGAAGACGCAGAGCAGCACGCCGAGGGCGATGACGCCCGCCGCGGCGCGGCCGCCCACGAGCAATCCCCGGAGGCGCTCGGTGAACCCGCGGTAGGTCTCGACCTCGGACACCATCGGGATGCGCCGGACGCGCAGCGCGACGGAGGCCACCCGCTCGGCGGTGACGGCCGAGGGCGCGAGGCGCAGCTCGATGGTGGCGGGGAAGAGCTCGACCGGCGCGGAGGCGACGGCCTGGTCGCCGCCGGTGGAGAGCGCCTGGCGCGCCTCGGCGGAGGACACGTAGCGGGCCTCCTCCACCTCGGGCAGACCGGCGAGCGCGCGGCGCAGGCTGTCGACCTGCTCGACGGTGGCGCCCTCGGCGAGGAACACGGTGACCTTCACCGGCGCCCCCCAGCGGCGCACCATGGCGCCGGCGTTCTCGAGCATCAACAGCGCGCCGGCCATGCAGAAGAGCGCGAGCGCCACGGTGGCGACGGACATCATCTGCGTGCCGAGCTGCTGGCGGAGTCCCTTGAGTGCGCGTTCGAACATGCGGGTTACCTGTGTGCGGTCAGTTGAGGCTGATGCCGTGGTCGAGCACGCCGCCGAGGCCGGCGAGCCCCGCGCGGGCCTCGATGCAGCGCCCGTCGTCGATGACCACCAGGCGCCGCGGGGAGACCTCCAGCAGCGTGCGGTCGTGCGTGGCGAAGATGACGGTGGTGCCGCCCTCGTTGATCTCCTCGAAGAGCCCGAGGATGTCGAGCGCGAGCACCGGGTCGAGGTTGCCCGTGGGCTCGTCGGCCAGCACCACCGCGGGCTCGGTCACGATCGCCCGAGCGATGGTCACCCGCTGCTGCTCGCCGCCGGAGAGCACCGCGACCTTCTCCTCGCCGCGGCCGTCGAGGCCGACGCGCTCCAGGGCCAGCGCCACGCGCGAGCGGATCACCCGCGGCTGGAGCCCCATCACCTGGAGGGCGACGGCGACGTTCTCGAAGACGGTCCAGTAGGGGACGAGGCGGAAGTCCTGGAAGACGACCCCGATGTTGCGGCGCAGGTGGGGAACGCTGTCCTCGGTGAGGCGCGCGATGTCCCGGCCGCAGAAGAGGATGCGCCCCTCGTCGACGGTCTCGGCCTTGTAGATGAGCTTGAGCAGGGTGCTCTTGCCCGCGCCCGACGGGCCCGTCACGAAGACGAACTCCCCGCGCTCGATGGTGAGGTCGACGCCGCGCAGCACCGGCGCGTCGGCGCGGAAGACCTTCATCACCTTCTCCAGCACCAGGATGGGCTTGTGGGCCGCGGCGCTGTCGAAGTGACCGTCAGGTCGGAAGTGGGGGCGGAAGGAGTTCGAGACGCGAGAGCGACCCATGGCCCGGGGCAGTACCGCGCGCCGAAGAGGAGCTCCAAAAAGCTGACAGGGTTTGCCCGGGCGCCGTCACCACGCGAGCCGACGCGCGGGATCGCTGCCCCAGGGGAGCGCCGGGTCGTAGAGCTCGCGCAGCACCTGCTCGCCCTCGCGGCCGCGCGGCGAGAAGCCCCACTCGGACTCCTGGGACGAGTCCATCGGGTTGGCGTAGTAGCGCCACACGAAGGCCCCCGCGAACCAGCGCCGCCCGATGAAGGCCTCCATCAGCGCGCGGTAGCCCATGGCCTGCGCGTGCGCGTCGACCCGCACGTCGGTCATCCCGTCGGGCCACTCCCACGGCCGCAGCGTGGGGTCGGTGCGCGCGGTGTACCCGAACTCCGTGAACACCACCGGCCGACCCACGCGGCGCGACCACGCCTCCAGCCGGTCGGCGCGCGCGACGGCCGCCCGGCGCTGCTCGTCGAGCGTGGCGCCCGCCCGCTCGGCCAGGGGGTAGAAGGCCTGGATGCCCACCACGTCGAGGCGGTCCCAGAAGAGCACGCGGGCCTCCTCGTCCCAGTTGGCCGAGTAGGTGAGCATCCCGCGGTACTCGCGACGGATGGCCGCGATGACGTCGAACCACTCGCCGCGCGTGCCCGACGACGACTGCATCTCCACGCCCACGGAGAGCATCTCCGCGCCGGACTCCTCGGCCACCCTCGCCCACGCCGTGACGAAGCGCGTGTAGCTCGCGAACCACCGTCGCCAGCGGGCGTCGTCGGCGTGCGCGATCTCGCCGCGCCAGCCGCCCTGGTCGACCCAGAGGTGCGGGATGAGCAGCACCCGGAGCCCGCGCGCGTGGGCCTGCGCGATCACCCGCTTCACGCTCTCGCGGTTGACCGCGAAGGGCGCCTCGAAGTCGAGGCGGACGTCCGTCTCGTCGAGGTCCCACTGCCGGCCGAAGGGGGTGAAGGACACCCAGTTGCAGCCGAGCGCCACGAGCTCGTCGAGCGCCGCGGCGCTGGCCGGTGTGCCGTACCCGACGCCCGGGTGCTGGGTGCTCTCGATGGGTCCGAGCGTGGCGCCGCGCATGGCGCCCCACCCGAGCTCGGCCCACGCGTCGGGGGTGTAGCCCACCCGCGGCCGCGTCTGGGCGGATGCGTCGGCGAGGGGGAGCGTCAGGAGGAGGGCGGCGAGCGCCCCAGCAAGCGATCGAGCTCCCCGGCGCGGTCGAGCGCGTGCAGGTCGTCGCAGCCCCCCACGCTCCGGCCGTCGATGAAGATCTGCGGCACCGTGCGCATGCCCGTGGCCTTCGCCAGCCACGCCCGCTTCTCGGGGTCGCCCTCCACGTTGAACTCCTGGAAGGGCACCCCCTTGCGCTGGAGCAGCGCCTTCGCC
The DNA here is from genome assembly GCA_030652255.1 of Myxococcales bacterium. Taxonomy (GTDB): domain Bacteria; phylum Myxococcota_A; class Polyangia; order Polyangiales; genus SCUS01. The sequence goes on along the minus strand of JAUSAZ010000049.1, from coordinate 42,829 downwards.
CGCACGCAGTACGGGCAGTAGGGCGTCAGATACATCTGGACCTCGACCATGGAAGCCTCCTGTCACGTTCGTCGGACTCGTCCGACCCTGGATCGTTGTCACAAGAACCTGTGCGCGAGTCGCAGCCCGAAGGTGAGCACGCCTGCCGCGAGAGTCACGCCCAGGTACACCGTGAGCCACGGCAGCGAGAGCGCCCCGGCCACGGACCACCCGCGCCGCACGCCCACCGGCGCCGCGAGCGCGACGGCGAGCGTGAGCGCGAAGAGCAGCGGCCCCATGAGGTGCGCCCGGAAGGCCTCGGCGACGTGCAGGTGCGCCATGTTGGTGAAGCTGGTGGTGAGCCCGCAGCCGGGGCACGGCACGTGGGTCACCGCCTCGAAGGAGCACGGCGGCATGCCCAGCTGCTGGTGCGTTCCGAAGCCGCGGTGGTCGGGCCGCAGCCACGCCGAGAGCAGCACCACGGGCCACGCGACGAGCAGGGCGAGGGCCCACGCGGCGCGGTCGAGGAGGCGTCGCGGCGGGGCGGTGAGCGTCACGTCGGCGGGCGGAGGAGGCTGCATCGCGGGGCTTGGATCGCATGCTAGCGTGCGACGCCGTGAGGGTCATCGACGCAATCACGTTCGCCGCGCTCGGGGCGTCGCTCGGGCTCGCCGCCCCGGCCGCGCACGCGCAGGACGCAGGGGCCCGCGACGCCGGCGACCCCTCCCCGGAGTCCCTGGTGGCCCCCCTGCGCGGGGGGCGGGCGCCGGTGATGGTCAACGCGCGGCGCACCCGCATCGCGGCCACCGAGGCGCTGCGCCCGAGGCTGGAGCGGGGGCGCTGCTACGAGCTGGTGGGCGCGGCCCTGGGGGCGGCGCAGGTGCGGGCCCAGGTGCGGGTTCGCGAGGCCGTGGAGGGCGCCGCGCTGGCGCTCGCCAACTCGCAGGGCACGGCGGCGCGGCAGCGGTTCTGCGTGACCGAGGCGCCGGAGCTGTACCGCGTCGACGTCGAGGCGTGGAGCGCGGCGTGGTGGCACCTGGAGGTGCTCCCGCTCGATGAGCGGGTCGCGTCGACGCGGGTGACCGTCGACGCCGGGGCCGAGACCGCGCTCGCGACCGGCAGCGCGGCGCGACACCCGGTCGGCGGCGCCGGGGCGGACTACGTCGGCGCGCAGCTTCGCCAGGTGGCGGCGCGGCGCCCGGGGGTGACGGGCCTCACCCCGATGACGCGGCACACCCTGGCGACCAACGGCATGGTCGAGCAGACGGTGCTGCTGCCGTCCAACCGCTGCGTGGAGGTGGCCGCGGCGGCGGTGCCGAGCGTGGGCGACCTGGCGATCGAGCTCGAAGACCCGACGCGCCACCGCGTGGCGCAGGACTCCACCCACCGCAACGTCGAGAGCGCCCGCTTCTGCACGCGCTACTCGGGGCTGTACCGCTACCGGGTGCGGGTGTTCTCGGGCGCGGGCGAGGTCGGCGTGCAGGTGCTCATCGATCCGTAGCGCGGCGCCGCGGGGCGTACCCGCGGGCGACGGCGGCCGGGCGGGCGTGGCGCGGCGGCGGGGCGACCCGGCGGCGGCGCGGCGGCGGCGGGAGCCAGACCCCGGTGTGGCACTGGCGGTCGCCCGCGGAGCACACGATGCGGAGGTGGAAGTGGTTGTCGTGCGGCGACACCCGCGCGGGCTGCACGAGGGTGTTGGCCGCGAGGGTGACGACCCGCGAAGAGACGTGGCTGGCGCGGGCGTGCTGCAACAACAACGCGCGCAGGGTGGTGGCGACGAAGATGCGCTCGACGCGCACCCGGGGGTCGGTGAGCAGCGCCTGCACCAGGGACCAGTTGCGGGCGGTGTCGAAGCGCAGCGTGCCGTCGAGGGAGAGGCCGTTGCGGTCGAAGACCACGTAGTCGACCGGCGGCACCGGGCGGGAGGGCCCAGCCCCGCGGGGCGGGACGCTGCGGGCGAAGAAGGCGAGGTCGGCGTCGCGGCCCGACTGGTGTGAGCGGTGCCGGGCGATCTGGCCGCCGGCCCGCGCGGAGAGGTCGCCCACGGTGAGCGGGGCCTGGAGGCGGCGCTTGAGACGCGCGGCGGCGCGCTCGATGAGGCCGACGAGCTCGTCGGTGCCCCACTGGAGCACCCGCCCCGGGAGGATGCGAAGGCCGTCCGAGGCGACCAGGTGACGGCCGCGCTCGAGGGAGCCGTGGTTGGGCCAGCCGACGCTGGCGCTCGGCCGCAGGGGCGCGGGGTTGCGGCCGCGGTGCACCCTCGGGGGCGGGTCGGCGTGGGCGAGGCCGCTCACGCCGCAGAGCGTGAAGAGCGTCCACCAGAACCAGCGCATGACCCGCACGGCGCAGGGTTAACAGCGCTGCGCGACCGGGGCCTAGAGAATGACAGACGATGGATTGACGGCTGCGCGAGCGTTCAGCTACGGTCACCTGAACTGCCACCCAGGTGCTGATGTGCAGTGCCACGCAGAGGAGCACGACGACGATGCAGCCACTCACGGAGAGACAGCAGGCGATCCTGGAGTACATCCAGCAGGCCATCGACGAGAAGGGCTACCCCCCGACGCTGCGGGAGATCGGGGCGCGCATGGACATCCGCTCGACCAACGGGGTGAGCGACCACCTGCGCGCGCTCGAGCGCAAGGGATACCTCGAGCGCATCGGGATGAAGTCCCGCGCGCTGCGGCCCACCAAGGTGGGGCGCACCTTCCTGATGCAGAACCGCGACACCGGCGACGAGCTCCCGGAGAAGGTCATCCGCGTCGACCGTGACGACCGTCCGGCCAACGACGCCATCGCCATCCCGCTGTTCAACCGCATCGCGGCGGGGCCCCTCAGCACCATCGACGAGCGCGTCGAGCGCTACCTGCACGTCGACCCGTCGATGCTCCGCGGCGGGGGCGAGACCTTCGCGCTGCGGGTGAAGGGCGAGTCGATGATCGAGGCCGGCATCCACGACGGCGACACCCTCTTCGTGCGGCGCCAGCAGACCGCGGCGCGCGGTGAGATCGTGGTCGCGGTGGTGGGCGACGAGGCCACCGTGAAGCGGTACTTCCCCGAGCCCGACCACATCCGGCTGCAGCCGGAGAACAAGACCATGAACCCGATCTACGTGCGCAAGCGCGAGATGGGGGTGTTCCACATCCTCGGCGTGGCGGTGGGGTTGTTCCGTGACGTGGCAGGCGTCAGGATGATGTGATGTTCCCGCCGCTGCTCGTTGGCGCCGTCGTGTCGGGCCTGGCCACCGTCGGCAGCCTGCGGCAGTTCTATCGCCAGCAGCTCGGCCCGATGACCCTCCGCGAGGTGCGGGCCCTCGAGCACCTCTCCCCCACCCCCATCGCCCACGCCACCAGCGGGCTCGTGAAGCTCGTCGGCACCCTCGGCTGCGAGCACCCGGGCGTCAGCCTCCAGGGCGGCGTCGCGACGGCCGTCCGCGAGCAGCACCACTACGCCGTCGAGGGCCGCGGCCTGCGGGCGCGCCGTGTGCTGCTGCGGGTCGAGCGCAGCGAGGAGCCCTTCTGGGTGGAGGACGACACGGGCCGCGTGATGCTCGACCCGGCGCGCTGCCGCATCGACTTCGAGGCCGACTCCGGCGAGGGCGAGAGCCTCGTCGACGAGCTCCGGCTGCGCCTCGGCGAGCGCGTGGCCCTCATCGGCGAGGTGCAGCGCGGGGCCGTGCTGGCGCAGCACCCGATGCGCCGCTCGCAGGCGTCCGCGGGTGAGGCCCTGCGCTTCGTGCACCCGCCGGTGCTCACCTGGCGCACCGAGCCCGAGGTGATGCCCCGGCTGCTCCCGCCCACCGGCGGCGTGGCGCTCTCGGCGAGCACCGTGGGCATGGCCGTGCTCGGCGCGCTGCTCCAGATCTGAGCCGCCCTCACCGGGGGCGGTCGAGGGCGCCGCGCACGGCGGCGAGCAGGGCCTCGGCGGTGAAGGGCTTGTCGAGCACCGCGGCGTAGCGCTGCATCGCGGCCGGGAGCGCGTCGCCCGACCACGCGGTCATGTAGAGGGTGCGGGTGGAGGGGTCGCGCTGGGTGATGCGCCGACACATCTCGACGCCATCCATGCCGGGCATCACCACGTCGGTGAGCACGAGGGAGATCGCGCCCGCGGCCGCCTCCCAGGCCCCGAGGCCCTCGTGGCCGTCGTTGGCCTCGATGACCTTGTACCCGTGGCGCTGCAGGAGCTGCACCGCGAGCCTGCGCACCAGGGCCTCGTCCTCGACGACGAGCACCGTCTCGCCGCGCCCCTCCCGCCGCGCCTCCACCGGGCCGGGGCGCAGCGACTCCGCGGGCTCGTCGGTGCCGGGGAAGCAGAGCGTCACGGTGGTCCCCCGGTCGGGCTCGCTCTGCAGCCACACGTCGCCGCCGCACTGCTTCACGATGCCGTACACGGTGGCGAGCCCGAGCCCGGTGCCGTGGCCCACCTCCTTGGTCGAGAAGAAGGGATCGAAGGCGCGCTCCATCGTCGCCGCGTCCATGCCGACGCCGGTGTCCGAGACGCGGAGCTCCACGTATCCGCCGACGGCGACGTCCGGGTGCCGACGCGCCTCTTCCCGATCGAGGCGGGCCTCCCCCGCCGCGAGGGTGAGCACGCCGCCGGCGGGCATGGCGTCGCGCGCGTTGACGCAGAGGTTGAGCAGCACCTGCTCGAGCTGGCCGAGGTCGCCGCGGATGCGCCGGGCGGCGGGGTCGAGCCGCAGGTCGAGCCGGATGCGCTCGCCGAGCAGCCGCTGCAGCATCGGGTGCATGTCGCCGACGAGGGCGTTGAGGTCGAGCACCCGGGCCCGGGTGAGCTGCCTCCGGCTGAAGGCCAGCAGCTGCCGGGTGAGCTGCGCCGCCCGCGACGAGGCCCGGAGCACCTGCTCGATCTCGGCGTGAGCGGGGTGGTCGAGCGCGAGGGAGTGCCGCGCCGTGGCAGCGAAGCCCGAGATCACCTGGAGCATGTTGTTGAAGTCGTGCGCGATGCCGCCCGCGAGGCGCCCCACGTCCTCCATCTTGCGCGCGTGCCGGAGCTGGTCTTCGAGCGTGCGGCGGTCGGTCATGTCGAAGAGGATCGCCACGGCGCCGCGCACCTCCCCGTGCGGGCCGCGCAGCGGGGCGCGGGAGAGGGTGACCTCCACGGCGACGCCGTCGCGCCGGTGGCAGGTGATGTCCCGCGCGTCGACGGCCTCGCCCGCGCGCACCGCCGCGGCGAAGGCCTCCGCCGCCGCCGCGGGCAGGAACGGCGGCTCCCTCCCCTCGACCTGCTCGGCGGACCAGCCGAAGAAGCGCTCCGCCGCGGGGTTCCAGAGGCTCACCCGGCCGTCGCGGTCGAGGGCGAGGATGGCCGCGGGGGAGGCCTGCACCAGCGCGCGGCCGAGCTCCTCGGTGTGCCGCAGCGCCGTGATGTCGCTGGCCAGCGTCAGCACGCAGGGCTCGCCGTAGAACTGGATCCGCTCCGCCGAGACCAGCGTCGTGAGCAGCTCGCCCGCGCGGGCGCGGATGCGCGCTTCGAGGTTGCGCACCGGGTGGCCGCTGCCGAGCGCGGCGGTGAGCCTCGCGCGGTCGTCGGGGTGGGGCCACAGGCCGAGCTCGGCAGAGGTGCGCCCCAGCACCTCTCCGCGGGTGTACCCCAGCAGCGCGAGGAAGCTGTCGCTCACGGCCACGAAGGCCAGGTCGCGCAGGCGGGTGATCACCGTCGGGGTCGGGGTGACCACCAGCAGCGACTCGAAGCGCGCCTCGGCGGTCGCGATCTCGACGCGGGTGGCCAGCGAGGGCTCGTCCATCGGCCGCACCACGAGCAGGTGGCGCCTCTCGGCGATGCGCGCGGTGCCGCGATAGCCCACCGTGCGCCGGGCGCCGTCGGGCCGCTGGATGAACAGCACCCCGCGCGCAGCGCCGGCCTCGAGCAGCGCGCGCCAGGCGCCGGGGAAGTCCGCGTCGGGGGCCACCCAGGACGCGAGCGACGCGCCGGCGAGCTCGCCGGCGGTGCACCCGAGCAGCTGGCACCCGGCCGGGTTGGTCGCCACCACGCGGGCCTCGTCGTCCGCGATGATCATCGCGTCGTCGGACCCATCGAAGAGAGCTCCGACGAGCCCGTCGCCAGAGCGCCAGGCGTCGACCGTCGGCTGGGTGTTGAGGGTCATCGGGCCGGAGGGTGTGTCGCTCAGGGGGCCGACGGGGGCCGCGCGGCGGGGATGAACTTGCCGCCCGGGAGCACCCGCGACTCGCCCTCGGGGAGCGCCGCGGGCCACACCGTGAGCACCGCCTCGTTGACGTACTGCCCGCGCTCGGCGACCCAGCCCTCGCGCTCGCGCACCCACTCGAGCACGGCGTCCTTCACGGCCTGCGAGATCTCCCGCTCGTCCGCCGGGTCCATCACCGCGAAGCCGTCGGCGAGGGCCCAGGATATCTGCATGGGTCGCGCGGGGTCGGCGGCGCGCATCGCCGCCCGGTGGGCCTCGGCCTCCGCCGCGGCACGGCGTGCGTGCTCCACCTCCCGCTCGGCCCGGGCGACGGCGTCCGCCTCGTCCATGCGCCGCACGATCTCTGCCTCGTCAGCGTCGAGCGGCCGCACCGCCGCCCGCAACATCTGGTGCATCGTCGGGTCGGACGTCTCGGCGATGAGCCCGAGCACCTCCATCATGGGCGGCCGCTCTCGCAGCCACGTCGCGGCGTCGTGCTCGCTCTCGAACGACGCGATGAGCAGCTCTGCCGTATCCAGGTCACGGAGGCGGAGGTCGAGTTTGGCCATGGCGTTTCTCCCGCGGGCACTCTAACGCGCCCGCCGCCCATCGGTACACCAACCGCCGCGTGCGCCACGCGCTCCGGAGGTCGCCCGGCGGACACGAGCGGGCGCCGGAGAAAAAATCTTCATCCCCCCCCTACGGAGGCCGCGGAGGCGACCGATGAAGGAACGGTGGCGTTGCGTGGTGCGACCCGCCACCCCACCGACAGCCCGGTAGCAGCGTGCTGACACTACCCAGCCTCCCAGCCTTCCCCCGGCACCGGGCGCTACCGTGTCGCGAGCGCCGCGCCACGCCATGGGGCTGGGCGCGATGAGCGAGCTCCGGCTGCTCCTGGTGGAGGACAGCGAGTCCGACGCCCTGCTGCTGCTGCGCGAGCTGCGCCGGGGCGGGTTCGAGCCGCGCTGGCGCCGGGTGGAGACCGCCGAGGCGATGCTCGAGGCGCTGCGCGACGAGACCTGGGACGCCGTGGTGTCGGACTACTCCATGCCCCGCTTCGCGGCGCCCGCGGCGCTGGCGCTCTTGAAGGAGAGCGGCGTCGACGTGCCGTTCATCATCGTGTCGGGGACGGTCAACGAGGAGATCGCCGTCGACTCCCTCAAGCGCGGCGCGGCGGATTTCATCTCCAAGGGCAAGCTCACCCGGCTCGTGCCCGCGATGCGGCGCGAGCTCGCCATGGCGGCGGAGCATCGCGAGCGCCGCCGGCTGGAGGCGCAGCTGCGGCAGTCGCAGAAGATGGAGGCCATCGGGCAGCTGGCGGGCGGCATCGCGCACGACTTCAACAACCTCCTCGCGGTGATCACCAGCTACAGCGAGCTGCTCATCGACGGCTTCGACGAGGGCGACCCGCGGCGCGATGACGTGCACGAGATCCGCCGGGCGGCCGAGCGGGCCACCTCGCTCACCCGGCAGCTGCTGGCCTTCAGCCGGCGCCAGGTGCTCCAGCCCACCGTGGTCGACCTCAACGCCGCGGTGCGCGACCTCGAGCGGATGCTCCGCCGGGCGATCGGGAGCACCATCGAGTTCGAGGCCGCGCTCGACGAGGACATCGGGCGGGTGCGCGTCGACCTCGGTCAGCTCGACCAGATCCTGATCAACCTGGCGGTCAACGCGCGCGACGCGATGCCGGGCGGGGGCACCCTGCGCTTCGCGACGGCCAACGTCACGCTCGGCGACGAGCACACGGTGGAGTACCCCGGGGCGGTGCCGGGCGATTACGTCGCGGTGTATGTATCGGACACGGGGGTCGGCATGGACGCGGACACCCGCGCGAGAGCCTTCGAGCCCTTCTTCACCACCAAGGCGGTGGGCAAGGGCACCGGGCTCGGGCTCTCGACGGTCTTCGGCATCGTGCAGCAGAGCGGGGGTCATGTGACGGTCGACAGCGTGCTGGGGAGAGGGACGACGTTCCGGGTGTACCTCCCGAGAATCGCCGAGCGCGACGACCCGGAGAGCGTCGGCGGGGGCGCCGGGTAGTGGGCCCGACGCTGGGCGCACGGTCCGTCGTGGGGCGGGTCCTGGTGGTCGACGACGAGCCCGCGCTGCGTCGGGCGATGAGCCGCGCGATCGCCGGGCGCGGCCACGAGGTGGTCGAGGCGGCGTCGGGCCAGGAGGCGATCGAGCAGCTCCTGCCCGGGCGCTTCGACGTGGTGGTGAGCGACATCCAGATGAGCGGCCTCGACGGGATGCAGCTCCTGCGGGAGGTGCGCGCCCGCGACGCCGACCTCCCGGTGGTGCTCGTCACCGGCGCGCCGGACATCCGGACGGCCATCGAGGCGACGGAGTTCGGCGCGCTGCTCTACCTCACCAAGCCCTTCGAGCTGGCGAAGCTCACCCAGGTCATCGAGCGCGCGATCGTGCTGCACCGGGATGCGCTGGCGAAGCGCGAGGCGCTCCAGCGGGTCGACGCGGCCGCGGAGCTGGCGGACAACCGGGCCGAGCTGGGCCACGGGTTCGACCGCGCGCTCGCCACGCTCTGGATGGCCTTCCAGCCCATCGTGCGACCGTCGGACCAGACGACCCTCGGCTACGAGGCCCTGGTGCGCAGCCGCGAGCGCTCGCTGCCGCACCCCGGCGCGCTCATCGGCGCGGCGGAGACCCTCGGTCGCCTGCCCGACCTCGGCCGCACCATCCGCCGCGCGGCGGCCGGGGCGATGCCCGACGCGCCGCCGGGGGCGCTGCTCTTCGTCAACCTCCACTCCCGCGACCTGCTCGACGACGCGCTCTACTTCGAGGCCGAGGCGCTCTCGGGCATCGCCGAGCGGGTGGTGCTCGAGATCACCGAGCGCGCCTCGCTGGAGGACGTGCCCGACTTCCGCGCGCGGGTCGCGCGGCTGCGGGAGATGGGCTTCCGCCTGGCGGTCGACGACCTGGGGGCGGGCTACGCGGGGCTCACCAGCCTCACCTCGCTGGAGCCCGAGATCGTGAAGCTCGACATGGCCCTCGTGCGCGGCGTGGCCGCGTCCGCCAAGCAGCGGAAGCTCATCCGTTCGATGACCGCCCTCTGCCAGGACCTCGAGATCTCCGTGGTGGTCGAAGGGGTCGAGACGGTCGAGGAGCGCGACGTGCTGCTCGAGCTGGGCTGCGAGTACTTCCAGGGGTACCTCTACGCGCGCCCGGAGGCGCCGTTTCCGACCGTGCGCTGGTGACCTGACGGGCGCATAGACTGCGGCGATGCGGTCGATGCCGGTGGTGCTGTGGGCGGTGCTGGGGTTGCTTGGCGGGTGCGCGCGGCCGGGGCCTTCGCCCGCGGCGTCGGGGCCCGCAAACGCGGGGCTGCCCCCGTGGCCCGATCGCCCGCGGGCGAGCGCCGGGGAGGCCTTCACCCGCGCGTGGAGCGACGGTCGGGCGGAGCTCTCGGGCTACCGCGCGCGGGTCAACCGCTACGGCGAGATGCGCGAGGGTGAGCTGGTGCTCATCTACGTCACCGAGCCCATGGACCGTCGCACCTGGGTGAAGGACGACGCCGTCGCCGCGCCGCACCGGGTGGGCGTGCTGAAGCTCAACGCGTCGCTGCGCTTCCAGACCGGGGTGTACCCCTACTCCGTGCTGACCTCGGTGTTCGCGCCGGTCGACCGCTACCGCGACGAGGCCTTCGCGCCGGTGAAGATCACCCTGAGCGTGCAGGAGTGGTGCGGCCACGTCTTCCACGGCGTGTGGCCCGGCGACGGGCGGGCGGCCGAGCAGGTGATGTCGTACTTCGCCGAGGAGGGCGAGCGGCGCCGCGACGTCGCCACCCCCGGGGGAACCCTCTACGAAGACGCCCTGCTCATCCAGCTGCGCGAGCTCGACGGGCCCTTCGCGGGCGGCGGCGACTGGCGCGGGTCGCTGGTGCCGTCGTTGTGGTCCATCCGTCGGGCGCACCGGCCCACCGCCGCCGTGGAGGCCACCATCACCCGCTCGCGGGCGCAGCGCGACGGCGCGGAGGTGCACCGATTCGTGCTGCGCTACGGCGGGTACACCCGCACCCTCGACGTCGAGCCCGGGGGCGCGCGGCGCATCCTCGGGTGGCAGGCCTCCGACGGCGAGGACGTACACCTCGTGCGCACCGCGCGCCTACCGTACTGGCAGCTCAACCACAATGGTGACGAGGGACAGCGGGCCCTCTTCGGCCTCGGCGACGGGGGTGAGGCGCCCGACGGAGCGCCGCGGACACCCCCCTGAGCGAGGGGGTGCTGTCGAAAACCCGGTGCCCGGCGGCCGAGGTGTGTCAGGTTGAGCGCAGAGTCTCGCGCAGCCTCCGTCGGTCGTGATCAACGCCCGAGCATGATCCAGGCATTGCCCACGCGCGGGACGACCCATGAAACATCGGGCGACAGGGCGCAGCGTTCCGTTCGAGGGTCGCGCGCCGGAAGTGAGGAATCCATGAGCACCAATGGCAGACCGTCCATGGCCAAGCGTCAGAAGGAAATGGCGCGGCAGGAGAAGCAGCGAGAGAAGGCCGTGAAGCGCGTGCAGCGCGCGACCTCGAGCGACGGCTCGGGCTCCGGCGATCAGGACATGGAGGTCGTCTTCGGTCCTGACGGGACCCCGATGGTCGACGGGGACGGCAACATCATCCTCGTCCCCGCCGGCTCGACCCCCGCCGCCGCCGCCGCCGCCGTCGCCGCCGCGATGAAGCCCGCTCCCGAGCGCACCAGCGCCTGAAGCCCGCCGTCGTGTAGAGTCGGGCATCGGAGGTTCAAGGCCGATCCCGATGGGTGCACGCGAGCTCGAGGCGCTTCTCCAACAAACCCTCAACGACCCCCGCATCGGGCCTGTCACCCGCGCCTCGATCGAGCGCGTGGTGGGGCAGCGCGCGCTCGACCCCGACACCATCACCCTCTTCTGTGCGCAGGCCATCGTGCTGGCCCAGGCGGCGCAGACCGACGCCCGCATGCGCGACACCTTCGGCTGGGTGCTCGGCCTGGCCGAGCTCGCCCGCGACGCCGCGCCCGCCCCGAAGCCCGCGGCGCCGGTGAAGGCCCCGGAGAGCCCCGCGAAGGACCTCGGGCGCGTGGCCTTCAGCCCGGGGGTGGACTGCCTCGACCTCATCCGCGACGAGTTCGCGCGGGCGCGGCGCACCGTGGACGTGTGCGTGTTCACCATCACCGACGACCGCATCCGCGCGGCGATGCTCGACGCGCGGCGCCGGGGCGTGGTGATCCGCGTGATCAGCGACAACGACAAATCCATGGACGAGGGCTCGGACATCGAGCCGCTGCGGCGCGCGGGCATCGAGGTGCGGCTCGATCAGACCGACTCGCACATGCACCACAAGTTCGCCGTGTACGACGGCGCGCGCCTGCTGTCGGGCAGCTACAACTGGACCCGCAGCGCCGCCAGCTACAACCAGGAGAACGTCGTCGTGACGGCCGAGCGCGCGGTGGTCGAGCGCTTCCGCGACGAGTTCGAGCGGCTCTGGGGAGACTTCACCCGGCGCTGAACCCCTACCGCGCGGCCACCAGGGGGAAGCGCCAGAGCTGGTCGCTCAGCGCCACGCCCGAGCGGTTGATGACCAGGTGCTGCCAGGTCTCGACGTCCTGGCCGTCCTGGGTCTGCATCTGCTGGAGGTTCTGCGCGTACTGCCGGTGGAGGTAGTCCGCGAGCTCGCCCGCGCGCACCGCGCCGTCGCGGTTGTTGTCGGCCTCGGAGACCCCGCGCCGCAGGAAGTACGAGAGGTACCCGCCGGCCTGGAAGCGCTGCGCGACCTGCGAGAGCACGTCCTCCTCGGAGCTGTACATCCCGAAGCGGTTGCGCGACGAGCCGAAGGCCCGCGCGAAGCCGCCGGAGTAGCAGCTGTCGAGCGCGAGCATGTTGACGTCCGCGCGCACGCCCTCGAAGAGCGTGGCCATCTGGTGGGCGTTGATCTCGCCGTCGCGCAGCACGATGGTCTCGACGTAGCCGTCGGGGTCGGCGGCGGCGTCCTGCGACGCGGCCCGGTTGCCGTGCCCCGAGTGGAAGAACATGAACACGTCGTTGGGGCCCACCCGCGCGCTCATCGCCTGGAAGGCCTGGCTCACGGCGGCGGTCGTGGCCTCCGCGTCGGTGAGCACCACGAAGTTGGGCGCCGCCCCGAGGTGGGCGTTGATGTACGACTGCGCGAGCTGCCGCGCGTCGTCGGCGCAGCCGTACAGGTTGCCCCGGCTGCCGTAGTCCGAGATGCCCACGAAGACCCCGTACATGTTGCCCTGGCCCGCGCGCCCGGCGACGTTGCCCGCGGGCGCCCCGTTGGCCGCCACCGTGGGCCGCGCCGATGACGTGAGCGTGAGCGCGAAGGCGCCGGTGGCCCCGGGGCGGTACGACGACACCTCCACCCGGTACGAGCCCGCCGCGGGGAGGGTCAGGGAGATGGTGCTGTTGGTGTCCTGGGGGGTGGTGTCGTCGTTGGTCCAGCGCTGGCCGTTGGGGGCGACGAGCGCGAGCGTCGGGTCGAAGCCCGTGGAGGTGAGCCGCAGGGTGACCATGTCGCCCTGGCGCCCTTCGAGGCGGTAACCGCGGACGAAGCGCCCGCCCGAGGAGGGATCGCCCGGCGTGAGGTACTCGTTCACGGGCGTGCCGGGGTGGAGCGTGCCGCCGGGGCCCGTCTGCGCGTCGGGGGCGTTGCCGCTGGCGCCCGTCACCATGAGCCCCTGCCCCGGCGCCCCGGCGCTCACCTGGATGGTGTACGCGCCCGCGGTGGCCGGCGCGTACGAGGTCGCCACCACCCGGTAGCGGCCGTCGATGGGGGCGGTGAAATCGACGCGGGAGTTGGTGTTGTCGCGCGCCACGTCGTCGTTGTCGACGGCGTCGCCGGTGGGGGGCTCGACGCGCAGCAGGGTATCGAACTGCGCGCTCTGCATCGTGACCGCCACGCGCGATCCGCGCTGGAGCGACACCTGGTGCACGCGGAAGAAGCGGCCCTCGGCGTCGCGCTCGGCGGACGCGTCGAGGGTGCCCTGGAAGGTCTGCGCGACGGCCCCGGTGCCCGCCGGGGCGGCGGGGCGTGCGGGCGCAGGGACGCCGGGCGCGGGGATGGGGGTCATCGTGACGCCGTTGCCGACGATGGGCTGCGGCGAGGGCGGACGCCCGGGCGTCGGGGCGGTGGGCGTCGGGGCGGTGGGCTGGCCCATCGGCACCATCGAGACCCCGTTGCCCACGATGGGCGGCGGAACACCCTGCCCGGACGGCGCGGGCACGCCCTGCGTCGGCGGGAGGGGGGTGATCGAGAGCCCCGGCGGAGGCGGCGCGATGGGGATCACCGTGCCCGCGGGATAGGGGTTGTTGGGCTGCCCGGTGGGGTACCACTCGGGGTGCACGCGGTGGCGGTCGTCGTCGTCGTTGGGCTTGTCGTCGGGCGGCTTCACCCGACCCTCGACGAGGCCCACGGCGAGGGCCACGCGCTCGCTTCGCGCGGGCGCCGGCGGGGTGGTGGAGCCCGCCCGCGGCCGACCGTCGGGGCCGAGGGCGTTGGGCCCTGGTGCCACCGCGGGCGCCGGGGCGCGGTCACGCTCGCACCCGAGGCCCGGTGCCGCGAGGAGGGCGAGCACGAGATGGATCGGTCGGTGGTTCATGCGTGGGGGGTCTCCGACACCATGATACGTCGAGCCGCGCGCGAGCATCACCCCATCTCCCGGCCGCCGAGGGAGCCGTGATAGACACCCGGGAGCGCACCGCCATGAACCGCGACCCGCTCGAAGACCCCTCCCTCCTCGCCTCGCTCGACGCCGCCGACATCGAGCTCGCCACCGACCTCGCGGCCGAGTCCGACGCCTCGCCGACGCGCAAGCCGAAGCTCCTCGACCCGCTGCTCGCCGCGCTCTTCGCCGAGCCCGTCGAGAGCGCCACCGCCCGCGTCGCGGAGGCCGCCCGGCACTGGCGCGAGGCGACCGCCCGCGAGGCCCCGTCCATCGAGCGCATCGCCACCGCCGGCACCCTCCGCCGCGTCGACACCGACCTCGTGTCGGGCTACCTCGCCGTGGTCACCGCCGAGGAGACCTGGCGGGCCTTCGTCGACCGCGCGCAGCTCGCGACCATCCTCGCGCTGCTGCTCCGTCAGCCGCTCGCGGCCATCGAGGCGGCCATCGCCGACGGGCCCGCTACGCTGAAGCCGACGGAGCCTGCGGAGCCTGCGACGCCGCCGACCTGAGCTCGGCCCTCAGCGCGTCGAGCTCCGGGCGGGTGAGCGGGTCGGCCCCGAAGCGCGCGGCCGTGTAGCGCTCCGCCGCCCGGGTCGCGAGCGCGGCCATGGGGTCGCCCCGTCGGGTGAGCTCCTGCGCCCACGCGAGCGGCGTGCGGTTGGGGGGCCGCGCGACGCCCCGCGCCACCAGCGCCAGGTCGAGCGCGCGGGCGAGCTGCTGGGCGTCCTTCACCGCCACCGAGGGCGGAGCGCCGTTGGCGTCGCGGCCGATGCGCCGCCACGCGTAGAGCTGCCACCCGAGCGCCGCGAGCGTCAGCGCCCCGAGGCCGACGCCCGCCAGGCGCTTCCAGGGCACCGAGCGCGAAGCGATGGACGTGCGCCCCCGCTCGATCGCGCGCCCGGAGAGCGTGTCGTGCCGGCGCCGCTGCTCGACGAAGCGCCACACCCGACGGGCGAGCTGCGCCTGCATCCCGAGGTCGAAGTCCACGACGTAGTGGCGCCAGCGCATGCGCAGGGCCTCGACCACGGCGTCGAGCTCCGCGAGGACCCCGGTGCGCACCATCGACATCTCGCTCGCCGGGGGCGTGGGGTCGAAGGTCACCCAGCCCTCGTTGGCGTCCCACACCTCGACCCAGCTGTGCGCGTCGCCCTGGCGCACGGCGTAGAAGCGCCCGTAGCGGTTGAAGGTGCCGCCGAGGAAGCCCGTGACGTTGCGCGTCGGGATGCCCGCCGTGCGGAGCATCACGGCCATCGCCGTCGAGAAGTACTCGCAGTGCCCGGCGTGCGTGCGGAAGAGGAAGTCCTCCAGCGGGCGGGCCGCGCCGCCGCTCTCCAGCTCCAGGGTGTAGCGCCAGCGCGCGAGGTGGCGCTCGACCGCCCGCGCGCGCCCGAGGGTGGTGCTCTCCGCGCCCATGATGCGCTGGGTGAGGTCGCGCACCCTCGGCGAGAGGTCGGCCGGCAGCTGGAGGTAGCGCGCGGTGAAGTCCGGGCGCCGCTCGGCGATGCGCCGCCGTCCCATGGGCCGCGCCGGGGGGGCGCCCAGGAAGGCCGTGTACACCAGCCCGACGCCGTCGTTGCTGCTGTACCGGACGCCGTCGTCGTGGTCGATGGTGAGGTCGGCGTAGCGGGGGAAGCCGCCCTCGAAGCGCGCGTCGATGCGGAGGCCCACCGCGCCGTCGAGCACCGGCACCACCGGGGGCTCGAGCGGGTCGAGCACGATGCGCACGGCGATGTCGCGCTCGGGATCGGGCAGGCGGGTGAGCGAGTAGAGCGTGTCCTCGCGGTCGACGCGCCGCTGGTCGCCGCCCAGGTTGGGCCGCCGCGACCACGAGCGGCCGTTGTAGGTGTCGAAGGTGGTCCCGCGCAGGCGGAACGTGCGCACCGGCGGCGGGTTCGCCGGGAGGTTGGGCGGCTGCACGCGCAGCACGATGGTCTGGTCGGAGCGGATGGTGCCGTGGCCGCTCAGGTCGACGCTGTTGCCGAAGCCCGCCATCACGGTGTCGGCCCGCGAGCGCACCGTCAGGATGCCCAGCCCGATGCGCGGAAACAGCACGAAGATGACGGCCGTGAGCAGGAAGATCGGCACCGCCAGCACCGACGAGCCCGCGAGCAGGCCGACGCCCACCACGCGCCGCGAGCGGAGGATGCGCGCCACGTCGATGGGCACGCCCGCGCGGCCGGCGCGCGCGTCGGCGAGGTAGTTGCCCTCGATCTCGCGGCGGAGGTGACCGAGGGTCATCGCCCAGGGGGTGGCGATGACGAAGCCCACGAAGCAGAGGGCGTAGGAGAGCCCGCCGCCGAGCACCGTCGCCGCGATGAGCTGGAGGATCGCGAGCAGGGTGATCTGCTGGTAGTCCCGGGCCGTGCGCCGGTTGGCGAGGCGGTTGACCTGGAGCAGCGCGGCGAACTCCACGATGGTGAGCAGCGCCTCGGCGCCGAAGAAGAGCGCGCGGGCGACCTGCGCGGCGAGGGCGAGGACGAGGGCGATGTTCCAGGCGCGGCCGTAGCGCTCGGACTGGAGGAGCTCGCCCTCGACGAACCAGCTCGCGAAGACCCCGACGGCGGTGAGGCCGAGGCTGAGCATCGGCATCTCGCCGCCCGCGCCCAGCGCCACGAGCCCCAGCACCGCCAGCGTGAACACAGCGAACTTGTGGACCTGCGAGAACCTCACGAGGGCTTCACCTTCCGCCGCCCGTCGAGCTCGGCCTCGTCGGGCAGCACGGGCTCCGGGGGCAGCCGCGCGAGGAAGGACAGCACCCGGTCGGCCGCCCCGGACGACGGACGCGCCTGCAGGGTGCCCACGCCCTCGAAGGGCGCCACCTGCGCCACGAGCTGCACCGACGCCCCGCCCTTGAGCGCGTCGAGCGCAGCACCCGCCGCGCGCCGGATCTCGTCCTCCACCCGCTGGAGCGCCGCCCGCCGCTGCGGCTCGTCTCCGCCCGCGTCGCCGAGCCGGTTGGCCACCTCGATGCGCACCGCGCGCGCCCCCTCGCGCCGCCGCTCGCGCGCCACCAGCTTGCCCGTCGCCGCCGTCTTGGCCCAGTGGATGTCGCGCACCGGGTCGCCGTCGGAGAGCTCGCGCACCCCGTCGACCTCGCCGTGCCCGCGCTCCTCGCGCGTCACCTGCTCGCCCGCCACCACCGTCGGCGTGCGGTCGGAGCGCGAGCGCAGCGGCGACGGGTACACCAGCTGCTCTTCGCGCATGTCGACCTCGCGCCACTTCTCGAAGAGCCCGAAGGGGAAGCGCGTCGCCACCCGCAGCGCGAGGTACTGCTCGGTGCCCCGCACCGGCGCCACCCGCCGGTACGCCGCCGTCTGCCGCGCCCCCGCGCTCACCTTCAGGAAGTAGCAGCGCTTGTCGGTGCGGCGGTTGTCCAGCCGGTCTTCGACCTCGATGGAGTAGCTCGGCGCGTACTTCTTCTGGTTGTGCACCTCGATCTCCACCAGCGCGGGCGTGCCGGCGTAGGCGCGGCGCGGCAGCCGGCGGCGAAACTCCAGGCCCCGCAGCGCGATCTCCGACAGCACCCCGCTCAGGATCACCAGCGACAGCAGCAGGCCCAGCACCAGGTAGAGCAGGTTGTTGCCGGTGTTCACCGCCGCGAAGCCCACCCCGAAGGTGATGCCGATGAACACCTTGCCCTCGCGGGTGAAGCGCAGCCTCCGGGGCGGCCGCGCGAAGGACCACGCCAGCGAGCGGGCGCCCCTGAGCACCGCCCTCGGGAGCCGCCGCCACCATGCTTCTACGCGCGCCATGTCGGGTACGGGCGCCAGCGTACCACCCCGCCGCCGCGATGCGCGCCGCGGGCCCCGACCCGGATGGGGCGACCGGCGGGACCTGCGTTATCCTTCCCCCCTCATGCGCCGAACGCTCCCGCTCATCACGCTGCTCGTCGGCGCCTGCGGCTCCCCCGGCGAGGCGCCCGGCCCCGGCCCCGGGCCCACCGTGCGTATGGACTTCTCCCGCCGCGACGGCTTCTTCACCGCCCCCTTCCCCAGCGACGAGCTCGCCGGCGGACTCACGGTCGACCTCTCGCGCTGGCCCAACCCCGCCCGCCAGCGCTACGTCCAGGGCCTCATCGACCTCGCCGCTCGCTCCCGGGGCTTCGCCACCAGCGCGCCCATCTACCTCCCGCTCACCGCCGAACCCTCCGCCCTCCAGCTCCCCTCCCCCGCGGCGAGCGTGCGCGACGACGCGCCGGTGTTCGTCCTCGACCTCGATCGCATGGAGCGCGCACCGGTCACCGTCCGCTGGATGCCCGACGGCGGACCCTACGGCGGCGACGGGCTGCTCACCCTCGTCCCGGTGCAGGGCATCCCCCTGCGGGCCCACCACCGCTACGCCGCCGTCGTGCGGCGCTCCCTCTCGCTCGCCGGGGGCGGCGCCTTCACCACCTCGCCCGCCGTGCTCGCGCTCGCCGCGGGCGCCGACGCGGGCATGGTCCCCGAGGCCGCGGTCGCCTACCGCGCCGCCCTCGCCGCCCTCCAGCGCGCCGGCCTCCCCGCGACCGACATCGCCGGCCTCGCGGTCTTCCGCACCGGCGACCCGGTGGGCGAGCTGCGCACCTTCCTCGACGACGCCCGCGCGCGGCCGCTGCCCACCCCCGCCGCGCCCCTCATACGCACCGATGTATTCCCCGGCTACTGCGTCTACCAGGGCACGGTGCGCCTGCCCTCGTACCAGCAGGGCACCCTGCCCTTCGGAACCTCGGGCGGCGACTGGTCGCTCACCGCCGACGGCCGCCCCCGCTTCGTGCGCGACGAGGAGAGCCGCGTGGTGGTGAGCATCCCCCGGCGCCGCGCGGCCGCCCCCGGCCCGCTGCCCGCGGTGCTCTTCGTGCGCACCGGCGGCGGCGGCGACCGGGCGATGGTCGACCGGGGCGTGCGCGCCGTGGCCGGCGTCGAGCCCTCGCAGCCCGGCACCGGGCCGGCGATGGAGTTCGCCCGCGTGGGCTGGGCGGGCGTCTCGTGGGACGGGCCCCACGGCGGGCCGCGCAACGTGTCGATGGGCGACGAGCAGTTCCTGATGTTCAACGTCGCCAACCCGACGGCGTTACGGGACAACGTAAGACAGAGCGCCCTGGAGACGGCGCGGATGTTCGACGTGGCGAGCGCCCTGCGCGTCGACGTGAGCGACTGCCCCGGCGCGATGGCCGCCGACGGGGGCACCACGGTGCAGGTGTCCCCCACGGTGCTCATGGGCCACTCCATGGGCGCCACCATCGCGCCCCTCGCCCTCGCGGTGGAGCCGCGGTTCCGCGCGGCCATCCTGTCGGGCGCCGGGGGGAGCTACATCGCCAACGTCATCCACAAGCTGCGCCCCCTCGCGGTCGCGCCGCTGGCCCGGGTGCTCGTGGGCTACGGCGGCACGGGCCGCGCCTTCCGCGAGGACGACCCCGTGCTCGCGCTGATGCAGTGGGCCCTGGAGTCGTCCGACCCACAGGTGTACGGCCGCCACGTCATCGACGAGCCGCTCGTGGGCGACCCCCGCAGCGTGTTCGTCATCCAGGGCATCACCGACCACTACATCCTGCCGCCCATCGCCAACGCCGTGACCCTCTCGCTGGGCCTCGACCTCGGCGGCGAGGCGCTCGACCAGAGCAACCCCGAGCTCCGCGCGTTCACGTCGCTGGTCGACCTGCTCCCGCTGCGCGCGGCGGCGGTGCGGGCGCTACCCCTCGCGGGCAACCGCCGGGGCGTCACGGCGGTCGTGGCCCAGCTCCCGGGCGACGCGCTCGAAGACGGCCACGAGGCGGCCTTCCAGACCGAGGAGCCCAAGCGGCTCTACCGCTGCTTCCTGCGCTCCATCGCCGCCGGGCGCCCGGAGATCGTCGGCCCCGGCGCCGCCTGCGACGAGTGATGCCCGTGCGCGCCGCCGACCTGCTCACCCCGGCCCTCCCCCTGCTCGTGCCCGCGGAGACCTTCGACGGGTTCTCGTGGCACCCGAGCAGCACCCTCACCTGGCGCTGCCCCACCGACGCGCCCGCGCTCAACGCCCTCGACGACCAGCTTCCGCTCGGGATGGCCTTCGTGCTGCGCGCCCCGTGGCCGGAGATTCCCGCCGAGCTCGCGTGGCTGCACGTCGGCCGCGCCCACGCCGCGACGCTCGGTCTCTCGGGTGAGCTCGCGCTCGCCCCCTACGCCATCGACGACGCCACCGACCTGCTCTACGCTGAGCGCCGCCCGCCCACGGAGACCTTCTGGCTCGCGGCCGACAACGTCAACGCGCTCTACTGGGCCCTGCACGACTGGTCGCACTTCCACAACCACGGGGAGTTCACCGACCGGCCGTCGACCGAGCTCCAGTGCGACGCCGCCGCGCTCGCGTGGCTGTGGATCAACCGCGACGCCGTGGCGCTGCCCGACGCGCACTGGGAGCTGCTCCGCCGCGGCGCGCTCGACAACCACCGGGCGCTGCGGGCCGCGACGCCGGACTCGCGCTGCCCGCCGCCGACGGCGCTGGAGGACGCGGCGGCGCTGCGGGCGCTCGCCGAGGGGCTGCTCAGGACGATGTAGGGAGGGATCGGGAGGAGAAGCGGGAGGGGAGGAGAGAGCCCGACGGAGGCCGACGGATCAGGGCGAGCCGAAGACCTGGACGCCGATCTCACCCTCGCCGCGGGCCATGCGGATCTCGAGCTGGGCCGACTGGTTGCCCATGCCCGCCGGGAGGCAGAGCTGGCGGTCGAGGCCGATGACCGGGAAGTTGTCCGGCGCGCGGTCCTGGTCGATCACGTTGCCGGTGAGGTCGCGGAGGTAGAGGTCGAGGTCCTGCACGCCGGCGCCGCCGACGCCGATGATGCGGTAGCAGTGGCCGCCGACCACCGCCGCGACCACCGTGCGGCGCTCGCCGTGGCGCATGAGGCCGCGCACGAGGTCGGTCACCGCGATGAAGCCGTTGGCGAACTGCCGCGCGCGGAGCGTCATGTGGTTGGAGACGAAGTCCGAGACGTTGTAGCCCGTGGCGGTCCAGGTCTGGGTGACCATGGAGCCGGCGCTGCCGCTGCCCACCGACGCGGTCGGCTGCATCATGGCCGGGCCCGTCTGCACCGGCGCCTGCTGCATCGGCTGCGGCTGCGGCGGCGGGGGCGGCGGCTGCTGGACTGTCATGGTCCCCGCCGGCGTCGACGCCGTGCAGCCCATCATGCCGGCGGCCGGGAGGCTCGCCATGATCGTCAGAGAGAGCACCAGAGTCCTGTTCATCGTCACGTTCACCTCGTGTTTGACACCGACGGTCACCCAATCGCCCACCGGTGCGGCGCGGCAGTCTCACACCGCGACACGCCGCGTGTCAAAGCCTCCCCGCGCGGCGCGCGAGGCCCTTCCAAGGGCGCGCCGGGGGGTGTTACCCATCGGTGTATGCCAGTCAGCAAACGAGACCTCGTCGACGACCTCCGCGGCGCCCACCCCGAGCTCACCCGCAAGCAGGCCACCACCTTCGTGAACGACCTGCTCGCCACCGTCGCCGCCGCCCTCAAGCGCGGCGACAGCGTGCGCCTGCTCGGCTTCGGGAGCTTCGACGTGCGCCAGCGCGCCGCGCGCACCGGCGTCAACCCGACCACCAAGGCACCCCTCGCCATCCCCGGGCGCAAGGCCGTGCGCTTCCGCGCCTCCAGCGCGCTCAAGGCCACCGTCAACAAGAAGCCGAAGGGCTGAGAGCCCCCTACGACATCATCGGCCGCAGGCTGCCGCGGCGCTTCTGGATGTCCTCCAGCGCCGCGGTCACCGTCGCGGCGTCGCGCGCGTCGGGGCGGCCGTTGAGGTAGGCCCGCAGGTCCGCCGCCGCGGCCTCGAGGGCGCCCAGCGCGAGGGCGTGCATCCCGCGGTCGCGCCGCGGCTCCGGGGCCCCGGTGAGGTCGACCAGGCGGTCGCACACCACCAGCGCCCGCGCGTGGTCGCCGCGGCGCTCGTGGGAGTTCTTCAGGTTGGCGAGCATCCGCACCGCCACGGCGCGCGCGCCCACCACGGCGGTGTGCTCGTCCTGCACCGCGGCCGCCTCGCCGGTCACCCGCTTGAGCAGCGACTCCAGCGCCGACGGGGACATCACCCGCGCCCGGAAGAAGGGGTCGACGTACACCCCGCCGGGGCCCCCGAGGCGCACCAGGAAGTGCCCGGGGAAGCCTACGCCCTCGACGTCCATGCCCGCGCGCCGGCCGAGCGCCGCGAGCACCACGCCGAGAGTGATGGGGATGCCCCGGCGCCGCGCGATGACCGACGGCAGGTAGCTGTTGCCCGGGTCATCGTAGGTCTCCTCGTCGCCCGCGAAGCCGAGCTCGTCGTAGACGTAGGTGCCCAGCAGCGCGGCCTGATCGAGCGGGCGGTGCAGCAGCGCCGCCCGCGACCGCAGCGGCGCCGCGAGGTCGTCGAGCCCGGCCCGCTGGGCGTCGAGGTCGAGGGTGGGCATGGCGTCCCGCGCGATGGCGAGGGCGACCTCGTCCAGCGGGGGTTCGGGGTCGCTCGCAAACAGCTCGATCACATCCCTGGCTCGCATGTCCGCCCAAGGATGGCCCCGCCGCCCCGCGGTTTCCAGTCGCGCGCTTCGACCCGCGACGCTGACCGGGCGCTTCGGCTACCCTCCCGGGCGCCGTGCACCACACCGACGACGCCTCCACCGCCCTCCTCACCGACCTCTACCAGCTCACCATGGCCTGCGGGTACTGGCAGAGCGGCATCGCCGAGCGCGAGGCCGTCTTCCACCTCCACTTCCGCAAGAACCCCTTCCAGGGCGGCTACGCCGTCGCCTGCGGGCTGCGCGCGGCCATCGACTGGCTCGACCGCCTGCGCTTCACCGACGGCGACCTCGGATACCTCCGCGGGCTCCAGGGCAACGACGGCCAGCGCCTCTTCCCGGAGGCCTTCCTCACCTGGCTGGGCCAGATGAAGTTCGCCCTCGACGTCGACGCCGCCCCGGAGGGCACCGTCGTCTTCGCCCACGAGCCCCTGCTGCGCGTGCAGGGCCCGCTGCTCCAGTGCCAGATCGTCGAGACCGCCCTCCTCAACCTCCTCAACTTCCACACCCTCGTGGCCACCAAGGCGTCGCGCGTCTGCGCCGCCGCGCAGGGCGACACGGTGCTGGAGTTCGGCCTGCGCCGCGCCCAGGGCATCGACGGCTCGCTCGCGGCCAGCTACGCGGCCTACGTCGGCGGCGTGCACGCCACCTCCAACGTGCTCGCCGGGCGGCGCTACGACATCCCCGCGCGGGGCACCCACGCCCACGCCTGGGTGATGGCCTTCGGCGACGAGCTGGAGTCCTTCCGTGAGTACGCCCGCACCCTGCCCAACAATTGCGTCTTCCTGGTCGACACCTTCGACACGCTCCAGGGCGTGCGCCACGCCTGCGAGGTGGGCGACTGGCTCAAGGCCCAGGGCCACAAGCTCGGCGGCGTGCGCCTCGACTCCGGCGACCTCGCGTACCTGTCCATCGAGGCGCGGAAGATCCTCGACGCGCACGGCTTCCCCGACGCGGCCATCGTCGCCAGCAACGACCTCGACGAGCGGCTCATCCAGAGCCTGAAGCAGCAGGGCGCGGCCATCACCGTGTGGGGCGTCGGCACCAAGCTCGTGACGGCGTACGACCAGCCCGCCCTCGGCGGCGTGTACAAGCTCAGCGCCATCCGCGACGAGGCGGGCGCGTGGCAGCACCGCATCAAGCTGAGCGAGCAGGCGGCGAAGATCTCCACGCCGGGCATCCACCAGGTGCGGCGGTTCTTACAGGACGGCGTATTCGTCGGGGACATGATCCACGACCTGAGCGCGGGGGGAGAGCCGTCGCGCACGATGGTCGACCCGCTCGACCCTACGCGCCGGCGCACCTTCGCCGAGGGCATGGAGCACGTCGACCTGCTGGTGCCGGTGTACCGCGGGGGCGCGAAGGTCTACGCGCAGCCGAGCATCCACGAGTCGCGGGCGCACGCCGCGGCGCAGGTGGCCTCGCTGCACCCGACGGTGCGGCGCTTCGACAACCCGCACAGCTACCCGGTGGGCCTGGAGCAGTCGCTGCACGCGCTGCGCACGCGGCTGGTGCTCGAGGCCCGCGGGTACGTCGAGGCGGGCTGATACACATCCCGATCGCGCGCGCCGGGGAGTGGTCAGGCCCCTCCGCCGCGATGCCTGGGCTACCCTGAACCCCATGTCAGGCGACGCGGCCCGAACCATCGACCCCGACTTCCCGAACCTCGATCCGGTCGTGGTGGAGGGCTACCGGAACGCCCCCGGGCATCTCGTCGCGGAGATCATCGCCGGGGAGCTATCGCTGATGCCGCGGCCCCGACCGCGCCACGCGCACGGCGCCACGCGCCTCAACGGGCGACTCGCGGGCTTCAGCGATCCGCGAGAGGGAGACCCGGGAGGGTGGCTGATCCTGGTCGAGCCGGAGCTGTGGCTGGGGCCGGGCCCCGACGTCGTGGTGCCCGACCTCGCGGGGTGGAGACGAGAGCGGATCGGGGAGGGCTTCCTCGACCCGGAGCGAAACGGACTCACGCTCGCCCCCGACTGGGTCTGCGAGGTGCTCTCGCCGAGCACGGCGCGCGTCGACCGCAAGCAGAAGCTCCCCATCTTCCATCGTGAGGGGGTCGGTCACGCGTGGCTGTTGGACCCGGCGCTGCGCACCATCGAGGTCTATCGACGCCACGAGCTCGGGTGGCTGCTGGTCGCGACCTGCGCGGGCGACGACGTGGTGCGGGCCGAGCCCTTCGACGCGGTCGAGCTCAGCCTCGCCGGGCTCTGGACCCTGTAGGCCTACGTCGCGGGATCCCCCCAACGGCACGGACGCCGACGCTCGCACCCATCACCCCACCGCAGTTCGGGTAACCTCCGCGCCCGATGAGCGACGACCTCTGTACCCTCCCCGCCACCACGCTCCGTGACCTGATCGCCCGCGGCGAGGTCTCCTCCCGCGAGGTGGTCGACGCCCACCTCGAGCGCATCGGCACCTACGACCACACCCTGCGGGCCTTCACCCAGGTGTTCGTCAACGAGGCCCGCGCCGAGGCCGACGCCCGCGACGACGAGCGCCGCCGCGGCACCACCCGCGGCCTGATGCACGGGCTCCCGGTGACCATCAAGGAGTGCTTCGACCTCGCCGGGCTGCCCACCACCATGGGCGTGCGGGGGCGGTTACAGCACCGGGCCGAGCGCGACGCCGTGATGGCCACCATGCTCCGCGAGGCCGGGGCGGTCATCCTGGGGCGCACCAACCTGTCGCAGACGATGCTCTTCGCCGAGAGCCGCAACCCCATCTACGGGCAGACCGCCAACCCCTTCTCCCTCGACCACACGCCCGGCGGGTCGTCCGGCGGTGAGGCCTCCGCCGTCGCCGCGGGCCTGTCGCCGCTCGGGCTCGGCACCGACATCGGCGGCAGCATCCGCACCCCGTGCTCCTTCACGGGCATCACGGGCTTCAAGCCCACCCTCGACCGCCTCGCGTCGCGCGGCCAGGGAACCATCCTCAAGGGCCAGGAGGCCGTGCGCAGCCAGTGCGGCCCGATGGCGCGCACCGTCGCCGACCTCGACCTCTTCTTCCGCGCGATGGACCCGGCGCGCATGTGCGCCCTCGACCCCAGGGTCGCACCCCTGCCGTGGCGCCCGCTCGGGTCGCTCCCGCCCCGCACGCTGCGCGTCGGGTACTACGCCAACGACGGCGTGGTGCCCGTCTCGACCGCCGTCGCCCGCGCCGTCGAGGTCGCCCGCGCCGCGCTCGCCAGCGCGGGGTGCGAGACCGTCCCCTTCACGCCGCCGGACGTCGCGTCCCTCTTCGACCAGTACCTCTCCGCGATGAGCGCCGACGGCGGCGAGGGGCTCATGGAGGCCCTGCGCGACGACCCGGTCGACCCCACCCTCGCGCCGCTGCTCCAGCTCGCGAAGCTGCCCGACGCGGTGCGCATGGGCATCGCCCGCGCCTCGAAGCTCGGCGGGCAGACCTCCCTCTCGCGCATGCTCAACGCCATGGGGCGCAAGACCGTGCGGGCGTTCTGGGGCCACATCGATGCCCTGCGCCGCTACCGCTTCGAGCTGCTCGACCTGATGGATGCGGTGGGCGTCGACGTGATCCTGTGCCCGGCCTACGCCACCCCGGCGCTGCCACACGGGATGTCCAAGAACTTCACCGCGGCCTCGACGCCCGCGCTGCTCTACAACGCCGTGCAGTTTCCCGCCGGGGTGGTGCCCGTCACGCGGGTGCGCCCGGACGAGACGAAGCGCCCGTCGCCCGAGGGCCTGGTCGAGCGCCACGCCGCGAAGGTCGACGCCCGGAGCGCGGGGCTCCCGGTGGGCGTGCAGATCGTCGCGCGCCCCTGGCAGGACGAGGTGGCGATGGGCGCGATGGCCACCCTCGAGGCCGCGCTGCGCGACCGCGCCGACGTGCCGCGCACGCCGGTGACCCCGTGAACGACTCCCCCCTCGGACGGCACCTCCCGGAGACCCCCGGCGAGATCTCCTCGGACGACATCTTCGGGCGCTTCCTGGAGTATGTCGGCGAGCGCGGGCTCTCGCTCTACCCCGCCCAGGAAGACGCCCTGCTGGAGATCGTCGGCGGGCGCAACGTGATCCTCAACACGCCCACCGGGTCGGGCAAGTCGCTCGTCGCGACGGCGATGATGTTCCGCGCGATGTGCCTCGGGCAGCGCGCCGTGTACACGTGCCCCATCAAGGCGCTGGTGAGCGAGAAGTTCTTCGCGCTCTGCGAGGACTTCGGGCCCGACAACGTCGGGATGCTCACCGGCGACGCCAGCATCAACCGCGACGCGCCCATCCTGTGCTGCACCGCGGAGATCCTGCTGAGCATGTGCCTCCGCGAGGGCCACCTCGCCCCGGCCGACGTCGTGGTGATGGACGAGTTCCACTACTACGCCGACAAGGAGCGGGGCGTGGCGTGGCAGGTGCCGCTGCTCACGCTGTCGAGCGCCACCTTCCTGCTGATGAGCGCGACGCTCGGCGACACCACCTTCTTCGAGACGGAGGTCACCCGCACCACCGGGCGCCCCACCGTGACGGTGCGCTCCGCGCAGCGCCCCGTGCCGCTCACCTTCAGCTACTCCGAGGAGCCCCTGCACGAGGCCGTCGAGCACCTCGTGGAGAAGAACCGCCACCCGATCTACCTGGTGAACTTCACCCAGCGAGCCTGCGCCGAAGAGGCGCAGAACCTCATGAGCTCGGACTACTGCACCAAGGAGGAGAAGAAGGCCCTCTCGGAGGCGATGCGCGGCGAGGACTTCGCGAGCCCCTACGGCAAGGAGCTGCAGAAGTTCTTGCGGCACGGCATCGGGTTGCACCACGCGGGGCTGCTGCCGCGCTACCGGCTGATGGTGGAGAAGCTCGCGCAGCAGGGGATGCTGAAGATCATCTGCGGCACCGACACCCTCGGCGTCGGGGTGAACATCCCCATCCGCACGGTGCTCTTCACCAAGCTGTGCAAGTTCGATGGCGAGAAGACGGGCATCCTGACGGTGCGCGACTTCCACCAGATCGCCGGGCGCGCCGGGCGCAAGGGCTTCGACGACGAGGGCTGGGTGGTGTGCCAGGCGCCCGCGCACGTCATCGAGAACCTCCGCGCGGCGATGAAGGCCGGCGACGACCCGAAGAAGAAGCGCAAGCTCGTGACGCACAAGCCCCCGGACAAGGGCTACGCGCACTGGGACCGCGCCACCTTCGACCGGCTGCGCACCAGCCTCCCGGAGCCGCTGGTGTCGCGCTTCCGGGTGACGCACGCGATGGTGCTGGCGATGTTGCAGCGCCCGGGCAGGCTGCACGACGGGTGTCGCGCGATGCGGCGCCTGGTGAAGAGCGCGCACGCGGGCCCGAAGGAGCGGCGGCGGCACGGGCAGACGGCGTGGACGATGTTCCAGTCGCTGGTGCACGCGGGCATCGTGCGGAAGGTCGACACCGGCGACGGGATGGGCGAGCGCTTCGAGGTGCGCACCGACCTCCAGGTGGACTTCAACCTCCACAACACGCTCTCGCTCTGGCTCATCGACACGCTGCCGAAGCTCGACCCCGAGTCGCCGATGTGGGCCCTCGACGCGCTCACCCTCTGCGAGAGCATCGCGGAGAACCCCGACGCCATCCTCTTCAAGCAGGTGGACTTCCTCAAGCGCGAGGCCATCAACCGGATGAAGGCCGAGGGCATCGAGTACGACAAGCGCATGGAGGAGCTGGAGAAGATCAGCTACCCGAAGCCGGGCGCGGACTTCGTCTACGAGACCTTCAACGCCTTCGCCGCGGCGCACCCGTGGGTGGGCGCCGAGAACATCCGCCCGAAGGCCATCGCGCGCGAGATGTTCGAGAACTACAGCACCTTCGCGGATTACATCCGGGAGTATGGCCTGGAGCGCAGCGAGGGCGTGCTGCTGCGCTACCTCTCGGACGTCTACAAGGTGCTCTCGCAGACCGTGCCGGTGACCGACCGCACCGTCGAGCTCACGGAGATCCTGGTCTTCCTGCGGGCGCTGGTGCGCGACGTGGACTCCAGCCTGCTCGACGAGTGGGAGCGGCTTCGGGCGCCCGACCCCGACGACGTGCTGGCGCCGCCGCCCCCGTCGGACGTGGCCGCCCCGCCGCCGGACATCACGCGCAACCGCCGGGCCTTCACGGCGATGGTGCGCAAGGCGCTGTTCTCGCTGGTGCGCGCGATCGCCAACGGCGACTGGGCCTACGCCGCGCGGCTCATCGACGCGCCCGAGGGCGAGGACGCGCCGCTCTGGTCGTCGTCGAATCTACAAGCGGAGATGTGGCGGTACTTCCAGGTGCACCCGCGACTGCGGGTGGACGTCGAGGCGCGCGCCCCGAAGAACACCCGGGTGCTCAAGGAGACCGACGAGGTCTGGGACATCCAGCAGACCCTGGTCGACGACGAGGGCGACCTGGACTGGTTCCTGGAGGTGGAGGTCGACCTGCGGCGCTCGCGCCTGGCCAACCGCCCGGTGATGCTGCTGCGCCGGGTGGACGACCTCCAGTTCGCGACGCACCCGCCCCCGCACCCGCACCCGCCCGAGGTGTAGCGCCCACCCACGCCTGCGATCACCGGCCTCGCTCTTCGAGGGGAGCACCCGCCCGCTTGTCCAACTGAGGTGCCTTCGCGCTCGGCTGGTGGGATCTCGATGCGCGCCTCGGAGGGGAAGAACCGCAAGGGGCGCAAGGGTCGCAAGGGAGAGTGGCGGCGCAAACACCTGCGGTCTCGCGAGTGGATTCAGGAGCGATGCCACCCTCCGTCACGGGGCGAGCGCTTTGAATGCCTCCCTCCCCCTCCAAAGCCGGTTTCTCCCTTGCGCCCCTTGCGCCCCTTGCGGTTCTTCTCCCCGACGCACGTGCAGCAGGGCCACCGCCGCGGGTGACGAACCCGGCGCCGACAACAGGTACGCTCGTCGCTCCCATGGCGCTGCTCCGTCGACTGCTGGTGATGCTCGGTCAGCTCGCGCTGCTGCTGCCCTTCGTCACGCTCAGGAGCTGCACGACCCACCAGCGCACCACGCTGACCGGCGTGGAGCTCGTCGCCCGCGGCGGCGGCCCGTGGCTGCTCGTCGCGGCGGTGGTCGCGGCCGGGTTCCTGTGGCGCCCGGTGGCCGTCGTGCGCGCGATCGGCGAGCCGCTGCGTGCGCTGGGCGCCGCGATGGCGGGCTGCGCGGTGCTCGGCGCGCTGGTCTTCGCCGGGGTGTTCGACGGCATCGAGCCGCGCGTCGGCTTCGCGCTGGCCTTCGGCTCGTGGCTGGGCGTGTGGATCAGCTGCCTCGCGATCGGCTTCCGACCGCCCTTCGGCTGGGCGCTCGGGCTGATGGCCGCCGTGCCCGGGCTCCTCGGAGCGGCGGTCAACCTCGCCCGCGGAGACCCCGGGACGGCGGCGGGCGCACTCGGGGTGACGACCATCCTGGTGGTGCCGCTGCTGCCGCTGTTCGGCGCGCTGGTGGGTCGTGCGCGGTCGGCGGCCTGGTGGGTGGGCGCGGCGCTCGCGCTCGCCAGCGGCTTCGTGGCACGTCCCGCGGGGATCGCCTTCACGGCCATCGGGATGGCTGCGGCGCTCGTGGGCGCGTGGCGGGCGCTGGGCCTCCATCGCTCCAGCGACGACCCGTCGCGCTGAGCCGCCCGCTACCTCGCCCCCGGCCCCGGCACCTTCCCCTCCTCGTTGCGATCCGTCGCCGGCGGCGGCTCGGGCCACAGCGCACCCACCCTCGCCCGCAGCTCCTCCGGCAGCGCCCGCTCGGCCGCCGCGAGCGCGGGTTCCAGCTGCTCGACCCGCGTCGCCCCGAGGATGGGCGCGGTCACCCCCGGGTGGCTCATCACCCACGCGACGGCCAGCGCCGCGGGGTGCCACCCGGCCTCCGCCGCGAGCGCCCGAAACCGCTCGGCCAGCGCGTAGTGATCCTCCGCCCCGTACCGCGCCTGGTACATCGCCCACGCCGCGATGCGCCCGTCCGCAGGGCGCTCGGCCACCCCGTACTTCCCGCTCAACAGCCCTCCGCCCAGCGGGCTGTACGGAAACACCGCGAGCCCCTCGCTCATCGCCAGCGGCAGCAGCTCCACCTCCGCCTGCCGCTTGGCGAGGTTGTACATCGGCTGCATCGCGACGATCGGCGCCCACGCCCGCTGCCGCTGCACCCCGAGCGCCTTCATGGCCTGCCACGCCGCGAAGTTGCTCACCGCGGGGTAGAGCACCTTGCCGCCCTGCACCAGCAGCTCGACGCCGCGCAGGGTCTCCTCGAGGTCGGCCTCGTCGTCGAAGCGGTGCAGGTAGTAGAGGTCGATGCGGTCGGTGCCGAGGCGCCGAAGGCTGGCCTCGCAGGCGCGCACCAGGTGGTACCGCGACGTGCCGCGCGCGTTGCGGTCGCCGCCCGTCGGGAAGTACGCCTTGCTCGCGAGCACCACCTCGTCGCGGCAGCCGCGCACCATCGCCCCGAGCAGAGCTTCGCTGGTGCCGTTGTTGTAGACGTCGGCCGTGTCGAAGTGGTTGACCCCCGCCGCGCGGGCCCGCTCGAAGAGCGCGCGCGAGGCCGCCGCGTCGGCCTGTCCGCCGAAGGTCATGGTGCCCAGCGCGAGTCGCGAGACCCGCACGCCCGTCCGTCCCAGCAGCGCGTACTCCATAGCGGCGCGGATACCACAGCCGGTGCCCGCTTGACGGCCGCGCCCGATTGGTAGAGGCATCACCGTGGGATGCCAGCCTTTCTTGTCTACCGATTGGGTCTGCCGATGCGTCGGGTCACCATCGACACGCCGCCCATCCGCGTGGGGCGCGACCCCGAGAACGACATCGTCGTCGCCAACGACACCGTGTCGCGCGAGCACGCGGCCTTCATGCAGGACGAGCGGCGCCAGTGGCACGTGTCCTGTGTGTCCGGGTCGAACCCCATCGTGGTCGACGGGCTGCTCGTCGCCACCTCCACGGCGGTGTCCGACATGGCCGAGGTCGTCGTGGGCAACGACTGCCTCATCGTGTTCGTGCTCAACCCCGCCAACGCGTCGCACCTCATGGAGCACCGGCAGCTCCAGCAGGTGGTCTGTCAGCGCTGCTGGTGGACCGGCATGGCCTCGGCGTTTCGCCAGGACTCCCCGTGCCCCCGCTGCGGCGCGGCGACCGTCGAGCCCGCCGAGGCGCCCGCCGACGTCGACGCCTCGATGCTCAACGAGACCGCCGGCACCCGGGTGATGACCGAGGTGGAGGTGCGCTCCTCGGCGCGGGTCATCCGCGACGCCAAGCGCGCGGTGCTGGTGTGCACCGACGGCCGCGGCGGGCGGCGGGTGCTCGCGGAGGCCGAGCCCACCCGGGTGTCCAAGACCAGCAGCGAGCTGCCCCTCCAGGGCTTCTGGCTCATGGGCGACGGCTTCACCCTCTCCTGGGACGGCCACACCTGGAACCTCGCGAGCGAGATGTTCTGGCCGGGCGTGAAGGTCAACGGCGTGGCCACCAGGGCGACGCGGCTGCGCGTGGGCGACGTCATCGAGGTGGGCCGCAACCGCTACGAGCTCACCACCGAGTGATCCCGGCCGCGTGGATCAGAACGCGGTGAAGACCTCGTCGAGCGCCACCTGCAGCACCCGGGCGTCGGCGTAGCGCACGTTGAGGTCGCGCTCGAGGCAGCGTCGGATGACCGACCAGGCCCCGGCGCGCATCTCACCCGTCGCGGCGAGCGACGCGGGCTCCTTCGAGGCGATCTCCACCATGATGGCGTAGAGGGTGTGCGCGCCGACGCCGAAGGGCGCCTTGCCCGCGATCATCTCGTAGAGGATCACCCCGAGCGCCCAGACGTCCGTGCGGGCGTCGACGTTGCGGGCGTTCATGAAGGACTCCGGGGACATGTACGCCGGCGTGCCCATGATGTCCGACGAGCCCGTGAGCCGCGCGTCGCTGAGCTGCGCGGTGCCGAAATCCAGCACCTTCGCCACCGGGCGCCCCTCCCCCTCGACCAGGAAGATGTTCTCGGGCTTGAGGTCGCGGTGCACCACGCCCGCCTCGTGGCCGCAGGCCACGGCGTCGATGACCGGCATCATCAGCGCGAAGGCCTCGACCGCCGACACCCGGTGCTCGGGGGCGGTGTGCAGGAAGGCGTCGAGCGTCTCGCCGCGGAGGAACTCCTGCACCGTGAAGAAGCGCCCCGAGTCGCGGTCGCGCCCGACGTCGACGCAGTCGACCACGTTGGGGTGCACCTTGCCGCCGACGCGAATCCGGTTGGCGATCTGCGCCTCGCGCACGAAGCGCTGCAGCGCCGTCTCCCGGTTTTCCCCCTCGTAGTGGAAGACCTTCACGGCGCACTCGCGCCCCGCCCACACGTTGGTCGCCCGGTACACCGCGCCGGTGGCGCCCGCCCCGAGCAGCTCGTCGAGCCGGTATTTCCCGTCAATCAGCGCACCGACCCGACCCGCGCATTGCTTCGCGAGCTGGGTGGCGTCGTTGGACCTCAGCATCCATGCACCACAGCGGCCGGACACTACACCGTCAGGTGGGCATTCAACAGGGCGATCAAGCGGGGATGATCATCCGCCGCCGCACACTCCCGGGCGGAATGCATGGAAAGCATCGGGTCGCCGAGGTCGACCACGGGCATCCCGAGGCGCGACGCGCAGATGGGACCGATGGTGGACCCGCAGCCGATGTCGGTGCGCGTGACGAAGTCCTGGAGGGTGACCCCGACCGAGGCGGCGAGCACCCGCAGCGCGGCCGCGGTGCTGGCGCTCGACCCATACCGGAGGTTGTAGTTGGTCTTGAGCACCGGGCCGCCGCCGAGCAGGGGCTTGTGCCGCGGCTCGTGCTTGTCGCCGTAGTTGGGGTGCGCGGCGTGGGCCATGTCGGCGGAGAGCATGAGGCTCGACGCGACCGAGGCGTGCCAGGCGCTGCGGGTGAGCCCGCGCTCGGCGGCGATGCGCTCGAGCACGACGGAGAGCAGGGTGCCGTCGGCGCCGTCGAGGCTCGACGAGCCCACCTCCTCGTGGTCGAAGCACGCGAGCACGGCGCAGGTGTCGTCGCGGCCGACCTCCGCGGCCTCCATCGCCACGAGGCCCGCGTGGGAGCAGGCCAGGTTGTCGAGGCGCGGCGCGAAGATGAGCGACTCGTCCATGCCGCCGAGGGTGGAGGGCGTGAGGTCGTAGAGCGAGACGTCGTGGGAGCGCACGGCCTTCGGGTCGACGCCGGCCGCGTCGGCGAGCAGGCCGAAGAGGGCCTCCGCGGCGTCGATGCCGGGGCGGGCCAGGCCCCAGGTGGGGCTGAGGTGCAGCTGGGGGTTGAGCTTGAGCCCGTCGGTGTTCACCGATCGGTCGAGGTGGATCGCGAGCTGCGAGACCCGCGCGATGGGCCGGTGCACCCGCAGCGGGTGGGCTTTACCGTCCTCGGTAAAGACGACGCCGGCGAGGCCGAGGTCGCGGTCGAGCCAGGAGTTCCACAGGGCCCCGCCGTAGACCTCGACGCCGAGCTGGAGGCACCCCTCGCTGGTGTACGCCGCGCGGGGCTTGAGCCGGAGGTTGGGCGAGTCGGTGTGCGCGCCGACGACGGCGAAGCGGCGCAGCGGCCCCTCGCGCAGGCGCCACGCGATGACGGTGCCGTTGCGGTGCACGTACCAGCTGCCGGGCGCGAGGTCCCACTCCGGCGCGTCGAGCTCGAGCCGCCGGAACCCCTTGGAGACGAGGCGATCGGCGAGGGTGTAGGCGGCGTGCCAGGGCGACGGCGAGGCGTCGACGAAGGCGCAGAGGTCACGGGCGGCGTGCATGGAGGCAGCACAAACCAAAGCCCGACCGGACTTGTCAACGCCGTCCGTCAACGCGGGCTTTGCGTCGCCGCGGGAGTGCCCGTAGTGTCGCCGCCCCGTGATGCAAAGTCGTGTCGTGTTCGCGCTCCTGGCGCTCTCCGCGGTGGGCTGCAACCGCAACCGCAACCGCCCGGCGCCGTCGCCCGGGCCCCGCGCCGCGGCGCCCGCCGCCCCGCGCGCCCTCGTCGCCCCGGTCGAGGATGAGGCCGCGGAGATCATCAACCCGCTGCGCGCACTCTCGCCGTACCCCGACACCGCCGCGGGGCTCCAGGCGATGTTCACCGAGCTGGCCCGCGCGAGCGCCGCGGGTGACCGCGCGCAGGTCGAGCGCCTGGAGGAGCAGCTGCGCCTCGACGACGACCGCTTCGCGCTGGTGTTCACCTTCGAGGGCAACCGGCAGCTGCGCGGCGCGGTGGTCCCGCCCGCCCGTGCTCGGCTGGAGGAGAAGCTCGCCCGGCTGCGCGCGCTCGGCCCCGGCGCCGCGGTGACGGTCACCGGCGCCACGGGCGACGAGCTCGCCGACGGGGCGTCCCACGGCTTCGACCCGCGCATCGCCGCGGTGCGCACGGCGCTCCGCCCGACGGTGCGGTACTTCCGGGTGGAGGTGCGCGGCGCCGCGGGGGCGGAGGTGTTCGAGCCCGTCGCCTTCGCGGGCGGCCGCTGGGTCTGGCTGGCCGAACCCTGGACCGCCGTGACCCCGACGACCCCGGTCGTCCCGGGCGCGCCGCCCTCCCGCACCCGCTGAGCGCCAGGCGTCGGGATGACGTCCGTCGTGGCCCCCATCGCGCGGGGCCGCATCGGGTGTACTCCACACGGTGGTGGACGAAGGCCGTGCGAGCTTCGAGGTCCGAGGTGGCGATGTCTCTTGCGGTTTCATCGCGGGGTCACACACGCTGACGGTGGAGAGTCGATGAACGAGAACCTGGACAGCGTTCGCTCGGGCCTCCTGCGCGACGCCGAGGCGCGGCGCGAGGTGTCAGCTTTGTGTGAGGGCGTGCGCGCGGCGCTCGAGGCCGTGGAGGGCGCGCGCCTGCTCGACGACGACACCCCCGAGATGGCGCTCGAGGCGCTCAGCCGTTGGAGCGACGGCGCGGCGACGACCGAGGAGCTCGACGGGGTGGTGCATCAGCTCGACGGCCGGGCGCGCTCGATGCGCGACGAGTCGTCCGGCGCGGCGCCCGCGCTGGTGGCGCTCGTGCACGCGGTCGACTCGCTGGCCCGGGTGGCCCGCGACGTGGCCTCCGCCGACGGGCGCACGGTGGCGGTCGACCGCACCGCCCTCTGGTGGGCGGAGACCACCCTCGAGCTCCTGGGCGAGGAGTCCGACGCCGCCGTGGCGCGCATCGCGATGCGCTGGGACGCTGCGCTGCGACGCCGCGAGCACTGATGTCCCGGCCGGGGCGGCGCGTCTCCGGGGCGATCGCCGCCGGGCTCCTCTGGGCGGCGCCGGTCGGCGCCCAGACCCTCGGCGCCGAGGCGCTGCCCGCCCCGCCCAACGACGCCGCGTGGGAGCGCGCGCTGCTCGACCAGGTGACCGCCCTCCTCGGCGCGGGCCAGGCCGCGAGCGCGCGGGCGATGGCGGAGGGAGAGCTCCGCCGCCGCGGCGAGCGCCCGGAGGGCTACTCGACCCTGGCCGTGCTGCTGCGGGTGGCCCGCGCGCAGGAGACCCTCGGGCGCGCCCCGGCGCTGCCGCCGATCACGGCGCCCCCGCGGCGCGGCACCTACGAGGCCGTCACCCTCTATGGCAGCGCGGTGGCGTACGGCGCGGCGGTGGGCCTCTGGGTCGACGCGCTCGCGACCCTCGACGAACCCCTGACGGCCCCGTGGCTCCCGGCGCTGGGCGCGTCTGCCGGGGCGGTGGCGGCGTGGGCCCTCGACCGTCGCCCGGTGAGGCAAGGCCTCGGGGCGTCGATCAACGCCGGCCTCGTCGCGGGCGCCCTCATCGGCACCGGGCTGGCGACGGAGCTCACCGGGGGGAGGCCCTGGCGCGAGGTGCCGCTGGCGTCGTCGGTGATGCTGGGCGGCGCCACCCTCGGGCTCGGGCTCGGGCTGGCGCTCGGCCTGACGACGCACCCGCGGCCGGGCGGGGCGGCCTTCGTGGTGTCGGGGTCGGTGTGGGGCACGGCCCTCGGGCTGGTGACCGGCATCGCGACGCAGTCCGACCGACACGTCGGGATCTTCGCCCTCTCCGGGACGGTGCTGGGCACCGCGGCGGCGATGATCACCGCGGGCGCCCTCGAGCCGACCCCCGCGCAGACCCGCTGGCTCGACCTCGGCGCGCTCGGCGGGGGCCTGCTCGGCCTGGGCCTGGGGCTCTTGTTGTTCGACTCGTCGGCCCCGCCCGCGGCCAGGATGGCGGTCACCGAGCTGGGCATGATCGGAGGGGGGGTGGCAGGATTCATGTTCGGTCGCAGATGAGATGGCGACCATGCACTCTTGCCCGGCGCCCTGACGGACGATGAATGCAGGGACGTGGGACGGACACCGAGAGCCTGCGTAGCGATGACCAGGGCCGTGGCGCCACCTGCCACGAGCGTTGACATCCTTGGGATGGTCGGTAGAGTGTCGGCCCTGATTCGAAGGGTCCGAGGAAGGAAGACGCGTGATGATTCTGGCGGTACGGCGGGTTGTGTTCGGTGCGCTGGTCGCACTGGGACTGTCCGTAGGGGGTGCCGACGCGCAGACGGTGACGCCGACGGCGCGACCCGATGCCGAGGTCGGCAGCCGACGGACGGCGAACCTCTCGGGGGCCGATCAGTTGCGTGAAGCGACCTCGACCCTCGACTCGATCACGGCGTCGCGCCGTCGGGTGAGCGACCTGCTCGACCGGGCGCGCACCGATCGCGACATCATCAAGGTCAACTGCCTCAACGACAAGCTGACCCAGGTCGACGTGACGCTGCGCTCGGCGCGCGAACACCAGGAGCTGCTCCAGAACTCGGTGAGCCTGAACAACGACGGGCAGCGCAACCACGAGTTCCAGCTCATGAACATCTTCCGGTCGCGCTCGGAGGCCCTCGAGACCGAGGCGCGGCAGTGCGTCGGCGAGGAGACGGGCACCTTCGACCCGACCCGCACGGTGATCACGGTCCGGGTCGACCCGACCATTCCCGAAGAGGATCCCACGCAGCTGACGCCCGACACGCTCGCGCCGGAGCGTCCGCTCGTCACCAGCCCGGTCATGTGACGGGCTCGCTCTCCGTGATCCGGTCTCCAGTGTCGATGGCGGGAAACAGGTTGGGAACGATGAATCGAAGATCGCTGGCAGCGCTCTCCGCGGGCGTGGTGTTTGGTCTCGCAGCGCCCGCATCGGCGCAGGTCTGGCTCCAGGACCGGCAGCTCACGCAGGGTCGCGGCATCCGCGCCGGCAACTTCGAGTTGCACCCCGGCATCGGGGCGGAGGTCGGCTACGACTCCAACGTGTTCTACCGGGCCAACGACCCTGCGAGCGCCCTGCGCCTGCGCATCACGCCCAGCCTGACGGTGACCACGCTCGGCCCGCAGCGCAGCCGCAACTCCGACGCTCCGGCCACCGCGCTCCCGACGGTGAACTTCCGCGGCGGCGTCGCGCTCATCTACCACGAGTTCATCGCGCTCCAGACGCCCGACACCACCAGCAACCTGCGCAACCTCGGCGTGGAGGGCAACCTCCGCTTCGAGTTCTTCCCGCAGCGCACGTGGCAGTTCGTGCTCGCCGACGACTTCCTCCGCACCATCCAGCCGGGCGCCCAGACCGGCACCGGCGCCGACGGCATGCTGCTCCCGGCGCAGACCTTCAACCGCAACTTCAACACGGCCAACGCCGAGCTCGCGTACGCCCCGCCGCGCGGCACGCTCGAGTTCCGGCTCGGCTACAACTTCATCGCCAACCTGTTCGACAGCTCGAACTACAACTTCTACGACTACCTCGGGCACTCGGTGTACGCCCGCATGCGCTGGCGCTTCCTCCCGAAGACCGCGCTCCTCTGGGAGGGCTCGGTCAACCCCACCACGTACATCCGCCCGGAAAACTCCCCGACGGGTCTGTTCTCGTCGATGCCCATCCGCACGCGCGTGGGCATCAACGGCCTGCTCACCGAGAAGCTCTCGCTGCTCGCCCTCGTCGGCTACGAGGCCACCTTCTTCGAGGCCGGCGACAACGCCG
Organism: Myxococcales bacterium; assembly: GCA_030652255.1. Lineage (GTDB taxonomy): Bacteria > Myxococcota_A > Polyangia > Polyangiales > SCUS01. Next base: position 4,673 of record JAUSAZ010000049.1, on the reverse strand, counting down.
ACACCGTCATCGGCCAGGCCGAGCTCCGCTGGTTGATCAACCCGCGAGCGAACTTCCGCGTGGGCTTCCTCCGCGACGTCAACAACAGCTTCTTCAGCAACTTCTACATCCGCAACCGCGGCTATCTCTCGTACTCGCACTCCTTCAACGGCCGCTTCCTCATCTCCCTCGAGGGCGGCGTGGGCCTGTACCAGTACGGCTACGTCGCCGACCGCAACGGCGCCCCCAACGTCCCCGGCGTGGGCTACGACTCCGACGGCCGCTTCTCCGCGGTGCGCCTCGACGCGACGGCCTTCGGCGAGTATCGCTTCAACGAGGTCTTCGGCATCAACGCCACCGTGCGGGGCCTGTCGAACATCTCCGACGTGCGCCTCGGCAACTCGACCGGCACCGACGGCGGCCGCGGCCAGCCCATCGCGTGGACCCGCGTCGAGGCCTTCGTCGGCGTCCGCGCGGCCTGGTAGTCCGCCGTCGCGCGCTGCTCCTCCCCCTTACTCCCCTCTCCTCCTCGCCACTCCATCGTTCGTCTCCGACCTTCCCCGGGCACAGCTCCCGGCGGGGGGAATGCCGCTGGGCGCGTGACAACGTGCGCGTTCCGGTGCTAGGCAGCCGCGGCGATGAAGACCCGCTACGCGCTCGTTCTGCTGGCTCTCCTGGGCTGCGAGAAGAACAACCCTCCGCCCGCGACCCGCGACGTTCCGCCCGCCCGCGCGGCTGACGTGGCCCCCTCCGCGGCCGACCTCGCGATCCCGGAGCTACCGAGCGCCGCGCTGCTCGCCATCCGCGGGAGCAACCTGCGCAAGGTGCTCAACCTCATCGCCCCCGGCGTCCCGACGCGGCTCGCGCTCGGGCAGGCCGCGCCGGGCATCTCCCCCGGCCTCGGCGAGCACGGCGTCGACATCGACCCCGACGCGCCCTTCGCCGCCATCCTCGCGCCCAGCAGCGCCAGCACGCCCAACGGGCAGGTCAACATCACCATCGCCTGGCCGCTGCGGCCCGGCATGGAGGTGGTGCAGAACGCCCAGGCGGGGCGCGGGTACCGCGACGCCGGCGACGGGCTGTACGAGCCCACCGGCACCGCGCAGGACCTGCTCACCGGCCGCGACGGCGGCGTGGCGGCGCCGCCGTGCTGGATCGCGCGGCGCTCGGCCCGCGACTGGTCGATGCTCTGCGGCCCGACGGAGCAGGTGCGCCCGCTCTCGCGCTGGCTGGTGCGCGCCGCGGCGAGCGCCCCGCCGGACTCCGCGCTCCTCGACGCGGTGGTGCGCCCCGAGCCCGCGCGGCGCGAGCTCGCGGTGCAGCTCGCGGCGCTCGAGGCGCAAGACCCGCGGCGCAACGACGCGGGCACCAACCGCCCCCTCGTCGAGCGCTACGAGGCCGTGCATCGCAGCGCCGAGAACACCAAGCAGCTCTTCGACGACCTCTCCCGCGCCCACGCCTCGCTCGTGCTCGACGAGACCAGCTACCACCTCCGCGCGGAGGTGGAGTTCGCCCACGCGGGCGGCGCCAGCAGCCGCGCGCTCATCGGGTCGTCCGTGGGCCAGCACGCCGCGCTCGACCTGCTGCGCCGGCTGCCCGCCACGGCCACGTCGTACTTCGCCACCGGCTTCGACGTCTCCTCGCTCGCGCCGCTGCTCTCGGACGACGCCACCGACCCGCGCATGGCCGCAGCCTTCGGGCCACAGATGGTGCGCTTCCAGGACGCCCTGCGCGACCTCACGGGCTTCCGCCAGCACGGGCAGCGCGCCATGGGCTTCATCCCGGGGGACGGCCTCACCCGCATCGAGATCGTGCGCGTCCCCGGCGCGGCCGCGCAGGTCGCCAGCCTCCGCACCACGGCCATGGCGGTGCCCCGCACGCCGCGGCCGTCCGGAGCCAACCCCGCCGACCAGTTCGCGATCATGCCCACGCCCGCGGGGCTCCCGGCCGGGACGCTGCGCCTCCGCCTCGGGCCCGACCCGGCACGCCTGCCGCCGCAGGTGCCCGCCGAGATGCGCGCCCAGTTCCAGCGCACGGTGCTCCTCGTGCCCGACGGCGACACCCTCCTGCTCGTCGACGCCGTCGACCCCGTCGCCCGCTACCGTGCCATGCTCACCGGCGACCGGCTCGCGCCGACGGTTCCCGACGACCGCGCCGCGGTGGTGCACCTCACGCCGGCGGCGATCCTCTCGCTGCTCAACGCGCCGCCCTCCGCCGACGCCAACACCACCGACGCGGTGCACGGCACCCTGCACGCAACCCGCCTCGGCGACACCGGCGCGCGCTTCGAGATCGCCCTCGACGCCCCGGTCGTGGCGGTCAACAACGTGCGCGACCAGATCGCCGCGCTCCAGGCCCAGCAGGCCCAGATGATGCGCCAGATGCAGCAGGCCCAGCAGCAGGCCGTGGCCGCGCAGCGCCGGGCCGCGCAGGGGGGTGGGCGCCTCCCGACGGCGCCGTCGCAGCTCCCGGAGCCGGACTTCCAATTGCAGCCCCCGCGCTAGGCGGGGGAGCATCCAACGTCCCGCGAGCAGAGGAGTTCATCATGCGTGTGGGAGTCGTCGGGGCCACCGGGTTCGTGGGCAGGTCGCTGGTCGCTGCGCTCATCGCGCGCGGCGACGAGGTGGTGGCGTTCTCGCGCGACCCGGTGAGGGCGCGTCGGTCGCTGCCCGCGGGCGCCGACGCGCGCTCGCTGGAGGCCATCACCCCCGAGGGGGTGGCGGACCTCGACGCGGTGGTCAACCTCGCGGGCGAGCCCGTCGGGGCGAAGCGCTGGGACGACGCCTTCCGGGCGGCCATCCGCGAGAGCCGGGTGCGCACCACGCGCCGGGTGGTCGACGCCATCGCCGGGGCGTCCCCTCGCCCGCGGGTGCTCGTCAACGCCTCCGCGGTGGGCTTCTACGGGCCTCGCGGCGACGAGGAGGTCACCGAGGCGACGCCGCCGGGGGATGACTTCCTCGCGGGCGTCTGCCGCGACTGGGAGCGCGAGGCCGAGCGGGCGGGAGAGCTGGGCGCGCGCGAGGTGCGGCTGCGCATCGGCGTGGTGCTCGGCGACGGGGGCGGCTCGCTCGAACGCATGCTCCTGCCCTTCAAGCTCTTCGTCGGGGGCCCGGTGGGCGACGGGCGGCAGTGGTTTCCGTGGGTGCACCTGGCCGACGTGGTGGGCGCCACCCTGTGGGCCATCGACCACGACGACCTGCGCGGCCCGGTCAACGTGACGGCCCCGGAGCCGGTGCGCTTCCGGGACTTCGCGGAGGCCCTCGGGCGCCAGCTGCACCGCCCGTCGTGGCTGCCGGTGCCCGCCTTCGCGCTGCGCCTGGCGCTCGGCCCGATGGCGGAGGTCGTCGTCACCGGGCAGCGCGCCGTGCCCGCCGCCCTCCTCGCGAGCGGCTACGCCTTCAAGCACCCGCGCGTCGCCGGGGCCCTCGCCGCCGCCGTCTGAGCCCCCGAGCGGACTCCATCCTGTCCATTCCCGTCTCCACTTGTACCTTATCAGCACACTGCACAGGTCCTCGCCGCCGCGGGTGAGGCGAGATGGTCGCGAGCGCTCGGTCCCCGTGGATCATTGTGGCAATTCGGGCGCAATTCCCTCTGGTACGGGTCGTGCGAAGGAGGTGCTCAGCGCGACGGCGGAAATGGTCCGCCTGGATCGCGGCAATCGACAACAAACGATTCGGTGGAGGTCTCATGAAGTACTCTCAACTCATCCTCGGTGTGGGCGTCATGGCTAGCGTGACGGCGGCCTCTGCGGTGTCCTTCGCGCAGTCCGGCGGCAACACGTCGACCGGCGCGGCCGTTCAACAGAGCAGCATGCAGGTGGGCAATGGGACGACCCCCGGCGCGCTCCCGGCTTCGCGCTCGGACAACGACCCCGCTCCCCCGGTGGCCGCGCCGATCGCTACGGCGGGCGGCGTCGTCTCGCAGGCCGGCATCGGCGGCAGTACGGCGTACGGTCGTCCGGGCGTCGTCGAGCTCGGCGGCTCGATCGGCCTGACGCTCGCTGGTGAGCTCACGCAGTTCAACATCTCGCCCACGGTCGGCTGGTTCTTCACCGACAACATCCAGCTGTCGGGCATCATCGGGTTCAACTACTCGAGCACCACCACCGCGGGCGTGAGCAGCTCGGCGTCGTCGCTCAACGTGCTGGTCGAGCCGAGCTACCACCTTCCGATCAACCGCAGCCTCTTCGCCTTCCTCGGCGTGGGCGTGGGCCTCGGGTACGCCGACGGCCCCGGCGCGGGCTTCGCGCTCGCCCCGCGGCTCGGCATGAACATCATGGTCGGCCGCTCGGGCATCCTGTCGCCGGCGCTCACCTTCGTGTACTCCACCTCGGAGGTGCTCCGCACGCCGCAGGGCACGTTCATCGGCGGCAACACGTCCTTCGGTCTCAACGTCGGCTACACCGTCATGCTCTGAGCCGACACCCGGGGCAGGCATCGCCCCGGAGCGACCGTCGCTGGAGAACCCCCGTCGCCTCGATCCCCTCACCAGGGAATCGAGGCAGCGGGGGTTTTCTCCATTGTGGCCATTGGGCAACGGGCCATGGCGCCAAGCCCACGAGATGCGCAACGGGTGTCGTTCGTGAGTGGCGCAACCCGCTGTGGGCCGGGGTTCGCGCGTTGGCGCTCACCCCAGGCTATCGCATGCCCACGTGATGTGCATCAACGCGCGGGCTCGATTGGCAGTCCCAGGAT
>JAUSAZ010000048.1 GCA_030652255.1 Myxococcales bacterium | reverse complement strand
GTGTCCGGGGCAGTCGACGTGCGCGTAGTGCCGGTTCTGCGACTCGTACTCCACGTGCGCCGCGGCGATGGTCACCGTCTTGGTGGCGTCGCGGTCGATGCCGCCCTTGGCGATGTCCTTGTACGAGATCGCCTTGAACTTGGCCCCCTTGGCCTTGGACAGCACCGCGCTGATGGCGGCCGTGAGCGTCGTCTTGCCATGGTCGATGTGACCGATGGTGCCGACGTTCACGTGGGGCTTGCTGCGGCTGAACTTCTCCTTGGCCATAAGTTCCTCTGAACCTCCGAGATGACCGCCGCGCGGGCGGTCGGGGTATGGAGCTCACCATCGGGATTGAACCGACGACCTCGTCCTTACCAAGGACGTGCTCTACCAACTGAGCTAGGTGAGCGAACAAACGAGACGTAACAGCTAAGAGCCGGACAGACAATGTATCGGGACAGAGCGGGAGACGGGGTTCGAACCCGCGACGTTCAGCTTGGAAGGCTGACGCTCTACCAACTGAGCTACTCCCGCAGGTGTGGAGGGTGTTGGATTTGAACCAACGTAGGCGTGAACCGGCAGATTTACAGTCTGCTCCCTTTGGCCGCTCGGGCAACCCTCCTGATACTCAGCACTTCAAAGAACCAACCCACGAGACCATCGTTGCGCTTTTCAGGGCTGGCGATGGGAGTTGAACCCACAACCCCCGGTTTACAAAACCGGTGCTCTGCCATTGAGCTACGCCAGCGGCCGGATCGTGAGGCCGCGTCTTATACACGGTCCCGCCACCGGTCGCAAGGCAGCACTGCCCTACGAATCAGAGCCGAGTCAGGGAGGCGGCTTGTATCCCCCCGCGCCGTCCGGTGTCAAGGCCCTCCTGTCACGACCGCGCGCAAGCGGTCGACGGACTCGCTCGCGCGCCGCACCCACTCGTTGTTCGTGATGCCCGTGCGCCGCGCCATCGAGAGCGTGAGCTCCCAGCTGCGAAGCGCGCCCTGCAGCAGCGGACGCAGCCTCTCGGCGGTGCGCGCGCGGTACACCCGGCGCTGCGCGTCGTCCCAGGTCGGCGGCGTCGGCGCGTCGACGATGGTGTCGTAGAGGTCGCGGTACATCTCGCCGATGCGGAAGCCCGCCGCCGCTGCCCAGTCGGGGTTTCCCGCGCGAATGGCGTCGTTGAACTGCATGTGCGCGCGCGTCACGAGCTGCACCCGCCGGGTGATCGCGGCCTCCGCGTCGGGCGCCTCGACCTGGTACGCGACGGCCAGCGAGCGACGCCGCGTCACCTCGCCCTGCACCACCCTCGCCTCGGCGGCGTGCGTGTCGTCGTCGAGCGCGTGCACCGCGTCGTCCGTCGGCGCGATCGCCACCGCGCGCTGGGCCTCGCGCTCGGCCTCGTCGATGTTGCCCTCCGCGAGGCGAGCGGACGCGCGCCGCGCGAAGAGCTCCACCCGCTCGGTGATCGTCAGTGGGAGCGCGCGCGCCTGGAGCGCGTCCGTGGCCTCGATCACCCAGGTCGGGTTCTGCCCCGAGGCGCCGACCGCGGCGAGGCGGAAGAGCGCGTCGTGCGCGAGCGTGGCGTCCCGGGACGCCGCCGCGGCGGTCATCGCCGTCGCCGCGTCGGGCCAGCGCTGCGCGCGCTGGAGGCACAGCCCGCGGTTGTACTGCGCGAGCGGCACCACCGACGCCGTCGGGAACTCCCGCAGCAGCCGGTCGAGCTCGGTGAGCGCCTCGGCGCAGCGCTGCTCGCGCATCAGCGCGATGGCCCGCTCGAAGAGCAGCGTCGCGTCGAAGGCGTCGCCCGGCGTCGCCGACGACCCGCCGATGACCCGGAACTCCTCGCCCCGCATCGCAGGGCGCGCGCGGGCGTCGGGGGTCGTGGGCCCCGGCGTCGGGCGACCGGCGCAGCCGAGCAGGGCGGAGAGCGCGAGCACGAGGGCGGTTCGCATCGAGGGCATGGAGGCCGATGGGGCCCCGGAGGTTCCCGAGATGTTTCGCATGCGGCCGCGGAACGTACTACGACCCCGGGCGATGAGCGCCCAACCCTCCGGGCTCCGCGTCGGCGTCGACGAGAACGGCCTCGGCCCGCGCCTCGGCCCGATGATCGTCACCGGCGCCCTCGTCGACGTCACCTCGGACTGGGAGACCTTCACCCGCGCCGCGCACGCCGTCGGCATCGGCGACAGCAAGGGCCTCTGCGCCCACGGCGCCATGCGCGAGGTCGAGGCCACCGTGCTCGCCGTCCTCGACGTCCACCTCGGGCTGCGCCCGCGCTCCTTCGCCGAGCTCTTCGCCGCGCTCTGCCTCGACGCCGACGACGCCCTCCGCGCGCTCTGCCCCGAGGGCGAGGCGCCGCGGATGTGCTTCGGCGCGGCCATTCCCCTCCCCGCCTTCGGCGGCGACCCCGGCGAGCGCCACCGCGACGGCGCGCGCTCGCTCCTCGACGCCGGCGGGCGCGTGCGCGCCGCGCGCTTTACCAGCGTGTGTAATCGTCGGCTCCACGCCGAGCACGCCGAGGGGCGCAGCCGCTTCGACGTCGACCTCGCGCGCATGGTCGAGCTCGTGCGCGCGCTCCGCGGTCACGCGGGCTCGGCCCTGCACGCGGTCTGCGGGAAGGTCGGCGGCCGCAAGCGCTACGCCGACGCGCTCGGCGCGCTGGGCCCCCTCGTGGCCATCGAGGAGGAGACCGCCGCGCGATCGGCGTACCGCGTGCCCCAGGTCGGGGCCGTGAGCTTCGTGCAGGACGCCGACGCCAGCGACCCCGTCGTGGGCCTCGCGTCGCTGCTGGGGAAGTACGTGCGGGAGCTCTCGATGCAGCGCATCCACCTCGACCTGCGCGGGCACGTCCCCGGCCTCGGCCCCGCGAGCGGCTACCACGACCCGGTGACCACCCGGTACATCGCCGCGACCGCGCTCGTGCGCCGCGAGCGACGGATTCCAGACGACTGCTTCGAGCGGTAGGCGCGCCCCGGAGGTATCGTCGCCGCCATGCGCGCGTCACTCCTCTCCGCCCTCGCTCTCGGCCTGGTCGGCTGCGGCTCGACCATCGTCCTCCCCCCGGCCACCGACAGCGGCGTCGCACCCGCCGACCAGGGGGGCGTCGTCGATGCGCCCGCCGTGGGCGACGCCCCCGCCTTGGGTGACACGCCCGCGACGGGCGACTCGGGCGTGGCGCCGCTCAACGGCCGGTGGCGCCTGGTCCGCCTGGAGTTCGAGGGCGAGGACGGCGTGCGGCGCACCCTCACGGACGTCGACTCGCCCCTCGCCACGGCCGCCGGCGGCGAGCCGGTGCCCGCCCGCGCCAACGGCACGCTCATCGTCGCCGACGACCGCCTCGCGCTCACCTCGGGCACGCTGATCAACGGGCACTTCTACACCTTCGACAACGGCTACTCGGCCAACGGCTTCGGCGCCGCCGGGCTGCTCGACCAGGCCAGCGGACGCTTCACGCTGCCGGGCTCGACGATGGGCCTCACGCTGGAGCGCAACGCCGACGGCACCCTCGGCATCACCGGCGACGGCTTCGGCACCAGCCGGCTCACCTACGCGCGAGCCCCCGCCACCGCGGCCGTCGATCGCATCTCCACGATCGGCCTCGCGATGATCCAGGAGACGCCCCCGCCGCCCACGGGCAACAACCTCCGCGTCGCGCTGCTCTGGGACCTCGTCGGCCCGGTGCCCCACCTCGAGACCAACGGCGTCGCGGTGCGCTTCACCGGACGCATCACGAGCTACCCCGTCGTGCTCGCGGGCCCTCCCCCGATGGAGGCCCGCGCTCGCGTGGGCCTCGCCACCGTCGCGCTCGCCCGCATCGCGCTCTACCTCGACCAGGACTCCAGCCTCACCTTCGACCGCAACGCCGACCGCGCCATCGCCATCTCGCCCGTGGCCATCGCGTGGCGAGACGACACCCCCGGCGTCGACCCCATGAGCAACCCCGTGCGCGACCTCTCGCCGGGGTACCAGTACGTGCACGTCCACGGCGACTCCAGCATCGGTCGGCCCGCGGTCACGCCCTTCGACAACAACAACCTCGTCGCGCCCGACCTGCCGGTGGTCCTGACGATGTCGTCGATTCCGGTGATCGCGGACGTGCTCTGAGCGGCGATGGCTGAGCCCCGCAGCTTCGTCCCGGTGTGGCTGGGGCGCGTCGGCTACCGCGACGCCCACGCCCTCCAACAACGGCTCGTCGAGCGGCGCACCGCGCGGGAGATCCCCGACACCCTGCTGCTGCTGGAGCACGACCCGGTGGTCACCATGGGGCGCTCGGCGAAGGGCGAGCACGTGCTCTTCAGCGCGGAGGTGCTCCGGGCCCGCGGCGTCGACCTCGTGGAGACCGAGCGCGGCGGCGACGTCACCTACCACGGCCCCGGGCAGCTCGTGGCGTACCCCATCTTCGACCTCGCGCCCGACCGCCCCGACGTGCGGCGCTACGTGCGCGACCTGGTGCGCGTGATGTCCCTGCTCTGCGCCGACCACGGCCTCGGCGTCGGCCCGCGGGACGACCTCATCGGCGCCTGGGTCGACCTCGACTCGCCGCACCAGTGGCCCGGCCAGGAGCACAACCGCGCGCCCGCCAAGGTGGGCGCCATCGGCGTGAAGATCTCCCGCTGGATCACCATGCACGGCTTCGCCCTCAACGCCTCGACGGCTCTCGAGGACTTCGGGCTCATCGTGCCGTGCGGCATCACCCAGCACCCGGTGGCCTCGCTGGCGAGCCTCGGCGTGACGCCGGTGCCCGCCGTCGAGGCGCTCGCACGCCGGGCGGTAGAGCACTTCGAGACGGTCTTCGGCGCCACCGCCGGGGCGATGACATACAAAGCCCCGTAAAGCGGGGAGCTCAGTCTTCGATCATGTAGCGGGGGAGGATCGGCGAGGGGATGCCGGTCGAGACGACCCAGAGCTGGTGCGCCGCGCGCGTCGCGCCGATGTGCAGCAGGTGCCGCGACTCGTCGTCGGCGGGGTACTGCGACAGGGTCACGTCGACCAGGATCACGTAGTCGAACTCCAGGCCCTTCACCTGGCGGATGTCGGTGACCTCGACGCCGGGGCGGAAGGAGAAGTCCTGGTCGGCGATGCGGGCCAGGCGGGGCACCTCGGCCTTGAAGAGGCCGTCGTAGTAGACGTCCGCGCGCTCGGGGTCGCGCGCGATGACGGCGACGTTGGCCCGGGGCTCGTGCATCGACAGCTCGCGCAGGGCCTCGGACAGGAACGCCACCGCCGCGCCGACCTCGTTGAAGCCGTGGAACTCCACGGGCGCGCCGTGCCGCGTGGCCAGCGGGGCCTCCGGGTCGGCGAGGTGCCCGAGGATGTCGCGCGCGAAGGCGAGCACCTCCAGGGTCGAGCGGTAGCCGATGCGCAGGGGCTCGACCTCGACGCCGGAGAGGCCGAGGTCGCGGAGCACGCCGCTCCAGTCGGAGAAGCCGTTGTCCATCATCAGTCGCTGCGCGGTGTCACCCGCGAGGGTCACCGAGCAGTCGTGCGAGGCCACCCCGAGGAGCACCGAGAGCTCCATGGGGGAGAGGTCCTGCGCCTCGTCGACGAAGAGGTGCTCGAACTTCAGCGGCTGCTTCGACGGGCCGCGCAGCGGGCCGCGCTTCACCTGGTAGAGCCGCAGGAGCAGCGCCTCGTCCTCGGCGTCGATGGCGTCGTCGGTCTGGTCCTCGCGCACGCCGTCGGCGCCGCGGTCCATGCCGACGTCGCCGCCGCCGCCGCGGTGGTCGTCGTCGTCGTCCTCGCGCCGCGACGCGCGCGCGGTGCTCTCCTCGCGCGTCTGGTCGCCGGCGGCCTCCCAGCCGAGGTCCTCCGGCTCGGTCTCCTCGTCGCCGAAGCGGGCGCGCTCGTTGGCCACCACGCGCTCGCTCGGGGCCGTGCGCTCGGCGCGGTCCTTGGTGCCCTTGCGCTTGCTGCGCCGGTCGCCGCGCTCGGCGCCGCGCTCGCGCTCCTCGTCGTCCTCGCTCACGGTGTCGGCCACCACCCAGCGGGTGCAGCGCTCGGTGCTCCAGCGCACCGCCGTCGAGAGGTCGCCGTCCGTGAACACCCCGGGGGCCCAGCGGTCGGCCGCGCCGCGCAGGGCCTTGTAGTCCGTGATGAGCTCGGCCCAGTCCCACACCACGTCGCGCGCCCGGCGCATCCACGGGTCCATGGCCTTCTGGAGGTCCATCTGGAGCCGCACGCCGAGGTCGGCGCCGCTGCTGCCGCCGAGGTCGCGCTCGCCGCGGGCCCACTGCCCGAGGGCCGTGAGCCGCCGCGAGAGCGCGTTGCCGTCGAGGGCCTTCCACGCCTTCGCCACGCGGTCTTCGACGTTGTTGCGCTTCGCCGTCTCCAGCAGCGCGACCTTCGCCTTCTGCTCCTCGTCGGCGATGCGCTCGTCGATGAGCTTCAGCATCATCGGGTGCTTCTTCACCCGCGACACCACCGCCGGCGTGTCGTCGCGCGTCTCCGCGGGAACCCGCGAGAGGTGCTTGCGCCGCTGCTTGTGCACCCACTCCAGGTAGGTCGTGACGTGCACGCCCTCCACCCCGAGCCCCGGCAGCACCCGCACGATGTAGCGGGCGAGCGCGCGGTTGAACACCACCACCATCATGTTCTCGGGCGCGAACCTCTTGGGGTTGTTGAACGAGAGGTACGCCATGCGGTGCAGGCCGATGGTGGTCTTGCCCGACCCGGCGCCGCCCTGGATCACCGCGAGGCCCGACGAGGGCCGGGTGATGAGCTCGAACTGCCGCGGGTCGATGAGCGAGGGGATCTCCGGGAGGTGCTTGTCCTCCCTCCCCTCGACGCCGACGCCCAGCCGCCCCTTGGACTTGGCCGCCTCGCGGCGCTCGTCCTCCGTGGGCGGGCGCACCGCGCTCAGCTGGCCGCCCTGGAGCTTCGCCGCGTGCACCGTCGCGCGCTGCCAGCCCTCCTTGTTCTGGTAGAAGACCCCCTGCGGGGCGACCACGCGCTTGAGCGCGCCGCCGCGGATGACCACCGCGCGACGCACCGTCACCGTGCCCTCCAGGGTCTTGCCGCCGAACTCCTCCTCGTACTCGTCGCCCTCCTGGTAGCGGTAGTAGATCCGCGAGACCGGGGCGTCGCGCCAGTCCACGATCCGCACGCCGCGCTCGGTGTCGACGTAGGTGCTGTTGCCGATGAGCACGTCGCGGCTGCGGCCGCCCTCGACGAGGCGCATGTGGCCGAAGTACGGGTTGTTCTGGTCGACCTTGCCGACGGGGATCTCCGCCCGCCGCGTCGCCACGCCGCGCAGCCGCTCCATCTCCGCCATGAGCGCGGGGAGGTCTTCGTTGCGCGCGTCGCCGATGAGGTCGCGGAGCTCGACCATCTCGCGGTCGTAGTTGGTCTGGTAGACCTCCGGCACCGCGGCGAGGTTCTCGACGCAGCGCTTGAGGAGCTTCTCCTCCTCGGCCACGATCGTGCGGAGTTCCTTGTCGGCGGCGGGGTCGGTGGCCTTGGAAGCGGGGTCAGTCATGGGGTCGGGCGTTCTACTCCCTGTCGACCTCCGCCGCCACAGGGCCCGGCACCCGCGCGCGCGCCGCCTTCGCCGAGGCCTTCGCGCGGTCGGCCGCCTCGCGCTCGGTGCCCAGGTAGGGCTCGCGGGTGCCCATCACGTGGTCGAACCACGGCCAGGTCACGCACCAGTTGGCGTGCTGGTTGGGCCCCATGTGGTGGTCGTAGTGCCAGGGAAGGTGCTCCCGCGCCCACGCCGGGTCGCGGTGCGAGCGCTTGTGCACGCGGTAGTAGTTCCAGTGGCTGAACACGCAGCCCGCCGTGAACCAGGGGTATCGACGCGCCAGGGGCAGGTGCACCAGGGTCGCCACCACCAGCCCGAGGGCCTCCTTGCCCTGCCCGTGCCAGCCGAAGACCGGGCGCTGGTACTGGTGGTCGTTCATCCCCTCGCGGCGCGCGTGCTTGTGGTGGTCGTGCCAGTGGAAGCTCCAGAAGTTCTCCCGGTTCTTCCCCTGGCCGTGCAAGACATACTTGTGGATCACCCACTCCCACGCGTTGCTGTACAAGAGCGCCAATGGCAGTCCGATCATCGCCGTCTCCCTCTCAGCCCCGCGCGACGCCGCGACGGGAAAAACACTGACCAACCAGTCATGGTTTTGAACGAGGTCGATCGTTGATGTCAAGCCCCCGCAAGCGAGCGCCTGCGGTGCGCCCGCGCAACGCCCCGCAGGCCAGGCCCGGGCCCGCGGGCGGTACCCGCGACGCCAACCGCAAGGCGCGCACCCAGGCCATCGCAAAGGCAGCGCTGGAGCTGTTTCTCGACCGCGGCGTCGAAGCGGTGTCCGTCGACGACGTCGTGCGCCGCGCGCGCATCGCCAAGGGGAGCTTCTATACCTACTTCCGTGACCAGTCCGAGCTGGTCGAGGCGCTCATCGAGCCGGTGCGCGACGCCGTGCACGCCTCGCTCGACGCCTGCGACGCAGCCATCCGCGAGGCCCGGGACTACGACGCCCTGCTCGGCGCCTACCAGGCCCTCGGGCTCGCGCTCTCCACCGCGGTGCTCGCGCACCCTGCGGTGACCCGGCTGTACCTCCAGGAGCGACGCGCGCCCGACCACGGCCCGCGCATCCCCCTCGCCCGCCTCGCCGCGGAGATCGACCAGCGCGCGGTGACGCTCACCGAGGCCGCGCACCTCCACGGGCTGCTCAAGGCCTTCGACCCGCGGGTGACCGCGGCGACGGTGGTGGGCGCGGTCGAGCACCTACTGCACCGGGCCCTCTCCGGGCACGACCTCGGGCCGATGGACGCCATCCCGGAGATCCTGCTTCGGCTGGTGGTCGACGGCATCGGCGTCGGCCCGACGGGGCCGCTGCGCAACCGCTGAACGGCGTCAGCGCAGCGCGAGACGGAACGCGACGCGCTGACACCCGTTGGGGTCGAGCCGCACGCTGGCGAGGTAGGCCCCCGGGGCGGGCGGGGCGAAGGGCTGGGCCCGCGGGTCCCAGTTGGGCGAGCGCGCGAAGACCGGGATGAGCAGCGCGCCGAGCACCTGGCCCTCGATGGAATGCACGCTGAGCGTCGCGGTGGCCCCGAGGCTGTTCTCCTGCGCCTGCCCGAGGATGTGCATGGTGATGGGGCGCGCGTCGGGCAGCGACACCCGGTACCACGCGACCTGGCCGCACCCGAGCACGCCGTTGAGCTCCTCGCCCGGCACCATCGGCCGCGCGGTCTCCATCGACCCGTTGGGCAGCGGCGCCTCGTCGTTGATCGACGCCTCGAGCGTCGCATCGTTGGTGGTGCCCGTGCTCGCGCAGCCCAGCAGTAGCGCCCCGCCAAGGGCCCAACACCCGATCGCCCGACGCCCGATCGCCTGCATCATTCCTGGGTTCTCCACCGTGGCGGCGTTCTCCCATGGCGATCGGGTCGCAGGGAAGGGGGGGCTGCATCCGTCGCCCTTGTGACGGGCGTAGGCACGGTGAGAAGGTGCCGCGCATGCGACGTCCGACGGAGCAGGAGCTCAAGCTCCTCAACCTTACTGAACGTGTCTGTTTCGAGATCGCCGACGCGGTCAACCGCCGTCCCGTGCTCAAGCGCGCGGCCAACCTCTTCCAGGGCACCATCGGCCAGACCTGGGTCCACTACGCAACGCGCAACCTCGTGCACTCCCAGGGCCTCGAGCGGCTCAAGGCGCTGCGGCCCGAGCGCGGCGTCTTCCTCGTCTGCAACCACCGCTCCTTCTTCGATTTCTACTGCATCTCGTCGGTGCTGCTCCGCGCGTGCTCGTGGGTTCGCGGCATCTACTTCCCGGTGCGCTCCAACTTCTTCTACGAGGGCCCCGCCGGGGTCGTCGTGAACATGGTCATGTCGGCCTGGGCGATGTACCCGCCGGTGCTGCGCGCCCCCTCCAAGCGCGGCTTCAACACCTTCACCCTCGACGCCGTCGACGCCCTCCTCCAGGAGCCCGGCAACGTCATCGGCTACCACCCGGAGGGGCGGCGCGGCACCGGGCCCGACCCCTACGAGCTGCTCCCCGCGAGCCTCGGCACCGGGAGCATCGTGTACCGCGCGCGGCCGGTGGTGATCCCCGTGTTCACCCTCGGGCTGATCAACAACCTCCCGAAGCAGGTGGTGGGCAACTTCACCGGCGACGGCGAGCCGGTCACGATGGTCTTCGGCGAGCCCCTCGACCTCGAGCGCTTCTACGCGATGCCCGCGGAGCCGGAGACGTACAAGGCCATCGCCGAGCACATCCGCGAAGCCATCATCGCGCTCTCGGTCGAAGAGCGCGCGCTTCGCAGGGCGAAGGGCCTGCCGCCGCTCGACCCCAACGCCTCAGCGGGCGGGTGAGCGACGACGCCGGCGCGCCGCCGCGAGGCCGAGCGCCGCGAGCGCCCACGACCCGGGCCCGGCGCCCCGCACCCGACCGGCCTCGCACGCGCAGCCCGCGGGCTCGTCGGCGCGGCGCGTGCCGGGGGTGACCACCCGCGGGAGCATCGTGAAGGTGCCGGTGGCCATCACGCTGTGGTCGCGGACGTCCGTCGCCGACGCGCGGATGGTGTACTCGCCGGGGGGCAGGTAGCTGGCGCCATCCGCGGCGATGCCATCGAAGGTGAAGCGCGTGGTGCGCGAGGGCAGCGGCGCGCGGAGCACCTCGTCGACGAGCACCCGCACGACCACGCCGCTCGGGTCGAGGAGCTCGGCGCGGGTGCTGGCGAGGCCCGTGCGGTCGGCGAAGGTGACCTCGAGGTTGGTCGACTGCGTCGGCGGCGTGAAGCTCGTCGGGTTGGCGACGATGCGGATGGTGGGCGGGCTCACGTCGACGACGGTGAACCCGTCGGACTCGGACTCCACGCTCGACCCGTCGGCGCCCACGGCCACGACCCCGACGCGGTACCGGCCTCCGAGGCGCAGCGGCAGGCCGGCCACCCGCGCGCGGTCGCCGGTCAGCTCGGTGTACTCCGGGAACTGCAGCGCCGTGCCCGCGAGGGTGGTCACCCGCACCTGGAAGCGCATCGCGCCGGGGGTGGTGTTCCAGCGCGCGGTGACGGTGTCGAAGGTCTCCACCTCGTCGAGGTCGGCGTCGCTCGCCTCGTCGGCGGGGTCGGTGTCGCGCACCATGTCGGGCGCCGGGAGCGTGCGAGCGCCCATCGCGTAGAGGTACCCGTCGCCCACGCTGACGAGCACGTCGTCGGCGCCGTCGCCGTCGGTGTCGCCCACCACGGGCTCGCCCACGGGGTAGCGGAAATCGTGCGCCCAGCGGAGCGCGAGGCTGCAGCCGTCGAGGGCGTACAGCCAGCCGTCGGTGCTGCCCACGAGCAGCGTGGGGTGCCCCGCGCCGTCGCCGTCGGCCACCGCGGTGGCGTTGCTCAGCGTGCCGACCCGCGCCGCCGCCGGGACCAGGTCCCGCGAGGCGTACCCGAGCCCGCCCGCGAGCACGACGCGGGCGAGCGTGGCCGCGTCGGCAGACGGCCCGGTGGGGGTGAGCTGCTGCGGGCGGATGACGCGCAGCTCGGCGGACCCGGAGGGGCTCAGGGCGAGCGCGGGCTGCCCGGCGCACCGCAGGACGGCCCCAGCGTTGGCGGACACGGGCACGTCGGGCACGCGCCCGCGGAGCTGGAAGTCCGCGTCGAGCAGCCCGTCGCGCAGGCTCGCCTGGAGAAAGACCTCGGGCTGCGAACCGCTCCACGACGACACGATGGGCGAGCCATACGGGACGGTGTATGCGTCCATCGAGGCGGTGCCGTCGCGGCCGTCGACGCGGTTGAGCGCGTTCATCGTCGTGATCACGTCGTCGGTGCCGTCGCCGGAGAGGTCGGCCACCGCGAAGGTGCCGATGCCCGAGTGCAGGGCGCGGGAGAAGGTGTTCCAGCGGAGCGAGCCGTCGCGGCCGCGGAAGGCGGAGGGGCGCGCCACGAAGCCAGGGTCGATGCGGAGGAAGACGAGGTCGACGCCCGCCTCGCCGGCGCGGCGCAGCGGGAGCAGGTCGCCGGAGGTCGACGATCCGGCGGGGCCCGCGGCGTCGTCGACGGACCACCGCAGCGCAGCTCCCCGCGCCGGGTCGATGGAGATCAGCGCGCGGCCGTCGAGCGCCGCGAGGTCGTTGGCGCCATCGCCGTCGAGGTCTGCGATGACGGGCCACGCCGCGCGCGCCCGCTCCCATCGCAGCACCGGGGGCGAGGCCAGCGAGCCGCGGCGCGCGTCGAGCCGCACCAGCGCCGGGCGGCTGTCGCGGACGAGCACCGCGCGCTCGGGGCCGCTCACGCCGGGGAGCGTGCCGATCACGGCGGTGGCCCCCTGTAGCGTCGGGCCCCCGTAGAAGCCCCCGACGCGCATACCGGGGATGGTAAACTCGGTGCCCACGAGGCGGTTGGTGGGGCGCAGCGCCTCGTCCAGGGCCAGGAGGTACCCGTCGCTGGTCACCACCAGCGGCTGCGTGATGTCGCGCGAGAGGTTGGCGCCCGTCTGGAAGGTGAGCATCGTCGTGGCCATCGGGGCCTCGAGGGTGCCGAGCACCGCCGGGGAGGCGCCGCTGAGGTCGTAGGCCACGAGCGTGGTGACGGTGCGCGCCTCGGCGGGCAGCGCGGGGTCGAACACCGTGGTGAGCAGCTCGAGCGGGGCGTCGCCGTCGAGCTGCAGCGCCAGCGGCCGGTGGGCGATGCCGAGGCGCGGGGCGAGCGCCGGGTCGAGCGCGAACGCGGGCCGGCGGGAGGGCAGGGTCCAGCGCGTGGCGAGCCCGGCGGCGGACAGGGTGAGCGCGGCGGTGGCGCGGTCGTCGAGCACCCCGAGCAGCACCGGGCGGCCCGCGTCGGTGGCGCTCGCGGGCAGCACCCCCAGGAGCTCGAAGCCCGCGCGGCTCGCGCGCACGGCGCCGGTCGCGGCGTCGCGGACGGTGAGGTCCCAGCGCCGCGCGGTGCCGTCGTAGAAGCTCAGCGCGACCTCCGGGCGGCCGTCGCCGTCGAGGTCGCCGATGCTGTCGGCGGTGAACGCCAGCCCCCCGCCGTCGGGCTCGGGCTGCGTCACCTCCCACCGGAGCGTGGCCGCGGACTGCGTCGGCCGCGGGGGGTCGAAGACCGCCACCCGACGCGCGCCGAAGCCCGGGGTGCCGCGCCGGACGGTGTTGGTCACCACCACCAGCTCGCGCTCGGGGTCGTCGTCGACGTTGACCGCGAGCGGCACGGACATCTGGGTGAAGCTGCCGGACGCGGGCGCCGGGACCTCCCAGCGCAGCACGCCCGAACGGCCGTCGAGCACCCGCATGGAGGTGTCGCCCTGGGCCATCACCACCTCGCTCATGCCGTCGCCGTCGAGGTCGCCCAGCAGGTCGTTCTGGTACCCGCAGCGGTCGCTCGCCGCCGGCACCTGCCAGAGCGTGCGGGGCGCCGCGTACCCGTCGCGGAAGGAGTACACCGCGGCCCCGATGGTGCTCTGGAGGCACTGCCCGACGTAGAGCTCGTCGAGGCCATCGCCGTCGAGGTCGCCGAGGCGCACGCTCGCCCCGACGCCCCGCACCGCGCTGGGAACCTCCCAGAGCGCGCGCCCGGTGGCGCCGTTGAGCACGTAGGCCGCGCCCCGGTCGCCGACCACCACGACCTCCGTCCGCCCGTCGCGGTCGAGGTCGGCCAGGGCGACGAGCGAGCGCGCCGCGATGAGGTCGCTCTCCCACACCAGCGAGTCGTCGGCGTGCTTGCAGATCACCTTGCCGCTCGCCACGAAGACCACGTCGGTGGTCCCGTCGCCGTCGACGTCGCCGACGCGCCACTGGTCGTCCCGCAGCTGGCCGCCGAGGTAGTGCCGCCAGCGCACCGCGGGCGCGGGCAGGCGCAGCGGCCCGGCGGCGGCGCCGGTGCGCTGCGGGTCATGTCGGGCGCAAGGCCAGTCCTGCGCCCCGAGCGTCGCGGGCGAGACCACCAGGGCGAGGAGGACCCAACGAGGCGAGGAGGAGGTGCTCATGGTGCGTCGCTACGGTGCGCCGGCGCCCCCATCGGGTTCATGCCGCGACGGCACGAATCAACACGACCGTGATGTTGTCGATGCCGCCGTTGCGGTTGGCCTCGCCGACCAGGGCCGTGCACGCGTCGGTGAGCGAGGGGTGCTCCTGCACGATCTGCGCGATGCGCTGGTCGGTGAGCATCCCCGTGAGGCCGTCGCAGCACAGCAGCAGGACGTCGCCGTCGTGCAGCTCGTGGCGGTGCATCTCCACGGCCACGTCGGGCTTCATCCCGAGGGCCCGGGTGATCACGTTCTTGTATGGGAACTTCTTCAGCTGGTCGTCGGTGAGGTCGGGCCTCGTGCGGCGGTACTCCTCCAGCAGGGAGTGATCGGTGGTGAGCGGCTCGATGGAGCCCGCCGAGCGCACGAGGTATCCGCGCGAGTCGCCGACGTGCGCCACCCACGCCGCGCCGTGCCGCACCAGCGCCCCGACGAAGGTGGTGCCCATGCCGCGGCGCTCGGCGCTCTCCCGGGACGACTCGTAGATGCGGAGGTTGGCGTACTGCACCGCGATGCCGAGGGTGTCAGCGTCGTAGCGCTCGCCGCGGGCCTGCTTGAAGGGCCAGGAGATGGAGGGCTCGTCGCGCGCGTCGACGAAGAACTGGCTCACGACGTCGACGGCCATCGCGCTCGCGACCTCGCCGGCGTTGTGCCCGCCCATCCCGTCGGCGACGAGGTAGAGGCCCTCGTCGGGGGCGATCTTGAAGGAGTCCTCGTTGTGGCTGCGCTTGCGGCCGACGTCGGTGAGGGCGGCGTACTCGACCTGGAGGCGCTCCGGCATCAGGCGGTCATTGTCCCCAACCCGGGACCGGGAGGTCAACGACGTTCGGGGTGCGGCGATGCTTCGATGAGCAGCCCGCTGTCGGTCCAACGCCACCGGGCGACGTGGAGCCCGGCCCCGCGCCCGCCCTCCGGGATGACGATGGAGAAGGTGAGCACCCTCCCCCCGCCGGGGTGGCTGACCAGCGCCGGCCTGGGGCCGCGCTCCCCGGTGGACCCGTCGGGCGCGCGGGCCTCCGCCCCGGTCAGCACCGCGGCGCCGGGGTACACCAGCGCCCCGACCGTGCGAGCGAGGGTGCCGGGGTCGGGGGTCTCGCCCCGGGCGCTCCACATCGCGAGGGCCCGCTCGGCGCCGTCGCGGCCCACGTACGCCCGGTCGGCGTCGACCAGGGCGGCGGCTGGCATACCACCCCTGGTAAAACCGACCACCCTCGCCCCCGGGGGTGCCGGCGCCCCCACCGGGACGACCTCCCCGACGGCGGCGTCGAGGGCCGCGCCGAGGCGCCGCGCAGCCTCGGCCAGCGTCGGCGGGGAGCCCGGGGCGCCGGGGACGGTCGGGGCGCGGACCTGCGGCTCGGCCGGGGCGCGCTCGCAGGCGCCCGAGACGATGAACACGGTCAGGAGCAGTGGCAGCGGGCGCGGCATGGAACCCCTATAGGACCCCCGACGGCGGAGACGGCCGAAGCTAACACCGCTGCAGCGATGCCTTGACACCGCGCGGGTCGAAGTGAAACGCTTGCATAAGCGTGGTGTTGCGGGTTGTTGCAGCCGGTCGGACGGACGTCGGCCTCTTGCGGGAGCACAACGAAGACAGCTTCGCCCTGCTCGATGCGCACGGGCTCTTCGTCGTGGCCGACGGCATGGGAGGCCACCGGGCGGGCGAGGTCGCGTCGCGGCTGGCCACCACGACGGTGACGGCCTTCTTCGACAGCACCATGCGCGAGGACGCGACGTGGCCGTTTCACTACGACCCCGCGCTCTCGGTGGAGGAGAACCGGCTCATCACGAGCATCAAGGTCGCCAACCGCTCGATCTACGAGGAGGGCACCCGCGCGGCGCACCACCGGGGCATGGGCACCACCTTCGTCGGGCTGCTCGTGGCGCGGCAGTCGGGTCGGGTGTTCGTCGGGCACGTCGGCGACAGCCGCTGCTACCGGGTGCGCGGCGGCGAGATCACCCTGCTCACGCAGGACCACTCGCTGGTCAACGAGTACATCCGCACGATGCCCGACCTGCCGGCGGCGCAGCGCGACGAGCTCCCGCGCAACGTCATCACCCGCGCCCTGGGCATGAACGACATCGTCCTGGTCGACCTCATGGCCGACGCGGCCCGCGAGGACGACATCTACGTGCTCTGCTCCGACGGGCTCTCGGGGATGATCTCCGACGCCGAGATCCTCGACGTCGTCACCATGCACGACGACCCCGACGTGGCGTGCCGCGCGCTCATCGCGATGGCCAACGACCACGGCGGCGAGGACAACATCACCGCGGTGGTCATCCGCCTCGTCGATGCCGACCGGGAGTTCGTCCCGCGGCGCTCGGCGTCTTCGATGGAGGAGACGCGGCAGGTGACGCTGCCCAGCTTCGACGACAAGACCGTCGAGCAGTCGCGCAACGACGTCATGGTCGACATCCGCGATGACTTCGACGTGGCCGCGACGGACCCCGCGATCCGCCTGGCGGACCTGCGGGGCTCGCGCCCCAAGAGCTGACGACGGCCTACGGGCTGGGCGTGGGGTTGTCGCCCGAGAAGGGCCCGTCGCGGTTGGCGCCCTCGTCGACCGGCGGCTGACGCCGCACCCGGTCGCGGAAGAGCGACCACGGGCCGCCGCCGGAGTCGCGGTCGGCCATGCCCCACTCGCCGTTGGTGCGCCCGTTGCCCGCGCTGTCGATCCAGAAGAGCATGTACCCGCGGCCGGTGAGCGGGGCGATGCGGCCGCAGGCGCGCTGGCTCTCGGTCCAGGTGAAGCGCAGGAGGTTGCCCTCGGTGTGGCCCTCGATGCGCCCGGTGGCGCGGCACGACGCGCGGTTGTAGCTGTACTGCCCCACCACGAGGTCGCCCGTCTGCTCGAGGAAGACGTCGCCGATCTGCGGGGACGCGAAGCTCCCGCTGAAGCTCTCGTTGGCGGGCATCGGGCCGGGGCGGATGTCCACCGCGACCATGGTGGGGCCGTCGTTGCCAGCGTATCGGTAGGTGGTGCGGGCCTGCGTCGACGAGCAGGCCCCGAGCAACATCATCGTGGTGAGGGTCAACGCGCGTGCGGTCATCGATCGGTGCTCCATCGGTTGTGCCCGCATGATGCCCTCCCACGCGCTGCCACAAAAGCCCTCTTCGAAGGTACCCTCCCCGTTCTCCCGTGGCTGACCCACCGCCCCCCGCCGAGCCGTCGGCCCTCTCGCGCGACCTCGCGCCCGTGCTCTCCTTCACGATCCCCGCGCTCGTCGGTGCGCTCGCGGGCGGCAATTCCATGGGCTTCTACGACGCCCCGGAGCTCGCCTCCTGCGCCGCCGGCCTCGGCGCCTCGCACCCGCCCGGCCATCCGCTCTTCGTCGCCGTCGCGGCGGTCGCCACGCTCGCCCCCATCGGCACCGTCGCGCTCCGCGTGACCTTCCTCGGCGCCCTCTGCCTCGGGCTCATGGGGCGCCTCGCGTACGGGCTCACCCTCCCGCTCGCGACCGCCCTCCTCGACGGCCCGACGCCGGTCCGGCACCGCCGCTGGCTCCCGTGGCTCGCGCTCGGCCACGCCCTCGGCGCCGTGCTGGGCATCGCGCTCGTGCGGCAGACCAGCCGCGCGGAGGTCTACGCGCTCGCGGGGCTGCTCGCGGCCGCGACGGTGTTCATCAGCGCCGCGCCCAACGGCTGGTCGCTCGCCACGCGCGCCCGCCTCGGCGTGCTCACCCTCAGCCTCGGCGGCGCCAACCACCACTTCATCGCCCTCACCGCCGCGCCGGTCGCGCTGCTCTCGGTGCTCGAACGGGCCCGTCAGGGGGGGCCTCGCGCGGCGCTGCGGGCGCTCGCTCCCTGGGCCGCGCTCGGCGCGCTGGGGCTCGCGCCCTACGCCCTCCTCGGGCTGCGCGCGCGGGCCGCGGCGAGCATCGTGCGGGTGCGCACCGTGGGCGACCTCGTCTGGACGGTCTCCGCCCGCGCCTTCCAGAAGAACACCGGCGGGGGAGTTCCGGGCAGCTTCCGCGAACACCTGCTGGCCGTGATGGACTGGATCGGTGCCTCGCTGACCCCCCTCGGGCTCATCGCAGCCGCGGCGGGCCTCCTCGTCGCCTCGCGCCGGGAGATCCCCTGGACGCGCCGGCTGGGCCTGGTCGCGCTGGTCGGGATGCTGGCCCGCGCGGCCCTCGGCTTCGTCGCCGACAACCCCGACGCGGCCGGGTACCTGGTGCCCGCGGTGTTCTGCCTCGGGGTCCTCGGCGCGGCCTTCACCGGGCAGGCGTGGCGCAGCATCGAGGACGCGCCGCCGCCCCCGGAGGGCCCATCGGGGCCGAGCCGTACCCTGCTCCGTGCCGTCCTGGTGGTCGCGCCCGCGGTGACCTTCGCCTGGGCCGGGCTCAGCAGCCTGCGAGACACCCTCGGCGATCGCGGCGACGCCACGGAGGTGATGACCGCCGCCGACCTCGCCGCGGTGCCGCCGCGCGCGGTGATCCTCGCGTACGCGCCGGAGACGGCGTTCCGGCTGCGGTACGCGCAGCTCGTCGACGGCGAGCGCCCCGACGTCACGGTGATCCCCGCGCCCTTCGTCCCGTGGCCCGGCATGACCAACACCCTGCTCGCCCGCGACGCCGCGCTGCTCCCGGTGGTGCGGGACTTCCTCTCCCACGGGTCTCCCCGCATGGCGGGGCTCCTCGACCTCGCCACGCGCCGCCCGGTGCGCCTCGAGCTCGACCCCCACAACCTCCTCGACGCCGTCCCCTACGTGCTCCCGCGCGGGACCTTCGTGGAGGTTCGCACCGAGCCCACCACCCTCACCGCCGTGCGCGCCACCGCCCCGGCGCACCTTGCGCGCGTCGAGCGCCTGCGCGAGGCCCTCGCCCTGACGCCGGGCGCCGACCGCGAGCCCCGCATCGCGGAGTACGTGCTCTGGCGCGCGTACCACGACGCCCTGTTCTTCGCGGCCCGCGGCGCCCGCAGCGAGGCCCGCGCCGCGGTGGCCACGGCGCGGCGCATCGCCCCCAACGCGCGCGAGCTCGTCGGCCTCGCCGCGGTACTCGACGCGCAGGGCGAGGGCCCCGTCGACGTCGCCCCCTTCGTCGTGCGCGCCCCCGGCCGCGAGTGACATCGGCGCTTCCACCGCGCGCCCGGCGGGACGATACTCCGCCCGGTATGAACACCCTCCGCGAACGCCTCGATGAGTCCGTCGCCGCACTGCGCGCCCGCGACGCCCGCGTGCCCACCGTCGCGCTCGTGCTCGGCTCCGGCCTCGGCGCCTTCGCCGACACCCTCGTCGACGCCACGGTCATCCCCTTCGCGGAGGTTCCGCACCTCGCCAACGTCACGGTGCCGGGTCACGCGGGCAAGCTGGTCATCGGGCGCCTGAAGGAGGGCCCCTCGCCCGTGGTCGCCGCCCTCGCCGGGCGCATCCACCTGTACGAGGGCCACAGCCCCGACGACGTGGTCTACAACGTCCGCGCGCTCCTCACCCTCGGGGCGCGCAACCTCGTCGTCACCAACGCCGCGGGCGGCATCTCCCCGACGCTGCGCCCGGGCGACCTCACGCTCATCACCGACCACCTCAACCTCACCGGCCGCTCGCCCCTCTCCGGGCCCAACGAGGACAGCCTCGGGCCGCGCTTCCCCGACATGACCGACGCGTACGACCCGGCCCTGCGCAAGCTCGCCCACGCGGCCGCGGAGTCCGTCGGGCAGACCCTGCGCGAGGGCGTGTACGCCGGGCTCCTGGGCCCGAGCTACGAGACCCCCGCGGAGATCCGGATGCTCCGGGCGATGGGCGCCGACCTCGTGGGGATGAGCACCGTCGCGGAGGTCATCGCCGCGCGGCACATGGGCGCGAGGGTGCTCGGGATGTCGTGCGTGACCAACCTCGCGGCGGGCGTCTCGCCGCACGCGCTCTCGCACGCCGAGGTGGAGGAGACCGCCCGCGCCGCCCGCGACCGCTTCATCGCGCTGCTGGAGGCCATCCTCCGGGGGCTCGCGTGAAGGCCGACGACCCGCGCTGGGCCCGCCTCGCCCGGAGCGCCGAGCGCATGCGCGCGCGCTCCCACGCGCCGTACTCGCGCTACCACGTCGGCGCGGCGCTGCTCACCTCGCAGGGCGTCTCCCGCGGGTGCAACGTCGAGAACGCCTCCTACCCGCTCTGCATCTGCGCCGAGGCCAACGCCGTCGCGCACGCCGTCGCGCGGGGCTGGCGGGACTTCACCGCGCTCGCGGTCGCCACCGAGGGCCCGACGCCCGGGGCGCCGTGCGGGGCGTGCCGGCAGATCCTCGCGGAGTTCGCCCTCGACCTGCCGGTGGGGCTCGTCGTGGGAGCGGAGGTGCGGCGGGTGATCTCCGTGCGGGAGCTCCTGCCGTTGACCTTCACGGGGGACTACCTGTCGACGGATGGCGCAGGGCATAGGCCGCGTGCAGCGGCGGCGCCTCGCCGGTGACGAGCTGCGCGGGGCGGTAGCCCGAGTCGATGCGCTCGACGCAGAGGGCGCGCTCGTCGACGGCGAAGGTGACCCGCCAGTCCTTGAGGGAGAGCGTGCCGCGGGGGCCGTCGCGGCGGATGCGGCGGTAGGCGTGGGCCTGCGGGCCGAGCGCGAGCGCGGCGGTGATGGGCTCGCGCAGCGCGACGCCGTGCGCGTCGAGCCAGGCGAGCTGCGCCAGCGCGGCCGGGCTCCAGCGGACCTCCCAGGCGGGCTCCGGGTCGGCGGCGATCCAGCCGGTGCCGGCGGTGGGGACGGCGTCGGCGAAGGGGACGTAGGGTTTGATGTCGAGCACGGGGCTCTGGTCGATCATGTCGACGCCGAGCACCTCGACGCGCAGTCCGTCGACGCCGACGATGCGCAGCACCGAGAGCCCGATGGGGTTGGGGCGGTGGGGCGAGCGCGTCGAGAACACCCCGCGGCGACCGTGGCGGCTGCGCGGGGGGAGCACCGTCGGCCGCCAGGTGCGGTTGAGGTGGAAGCAGTACACCAGCCAGAGGTGGGTCCATTGATCGAGGTCGCGGAGGGCGTCCTCGTAGCGGTGGCCCGGGAGGAGCTCGATGGTGCCCGGGGCCTCGCCCGCGGCGTAGGGCTGCCGCGGCGCCTCGCGGCGCTCGGTGAAGGGCGTGCGAACCACGCCGATGGGGGAGAAGACCGCGTCGGGCAGGGTCATCGCGGGATGAGGCGATACCCCGCACCCGGCGCGATGATGTTGACCTGGTTGAGGGCGATGAGGTTCCCGAGGGACTGGTCGTAGGACTCCACCCCGATGGTGGCGCTGCCGCCGCGCGAGTACGCGTTGTTGCGGTTTTCGCCGCAGTACCGGAACTCGATCACGTTGGTGGTCTGGTAGAGCCGCGCCTCGACGGAGATGCGGGTGGCGCCGTCGCGGTAGAAGTTCACGTTGCGCCAGTAGACGTGGGCCACCCGGCCGGGCGCGGCGCCGTCGACCCAGAAGTACACCCCGCTGCCGGTGGCGTTGTCGACGCGGAGGTCGTCCCAGAAGGGGGCCACCACGCCGCGCGGCTGCCCGTCGAACACGATGCTGTGGTTGCGCCACGAGGTGCCCGCGGGCCACGGGTTGGGCTCGTCGACGATGAACGAGAAGAAGCCGTTGGTGTAGAAGGCCAGGCTCGTGAAACTGCGGCCGAAGAAGGTGAAACCGAAGCCGAGGCCCTGGATGCCCG
This sequence comes from Myxococcales bacterium, assembly GCA_030652255.1. Lineage (GTDB taxonomy): Bacteria > Myxococcota_A > Polyangia > Polyangiales > SCUS01. The sequence goes on along the minus strand of JAUSAZ010000048.1, from coordinate 18,905 downwards.
ACACGGCATCGTCGGCGTTCTCGATGTTGACGTTCGAAGCCGGGACCGTGGGACAGGTGGTGCCGGTGAGGGGCTCGACGCTGTAGTTGGGCGCACGCTCGGACGGCGCCACGGTCACCGTCAGCTCGAAGGGACCGGACTCGGTGGAGGTCGCCTCGCGCTCGCCGTCGACGGAGAGGTAGTAGACCCCCGGGGGCAGGTCGACGACGCCGCCCCGCGCGGCGCCCGCCGCCCCGCGGTTGTTCGCGCAGGCGACCTCGTTGGTGAACTTGGAGTCCTGCTCGCCGCAGGTCTGCGTGAGCGTCACCACCGGCGCGAACACCGTCCCCGTCGGGCGCGCGAGCCAGGTGACCCGGCTGAACGCGGTGATGTTCACGAGGTACCCGATGTCGGGGGTCGCCCGCTCGGTGCAGGTCGGCTGGTGATCGTCGGTCCGTCCCGCGGTCGACCCGGTGATCACGTAGCGACCGAAGCCGTCGATCGCTGCGGTCCCGGTCGTGACGCAGGCCTCGAGGTAGCTCGTGATCGTCGTGGGCCCCGAGTCCGGCGGGCCGGTGTCGACGATGACCGGGACGTCGACACCGGTGTCGACGGGCCCCGTGTCGGGTGGGCCCGTGTCGCGAGGGCCGGTGTCCATCGGGCCCGTATCGCGAGGGCCGGTGTCCAGAGGGCCCGTGTCAGGCGGGCCAGCGTCGATCACGCCCGTGTCGCGAGGCCCGGTGTCCAGAGGGCCCGTGTCCAGAGGGCCCGTGTCGGGCGGGCCAGCGTCCATCGGGCCTGCGTCCATCGGCCCCGCGTCCTGCTCGGGAACATCCGGCTTGCCCGGTACATCCTCCGGGAGTCCGATGTCGACGCCCACCTCGCCGCCGACGTCCGTCCCGCCGTCGAAGTCCGGCACATCGACGACGGGGAGATCGTCCGCCCGGATGCCTCCGTCCGGGCCGAGGACGATCAGGGGGTTGCCGATTTCGCAGCCGGCCAGTGCCAGGGTCAGCACGGCCAGGCGTGCAGCGGGTCGGGTTCGCATGGAGTCCCGCGACTCTATCGAATCACCCCCGGGACTTCACCCACCGTCACGCTCAGACGGTGAGCTTCTTCCACCCGCCGCGGCTGAACTTCACGCCCATGAGCACGGCCAGCGCGACGCCGTAGACGGCCGCGGCGAGCCACACGCCGACGAGCCCGAGACCCAGCACCTTGCCCAGCAGCCAGGCCAGCGGCACGAGGCAGAAGAAGTGGAGCACCAGCTCGACCACCATCACGAAGCGGGTCTCGCCAGCGCCGAAGAGGGCCTGCGTCAGGATCATCGCCGTCGCGATGACCGGGCCCATCACGGCCATGATCTTCATGGGCACGGCGCCCACCGCGATGACCTGCGGCGCGTGCGAGAACACCCCGAGCACCTTCTCCGGGTACGCGAACATCAGCAGCCCGACGGCCCCGAAGATGATCACGCCGAGCTTCACGCTCGTCCAGGCGTAGCGCTCGGCCAGGTCGGGGTCGCCGCGGCCCATGCTCTGGCCGACCAGCGTGGCGGTGGCGGTGCCGAAGGCGAGGCACGACACGAAGGTGGCGCTCAGCACCTCGATGATGATGGTCGTGGCGGCGCCGTTGTAGCTCGCACCGGCGCCCGCCCGGATGGCCTCGTCGTCGATGGTGCCGACGACCTTGGTGAAGAGCAGGAAGCCGGTCATCACCGCGGTGGTCGCCACGCCGCCGGGGATGGACAGCTTGAGCAGCTGCTTCATCAGCGTCCAGGAGAGCACGGCCTTGCGGTAGAAGTCGTAGGTGGTGCGGTCGGCGCGGCGGAGGGAGAAGCCCACCATCACCAGCAGGCCGATCCACGACGACACGCAGGCCGCGACGCCCGCCCCGGAGACCCCCATCGCGGGCGCGCCGTAGCGCCCGAAGATGAGGATCCAGCAGAGGAGGCCGTTGACGACGTTCATCGCCAGGGCGGCGAAGAGGTGCAGGTGCGTCTGCCCGATGCCGTCGTAGAAGCTCTTGTACGCCGCGGTGGCGGCCATGGAGGCGACGCCCACGAAGCGCCAGCGGGCGTAGCCCACGCCGAGCGCCACCACGTTGGGGTTGTCGGTGAGCTTGGAGAACACCCACGGCAGCGCGAGCCAGCCGCCGACGGTGCCGAAGAGGCCGCCCACCAGGGCGATGACCGCGGCGTTGGGGAGCACCGCGCCGGCGTCGAGCGCCTTGCCCTCGCCGTAGCGCCGCGCCGTCGTGGCGAGGGTGCCCACGGAGACCGACGACAGGAAGCCGCCGACCGCCCAGAGCAGCATCAGCGACGGGGTGAGCGCGAACTGCCCGTCGGAGGCCACCTGCCGCGGGAGCTGCCCGATGAAGTAGGTGTCGACGATGTTGACGCCCGTCTGCGTGAGCATCGCCAGGATGACCGGCGAGGCGAGCCGGAGGATGCGCGCGGCCTTCGCGCGATCGAGCCACGGACCGGTGGGCGATGTCGTCATGATGGGGCCAGCCCGTCTCGCTAGCGGAACGGCGAGACGTTGACAAGCCGCAGTGAACAAGACTAACCCCGCAGCGATTCCCTGAAGGAGGTACGAGCAGGTGACTCCCGGTCGCTCCCAGCAATCCGCCGCGTGGTCGAGCCCGACCTGGCTCGCTCGCTTCGCCGTGCTCGCCGCGGTCGCCGCGGGCTGCACCAGCCCCGACTACCCCAACTGCGAAAACGACCGCCACTGCCAGCGCGACGGGCACCGGGAGTTCTGCGTGCAGCGCCACTGCCAGCAGTGCCGCAGCGGCGCCGACTGCGGGGCCGAGCAGACCTGCCTCCGCGGCCGCTGCGTCGACGGCGTCAACGCGTGCGAAGGGGACAACGACTGCCTGAGCGGCCAGGTGTGCACCGACCACCGCTGCGTGGTGCGCCCGGAGTGCGACGGCGCGCGCACCTGCGGCACCGGGCGCCACTGCGAGCTGGGCCACTGCGTGACCGACCCCGCGGAGGACGCCGACCCGACGGACAACCGCGGCCCGCAGTGCCAGCTCGAGGCCCCCTACTTCGACTTCGACGACAACACGCTGACCTCGTCCGCCCGCGAGACCCTCGCCCGGGACGCCGAGTGCCTGCGCCGCGAGGTCGGCAGCCGCTACACCCTCATCGGGCGCTGCGACAGCCGCGGCACCACGGAGTACAACCTCGCCCTCGGCGAGCGCCGCGCCCGCGTCGTGCGGCAGTACATGATGAACCTCGGGGTGCTCCCCGACCGCCTCGCGGTGTCGTCCGAGGGCTCCGAGGGGGCCACGGGCACCGACGAGGAGGGCATGCGCCGCGACCGCCGCGTGGACTTCCGACTGAGGCCCTGAAGCGATGCAGAAGCACCGCCCGCTGCGCCTCGCGCTCGCCCTCGCCCTCGCCCCCCTCGCCACCGGGTGCGTCACCAGCTCTCGCTTCGAGGGGTCGCGCGTGGCGATGGAGAACCGCCTGCGCGCGCTCGAGACCAACGACCAGCAGCGCCGCCAGCAGCTCAACGAGGCCGTCGAGCGCGCCACCGCGCAGGTGCGCACCCTCAACGAGCAGCTCGAGCAGGCCCGCACCCAGACCCGCAACACCGCCGACCTCGGCGCGCGGATGGAGTCCTTCGAGGAGCGCATCCGCGGGCTCACGGGCACCCTGGAGGAGCTCCGCCACTCGCTCGACGAGGGCTCGCAGGCGCGCACCCAGGTCGCGACCCGCGTCGAGGCCGTCGAGCGGCGCCTCGGCATCGCCCCGATGGTCGACCCCTCGCAGGTGCCGGCGGACAACACCGCGCTGCTGACCATGGCGCGCCAGGCCTTCGACGCGCGCGACTACCCCCGCGCGCGCTTCCTCGCGCAGGCCCTCGTGACCCGCGCGGCGGCCGACCCGCTGGCCGACGACGCCGTGCTCCTCGTGGCCCGCGCGCAGCTCGCGGAAAACCGCGCGGCGACGGCGGTGCAGGAGCTCAACCGGCTCATGCAGGCCTACCCCACCGGCGACGCCGTGCCCGAGGCCCTCGCCACCCTCGCCGAGGCCTTCACCAACCTCCGGATGTGCACCCAGGCGCAGCGCACCCTGCGGCTGCTCATCGAGCGCCACGGCCGCAGCCCCGCCGGCACGCAGGCCCCCGCCCGCCTCGAGGCCGTCCGCCGGCTCCCGCGCGAGGCCTGTAGCGAATGAGCCCGGGCGCGCGCCCCGATCGCGGTGCGCCCGGTCCCTTGAGCGACACCACGCTGCGCCTCGGCGCCGACGGGGTGCGCCTCGCCGCCCGCATCGGCGAGGGCACCCTCTCGGAGGTGTACCGGGGCACGCAGCGCTCGCTCGAGCGGGCCGTCGCCGTGAAGGTGCTCAAGGGCTCCGTCGCCCCCACGTCCCCGCTCGGCCGGCGCTTCGAGCGCGAGGGCGCCCTGCTCGCCTCCCTCGCCCACCAGAACATCCCGCAGATCATCGACGTGGGCCGCACCGACGACGGCCGGCCCTTCCTGGTGATGGAGCTCATCGAGGGCCCGACGCTCGCCGCCCTGCGCGCGCCCCGCACGGTGCTCGCGGCCGACGTCGCGGCGATCATCGCGCTCAAGGTCGCGCGCGCCCTCGAGTACGCCCACCTGCGCGGCATCGTGCACCGCGACCTGAAGCCCGGCAACGTGCTCATCTCCCGCCGCGGCGAGGTGAAGCTCGCGGACTTCGGCCTGGCCCGCGACGTCAACGAGTCCGCCGACGACCGCCTCGGCGTGGTGGGCACGCCCGCGTACATGTCCCCCGAGCAGGTGCTCGGCGACCGGATGGACTTCCGCTCGGACATCTTCTCCTTCGGCATCGTGCTCTACGAGGCCCTCACCGGCCGACGCCCCTTCGAGGAAGACCCCGGGCGCACGGTGATGCAGAAGATCCGCCTCGACCGCTACGTGTCCCCGCGGCGGCTGCGCCCGGAGGTGCCCACCACGCTCGAGCGCATCCTCGCCCGCTGCCTCGAGAAGAACCCCAGGTACCGCTACCCCAGCACCGGCACCCTCTGCGACGACCTCAACGAGCACCTCGCGCGCCGCGGGGTGATCTCCCACGAGGCGCGCCTGGTGGGCTACCTGCGCGAGTGCGGGCTCATCGACGAGCGCGAGGTGCGCGACGCGCTCGGCCCCATGGCCGCCGCGTGGTCGAAGGCGCCGCCGAAGTACCACCCGATGCGCCAGGTGGTGGCCGGGCAGCTCGCCGCGGTGGCGCTCGCGCTCGGCTCCCTCACCGCCCTCGAGCTCTCCCGCGGCCGCGAGCAGGACCCCACGGCCTCCATCGGTCCGCGCCCCGCCGGCGCCGCGGGCGTCGGGCTGCTGCGGGTGCTCGCGCGCCCGTGGGCCGAGGTGCTGGTCGACGGCACGGCGGTGGACACCACGCCCATGAGCCGCGCCATCCCGCTCGCGCCGGGGCAGCACTTCATCCGCCTGCGCAACCCGGGCTTCGTCACCGAAGACCGCGCCGTGCAGGTGAGCTCGGGCCAGACCGTCTGGATCGACGTCGATCTGCGACCGCGTCCGTCGGAGGCCGCCGATGCGCGCTAGCCCCCTCGCCCTCGCCCTCGCCCTGGCCCTCACCCTCGCGGCGCCCGCCGCGCGGGCCGACGTGACGCACGTCTTCACCCGCGGCGAGACCTTCGCCGCCATCGCCGAGCGCTACTACGGCAACGCGTCGCTCGAGCCCGTCGTGGTCGCGGCCAACTTCCTCCACCTCCAGGCCACGCCCGCGGTGCCGACGGGGGTGCACCTCACGATCCCCAGCGTCGGGTATCACCGCGTGGCCGCGGGCGAGACCTGGGAGCGCCTCGCGACGCGCCACCTCGGCGACGGGGGCCGCGGGCCCTACCTCGCGCGCATCAACGGCGGGGCCTTCAACGTGCCGCCCAGCGTCGGGGCGGTGATCCGGCTGCCGTACCTCCTGCGCTACATCGTCAGCGCCGAGGAGCCCATGTTCGAGGTCGCGCGGCGCTTCTACGGCGACCGCGCGCTGGTGCAGTTCATCTCGGAGTTCAACCGCCTGCCGTCGCAGCGGCTCGCGCGCGGCCAGACCCTCATCCTCCCGCTGCCCGACCTCGTGCTCCGCGACACGGCGCCCGACAGCCCCGAGGCCGCGCTCATCACCGCCCACTCGGCGCAGCGCCAGGTCGACCGCGAGATCCCCACCCTGGAGCAGCTCGTCACCCGCGGCCTCTACGTCGAGGCCGTGGCCCTCGGCGGGCGGCTGCTCGGGCTCGACGACCTCGCCAGCCCGCAGCGCGTGGTGGTGCTGCGCCAGCTCGCCGAGGCCTACGCCGCCCTCGACCGCCGCGACCTCGCCGCCGACGCCTTCCGCGACCTGCTGCGCCTGGAGCCGGGCTTCACGCCCGACCCGCGCACCACACCGCCGAAGGTGCTCGACGCCCTGAGCCTCGCCCGGGGCACCGCGCCCGAGCAGACCCTCCGCGCGGCGCCGCCCACCGCGCGGCCCGACACCGCCCACTGATCCGACGATGGGGTCCTGCGCTTCGGCGCCCGCGCGACGCGGCGCTACAGTGTCCGCCGTGCCCCGCCCGCGACTCCTGCTGGCCTCGCTGCTGCTGTCGACGTCCCTCGCCCGGGCCCAGGGGACGGTGCAGGAGCGCGACCCGCGGCGCCCGCCGCCGCTGGAGGCGCGGCCCGAGTGCGAGCTCTGGCGCGGGCACATCGCGGGCAACGACCCGACCGCCGAGGCCACGCTCCAGCTCTGCACCACCGGCGACGACGTCACCGGCGTCTTCCTCTGGACCTCCCTGGAGAGCGGGTGGAACCGCCGGGCCTTCCTCGGGCGCTGGCTCGACGCGCGGCGTCGGCTGGTGCTGCACGACACGGCCATGCTGGAGAACCACCCCGCCGTCGGGTGGCGGCTCTGCCTCGCCGATCGCTACGACCTGCGGCGGGTGAGCGAGACCCGGCTGTCCGGGGAGTTCTGGTCGCAGGCCTGCAGCGACCACGGCTCGATCGACATCACCCACCTCGGCCCCGAGCAGGCGCCCTCGCCCCTGCTCACGCCCTCGCCACCGGCCACGCCGACGCCGATCGCCCGCCGCGAAGCGCCGCGGCGTCGACGGATGCTGGGGTGCAGCGCCGCGCCGGTGGGCGCGACCGCGGCGGGACCAGGGCTGTGCGGGGTGCTGCTGGCGCTCGCGGCGATCAGCCGGAGCCGATGCTGGAGAGACCGTAGATGATCGTGAGCGCGACGGCGAGGGTAGCCACCAGGACGCCGATGAACTTCGCCCCGGTCCACTCCTTGTCGTAGGCGCGCATGCGCTGGAAGTCTTCGTCTTCGATCGCCAGGTGATGGTCGGTGGACATTGGTTCGCTTCGCTCCGATCGCCCTTCTAGGGCATTACCCCGCCCCGAATCAACCGACCCGCGCGCCGCCCCCGGTGATGTGCTCGACCAGCGGCCCGTACCCCTGGATCGCCGTGCGCTGGAGGTAGAGCCCCATGCCCCGCGCGCCGCCGAGCTCCTCCCCGCCGCCCGCGTGCCCGGGGCCGCCGTGCACCAGCTGCGGGAGCACCGCGCCGGGGCCGATCCACGCGCCGGCCACCCTGGCGTTGACCGCCGCCACGCGCCCGTGGAGTGGCGCCGTGCCCATCACCACCTCGGCCGCGAAGGCCCGGTCTTCGCTGTACACCGTGGTCACGAGCCCGCCGCCGCCGCGCGCGAGCAGGGCCACCGCCTCGGCCGCGGTCTCGTACGGTACGAGCGTCGCGCTCGGCCCGAACACCTCCAGCGAGTGCACGAGCTCGCCCGTCGCCGCGTCGTCGACGCGCAGCAGCGTCGGCGCCACGAAGTACCCCTTCGACCCCGGCACCCCCTCGCCGTCGACCCGCGCGGCGCCGCCCGCCACGGCCTTCGCGCCCGACGCGATGAGCTTCCGCAAGCCGCCGAGCACGTGCTCGAGCTGCGCGGCGGTCGCCACCGGGCCCATGGTCACGCCCTCGATGCGGGGGTCGCCCGTGCGCACGACCGAGAGCCGGTCGAGCACGTCTTCCTGGAGCTCGTCGAGGCGCTCGCGGGGCACCAGCACCCGGCGGATGGCGGTGCACTTCTGCCCGGCCTTCTGGGTGATGTCTCGCACGAGGTCGGAGACCATGAGCGTCCAGGTGTCGCCGCCGCGCTCGACGTCGGGGCCCAGCACGGCGCCGTTGAGGCTGTCGGCCTCGACGTTGACGTGGGTGCCGCTCGCCACGAGGTTGGGCCGCGCCCGCAGCAGCGCGCCGGTCTTCCCGGAGCCCGTGAAGGCGAAGACGTCCTGCGCGCCGAGGTGGTCGAGCAGGTCGCCGGGGGCGCCGACGGAGAGGGAGAGCGCCCCCTCGGGCAGGGCGCCGCTGGCCACGAAGAGTTCCATCACCCGGACCGCGAGCCACGCAGTGGCGGGGGCCGGGCGGGCCAGCACCGGGACGCCCGCGAGCAGCGCGACGGCGGCCTTCTCCGCGAGGCCCCACGCGGGGAAGTTGAAGGCGTTGACGTGCACCGCGGCGCCGAGCCGGGGGGTGAGCACGTGCTGCGCGGTGACCTTGGACGAGCGCCCGAGCGACACCGTGGGCCCGTCGAGCAGCCAGCGCCCGTCGCCCAGCGAGGCCCCGAGCTCGGCGTAATACGTGAGCGTGCCGATGGCCCCGTCGACGTCGAACTTGGCGTCGGAGCGGGTGTTGCCGCCGTTGAGGGTGGCGATGTCGAGGAGCTCGTCGCGCTTCGCGTGCAGGGCCCCGGCGAGGGACTTCAGCATCGCCCCGCGCTGCGCGAAGCTCATCGCGCGGAGCGCGGGGCCGCCGTGGGCGCGGGCGAACGCGAGCGCCGCGCCGTAGTCGAGGCCGTCGGGCAGGAGCCCCGCGACGACCTCCTCGGTCGCCGGGTTGAAGAGGTCGACGCGGTCGCCGGATCCATCGATCCAGCGGCCTCCGAGGTAGCTCCGAAGGTTCTCCATGGCGGCGGACCGTAGGCCACTCGCCGGGTGGGCTCAAGCCCGCGCGACGCGCTCCTCGGTGAGCGTGAAGCCGCGCTGCGACAGGGCCTCGACGAAGCGCTCGGGGTCGACGGCGGACTCCAGCCGGTGCGCGCCGGGCGCCACCTCGCCCGCGGCCATCATCAGGCACACGATGGACGCCGGGAAGGCGGTGGTGCGCTCCATGGCGGTGAAGCCCGTGGCCTCGTCGTGGTCGTCGCGGAGCGAGAGCGTGAGGGTCTCGTCGGCGCCCTCGCAGGTGACCCGGAGCAGCACCAGGTCGCGGTCGCCCGGGAAGGCCAGCTTCGCCCGCGCCAGCGAATGGAACACCTCGCGCGGCACCACCTTCGCGCCGAGCACGTCGATGGGGGCGAGGTCGAGCAGCCCGAGGTCCTTGAGCAGCTTCACCTTCGCGAAGTGGCCGTCGTAGCGGATGGTCTTGTAGTCGTAGGACTCCAAACGCCCTTCGAAGGTCCACGGGCAGGTGGAGGTGCCGCCGGAGGTGGTGAAGGCCTCGAGCGGGGGCATCCCCGGCCACGCCACGGCCTCGAGCTCGTCGAAGGTGTCGACCTCCACCCGCCGCCCCTCGCGCAGGAACACCGCCTGGCCGAAGTACTCGTTGGTGAGCCCCTCGACGGAGAACACCAGCTTGTAATCGAGCGGCGGCCGCGGCACCTGCGGCAGGCCCCCGCAGCGCACGCTCACCCGCCGCGCGCCCCGCACCCGCCCCATCGCGCAGGCCGCCAGGGTGTTGCCCATCCCCGGCGCGAGCCCGAGGTCGGGCACCACGCTCACCCCCCTCGCCTCGGCCTCGCCGTGCAGCGCGAGCTCCGACCACACCACGTCGGTGTTGCCGCCGAGGTCGCCGAAGGAGCTGCCCGCGGCGATGGCCGCCTTCGCCGCGCCGAGGTTGAGGTAGTAGGGCAGGCCCGAGAGGGTCACCGCGACGCCCTCCAGCGCGCGGGTCACGGCCCGGCCGTCGCGGGCGTCGAGCGCCGCGCCCGTCGCCGCCGGGCGGCCCAGCAGGGCGTTGATGCGATCGGCGCCGGCCGCCGCGCGGGCGCCGTCGTGATCGAAGAGCCGCACCGTCGCGGCGCCGAAGCGGGCCATGTCGTAGGCCGCCGCGGTGCCCTGCATCCCTGCGCCGAGCACTGCCAGAACGTTCGTCGTCATCGGGTTCCTCCGTCGGGGCGCAGGGTGTCGGCATCACGCTGCGGTGACAAGGGCTCCCGCGCCATCGCCGCGATGCGCCCGGTGACCGCGCCGTCGATCCAGCGGGCGTAGCGGTCGCGCGCGGGCGGACCGCACGTGAGGAAGGTCTCGTAGTAGCGCCGCGCGCAGGCCCGGTCGCCGCGCCGCCGCGCGAGGTCGCCCAGCACCACCAGCGCCCTCGCGCAGCGCGAGCCCTCCGATTGCAGGCACGCCCGCGCCGCGGTCATCGCCTCGTCCACGCGGCCGTCGCGCTCGGCCAGCACGGCCCGCCACAGGAGCACGTCCTCCTGCGCGGCGCCGTCCCGCTCGGCGCGGTCGAGCTCCACCCGCGGGTCGGCCAGGCCCGAGGCCGAGAGCGCCTCGACCAGCCAGATGCGCACGTCCGGGTCGGGCCCCTGCTCCAGCGCCGCGAGGAACTCCTCCGCCGCCCCCGCCGCGTCGCCCTGCACCAGCCGCGCGATGCCGAAGCTCTCCCGCGCCACCGGGGCTCCCTCCGACGCCACCGAGGCCCGCAGGTACCAGCGCTCCGCCGCCATGTCGTCGCCGCGCTCCAGCGCGAGGTCGCCGTGCGCCAACGAGACGTAGAGCGGGTCGTCCTCGGCCGCGCGCCGGGCGATGTCCTGCTCCAGCGCGGCGATGGTCTGCTCGGCCTCCGCGGCGCGGCCCATCCGACGCAGCGCGCCCGCGATGTTCACCCGGTAGAACGCCGCGCAGGGGTCGAGCGCCGCGGCGGCGCGGTAGTCGTCGAGGGCGCCCGCGAGGTCGAGGTCGCGCTCTCGCTCGACGCCGCGGTTGTTGCGCAGGTCGGGGTCCGTCGGCGCCCAGGTCATGGCCGCGTCGAGCCACGCCCGGCGCGCGTGCAGGCCGTCGAGGATGCCCACCACCGAGACCACCTGGCCGACCAGCTCGCGCGCGTCGAGGGGGCGCTCGTACAGGCCCTCGCGCGGGCGGCACAGGGGCAGCACCGGGTCGGGGAGCGGCGGCGCACCCTCGCGGGTGAGGTCGACGTCCCAGCGCGGCCCGTCGCCCATGTAGCGCACGTAGATGTGCTGCCGGCGGAGCACCCCCGCGAGGGGGACGTCGAGCCTGCGGCCGAGCGCGAGGAGCAGCACCGAGAGCCCCTCGCAGTACCCGCGGCGCTGCTCGATGACCGTGTCGATGAGGTCGCGGTCGGGGTCGTTGTAGAGCCCGTTGGGGTCGCTCACCGCCTCGAAGCGCCACACCCGGAACACATGGCGCACCAGCCCGCGGAGCCGGCAGCGCGCGTCGCAGGTGCGCGGGAGCGTCGACCGCACCTCGGCGGCCATCGCGTCGAGCCGGCGCAGCACCGCGGGCACGTCGACGGTCGGGTCGCGGGCGTAGGACATCCACGCGCTCACCTCGCCGAGGTCGATGTCCGCCGGCGCGTGCCCGACGATCGCGCGGATCCGCTCGTAGGCGGGTTCGCCCGCGAGGCTCACCGGCGTGGCCGCCTCGTCGGGGCAGCGGGGCGCCGGGTCGCAGGTCTCGCGCGCGGGCTCGATGGGCGCGGCCGGGGTCGGCGGCCTGGGCGCGGCCGGGCGGCGGCACGCGCCGAGCGCCGCGGCCACGAGGAGTGCGGGGAGTAGTCGGCTAGGGAGCATCGGGGCGACGGGCTGGTCTCGCGACCATCCTACACAGGGCCCGGGCAGAATCGGGGCGTCGGCCGTCATGGACGAGCCGGCGTCGACCGATAGACTGTGCCGGGCGCTCCGGTGGGGCGCCCGATGGCGTGGAGGTCTGGTCCGTGGATCGTCGGGCGATGGGTGCGCTGGTGTGCGTGTGGATGGCAGCGATCACCGCGGCAATGGTCTCGTTGACCCAGCACTCGGCGCTCGCGAGCCCCGACGCCCCGGGGCCCACCCGCTGGCCGGCGGAGAGCGCGCTCGAGCGCGAGCCCGAGCGGGCCACCGTGCTGTGCTTCGTACACCCCCGGTGCCCGTGCACCCGCGCAACGGTGCGCGAGCTCGAGCGGGTGCTGTCCCGCGTGCCCCGCGCGGCGGTGCGGGTGGTCTTCCGCGACGACCCCGTCGGCGACGTCACCACCGCCGCGACGTGGGAGCTGGCGGCGCGCGTGCCGGGCGCCCGGCGGGTGCGCGACCCGGGCGGCGTCGAGGCGCGGCGCTTCGGGGCGACCACCTCCGGGCTGGTGCTGCTCTTCGACGCTGGCGGAGCGCTTAGGTTTCGCGGCGGCGTGACGCCGGGGCGCGGGCACGAGGGGGAGAGCGAAGGGGCCTTGGCGCTGCTGGCGGCGCTCCGGGGCCGTGAGGGCGCTGCGGGCTGGTCGAGGGTCTTCGGCTGCGGGCTGGTGAACTGATGCACGCCGTGGCCTCCCTCACGAGGGCGCAGAAGCGTGCCGACCTATCGGCCGACCTCACCCCGGCGCTTCGCCTCCGGGTGCGCGACCTCTACCGCACCCACCGCGACGAGGTGACCCGGCGCACCGACCGGATGTTCGCGGCGCTGCTCGGCGCGCAGTGGCTCGCGGCGATGGCGCTGGCGCTCGCGGTGTCGCCCTACGCGTGGGAGGGCGCGCGCCGGTCGGTGCACCTCCACGTCTGGTCGGCCCTGCTGCTCGGGGGCTTGCTCTCCGTGCCGCCGATCGTGATGGCGCTGCGCTGTCCCACCGCCCCCCTCACCCGGCACATGATCGCCGCGGGCCAGGTGGGCTTCTCGGGGCTCTTCGTCCACCTGACGGGCGGGCGCATCGAGACCCACTTCCACATCTTCGGCTCGCTCGCCTTCCTGGCCTTCTACCGCGACTGGCGGGTGCTGATCACCGCGTCGATCGTCACCGCGGTCGACCACGTCGCGCGCGGCCTGCTCGACCCGATGAGCGTCTACGGCGTGGCGCTTCCGACGCTGGCCCGCTCCGTCGAGCACGTCGGCTGGGTGCTCTTCGAAGACCTCTTCCTGGTCACGTCGTGCGTCCAGGGGCAGCGCGAGATGTGGGAGATCGCCGCGCGCCAGGCCGCCGCGGAGGACGTCACCGCGCGCCACGCCGCCTCCGTCGAGGCCATCGAGCGGGAGGCCGCGCTGCTCGCCGTCGCCACCGAGGCCAGCCGATCGAAGAGCGAGTTCCTCGCCAACATGTCCCACGAGATCCGCACGCCCATGACGGCGGTGATCGGGTACGCCGACCTGATGCTCGACCCGGCCATCACCGCCAGTGAGCGGCTCAACCACGTGCAGACCATCCGTCGCAACGGCGAGCACCTGCTCTCGGTCATCAACGACATCCTCGACCTCTCGAAGATCGAGGCTGGCAAGATGACCGTGGAGTGCGTGCCCTGCTCGCCCAGCCAGATCATCGTCGACGTGTGCTCCCTCATGCGGGTGCGCGCGATGCACAAGGGCCTCGACCTGGCGGTGGAGTTCGAGACCCCCATCCCGGAGACCATCCACAGCGACCCGACGCGCCTGCGGCAGACCCTGCTCAACCTGGTCGGCAACGCGATCAAGTTCACGCACCGGGGCAGCGTCCGGATCATCGCCCGCTGCGACCTGCCCGGCACGCTCTCCCTGGAGGTCGCCGACACGGGCATCGGGCTCACCCGCGAGCAGGCGGCGAGGCTCTTCCAGCCCTTCCAGCAGGCGGACAACAGCACCACGCGCCAGTACGGCGGCACCGGCCTCGGGCTCGTGATCTGCCAGCAGCTCGCCCGGATGATGGGCGGCGACATCACGGTGGAGAGCCTGCCGGGGCGCGGGAGCTCGTTCACGATGAGCGTGGACACTGGCCCCCTCGACGGCGTGCGGATGTTCGTGGGGCTCACGGAGGCGGACATCCCCGAGGGGGGCGAAGGCCCGAAGGTCGACCCGAGCGCCGGGCCGCTGCGCTGCGCGGTGCTGCTGGCCGAGGACGGCGTCGACAACCAGCTCCTGATCTCCACGGTGCTGAAGAAGGCCGGCGCCGCGGTCGTGATCGCGGGCAACGGCCGCACCGCGGTGGAGCGCGCCCTCGCCGCGGCGGTGTCCGGCTCGCCCTTCGACGTGGTGCTGATGGACATGCAGATGCCCGAGCTGGACGGCTACGGCGCGACCGCGAGGCTGCGGCAGAAGGGCTACCGCGGGCCGATCGTCGCCCTCACGGCGCACGCGATGGCGGGCGACCGCGAGCGGTGCATCACCGCCGGCTGCGACGACTACCTCACCAAGCCCATCCAACGGACGCGGCTGGTCGAGACCGTGCGCCAGTGGGCGGAGAAGCAGCGCGCGGAGGGCCCCGTCGTGCTGCGCCGCTCGGTCGCCCCGTCGGCCCCGCGCGAGCGGATGACCTCCGCGCTGCCCGCCCCGCAGCCCGCGCCGCCGCCGCCGTCCGACGCCCCCGCGGCGCCGTCGGGCGAGGCGCTGTACTCGGAGTTCGCGGGCGACGCCGACATGGTGGAGATCATCGACGCCTTCGTGGCGGGCCTGCCGGCGCGCATGAACGCGCTGCGTGAGGCGCTCGACGCGGGCGCCGCCGACGAGGCGAAGCGCATGGCCCACCAGCTCAAGGGCGCCGCCGGGGGCTACGGCTTCGGGCCCATCACGGTCGCCGCTGGGGAGCTCGAGCTCGCCCTCGGACGCGGGGCGGGCCTCGAGGAGACCCGGACGCTCGCCGCGCGGCTCATCGCGGTCGGCGAGCGGGCCCGGCCCTGCGAGGCCGTCGCGGAGACGGGCTGAGGACGAAAGGAGATCGACGCAGCCATGCAGACCATCCTCGCGATCGACGACTCGCCGGAGATCCACGCCCTCCTCGACGTGCGGCTGCGCCCCGAGGGACTGCGCATCGAGCACGCGCTCACGCCCGCCGAAGGACTGGCGATGGCCGCGAGCCTGCAGCCCGACCTGATCCTGCTGGACGTGGAGATGCCCGGGATGGGCGGGATGGAGGTGTGCTCGCGGCTGAAGGCCGACCCCGCCACGTCGATGATCCCGGTGATCTTCCTCACGGGCGCCGAGGCGGTGGACATCAAGGTCCGCGGCTTCGACCTCGGCGCGGTGGACTACGTCACCAAGCCCTTCGACCCCGCGGAGCTCCGCGCCCGCGTGCGCGCCGCGCTCCGCACCAAGCGCTTCCACGACATGCTCGCCGCCCGCGCGCAGCTCGACGGCCTCACCGGGCTGTGGAACCGCGGGTACTTCAACCAGCGCCTCGCGGACGAGGTGCTCGCGGTGCGCCGCTACGGCCGGGTGCTCTCGCTGGTGATGATCGACGTCGACCACTTCAAGCGCCTCAACGACGGGTACGGGCACCCCTTCGGGGACATGGCGCTGCAGCGCATCGGCGAGACGCTGTCCACGCACAGCCGCGCCACCGACGCGGCGTGCCGCTACGGCGGCGAGGAGTTCGCGATGATCCTCACGGAGACGCCGGGCGACGGCGCGATGATCGTCGCCGAGCGGGTGCGCTTCGCCATCGAGGCGATGGAGCTGCGGCCGAAGGGCAAGCCCGTGCTGGTGACGGCGAGCCTCGGGGTGATCGACGCCGCGGCGCTCGGCGACCCCGCCGCGGTGACGTCCGAGGCGATGCTGATGGGGGCCGACGCCGCCCTCTACCGGGCCAAGGAGGGCGGCCGCAACCGGGTGGTGCGCGGGGGCTGAGCGGGGCTCAGCGCGGCGCGGCGCAGCAGCGGAAGCCGGTGGAGTAGTCGCGGTAGCCGAGGCTGTGCGCGGTGGTGGTGTAGAGGCAGCCGCGGCCGTTGATCTCCGCGTCGGCGTAGAAGCCGCCCTTGAAGGTGCCGTTGGGGTCGTCGATCCACTCGTGGAGGTTGCCGACCATGTCGGCGAGCCCGTCGGGGGAGACGCAGCCGGTGAAGGCGCCGGTGCGCGCGAGGCTGTCGGGCTGCTGGTTGATGCCCGGGTTGTTCATCCGCTCGGAGGTGAACACCCCCACCGAGGTGCCGTAGAACTGCACCACGGGGTGAGGCGTGCGGCCCTCGTTGCAGCGCCGGCGCACGTAGGTGTTGCCGTAGGGGTAGACCTGATTGGACGGCCCGCGGCAGGCGGCGACCCAGTCGGCGAGCGCGCAGAGCCGCTTGCCGGCGTTGCTGCACGCGTCGCGCGCCTGCACGCCGGTGATGTACCCCTGCGGGACCTCCCCCTCGGACGAGACCGCGCGCACCCAGCGCGTGCCGGGGTTGGTGTACGGCGACCACGCGGAGACGCCGCCGTCCATGTCGCGGGCTTCGAGGTGCGCCTCCCAGCGGTCGACGCAGACGCGCCCCTGGATGAGCGCCATCTCGGGGGGACACCCGCCGTCGAGGGCGACCGGCCGGTCGGAGGGACGATCGGTGGCGGCGACGTCGGCGCGGTCGGGCCGATCGGCGGGCGCGTCGACCCGCGGGGCGTCCGCGGGGCGGTCGCGGGGGACGTCGAGCGAGGCGTCCGCGGGGCGGTCGGGAGAGGCGTCCCGGCGGGCGTCGGAGGGAGCGTCGGAGGGAGCGTCGGAGGGAGCGTCGGAGGGAGCGTCGGAGGGAGCGTCGGAGGGGGCGTCGAGGACGGCGTCGACGGGGTCGCCCTCGTCCGCGGGCACGGCGTCGTCCTCCCACGCGGCGTCGGGGTCGGCGTCGCCGAGGTCGAGGTCGTCGGGCGTGACGCCGCAGCCGACGACGAATACCGACAGGAGTATTCCGAGACGCGCGCGGTGGGTCATCCGGTGGACCCGACGACGGCACGTCGGGCTGCTCCTCTCCCGCGAGACGGTACCAGCCCGACGTCGATCAGTGCGAGTGGGCGGGGGCCGGGGCGGGGGCGGGAGCCGGAGCCGGCGTCGCAGGGGCGGGCGTCGCGGGGGCGGCGCTGGTGCCCGGCGCGGGCGCGGCGCCCATGTGCCCGCCGCAGCTGCCGTTCTGGCCGCAGCTCATGGCCTGGCCCGCGGCCGCTCCCGCCGGGGCCGAGCCCGTCGTCGCCGCCGCCCCGTGGCCCCCGTGGCAGGGGCAGCTCGCACCGCACGGGCCCTCGTGGGCCGCGTGCGCGCCGCCGCCCTGGGCCATGTGCCCGCCGCAGCTGCCGCCCTGGGCCATGTGCCCGCCGCAGCCGCAGCCCGGACCGTGGGCGCCGTGCGCGGCGTGGGCACCGGGGGCCTGGGCCATCGCCGGGGGACTGCTCGCGCACCCTCCAGCGGCCACGCCGCCCAGCGCGACGGACACCATCGCCAGAAGCTTCGCTCGGATCTCGTTGTTCATCAGCGCTCTCTCCTTCGTGGCCCCGGCGCCCCGCCTGTTGGGCTCGGGAGGGCTCCGGGACTTCATCCCTGGCTTCTAGTCGAGCCCGGTCCATTCGTGACGAGACGCCCGGTCGATTCGCCCACGGGCGCCGTGGTACGGCTCTCCTTCGACCCCGATGATGCCTGACGAGGGATTCTATCGCCGCCCGCTGCCCCCGACCCTGGTGCCCTTCGCGAGCGCCGAAGGGCGGGCGCTGTTTCGCGAGGCGCTCGCCGAGGGCAACCTGGAGGGGTGGTTCGCGCTGGCGGAGCAGTTCCATACGCAGGCCGACCCGGCCTTCTGCGGGCTGGGGACGCTGGTGGTCGCGCTCAACGCGCTGGGCGTCGATCCGGGGCGACTGTGGAAGGGTCCGTGGCGCTGGTACAGCGAGGAGCTGCTCGACTGCTGCCTCCCACTGGAGGCGGTGCGCAGCGCGGGGATCACGCTCGACCAGTTCTCGTGCCTCGCGCGCTGCAACGGCGTGAGCCCGAGCACCCACCGCGCCAGCGACTCGAGCGTCCAGGCCTTCCGCGCCGATCTCCGGGCGGCTGCTGCTTCGTCGGAGGGCCCGGTGCTGGTGATTTCGTACTCGCGCGCCGGGCTGGGGCAGACCGGCGACGGGCACTTCTCCCCCGTGGCGGGCTTCCACGCGGAGCGCGACCTCGCGCTCGTGCTCGACGTGGCGCGCTTCAAGTATCCGCCCCACTGGGTGCCGGTGCCGATGCTCTGGGCGGCGATGCTCCCGCCCGATCCGGCGACCGGGCGCTCCCGGGGGTGGGCCACCCTGCGGCGCCGAGCGTCGGGTAGCGCGGTGTTCTTTCGCTTGTCGCGCGCGTCGCTGTCGTGGCCCGAGGTGGCCCGCCGACTCCGCGTCGAGCTGCCCGCGGCGCTCGTCGCTGCACGGCCGCAGCGCGCGAGCGAGGCCGTGGGCGCCCTCACCGCGTGGCTGGCCACCGAGCTCGCGGACGTCGTCGAGGCGCTGCCGACCTCCCTCGTGGGCCTCGCCCCCGAACACCGCGCCCAGGCCGACGCCCTGCTCGACGCGCTCCGCGCCACGGCCCTCTGCGCCGCTGTCTCCGCCGAGCTCGCGGGCGACGCGCCCGCGGCCGAGGCGGTGACGGCGCTGGTGCTCGCGCTGCCCGACGCTACCTTCGATGGCCTCGCGCCCGAAGCGCGCGCCGGCCTCGATGCGATGCGCGGCGCGGAGGCGCTCTCGCCGTCGCTACACGCCGAGGTCGGGGTGTTGCGCGAGCAGCTCGAGGCGCTCGCGGAGGCGCTCGACGCGCCGCTCGCCGAGAGCTCCGCCAACGCCTGCTGCCGGTGACGGCGGCTCAGCCCCGCCGCCAGGTGCGGGTGACGTCGATGCCGTCGGCCCGCAGCCGCGCCTCATCCGCCGCCGCGGGTACGGTCCCGGCGGGCGCCTGGTACCAGCCCGCGGGGTCCGCGGTGCTCACGTCGTCGCGCACCTTGAGGACGGTGAACATCCCGCCCATGTCGATGTACGAGTGCTGCCCCATGCCGCC
>JAUSAZ010000041.1 GCA_030652255.1 Myxococcales bacterium | reverse complement strand
GCGGGTTGAAACCCACGGCAGCCAAGGTGAAGGCCGCAAGCGGCCTGTCCGATGTCCAGGCACAGTGACCAGCCCGCCGCGGGCTTTCCCTTGGCTGCCGTGGGTTTCAACCCGCGGCAGCCGAGGCGCGCGAAGGTGTGCGGGTAGCCCGGAGCCGCAGCCTGCAAGCGCTCTACGCACGATGAGGGCAGCGATGAGATCGGATGATGGGGGTGAGGGCGCGCGGCGGCGGGGAAGGGGGCCCACGAAACAGCGATCCTGGCCTTGGCCCGCAAGGCCAGAAACATTCCGGGAAGGATCAGGGTTTCAACCCGCGGCAGCCAAGGCGCGCGAAGGTGTGCGGGTAGCCCGGAACCCGCAGCCTACAAGCGGTTCGCGCACGAAGAGGGCAACGATGAGCATCATCCGATGGGGGTGAGGGCGCGCGGCAGCGCGGTGAGGGCGCCCGCGAACCCAGCGCACCTCCAAGCCTGCGAGTCCCCTCCGGAAGACGTACTACGGGTTCACGACGGCGAGGCCCACCCGGCCGGGGTACCCGCTTCCCACCCACGCGATCACCGCGTCGGCCCCGACGCGCGCGACGCGGTAGCTGTGCACCAGCTCGGGCCCCGCCGTGATGGCGTAGGGATCGACCACCGTGTTGCCGGCGTCGTCGACGCGGCTCACCTCCAGGCGCCGCCCGTGACCCGTGCTGCCCGTGTACGTGCCCAGCAGGATCAAGCTGTCGCGCCCCACCCCCACCATCGGCGACGGGTTGAAGTACGTCGGGACGTGACCGAGGTCGAGGCCCTCGCCGATGGCGCGCCCGAAGGTGTCGACCCGCACCCGCGCGATGCCCGGCGACGCCCCGCCGAAGCTCGCGTAGGTGAGCCACACGGCGCCGTCGGCGAAGGCCACCTGCGGGTACTCGGTCTGCGCGCCCACGGGCTGCCACGGCGCGCCCGCGCGGCCGTCCGGCGCCACGTGGGTCGCCAGCACGCCGAGGTCGCCGCCGGCGCCGCGGCCGCCGCGCGAGGCCACCAGCCAGCCGTCGCCCACCCACGCCGCCGATCCGTAGCCGGCCTCGACCTCGTCGGTGATCAGCACCGCCGGGGCGCTCACGAGGGCGCCGTCGGCGTCGACCACGGCGCCGCGCACCACGCCCTCGCGCGTGCCCACCAGCAGCGGCCCCCCGGCGGGGCGCGCGGCCAGCATGGGCATCACCCCGAGCGGGAGCAGCGACCCGGCGCCGCGGTTGCTGCCGTCGGGGTTGAGAGGGACGGTGCGCGTGCCGGCCTCGGTGCCCACCGCCAGCAGCCAGCCCCCGGCGACCGCCGCGAGCGCGAGGCCCCGCGCCGGGCCCACCCCGAGGCAGTCGCGCTCGGAGAGCTTCGCCAGGGAGGGGCTGTAGCGCGCGAAGTGCACCGCGGCCCCGTCGTCGCTCACCCACGCGACGGAGATCTCCGCGTCGGTGGCGGCGAGCGCGAGGGTCGAGGGCGCCACCCCGGCGACGTCCGCGCGAATACATTGCCGCGTATGCGCGCTGATCGCGCAGGCGTTGCACCCGCGGGCGTCGTGGCCGCACCAGTCGCCGCAGCGGAGGGATCCGCCCGCGTAGCCGAGGGACGCGCAGGTGGCGCCCCCGAGCGCGTCGCCGTCGCACTGCTCGGGCTCGTCGGTGCAGCACACGCCCGCGTCGCGCGGCGGCGGCGGACCTCCCCCCGGACCGCCCCCCATGCAGGGCACGCAGCGCTGGCACGAGTCGACCCGGCCGTTGCCGCAGAGGGCGCGGGCGCACACCTGGGGGGGAGGCGTTCCGCCGGTGAGGCAGGCGAGGGAGGTGCCTCCGTCGATGGGCGCGACGTCGACCGGCGGAACATCCTCGGTCGGGCTGTCGATGGGCACGACGTCGACGCCACGGTCGAGGGGCACGTCGAGGGGAGCGGGGGCGTCGGCGCCTGCGTCGGCTGGCACATCGCGGCCCACGTCCGTCGCGTCGGAGGCGGTCGTGACGTCGGCGGGCGCCGCGGTGATTTCGCTCGCGCACGCGGAGATCACGGCGGCGAGGGCCACGAGGAGGGGGTAGGGCCGCGAGGCGGGCGTCGGGGTCATCGCGGGGGAGCAGAGCACGGACGGGGCCAACGCGCGTTGGTGGGGCCGCGGGGAGATGGGGTAGAGTCCGCGCATCATGCTGGGCGGTAGGAAACAGATTCTCGTGGCCGACGACGAGGCGAACATCCGCCGCGTGGTGTCGGCCCAGTTGCAGGCGGACGGCCATGACGTGCACGAGGTGGGCGACGGGGCGCAGGCCATCGAGGCCCTCAAGGAGCACCACATCGACGCGGTGGTCACCGACCTGCGCATGGGCACCATCGACGGCATGGCGGTGCTCCGGTACTGCCAGGAGCACTGCGCCGACCTGCCGGTGATCATGATCACGGCGTACGGCACCATCGACATCGCGGTGGAGGCGATGCGCCTCGGGGCCTTCGACTTCGTGGCCAAGCCCTTCGACCTGGCCGAGCTGCGCAACGTCATCGCCAAGGCGCTGCGCACGAGCGAGCTGCGCACCCGCGACGTGCAGATCGAGGGCCTCGGCAAGGGGCGCTACAAGATCATCTCCAACGACCCGGCGATGGTCGACGTGTACGGCATCCTCGACAAGGTGGCCGACACGACCGCGACGGTGCTCATCAGCGGCGAGTCGGGCACGGGCAAGGAGCTCATCGCGCGCGCCCTGCACGAGAACAGCTCGCGCAAGGACAAGCCCTTCATCCGGGTGAACTGCGGGGCGATCCCTCGCGACCTGATGGAGGCCGAGCTCTTCGGGTACGAGCGCGGGAGCTTCACCGGGGCGGTCAACAGCAAGCCCGGGCGCTTCGAGCTGGCGCACGCGGGCACGCTCTTCCTCGACGAGATCGGCGAGATCCCGGTGGAGATGCAGGTGAAGCTCCTGCGGGCCATCCAGGAGGGGGAGATCGACCGGGTGGGCGGCATCAAGCCGATCACGGTGGACGTGCGGCTCATCGCGGCGAGCAACCGCGAGCTGAAGAAGGAGATCGCCGCGGGTCGCTTCCGCGAGGACCTCTACTACCGGCTCAACGTGGTGCCCATCCACCTGCCGCCGCTGCGCGAGCGGCGCGGGGACATCCCCCTGCTGGTGGAGCACTTCCTGGGCGTGTACGCCGGGCGCTTCAAGAAGCCCGTGAGCCAGCTCTCGGCGGAGGCGCGGGACGCGCTGCTGGCCTACGGCTGGCCGGGCAACATCCGCGAGCTGGAGAACGTCATCGAGCGCTGCGTGCTGCTGGCCGACGACAACACCATCCGGCTGCGCGACCTCTCGACGGAGGTGCGCAGCACGGCGGGCAGCGGGGCCGGCGGCGGCGCCGGGGACGACGACGAGGACGGCGACCCCAACGCGCCCGGCGGCTTGAAGGGCGTGGTGCGAGAGCGCACGCGGGCCCTGGAGCGCGACCTCATCATGAAGGCCCTCGACCAGACGAACACCAACGTCACGCAGGCCGCGCGGCTGCTGAAGATTTCGCGCAAGAGCCTCCAGATCAAGATGAAGGAGCTCGGCCTGCGCGAGCTCAACCCGTGATGCGGCACGCGACGATGGGCGCCCTGGCGGCGCTGGCCCTGGGCTGCGAGAAGAGCGACCCCCCGAGGGCGCCCGTGGTGGTGGCGCCCGTGGTGGTGGCGCGCGACGCGGGCGGGCGGCGGGTGGACGCGGGTCCGCCGGACGCTGGCCCGACCGAGCGGGTGGTGCTTCGGCTGCGGGTGAAGAACATCGACCGGGTGCCGCTGCGGCTGCTGACCAACCCCGACACCAACGAGCTGATCCACGCGCACCGGGTGAACGTGAGCTCCGACCGGGCGGCGGTGTACGCGGGCGGCGCGCGGGTCGAGCGGGTGAAGGCCTTCCCCATCGGGCAGATGCCGCTGTGCACGGCCGACGCGGGCGCGGGCTACGGGGGCCTCGGGCAGCCGGGCTCGATCACCCTGGCGCCGGGCGAGAGCTTCGAGGCGGCGCGGTGGGACGGCATCCTGCGCGAGGAGGTGCTCGACCCGCAGCGGGGCGTCTGCGCGCGGGAGAGCGCGCCCACGCCGGCGCGCTATCGCTTCAGGCTGGACCAGCCGCAGCTGGAGGGGGCGCCGGATTGCATCCCGGCGGTGACGGCGTGGCCGATCCCGGAGGACGCGGGGGTGCCGGTGCTGGAGATACGGTGCCGCAACGCGGTGCGCGACGCGGGCGTACGCGCGGCCCCGGCTCCGGGGGGCTGACCCGGCGCACCGACGGCGCTCCGTCGCCGCCAGCATCCGCGCCTCGTCGCTCTCCCTCACCGTGGTACGGTGACCCCACGGACGCCCGCGGCGATGACCGTCACGGTGCTTCCCGGCGGAGGTGATCGACGACCGATGGCGCTCAAGATCGACCAGGACCACGCGCGCTTCCGCGACATCGTGAAGGGCCGCATCCGCGAGAACCTCAAGCGGTACATCTCCCACGGCGACCTCGTGGCCCGGCAGGGCAAGGACACCGTGACCATCCCGGTGCCGCAGATCGACCTGCCGCGCTTCCGCTTCGGGGAGAAGCAGTCGGGGGGCGTAGGGCGCGGCAAGGGCGAGCCCGGCGACCCGATGGACGGCGGCGAGGAGGGGGAGGGCGACGGCAAGGGGAAGGCCGGCAAGGACGCCGGCGAGCACGCCCTCGAGGTGGAGGTGGCGCTCGACGACCTCGCGAAGATCCTCGGCGAAGAACTCCAGCTGCCGCGCATCGACCCGAAGGGCAAGGCGCGCATCGTCGCCGACAAGGACAAGTACACGGGCATCCAGCGCTCGGGCCCGGAGTCGCTGCGCCACTTCCGGCGCACCTACCGCGAGGCCCTCAAGCGGCAGATCTCCTCGGGCGGCTACAACCCCTCCAAGCCCGCCATCATCCCCATCCGCGAAGACCGGCGCTACCGCGGCACCAGCACCAGCGTGCAGCCCGTGGCCAACGCCGTCATCGTCTACATGATGGACGTCTCGGGCTCGATGGGCGACGAGCAGAAGGAGATCGTGCGCATCGAGAGCTTCTGGCTCGATACGTGGCTGCGGTCTCAATACAAGGGCATCGAGTCGGTCTACATCATCCACGACGCGGTGGCGCGCGAGGTCGACCGGGAGACCTTCTTCCACACCCGCGAGTCGGGCGGCACGATGATCTCGTCGGCGTACAAGCTCTGCGCGGACATCCTGGCGCGGCGCTTCCCTTCATCCGACTGGAACGTCTACCCCTTCCACTTCAGCGACGGGGACAACTGGTCCGTCGACGACACCCTTCAGTGTATTGAAATCCTGAAGAGCAAGATCCTGCCGGGGGCCAACATGTTCTGTTACGGGCAGGTGGAGAGCCCCTACGGCTCGGGGCAATTCGTGAAGGACCTGCGCGAGCACCTGGGCAAGGACGAGCGCGTGGTGACCTCGGAGATTCGCGACAAGGACGCCATCATGGAGTCGATCAAGGAATTCCTCGGGAAGGGACGGTAGGCGGGGAATGGAGTCCACCGGATTGCGGGCCGCGCTCCCGGAGTATCTGCGCGAGTGGCAGGAGAAGATCGAGGGCTACGCGCGGCGCAGCGGGCTCGATTTCTTCCCGCAGATCTTCGAGGTGCTGAGCTTCGACGAGATGAACGAGGTGGCGGCCTTCGGGGGCTTCCCCACCCGCTATCCCCACTGGCGCTGGGGGATGGACTACGAGCGGCTGAAGAAGTCGAGTGAGTACGGGCTGTCACGCATCTACGAGATGGTGATCAACAACAACCCCTGCGTGGCCTACCTGCTGGAGGGCAACTCGCTCACCGACCAGAAGCTGGTGATGGCGCACGTCTGCGGCCACAACGACTTCTTCAAGAACAACTACGCCTTCAAGGTGACCGACCAGGACCGCCGCCCCCCCGGCCGCGCGGAGGACATGGTGGTCTCGCGCATGGACCGTCTGCCCACGCGCAAGTGGATCGACACCTTCGCCAACCACGCCTCGCGGGTGCGCCGGCACATGGACCGCTACGGGGTGAGCCCCGTGGAGGAGTTCATCGACGTGTGCCACTCGCTGGAGAACCTCATCGACCCGCCGGGGCGCATGCTGGAGGGCCGTCCGCGCGCGCCCGAGAAGGACGAGAACGCGCCCGCCGAGGAGGTTCCGCGGCTGAAGTCGAGCGGGTACATGGACTCGTTCATCAACCCGAAGGAGTACCTCGACGCGCAGCGCGCGAAGATGGACGCCGAGGCCGCGCAGACCAAGCGCTTCCCCGAGAAGCCCATGCGCGACGTGCTGTGGTTCCTGCTGGAGAACGCGCCGCTGGAGCGGTGGGAGCGCGACGTGCTGGAGGTCATCCGCGAGGAGGCCTACTACTTCTGGCCGCAGGCGCAGACCAAGGTCATGAACGAGGGGTGGGCCTGCCTGCACCCGGACAGCCTGGTGTTCACGGCGGCGGGCGTGGTCACGATGCGCGAGCTCGTCGAGGGCGCGAGCGACACCGTGTTCGACGGCGAGGCGCCACGTCGGGTCTATGACCAGAACGTGATCCGCGACCACGAGACGGTGACCATGCGCACGCGGCGCGGCATCGAGCTCTGCGGCTCGGTCAACCACCGGGTGCTGCTGGCCGACGGCGAGACCTGGAAGCGGCTCGACGAGCTCGCGCCGGGCGATCGCGTGCAGGTCTCGGGCGGCGGGGGAATGTGGGCCCGGGACGAGGTCGCGCTGTCGTACACGGAGGCGCGCGCGGTCACCCTCGACGACGTGGCCGAAGAGGCCGGCGTCAGCGTGTGGACGGTGCTGCGGCACCGCGCGGGTCGGGTGACACGCTCGGGCGCGGCGGTGGCGCAGGCGCTGGAGGCGACGGCCTACGAGGAGACCCCGTGGGTGCTCCCCGCCCGGCGCAAGGCGCTGAAGATCCCTGCGACCCTGGACGCGCGGGTGGGGGCCATCCTCGGGTACCTGGTGGGCGACGGGCACATCAGCCGCGTGAAGCGCCACCTCGGGCTGACCACCGGCGACCTCCCGCAGGCGGTGCGCTTCGCGACCTTGATCCACGACGCCTTCGGGCTGGAGGCGCAGACGCACCTCGACGGCAACCGCTACCGGGTGCTGGTGCACGCCGAGGCGCTGTCAGACCTCATGGTGGAGAGCTTCGGGCTCACCGAGGGGCCGAGCGCGGCGCGCAAGCGGGTCCCGGCGAAGGTGATGCGCTCACCGGCCGCGGTGGTGCAGGCCTTCCTGCGGGCGTACTTCGACTGCGACGGGTACGCGGGGCGGCAGGGCGTGATCCTGTCGACGGCGTCGGCGGAGATGTCGCGCCAGGTGCAGCTGCTGCTGTTGAACTTCGGGGTGCTCTCCCGGCGGCGGGCGCAGAAGGACGGCTGCTGGCACGTCCACGTCGCGGGCGCGTCGGCGGCGCGCTTCGCCGAGGTGGTGGGCTTCGGCCTGGAGCGCAAGCAGGCGGCGCTGGAGGCCTACGTCTCAGGGCACCGTTGGACGAAGGCCGAGCGCTGGGACGACGAGGTGGTGTCGCTGGAGCGCGGCCGCTCGGACGTCTACGACATCTCGGTCGAGGACACGCACCGTTACGCGGCGGGGGGCGTGGTCAACCACAACTCGTTCTGGCACTCGAAGATCATGACGGGCTTCGCGTGCGACGCGAGCGAGATCATCGACTACTCCGACCGCAACGCCTCGGTGATGGGCGGCGGCGGCAAGAACCTCAACCCCTACAAGCTGGGCGTCGAGCTCTATCGCAACATCGAGGAGCGGTGGAACAAGGGCCGCTTCGGCAAGGAGTGGGAGGACTGCACCAACCTCGAAGACCGGCTGCACTGGGACCGGCAGCTGGGGCTCGGGCGCAAGAAGATCTTCGAGGTGCGCGCGCTCTACACGGACGTGATGTTCATCGATGAGTTCCTGACGCCGGAGTTCGTCATCGAGAACAAGCTCTTCACCTACGCGTGGTCGAACCGCAACGACCGCTTCGAGATCGACACGCGGGAGTTCAAGGCCATCAAGGAGAAGCTGCTCTTCCAGATGACCAACTTCGGCAACCCCTTCATCTTCGTGGAGGACGGCAACTACGAGAACCGCGGCGAGCTGCTGCTGCGCCACGAGCACCAGGGCGTCGACCTCGACCAGGAGAAGGGCAAGGAGACCCTGAAGAACCTCTTCCGGGTCTGGCGGCGCCCGTGCTCCCTCGCGACGCAGTTCGACGGCCGCCCGACGCTCCTGCGCTTCGACGGCAAGGAGCACACGAGCAAGCCCGTGAAGTAGCGCCCCATCCCCCCCCCCTCCCACCGCCCCGCGGCGGTGGTGTAGCGTCTCCCTCCGATGGCCACCCACGTCGACCCCGAGCGCCTCGCCCGGCTCCGCGCCCGCCTCATCGCGCTCGCGGGCGCCGCGGTCACCACCGCCGCGTGCTCGCGTCCCCCGGAGCCGCCGGTCAACCAGCCCGTCGAGACCATCAACCGCCCGCCCGACCCGCCGCCCAATCCCCCGCCGCCCCCGCCACCACCCCCGCCGCCGCCCGTGGTGGAGGTGCCCGACGCCGCGCTCGAGATGCCCACGGTCAATCCCCCGCCGCCGCCGCGGCCGTACCCGCTGCCCTCGCCCAACACCCCGGCCCACCCGCCGCAGCCGACGATCAACCGCCCGCCGCCCCCGCGGCGCCCGCTCCCGCCGCCCGGCAACGGCTGACCCGGTGGTGCGCCGGCGCGTCCCGCTCGGCACCGACGAGAAGCTCTTCCGCTCGATGCACCGGCGGATGCTCGACGGCCCGCGTCCGGCGCCCCCGTGGGAGCGCCTCGACCCCGCGGGCGTTCCCGACGCGCTGCGCGAGCGCGTGCGCCGGGGGTGGGCCGCGCGCGTCGAGGCGGAGTACCGCTCGATGGTGGTCTTCGGCGAGCTCATCGCGCGCTTCCCGGAGGCGGGATTACCCCTGGAGGTAAGCTGCGCCGCCTCGCGGCTGCTCCAGGACGAGGCCCGGCACACGGAGCTGTGCGCCCGCGTCGCCGAGGCCTTCGGCGGCTACGACGAGGCGACGCTCGCCCCGGGGCACCTGCGCCTCGTGGACGACGCGCTCCCCGCGCACCTCTTCGTGGCCCGGTGGACGGCGTCGATGTTCTGCGTCGGCGAGGCGGCCTCCGTGGGGCTGCTCGGCGTGCTGCGCGACGGCGCCACCGACCCCTGCGTGGCCTCGGTGATCGACACCCTCCTGCGCGACGAGGTGCTGCACGACCGCTTCGGGTGGGCCCTCGCGCGGGTGGTGTTTCCGCGGCTCACGGACGACGAGCGCGAGTGGCTCGGGGCCGACCTCGCCTTCGCCTTCGCCCACTACGACCAGATGAACGCCGGGTGCCTCCGCCCCGACGGCGGTGAGGTGCCCGCGGCCCCGGAGACGCCCGAAGATCCCGGCGCCGTCGCCCTCGGCATCGCCTCCCGGTGGCGCTTCGCACCGGCGTTCTACCGCCGCATCGACGAGGTGATCCTGCCGTCCTTCGCGGCCCTCGGGGTGCCTGCCTACGAGGCGTGGGCGCTGCGCCACGAGGCCGTCGCCCGGGAGCCGTAGGCTCGCTCGCGCTCCGCCCCGGCCGTGCCATCATCCCCGGCCTATGGCTCGCACCGGCTTCGGGTCACGCCTGCTCCTGGGTCAGCGCAGCACCGGCCTCCTCGGGCGGGCGCTCCTGACCTTCTTCGTCCTGTCCTTCGGGCTCGGCATCGCCGCCTGGGGCGCGGTGTCCGGCGTGAAGGGCCTGCGCGAGGCGCTCGACCCGTCCTCGGCGCTCTACCGCCTGCGGCACCTCTCGAGCTCCGTGCAGTCCGCCGGGACGCTCCGCTTCTCCGCGACCGTGCACGCGTCGGAGGGCGACCGGCCGCCTCTCTGCGAGGTCGTGCACGAGCACTACGTCTCGGGCAAGAACGGCGGCTGGCGGCGCGACGCGAGCTGGTTCCGCTCGGCGGGCGCGACGGTCGACCACGGGGCCCTCCGCGTGCGCGCCCACGAGCCCGCGGTCTTCGACCCCCTCGACATGCTGGTGGTCCCGGCCGATCGCGAGCCGTGGTTCCGCACCGTGCTCGCGGACGTCCCCCTCGGCGGCCGGCTGCGCGCGCACTGCATCGCCCACGGCGAGACCGTCTTCCTGGAGGGCTGCGTCGAGGGCGGGTTCCTCACCGGCTGCGGCGTCACCCCCCTCACGGTCACCACCGGCGACGGCACCGCGCAGCCCCGCATCGACGCCCACGCCAGCGCCGTCGCGGGCCGCCTCGCGGGCGGCGCCGCGGCCCTCGTCGCCGCGCTGGCCTGGCTCTGGTACGTCCTGCGCGCCCGGCCCCTCGCCGACGCCCTGCTGCGCCGCGCTGGCCCGGTACTCCCCTTCGCGGCCTGGCCCCAGGTGTTCGGCGTGGCGGGCGCCGCCCTGCTCTGCGCCATCGTGCAGGTCGCCAACATCACGTCGTCGCCCGCGGGCAGCGCCCTCTCGCGCGGCCGGCCGGGCTACCTCTTCGGGCTCGTGGTGTGCGCCGTCGCCGGCGTGCTCGTGGTGGTGGTGCGCCACCGGCGGCGCAACCTCGATCGCGCGATGGCGCCGGTGCGCGAGGCCGAGACGGTGCCGCTGCGCGACGCCCGCGGCGGGGTGGTCGAGCTCGCGGTGCGGGTGCGCGACGGCGGCGCCCCTGCGACGGGCCTGCTCGACAAGCGCCCGCACGCCTGGGTCGAGCTGCGCGTCGAGGAGACCATCGCCGTCGGCAAGACGCAGGTGACGCGGCTCGTGGCGCGGGAGTACTGGCCCGCGCGCATCCCGGTGGTCGACGCGAGCGGCGACGGGCTCATCGACCCGAAGCACGCCGAGGTCGACCTGCGATCGAGCGTGACCACCTTCAAGGAGGGCAGCATCAGCGCGGTGGCGCGCGCCCTGGCCGCCAGCCCCGTCGGCCCGCTGCGGCCGAGCGCCACGCACCTGCGCTGGAGCGTCGAGGAGAGCGTGCTCGACCCCGGGGAGACCCTCTACGTGCTCGGGCAGTGCCGGCGCATCGAAGACCCGAAGGCCGCGGGCTCGTACCGCGCGGACTCCACCATGGCGATCGTGGGCGGCGGCCCCGAGGACCGGATCATCCTGCACGCGGGCGACGAGCGTTCGCTGCTGCGCTCCATCGGGCTGGAGGGCGGGTACCTCGACCTGCTGACGGCCGCGCTCGCGGGCGTGGCGGTCTCGCTCGCCGCGACGATGGTGGCGCTCTGGTCGCTGTGAGGACGCGGCCCGCGAGGAGGTGCTGGCGTGCGCTCCGCGATGCCTGCTAGGCTCCCGCGCCATCATGCGGACTGAACAGGATGTTGAGCGATTCCTCGTCGAGTTCGGCATCCCCTACCAGGACCTCGGGGGCGGCCTCTTCGTGGTGACCGACGACGCCTCCGGGCTGCACAACCTGGCCATCAAGGTCGAGTCGCCGGTGGTGGTGTTCCGGCTGCGGGTGCTCGACGAGCCCGTGGAGGGCACCGCCGGCCGCGAGGCGCTCTTCGAGAACCTCCTGCGGCTCAACGGCTCGGGGCTGCTCCACAGCGCGTTCTGCCTCCAGAACGACGGCATCTACCTCACGGCGGCGCTGCCGCTCGACAACCTCGACCCCAACGAGTTCCAGGCGGTCATCGACGACCTCGGCATCGCGGCGTCGCAGCACGTCGCGACGCTGCGCGGCTGAAGCACCATCGCAGGCGACGTCACCCCCCATCACTCCAGCGAACAGAGAACCAATAGCCCTATGGGAATCTTCGGCAGACTGGCCTCGCTGATCAAGAGCAACCTCAACGACCTCATCTCGAAGAGTGAGGACCCGGAGAAGATGCTCAACCAGGTCATCCTGGAGATGAACACCCAGCTCGGGGAGGCGAAGAAGCAGGTCGCCCTCTCCATCGCCGACGAGAAGCGCCTGGCCAAGCAGTTCGAGACCGAGCGCGCCACCGCCGAGGAGTGGGAGCGCAAGGCGATGATGGCCGTGCGCGCGGGCGACGACGGGCTCGCCAAGGAGGCCCTGCTCCGGCAGAAGGAGCACGAGAGCCTCTCGGCGGAGTTCGAGCGCCAGTGGCAGAAGCAGAAGACCGCGGTCGAGCAGCTCAAGACCGCCCTCAAGACGCTCAACAACAAGATCGAGGAGGCCAAGCGCAAGAAGAACGTCCTCGTCGCGCGCAAGAAGCGGGCGGAGGCGCAGAAGGCCATCCACGAGACGATGCAGGGGCTCTCCAACGACAGCGCCTTCGACACCTTCAACCGCATGGAGGAGAAGATCGTGCAGATGGAGGCCGAGGCCGACGCGCAGACCGAGGTGGCCGAGCAGTACTCCGGCGACGCCCTCTCGCAGCGCTTCAAAGACCTCGAGGTGTCCAAGGGCGCCGACATGGCCCTCGACGAATTGAAGCGCAAGATGGGCGTCGCCCCGCCGGTGGCCGCGACCGCCCAGGGCCCCACCAACGTGCGCGTCAACACCGGCGCCGAAGAGGCCGCGCAGGTCGAGGCCAGCGAGGAGGCCGAGCTCGAGGCGGCCCTCACGGCGGCCAAGGCGCGGCGTCAGAACGGTTGACGGTCGCGCCGCACGGGATTACCCGTCGGGGCACCGATGCCAACCTACTCCTACCAGTGCAGCGCTTGTGGCCATGCCTTCGAGCAGGTGCAGCGCATGTCCGACGATCCCACGAAGGTGTGCCCCTCGTGCGGGGTTGAGGCCGTGCGCCGGCTCATCAACTCCGCCAACTTCATCCTGAAGGGCTCCGGCTGGTACGCCGACGCGTACAGCGGCGGGTCGAACAAGAAGGCCGACGGCGGCACCGGGTCGAAGGTCGGCGGCACCCCGGCCGCCACGCCCGCCGCGACGGGCGGCAGCGAGGGCGGGTCGAGCGCCCCCAGCACCACCACCGGCGGCAGCAGCGGTGACAGCGGGTCGAGCAGCGCCCCGGCGGCCGCCCCGGCGCCTCCTCCCCCCACCACGAAGGCATAGCTCAACGATGGCCCTGCTCAACGACGAGTGGCAGACGCTGCTCAAGGACTACCGCGAGTACCACGACGACCCCATCTGCGAGGCGACGCACCTCGTGGGCATCCCGATGATCATGGCGTCGCTGCCGGCGATGATCATCCCCCCGGTGGGTATCGGGCTCTTCGCGGCGGGGTGGACGCTCCAGGGCATCGGCCACGTGGCGAAGGGCAATCCGCCGAAGTTCTTCGGCGACAAGCGCAACCTCCTCGTCGGCGCCATCTGGTGGTTCGACACGGTGCTGCGCCCCGTCGGGCTGGCTGAGCCCCTCTTCGGCAAGCGCGCCTGAGCGGCGCCTCCGCGCTGCGACCAAAACCCCTCCCGCTCGACCTCTGGTAGTCTCGCGGGTCGATGGCTGACTCACCCCTGCCCCCCGTCGTCCGCAGGGAGGCGCACTTCGGCGCGCCTTCGTACATCGTGAAGAGCCTCGACCGGCACACGAAGCTCTTCCTCTGGATGATCAAGAACGCGATCAAGAAGTGGAACAGCGACCTCCCGACGGTCGACAGGGTTCGTCCGCCGTCGCAGTGGAAGGAGACGCCGCCGCTCCTGACGCTGTCCTTCGGGGGCCGGGAGCACCAGATCGAGCTCCCCACGAAGGACGAGGACTGGCCCGCCTCGCCCTGGATGCGGCGCGTCCTGCTGTCGCTGCTGCGCAACGGGTACCTCTTCCCGCTCAACGACCGTCACGGCGAGCGCAACGAGTGGCGCAGCCCCGAGGTGGCGCGCGACACCTTCCAGGAGGTGCTGCCGCTGGGCTCGTACATGGCCCGGCCGTACCACTACTGGAAGGAGATGAGCTCGGACGCGGCGATGTCCCGGCTGGCCTTCGCCGGGCTCGGCGCGCTGCGGCTGATGCCCTACACGCCGAAGATCGGCGACCCGGAGGGCCTCGTCAGGCCGAAGTGGCAGCACGACCTCGACCTCTCCAGCTATGAGGTCCGGGAGGGCTTCGAGCGCTACGGCGCGCGGGCGATCTTCGACGAAGACCAGCGCCCCATCGCCATCGTCCGGGAGAACGTCTGCTACCACCCGAACAAGCCGGGGTGGGAGCACGCGAAGTGGGCATGGCGCTGCTCGCTGATGGTCGGCACCACGGTGGTCGACCACCTCGTGGGCGTGCACTGGCTGATCGGCAACTACGTGACCACGGCGGCGCGCTTCGCGCTCCCGCCCACGCACTACCTCCGGCTGATGCTCAAGCCCTTCACCTGGCGCACGATCACCATCAACGCCGGGGCGTACGAGTCGCTCTGCCCCGAGCGCGGCTTCGTGCACCGCGCCAGCGCGCTCACGTACGAGTCGCTCGCGCAGGCCTTCGGCGACGCGGTGGGGCTGCTCAACTTCCACACGGTGCCCGAGCTGGTGCGGCGCAAGGTCGGCGAGGCGCACGGTCTCCTGGAGGGCGACGGCGTCACCCCGGCGGCGGGCGGCGACTGGTTCCCGTGGCTCGCCGACGCGCTCGCGCTCTACAACGTCGTCCGCGGCTTCGTCGTCGAATACATCGACACGTATGCCACCGAGGCGGACATCCTGGGTGACGTCTACCTCCGGGACTTCTGGCGCCAGCTCAACAAGGCGCCGAAGGAGGTGGGGTTCCCGGGCTTCTCGAGGGACTCGCTCATCGACGTGCTCGCGCAGTTCGTATGGAGCGTGACCGGGCTCCACGAGGCCGTCGGCACCGTGAACGAGTACGTCATCGACCCGACCTTCATGGGGACCAAGATCCGCCCGCCGCGGGCCGACGGCGCCGAGCGGGAGATGGCGGACATCCAGGCGTCGATGCAGTACCTGCTGATCATGGCGCTGACGGGCCTCGGGATGCCGCGGCTGATGGACGTCGGCGACGCCACCGGGGTCTTCGACGCCGACTACCGCGGCCGCAGGGTGTTCCAGCGCTTCCACGACGCGCTGGAGAAGCTGTCGGAGGCGATCACCGCCGCGAACGCCCGGCGCATGGCGCACCCGACGCGCCCGTGGCCCTGCGACACCTTCAACCCGAAGAACCTCGAGACGGGCGTCAGCATCTAGTCCCGCGGCGCCGCGCTACTTCCTGAGCCAGTCGAACTCGCCCGGGCGGACGCCGTCGAAGGCGTCGACGTCGGGCTCGGGCCACGGGGAGAGCTGCCAGTCCGTCGAGCGGGCGAGGGCGGCGGCGAGCGTCTTCCAGAGCATCTTGCCCACGTCTCCGCCGGCGCAGCCGTAGGCGTTCTTCCCCTTCGGGGACGGGCCGAAGGCGCGCACGCGCTCGCGCAGCGGCCGACGGATCTCCCCACGCAGCAGGGCGCTCTGCACCTCCAGGTCGTCGCGGAGGTAGCGCTCCGGGTCGAAGACCGAGGCGTCGTCGCCCCACACCGCGCGGTCTTGCCGGGCGACGGTCGCGACCAGGCAGAGCGTGGTGCCCTCCTTGATCTCCACCGCCCTCGGGGCTTCGCCGGGGAGCGTGCTGACCGGCAGGTCGAAGGTCCTCATCGCGCGGCGGTAGTAGTGCCGCGGCCGCCCGAAGAGCCGCATCGACTCGAGGAAGAACGCCTCGAGGAAGGGGAGCTGGTCGAGCTTCCGGATGGTGCCGGGCTGGTCTTCGTCTGCCTTGATGGCGTCGTGGAAGACCTTGAGCTCCTGCGCGAGGCGGGCGCGCGTGACGGCGTCGACGGAGAGCTGGGCCAGCGCCGGGTGCAGCGTCGACCAGGCCCCGCCGGTGGAGTTGAAGCTCGCCGCGAACATCAGGTGCGCCGGGAGGTCCCGCTCGGGCACCGCGCCGCTGGCGACGACCCTGAGCCGCTTGAACTGCTCCTGGAAGGGAGCGCTGCGGCGGATCTCGTCCATCCACCGCTTGCCGTACTTGCGGTGCGCGGAGACGGGGCCGTTGGTGAGCCGCCCCTTCAGGCCCGACGCCCCGCGGGCGACGGCGTTGGCGAGGGCGTGGTCGGCCTTGAGGCCGAAGCAGGCCTTGATCCAGCCCTGCGCCGCGGCGCCTTCGGGCCCCGGGGTGATGCCGAAGAGCCACTCGAAGGCGATGCCCACCGCGGCGTGGTGGAGGGCGTGCTGGAAGTTCACCTTCTCGCCCCGCGACGCGACCCGGAGCATCGGGATGCCGTAGTGCAGGATCTTCAAGCACGCGGGCTCGAAGAAATCGCGCCGCAGCTTCATCGCCTCGACGACGACCTCCCTCGCCGGGCCGTGGTTGCCCGCGTGGCCCATGAGCGCGGGGACGACGCCGTCGAGCATGTCCACGTTGAACGCGAGCCCGCCGAAGCCCGGGTCGCCGTCGAGGCGATCGAGCTCCTCGGGCGGCGCGTCAAACACGTAGTCGAGGCCCGCCATGTCGGTGATGAAGGTGCTCGCGATGCCCGGGTGGGCCTTGAACACGGGCGACTGGTGCTTGAAGCGCAGCTCCTTGGTGTAGTCGTCGCAGTCCTGGACGAAGCGCAGCACCTGCTTCACCGGGTCGAGCGAGAGGGGATGGCACCATTCACCAGGGATGACCGTGACCTTGGACTCGTCCGCCATGGTCGACCGTAGTATCACGTCCGCGCGCGCGGCCGCCTCACCCTGCCATCCACCCGCAGAGCAGCGAGGCCGCGGCCAGCGCCAGGGCCACCACGTAGCCCGCCCCCGACGCGCGCAGCGCCGCGGCCAGGGTGAGCGCGCACGACGCCAGCAGCAGGTCGACCGCGCGGTCGAGCCACGCGCCCTTCGCCTGCGACGCGATGAACACCACCCGCCGCACGTCGGCCTCCCAGAGGCTCCGCGTGGCGAGCACCGCCGCGAGCGCGCCCACCGCGCACAACACAGCCAGCGCCCGCGACCACCGCGCCGGGAAGCGCGCGGCGATCGCGGCCGCGGCGAGCACCGCCAGCGCCGGCGCCAGCGGGATCACCGCCACGGCCACAGCCCCGCCGCCGCCCCGAGGGCGCCCACCGCCAGCGCTGCGCGGAAGCTACGGTCGTCGCGCAGGCGCCGCCAACGGCGGGCGAGCGCGGTGAGCGCCACGGCCAGCGCCACGGTGAGGTACGCCGCGATGAGGGCGCGCTGGAGGAAGGGCGAGCGCTCGGCCCACACCACCATCGCCGGGTCGGGCTCGGGGTGCGTCGCGCGCTCGACCAGCGCCACCAGCGTGCGGGTCAACGGCGACACCGCCAGCGCCAGCGAGAGCCCCACGGACCAGGGCGGCGCGCTCACGGCGACGCGCCGGCCGCGCGGTGGGCGATCACCCGGGGGCACTCCGGGTCGGGCGCGAAGCCGTGGCCCAGGTGGCGGCTCACCACCTTGCAGCCGCCCCGGCAGACGGCGCGCAGCGGGCACGACGCGCAGGGCTCCGGTGGGGCGGCCGCGAAGGCCCGGAAGCCCGCGATCCCCTCGGCGCCGGGCGCGTCGTCGAAGCTGCATCCGCCCGCGGTGCCGTCGCGGCGCACCGACCCGAGGTGGCCCCCCGCTTCGCAGCCGAAGACCCCGAAGCGCGCCAGCGTCGCCGCGTCCGGGAGCGCCTGCGACACCAGCGGCACCAGCGCGCAGTCGACCCGCACCGAGAAGCCCTCGCCCAGCGTGGGGGCCAGCGCGCGGAGGGTCTCGCCGAGGGCGTCGCACTGCGCGGGCGTGAGCCGGCGGGCGAGGTAGTCGAGCGAGGCCGCGCGGCCCGCGGGCTTGTAGCGCAGGAGCTGCAGCTCGCGCGCGCCGAGGGCCCGGACGTGCGCGACGGTGGCCGCGAGGCCGTCGACGTTCTGTCGGGTGAGCACGTGGTTGACGCCCACCGCCACGCCCGCGGCGCGCAGCGTGGCGATGGCCCGCTCGGCCACCGCGACGCCGTCGAAGCCGCGCACCGCCGCGTAGCCGCCGCCGACGCCGTCGTGGGAGACGTTTACCTGCGCGAAGGAGCCGAGCGCCCGCGCCCGCGCCGCCGTGAGCCCGTAGCCGCTGGTGGTGACCACGGGCGTGAGGCCCAGCGCGCGGGCCTCGTCGGCGAGGGCGCCGAGGTCGTCGCGCAGCAGCGGCTCGCCGCCCCCGAAGGCGACGGTGAAGGCCCCCGCGGCGTGGAGGTCGTGCAGGGTCTTACGGAGCTGGGTAAAAGGGACGTGGTCGCCGTCGTGCGTGGCGGACTGGTAGCACCCGGCGCAGTCGACGGGGCAGCGCGCGGTGACGGCGACGTGCACCTCCAGCGGGCCTGGGACGTGGTCGGGCGCGAAGGCGGCGGGCGGGAGCCCGAGGCGGTCGGCGAGGCGGCGGTCGACGGCGACGAGGGTGTCGTCCCCGAGGCGGACCCAGGCGCCGAAGGGCTCGCGGCGCGCGCGGGTGACGGCGGCGCTCACGGCGCTTCGGAGGGAGCGACGGGGGGAGGGGGCGCGGGCTCGTCGGGGTCGTCGGGCTCGTCGTCGTCCCTGGGGTCGAGCGCGGCGGCCACGGCGGCGAGGATGGCCGTGCCCACCGTGGCCGAGAGGAAGAGCATCTCCACGGCGCTCCCGATGGAAGAGCAGTTGGCGCCCGGGCCGCGGCGCACCACCAGCACGCCCTCGTCGGCGACGGGGCTCTCCGCAGGATCGCTCATGGCGCGGGGAGCACCTCGACGTCGAGCACGGCCTCGCCCACGTCGCTGTTGTTGGCGCTGCGCGCGCACACCGTGTAGCGCCCCGCCCGAAGGTCGCGCGCGACGGAGAAGGCCGGGCTGTCGGCGAGGGTTCCGTCGATGAGGGGGCAGCCGAAGGCGCCGTTGACGCCGGCCGTGGTGAGCAGCCGGCCGTCGGGGTCGAAGAGGTCGAGGGCGAGCGAGGTGTTGGGGCAGAGCCCGTCGTCGCCCGCGGCGCGCGCGACGAGCCGGGCGCCCGCGGCGGCCTCGAAGGTCACGCAGTCGATGTCGCCCGACGGGAGGGTGACGCGCACCGAGGTCGAGGGCCCCGCGAGGGGCTGCGCGAGGCTCGCGCGGTCGTTGGGCTCGACCTCCACGTCGGCCCCGGCGCAGCGCCCGGTGTTGAAGCCCGTGGCGTGGCAGACCTGCCCCGTGGCGCAGCCGAGCGCGAGGGTGCGCGGATCGCAGGCCCCCGCGTCGCCGTCGGCCTGGCAGACGCCCGCGCCGGCGGCGGCGCTGCACCGGAGGGGTGCGTCGCAGCGGGCCCCGGAGCTGCGGCAGGCGGTGCCCGGCGCGGCGCCGTCGGCCCGGCAGCGGCCGAGCGTGGGGTCGGACCCGTCGCGCGCGCAGGTGGTTCCGGTGGCGCAGATCACCCCGGCGGTGAAGAGGTCGCAGCGCTCGTCGGCGGCGGCGACCCGCACGCAGCGCCCCGAGGCGGGCGCGGCGGAGTTGGTGCACACGAGGCCCGCGCCGCAGGGGGCCCCGGACGCGCGGCAGCGGCCGGCCTCGGCCCCGTCGGCGAAGCAGCGGCCGCGGGTGCGGTCGGTGGGGTCGGTGAGGAAGCACACGTTGCCCGTCGCGCAGGGCACGAAGGCCGTGCAGACCTCGCCCGCCGCCGCCACGGCGCCGTTGCAGCGCGCCGGGGAGACGCCGGCGTTGCAGCTGAGCCCGACGCCGGTGCAGGTGTTGCCCGCGCCGCACGCCATGCCCGGTGCGGTGGCCGCGTCGGTGCAACGCCCGACGGACTGGGCGCCGTGCGCGAAGTGGCAGGCCTGCCCGGCGGGGCACGCGGTGTCGGTGAGGTTGCACGCGCCGTCGCGCGGGGCGGTGACGCGGCATACGCCGCTGGCGTCGCAGGCGAGGCCCTCGCCGGTGCAGCGGCCGCCGGTGGCGCAGGCGGCGTTGGCGACGGTGCCGCGGGCGCGGCAGACGCCCACCGCGCCGGGCTGGGTGACGCAGGAGGCGTCGTCGGCGCAGCGGTTCCAGGCGGTGGCGCCGGACTCGCAGGCGGCGCCGGTGGGCTTCGCGCGGTAGCAGAGGTTGGTGCTGACGTCGCACGCGAGGCCCGGCCCGCAGGCGTCGCTCACACACGCCGTGCCCGGGGCGGTGCTCGCGCCGCGGCAGGCGCCGACGAGCGCGCCGGGGTTGGCGCCGACGCACGCCGTGCCCGGGGCGCAGGCGCCGTTGAGCTGCCGGCGGTCGCAGGGGGCGCCCGCGGCGAGGGGGCGGAGTTCCTCGACGGTGAGCTCGAAGGTGCCCTGCACCACGCGGCCCGGCAGGGCGGTGGTGGACGCGAGGCCGCCGACGGCGATGTGCACCACGGCGCCGGCGGGGAGCGCGCCCGTCGCGAGGCGCGAGGCGAAGCGGCTGCGGCTCGCGGCGGTGGCCGTCGGGTCGTCGTTGTTGCAGTAGAAGTCGCGCGGGTTGGCCACGCAGGCGCGCATCGCGAGCACCGCGAGGGTGGTGTCGAAGGTCGCCGCGGTGGCCGGGTTGTTGGTGCTCACCCGCAGCGAGCCCTCCCCCCGCATCACGTAGCGGAACACCCGCTGGTAGGTCGAGCGGAAGTTACAAGCCGAGGTAAACGCCGTCGGGGGCTGGAGCCCCACGGTGTTGCTGTTGCGCTGCCCCCGGGTGTCGCCCCGGAGGCGGGTGACCTCGCCTTCGAGGGTGCCGAGCTCGGTGAGGTCTTCGATCTCGATGTCGTTGCACTCGGCCGGGAGCGCCACGTCCGGCGAGACCCGCAGCACGTCGACGGCCGGGCGCGCATCGACCGTCGCCGCGTCCATCGCCGCCGCGTCGACCCCCGCGTCGAGGGGGCTTGCGGGTTGGGGGTCGGTGCCACAACCAAGGAGTGCGGTCGCGGCGAGGGTCGTGACGAGAGCGTGGCGCATGAGAGGCCCGGGATGATGGTTCAGGCCGGGCCCGGGTGTCGAGCGCGCCCGACGGACGCGGAAACCGCGGGCGGGTTGCTGCTAGGGTGGGGTCACACCCCATGACAAACACAGTGGAAGAACTCTTGGCAAAGCTCCGCGAACAGATCACCGCCCGCAAACAGGAGTCGGAAGACCGCGTCGTGCGCATCAAGGCCGCCGCGGACGACTACCTGAAGGCGGTGGAGGCCGACCTCGTCGCCGAGGTGGCGGTGCGCGCGGGCCTCGAGGCGCAGCGCTCGTCGACGGCGGTGCGGGCCGCGCTGACGCTTCGCTCGCTCATCGAGTCGCTGCCCGAGGCGAGGGTGCGGGTCGACGCGCCCGCGCCCGAGGCGCCCGCGCCCGAAGGTCACGACGAGGCCCACGACGAGGCGAAGGCCCCCGCGGCGGCGCGGCGGGCGGAGACCGACCCGGAGGTCGAGGCGCTCTTCCGGGAGTTCCACGCGATGGAGTTCGACGGGCTCTCCGACGGGCTGTTCAAGCCGTGGGCGGAGGAGTTCGCGTGCCGGGCGCGGGGGCTACAGGCGCGCGGCCTCGCCGACGGGGCCGACCTGCTGACGCGGATGTTCCGGGTGCTGACAGCCAAGGCCTTCCAGAGAAACACCCGGGACATCTTCGGCCTCGCGCGCAACCACCACGGCGACTGGACCGCGCGGGCCGAGCGCGCGCGCCGCGAGCGCGAGCAGGCACAGGCGGGCCCCGCTCCGCGCTCGGTGTCGACGCGCATCGTCATCCCCGAGGCGCTGCGCGCGGCGGTGGCGGCCCCGGAGGAGGACGACGCGGCCGACTGGCCCGAGCTCCCCAAGCTGCTGAGCCTCTGCACCGAGCGCCCGCTGGTGCTGCTGGGCGGCGTCGTGAAGCAGGAGAAGCTCGACCGGCTCAAGAAGCACCTCGGCGGCGACGTCGAGTGGATCGCCACGGACAACGGCAACCCGCAGGGCATCGCGTCGCTCGAGCGCCGCGTGCGCGAGGGCCGCGTCGGCGCCGTGGTGGTGCTCGAAGAGCTCATCGGCCACCGGCACTTCTCCCCCGTGGTCGACGCCGCGCGGCAGGTCGTCATGCCCATCGCCTACGGCGCCAAGGCGGGCAAGGCCTCCATCGTGCGCGCCCTCCAGGACATCGAGGCCATGCTGGCCCACAAGCCCGCGGCCACCGGCACCTGAGTCCCTGACGCTTTACCTCCCCACGTAACCCGAGCGGGTGAGCAGCGCCTGACCGACGGGCCCGGTGGCCATCGCCGTGAAGCCCTCCGCCGCCCGCGTCGGGGCGCGCGCCGGCTCCCGCGCGAGCACCACCGCGAGCGCCAACGGGTAGCGCAGGGTGCGCACCGAGGCCGCGCCGGGCGTCACCGCGGGGCCGCGCCCGGACGCCACGGCCAGGGCGCGCACCGTCGCGTTCACGGCGCCGAGGGAGACCACCGTCACGGCCCGCGGGTCGGCCGCCACCGCGCGCACCGCCGCGGCCTCGTCGGGGACGGACTCGACGCCGGGCGACAGGGCGAGGGCCGGCGTCACCCGCGCGAGCACCATCGTCCGCAGCGCGACCCGCGCGGAGGTCTCGCCCGGGGGCAGCACCAGCCGCGGCGCCACGTCGGCGCCCCGCACCGCGCGCCACGTCGTCATGCGCCCGGCGAAGAGCTCGCCCAGCTCGGTCTGCGTGAGCCCGCGCACCGGGCTCGACGGGTGCACCACCACCGCGACGGCGTCGTAGCCCACCACCCGCTCGGTGGCCGCCCGCGGCTCGGTGCCCGGCGCCAGGAAGAGCCCCACCATCGCCCGCCCCGCGCCCACCATCGCCCGCGCGTCGCCCGGGGTGAGCGCCACCCGCGTGCCCCCGGGGCCCTGCGCAAAGGCCCGCGCCCACTCGGTGGCCAGCGTCGGCGCGAGGCCCGGGTCGGCCGCGAGCGCGAGGGTCTCCATCTCGGGCATGGCCGCGCCGGGGGAGGGCGTCGACCCCGTCGGAGGGAGCGGCGGCGACAGCACCGTGGAGGCGCTGGGCGGCGGCGGCGGGGGCGGGGTCGCCACGGTGTTGCGCAGCGCGAGGCGGCGCTCGAGCGCGTCGGCGCGGCGGCTCTCGCCCAGCCAGAGGCCCAGCGTGGCGCCCGCGGTGGCCCAGCCCGCGACGGCCAGCGCCGCGAGGGCCCAGCGCATCCGACCCGACATCCCCGACGGGGCGCGCGCGTGCGGGCCGTGCTCCAGCGGGGGCTCTTCCTGAGGCGCGCCGAGCTCGTACGCGGGCTCGACGGCCTCGGGCGGGAGCGACCCCAGCACCATCGACGACGTGGGCGTCGGCACCTTCGCGCGCGCCCCGTGCAGGGCGCCCGGAAACACCGACGCCGGCCGCAGGAGCGAGGGGGCCGGGGCGTCGTCGACCATCGTCGGGGTGTCGTCGCCCGGCGACGGGATCTCCCCCGCGTCGATGCGCTCCCAGCGGGTCTCGATGGGCTGTCCGTCGAGGGCGAACTCCACCAGCTTCGCCAGCGTGGCGTTCTCCACGTCCCAGCCGTGCGCGGCCATCACCCCGTCGAGGGCCTGGCGCATCGCCCGCGCGCTCGGCCAGCGCTTCGTGACGTCGCGCTCGAGGGCGGTCATCACGACCCGCGCGAGGTCGTCGGGGTAGTCCGCCACCCGCGTCTTCGGCGGGGGGATGGTGTCTCGCACGACGGCCTTGTACAGCTCCGGCGCCGCGGAGCCCTTGAAGAGCCGCCCGCTGCCGGTGGACATCTCGTAGAGCGAGACGCCCACGGAGAAGAGGTCGGCGCGGGCGTCGAGGGGCTGCACCCCGGGCTCCCACTGCTCCGGGGACATGTAGCTGAACTTCCCCTTCACCCGCGCGACCTGCGTGCGCCCGAGGGCGGTCTCCGCGCGCGCGATGCCGAAGTCCACCAGCTTCACCACGCCGTCCTCGGCGATGAGGACGTTCTGCGGGGTGACGTCGCGGTGCACCACGTTGAGCGGCGCCCCGTCGGCGCCGTAGGCCTCGTGGGCGTACGCGAGGCCCGCGAGCACGTCGTTGATGATCCTCGCCGCGAGGGGGATCGGGATCGACCGACCCTTCTTGGCCAGCAGCAGCATCAGGGTGGCGACGGAGACGCCGCGCACCAGCTCCATGGCGAGGAAGAGCCGGTCGCCCTCGCGCCCCACCTCGTACACGGGCACCAGGTTGGGGTGGTGGAACGCCTCCGCCACCAGCGCCTCGCGCAGGAACATCCGCACCGTGTCGTCGTCGGTGGCGACCTCGCTCTTGAGCACCTTGAGCGCGACGACCTTCGGCGGCCCATCGCCGAGCCGCCGCGCGAGGTACACGTCCGCCATGCCGCCGGACGCGATGCGCCGCTCGAGGACGTACCGCCCCAGGCGCGTCCCCCCCTCCTGCGCCAGCAGCGGATCGGCCGATTTCATCCGTCGATCAGCCTAGGACAAGCCCATGCGAGGCGTCACATTTCGCCCGAACGTCACCGCCGGGGGAGGGAGGCGGAGCTCTCACGCAGGCTTCGGCACCAGCCAGCGGATGAGGGCCCAGTACACCTCGCGCTCGCGCGTCGGCAGCGAGCGCACGCGCTTCATGGCGTCGAGGTCGATCTCCTTGCGGGCGCGGCGCCGCATGCGCCCCGCGTGGTCGATCTCCTTCTTGTGGTCGGGGCCGATGTGCTTGAGGAAGTCCGACCCGGCGGAGAGGTCGCCCTTGGCGAGGGTCTTCGGGCGCCCCGAGAGGTGCGGCGAGTGGTCGTGCATCACGTCCTCCCACTGCTCGATGCGGATGCCCACGAAGACGTACCCGCGGGTGCCGTCGACCCCGCCGTCGGAGACGCCGCCGATGGCGCAGTCGATGTCCCAGCGCTCGTCGACGTAGCGCTCGAACTCCAGCTCGTAGCGCACCCGCGGGTCGACGTTGCGCTTGTGCTTGAGCGCCTGCTCCAGCAGCCGCGCGTGCACCTCCGCGAGCGACGCGTCGGGCTCCAGGCCCAGCGAAACATGGAAGCCCCGGACCAGCTCGTGGGTGGCGTCGGTCTCCAGCACCGCCCCGACCGCGATGCGCGTGTAGATCTCGTACAACATAGGACGGCCGCGCTTGTACCCCGGCGCGGCCCTGCGGGCGACCGCTCGTCGACTGGTCATCAGTCGTCGGGCAGTTATGATCCGCCGCGTGACCCGCCCGTCTCGCTTCCGCTACGCGTCCGCGCTCTCCACCTCCCTCGTCTTCGCGCTGCTCCCGTCGGCCGCCTGGGGGCAGCCGCACGGCACCCAGCCGGGTACCCTGCGCGCGCCGCTCGAGCCCGCGGCCCGCTGCACCGAGTGCCACGCCGGCGAGACCACCCCCGCCGGCCGCACGTACATGGCCGGCGACGCGTGGGCCCCCTCGATGATGGCCAACGCCGCGCGCGACCCGCTCTTCCTCGCCACGCTCACCGTCGCCGAGCAGCAGAGCCCCGGCCTGGGCACGACCTGCTTCCGCTGCCACAGCCCGTCGGGCTTCACCGGCGGCCGCGCGGCCAACGGCTTCGGCACCGGGCTCGACCCCGTGCTCGGCGACGCCGACGGGGTGCACTGCGACACCTGCCACCGGAGCATCGTGCCCGCGGGCGACGCCAACGCCCCGTACCTCTCCAACGCGCAGCTCACCTACAGCGACGCGCCCGTCGACGGGCTGCCCACCCGCTACGGCCCGCGCGACGACCCGGCCATGTCGCCGCGGCACCCCTCCATGGG
The DNA here is from genome assembly GCA_030652255.1 of Myxococcales bacterium. Taxonomy (GTDB): domain Bacteria; phylum Myxococcota_A; class Polyangia; order Polyangiales; genus SCUS01. The sequence continues at coordinate 17,778 of JAUSAZ010000041.1, read as the reverse complement.
CTCCGCCTTCCTGCGCGACCCGCGGCTCTGCGGGCAGTGCCACAACGTCGACCACCCGTCGATCCAGCGGCTCGGCGCCGGGGGCGTGAGCACGGGCCAGCCCTTCCCCCTGCAGAGCACCTACGCCGAGTGGGCCCAGAGCGACTTCGCCCGCCGCGCGCAGCCCGAGACCTGCCAGACCTGCCACATGCCCGAGGTCGGCGGCGACCCGCTGCCCTCCACCCGCATCCCCAACGCGCCCGCGCGGCCCGGCCAGCGGCGGCACGACTTCCTCGGCGGCAACGAGTGGGGCCCGGCGCTGATGCGCGCGGCCTTCCCGGGCGAGCTCGACGCGGAGTTCGACGCCGCCCGCGCGGCCACGCAGGCCTCCCTGCGCACCGCGGCGACGGTGGCCTTCGTCGAGCCTCCCACCACCGGCGCGGCCGGGTCCACCGTGCGGGTGCGGGTGCGGGTGACCAACAACACCGGGCACAAGCTCCCGACGGGCTACGAAGACGCGCGGCTCATCTGGGTGCAGGTGCAGGTGGGCGAGCGCGTGGTGAGCGGCGCCTACGTCGACGACGAGCTGGTGCGCGACGCGCAGGCGAGGGTGTACGAGTTCGAGGCGGGGCGGATGGAGGGCGGCCGCGCGGTGCACTCGGACTTCGTGGCGCAGCACTCCACGGTGCTCAGCGACACGCGCATCCCGCCGCTGGGCATGATGGCCGACGCCCGCACGGCGCCGGTGGGCCGCGACTACGCCGGCGGTGAAAACGGCGCGCTGCGGCACTGGGACGACGCGAGCTTCGAGGTCCCCCTCCCGGCGACCGCGGGGGATGTTCCGGTGACGGTGCGGTTGATGTACCGCGCGACGACGAAGCACTACGTGGAGGCCATCGCCGCGGCCAACACCACCGACAACCGCGGGCGCGAGCTGCTGCGCTTGTTCAACGCCAGCGGGCGCGCGGCGCCCTTCGAGATGGCCTCGGTGAGCACCACGGTGCGCGTGACGGCGGCCGCGCCGCCGGGCGACGACGGCGGCGGGTGCGCCGTGACCCCGTCGGGCGCGACGGCGCCAGGCGCGTGGGGGCGGTGGGGCGCCGGGCTCGCGCTGGCGCTGGTGCCGTGGGGCCTGCGCCGTCGGCGGCGCGGCGAGACGCGGGGTTGACGCCGACGGCCCCGGTCGGGTCCGATGGGAGACCGATGACCCCACGACGATCGCGCGGCTGGTGGATGCTCGGGCTGGTCGTCGCGGGCTGCGAGCAGGCCCCCGCCGCGGCCCTCGACGCGGCCGTCGACCCCGGCCTCGCGGACGCGCCCGACGGCGGCGACCTCGACGCCCCGAAGGCCCCCGCGGATGTTCCGCCCGTCACCGTCGACGCCCCCAAGATGGACGCGCCCGCTCCGGTCGACGCCCTGTCCCTCGTCGACGTGGTGGACGTGCCCGTCATCCCCGAAGACCGCGGTCCTCCTCCGGCCGCGTGCGCGCCCGGGGCGCTGGTCGACCTCAACGCCATGGCCTCCCCCGACGGCGGCCTCGTGCGCTACGTCGGCACCACCGCGGATGCCCCGCGTGCGCCCTCCCTGCGGGCCACCTGCGTGGGCGCCGACGGCATGGGCGAGGCCGTCCACCAGGTGGTGCACCGGTACGTGCCCTCGGTCACCGGCCGGCTGCGGGTGAGCCTCGACGACGAGGCCACCAGCGCGACCTTCGACACGGTGCTCTTCGCCCAGCGCGAGTGCTTCCCGCTGCGCGCGGGCGAGCAGCCCCTCGAGTGCAACGACGACGTCGAGGCCACCGCCGCGATGCGCCCGGCCGCCTCGTCCCTGCTCACGCCGCGGGTCATCGCGGGGGCGCCCGTGTACCTCGTGGTCGCCGGATACCCTCGTAGCGCCGACGACCCGCTGCGCCCGCAGGGGGCCTACGCGCTCTCGGTCACCGAGCTCCCTGAAGTGGGCCTCGGCCAGCTGTGCGACCTCTCGGGGCGCACCAACACCTGCACCCCCGGCCACAGCTGCATCGAGGGCTTCGCAGGCCACTCGCCTGGCTGCGCGACCGACGGCTTCCCCGACACCCGCTGCCGCACCGACGGGACCGACGAGTGCAACGCCGGGCTCCGGTGCTTCATGGAGTTCTGCCGTCGCACCCTCGCGCTCGGGGCGGTGTGCGGCGGCACGTCGGGGGTGTGCCCCGAGGAGTCGAGCTGCCAGTGGATCGACGGCGCCAACCGCTGCGTGCGCACCGGGGCCCGCGGGTCGGACTGCCGCGACGACGCCCCGCGCTGCGACGCCGGGCTCTCGTGCGTGCACACCCGCTTCGGCGACCACTGCCGCCCCACCGTGGCCGCGGCCGGGCCCTGCGACCCGTGGGGCTTCCGCGACGCCTGCGCGACGGGGTTGGCGTGCGGGCTGAGCCCCGCCGGGGCGCTCGGAACCTGCGTGACCCCGGGCACCGTCGCGGGCGCAGCGTGTCGACCCGGCGCCACCAATCGCTGCGACGCGGGCCTGGAGTGCCGCCCCTCACCCGACGGCGAGAACGAGGTCTGCGTGCGCGCCGTGACGCCCGGCGGCCGCTGCGACCCGCTCGACGGAACCACCATCTGCTCGATGGACACCGACTGCGTACCCGACGGGGCCGACGGGGTCTGCGCGGCGCCGGGTACCGTCGCGGGCGCCCACTGCCGCGGCGGGGCGCCAGGCTGCGGCGCGGGGCTCACGTGCTCGGTCGCCGAGGGGGAGGGGCGCTGCCTCCGGGCCGTGGCGACCGGTGCGGCGTGCGACCTGCGGTACCACTCCACCCGCTGCGCCGACGGCGGGTGCGTGGCGCAGAGCGCAACCGCGGCCACCTGCGCGATGGCCTCCCGGGAGGTCGAGCCCAACGACGGCCCCGTGGTGGGCACCGTGCTCTCGGGCGCGGCGGTGGCCGTGGCGGGCGCCCTCGGGGGGACGGACGTGCGCGACTGCGTCCGGGTCACGGTGCCCGAAGGGGCGTCGCTGGTGGCCGAGACCTTCACGGGCGACGAGCGGGTGTGCGCGCGCTCGGGGGGCGATCCCTCGCTGGCGGTGTACGCCCCGTCGGGGGTGGAGATCGTGGCGGAGGACGACAGCCCGCGGCGGGGGCTGTGCACCACCATCGCGCCGTGGACCCACCCGCAGGCGACCGGGCTGACGGCGGGCAGCTACGCGGTGTGCGTCGGGCGCGGGGAATCCCCGGTGCCGCAGTACCGGCTGACGGTGTCGGTGTACCGATGAGAACGGGTCGGTCGCTTGTGTAGGGGGCTACCGCTCCGCTAGGGTGCCCCCCATGAAGAGGGTCTTGCTTTGCGCCGTGCTGGTCGGCGCTTGTTCGTCTCGCGGCGGCGATGGGTTGTTCTTCGACTCGGGTGTGACGGTCGACCGTGGCGGTGTGGTGCTCGACGCGCCCGGGGTCGACGTGCCGGCGAAGCTCCCCGATGCGCCCACGGTCGACACGGGCCTCACCGAAGACGCTCCCCCGCCCGTCGACGCGGGCTTCCCGGAAGACATCCCCCAGGTGGTGGACGTGCCGCCGCCGATGGACCTCGGGCCGCCGTGCCGCTCCGACCGCGACTGCAGCGCCGCGGGCCTGGTGTGCGACGTCCCGCGCGGCGCCTGCGTCGAGTGCGTGCGCTCGGAGGACTGCCTCGTCGCCGGCCAGACCTGCGCGTCCAACCGCTGCGTGGCGGGCTTCGACGCGGGCACTGCCGTTGACCGCGGCACCCCCACGGACACCGGGGTTCCCCGCGACGTGGGCCCCGGCGCGACGCTGGTGACGGGGCTCGGCGGCCCCAACGGCTTCGGCCCGCTGTCCAACTGCGTCGCGTCGAGCGACGACGGGAGCTACGTGGACACGACGGCCGACGCCGGCGGCGGCACCTCCATGGGGACGGCGATCGCCATGGGCAGCGCCTTTGGCGCGGGGCTGCTGATGCGGGGCCAGCGCTACCCGACCTTCTACCTCAACACCAACGGCAACATCAGCTTCGGTGGGCCGCTCGCGGGCTACTCGCCCAACCCCTTCCCCCGGGCGCTCACCACGTCGCCGCTGCCGCTGATCGCGCCCTGGTGGGCCGACGTCGACACCCGCGGCGGGGGCCAGCCGACGACCAACCATGTGTGCTTCCACTCGGGCACCGACCGCTTCGTGGCGACCTGGTACCGGGTCGGGTACTACGCCCAGCGCACCGACCGGCTGAACTCCTTCCAGCTCATCGTGACCCCGGTGGGGACGGCCGGGGACTTCGACGTGGAGTTCCGCTACTCGCGCTGCGACTGGACCACCGGCGACGCCTCGGGCGGCACGGGTGGCACGGGTGGTACGCCCGCGCAGGCGGGCATGGACCTCGGCGACGGGGCCAACAGCGTCACGCTGCCGGGCTCGCTCACGGCCAACGTCGTGAACCTCTGCGGCACCTCCAACGTGGGCGTCCCCGGCGTGTGGCGCGTCCAGGTGCGCGCGGGGGTCGCGCGCCTCGGGACCTGAACCTCGATCGAGCGCGCCGGCGCCGACCGGCATTGGGCAGCTTCTTCAACAAACAAAGCGGTGCGGACAATGGCGGGTAATCCAGGTGGTGGTGGTTGGGGTGGCGGACCGTTCGGCCCGCCGGGTGGTGGTCAGCCACCGGGTGGCTTCGGTCCGCCGGGTGGCTTCGGTCCGCCGGGTGGCGGTCAGCCGCCGGGTGGCTTCGGTCCGCCGGGTGGTGGCCAGCCGCCGGGTGGCTTCGGTCCGCCGGGTGGTGGCCAGCCGCCGGGGGGCTTCGGTCCGCCGGGGGGCGGCCAGCCGCCGGGGGGCTTCGGTCCGCCGGGGGGCGGGTACGGCGCTCCGCCGGGCGGGGGATACCCCTCGCAGCCGGGCGGGGGATACCCCTCGCAGCCGGGCGGCTTCGCGCCGCAGCCGGGCTACCCCCAGCCGATGGGTGGGTACGGCCAGCCGGGCGGCTTCAACCAGGTGCCGCCGCAGTCGTCGTCCAAGAAGGGCCTGTTCATCGGCATCGCGGTGGTGCTCTTCGGCGGCCTCTGCGTGGCGGGCATCGTCGCGGCCAAGAAGGCGCACGACAAGGAGCAGGCGACCTACGGCGCGCTCAAGACCGTGTGCAGCGGCCAGGGGGTTCCGGGCGCGCGGATGTACACCCCGACGGGCCTGCCCCACCGCGTGGTGGGCATCTCGCGCAGCACCGCCGGCGGCGAGTGGAGCATCCGGCAGTCGCTCATCCCCGAGGGGCGCCGCTCGCCCGACATCGCCGGCACCGACATCGTCATGTGCTTCGAGCCCTTCATCGAGCAGGTGCAGGGCACCTGTGACACGTGGCGCACCCGCAACGGCATCCGCGTGCCGGGCAGCACCCGCAACTTCCCGCGCGTGCAGCTCTTCCAGCCCGTGCGCCTCGTGTCCGCGCAGACCGGCGTGACCCTGAGCCAGGGCACCCTGGTCGGCGGCGTCCCCTCCGGGTGCAACGTCACCTTCGGCACGCCCAGCGCGAGCAACTTCCGCGGCAGCGCGCCCGACAGCAGCGCCGTCAACACCTACCTCACGCCGCTCCTCGGCAACTGACCCCCGACCCTCCGTCCCCTCTGCTAGCCTCCGGGGCGTGACCGTCCTCTTCCTCCTCGGGTTCGTCGCCCTGGTGATCGGCGTGCCGACCGCCATGTGGATCCGCACGTGGCCGGACTCGCTCGAGCACTGGCTCCCGCACGTGGTCGGCACCGAGCACATCACCCGCGGGCAGTTTCGCGACGCCGTGGTGGCGCGCTACCGGGGCGACGGGCCGCCGGTGGCGGTGCGCCTCGCCGCGCTCGGGGCGTGGATCCTGGGCACGATGTTCGTCCCGGGCCTGATGCTGGGCGTGTCCGGGCTCTTCGTCGCGGGCATCGGGGTGGTCTCCATCCCGGGGCTCGTCCTGGCGTGGCGGCTGTTCGCCCTGGGCCGTCCGCTGCTGCTGGCCGACCCCGAGGCGGCGGTGAAGGCCCGCGGGCTCGCGCGCTTCGCCCGCATCCTCAACTACGTGGTGCTGGCGTGCTGCGGCCTCGCCGGGGGGCTGCAGCTCCTCGAGCGCTGGGGCCACGGGCACTACGGCAGCGGCGGCGTCGAGGCGCTCATCCTGCTGGTGGCCACGTACGCGGGCATCTCGCTGGCCCACGCGGCGCTGCTCGACCGGGCCGCGGAGGCCATCGACGAGCAGCATGGGGTCGGGCAGCCGGCGCTCGCGGGCGTGCGCATCGACCTGCCCCTGGCGGCGGGGGAGATCCCGACGGCCGAGGGGATGCCCGAGGAGCTGTCCGAAGAGGCGCGGCGCGCCCGTCGGGGCTGAGCGGGGCCCCCGGTCAGTCGGGCGAGGCGAGGTCGACCCGGATGGCCTCGACGAGCTGTGACAGCCGATCGAAGCCGAGGCCCGCGTGCTGCGCGAGGGTCTCCAGGGTCTTGAACTCGACCTGGCTCAGGCCATCGGACGCGCACGCGACGCCCGCGGCCAGGAAGACCCCTGCTTCCCCTACGTGGTGGGCCTGGAGCATGCGGCCGACGGTCTCGCAGCGGGCGGCGGCGCCGTCGCGCGACAGCGACGCGGTGAAGCCGCTCAGCATGGCGTCGACGTCGTCGGCGAGGATGCCGTCGTCGGAGAGGGAGAGCAGCGCCTGGTGCAGGTGCGAGCGCTCGGCGCGGTCGAAGCGGCCGTCGGCCTGGGCGATGAGGTAGCCCGCCTCGAAGACCGCGCAGAAGAGCTGCGCCGACGCGGGGTCGAGCCGGGACAGCCACGGGCGGGCGTCGAAGCCGTTGGCGAAGCCGCTGACGCCCTCCGCGGCGTCGGCCGCCGGGGCGCGCGCCTTGAGGTGCTGCATCAGCGGACGGAGCCGGCCGAGCAATCGTTGGAAGCCCATATCGGGGTGATGCCCTCCCTCGGCGCGGTGGGTGTGTCTAGTGGGGGAAGGCGCCCTTGACGTAGAGCCCGACGCCCACGCCGACCAGCAGCAGCACCGCCACGAGGGCGAGCACCGCCGCCGGGAACTTCTTCCCCTCCGCGGCGGAGGGCGCCGGGGGCTCGAGCGGGGCGTAGGCCTGACTGCGCACCAGCGAGGTGGGCTGCGTGACGGGGTGCGCGGGCGCGGCGGGGCGCTCGGAGATGGGCGAGCCGTGCGCGTCGCCCTCGAGCTCGTCGGCCAGGTTGCCGGGCGGCGTCGAGGCGGCCGCGGCGGCGCCCTCGAGGGGGGACTCCCACGCGATGCCCACGCGGCTGGGGCGGCCGTCGTCGAGCAGGTCGCTGGCCCACTCGTTGACGTTCTCGAAGTCCCCGGCGTCGAGGGGACGGGCCCCCTCGGCGTTGGGGTTGGACTTCGAGTGGACGCTGCCGCCCTGCGCCGCGGGCGACGGGCTGTGCGGGTCGTCGAGGGAGGTGAAGCGCAGCAGCTCTTCCTGGATGAGCTGGTCGATGACCGAGCCGTCCTTCTTCGTGAGCGTGGCGGCGCCCCGGGAGCGCTCGGCGACCACCTCGTTGACGACGCGCGCGAGGTCCTGCGCGCCGACGCGCATCTTGTTGCCGAAGATGAAGTTGAGCAGCTCGTCGCTGAAGGCCGCGGCGTCGGCGTAGCGGACGCGCTTGTCCTTCGCGAGGGCGATCGCGAGGATGTTCTCGAGCTCGGCGGGCACGGCGGGGTTGAGGGCCCGCAGCGAGGGCACCTCCGCCTGCTGCACCATCTTCACGGTCTGGTAGTCGGTCTCGCCCTGGAAGAGCTTTCGCCCCGCGAGCATCTCCCAGAGCATGATCCCGACGGCGAAGATGTCGGCCTGGGCGTCGGCCTCCTGGCCCATGGCCGTCTCCGGCGCGAGGTAGCTGAACTTCCCCTTCACCACGCCGGGCTCGGTCTTCTCGACGGAGTGCGCGGCCTTGGCGAGGCCGAAGTCCACGATCTTCACCTCGCCCTGCCGGGAGATGAGCACGTTGGGGGGCGAGATGTCCCGGTGGACGATGTGCAGGTCCTGCCCGTCGGGGTCGTGCAGGTGGTGGGCGTACTGCAAGCCCTCGCAGACCTTGATGGCGATGTGGCAGGCGAGGGCGGCGGGGAAGGCCTGGCGCTTGTTGCGGAGGTTCTCGATGAGGTGCTTGAGGTTCACCCCGTCGATGAACTCCATCACGATGAAGTAGGTGTTCTCGACCCGGCCGATGTCGAACACCTGCACGATGTTGGCGTGCGAGAGCCGCGCGCTCAGCCGGGCCTCGTCGAGGAACATCCGGATGAACTTCTCGTTCGACGCCAGGTGCGGCAGCACCCGCTTGATGGCGACCTGCTTCTTGAAGCCCGCGACGCTGGTGGCCTCTCCCCGGAAGACCTCCGCCATGCCGCCGGACTCGAGGCGTTCGGTGACTCGATAGCTGCTCTGCGCCCGTGCTTCGGAGGCCATGGAAGGGGTTTGGACTCGATCCTGGATGGAGGGTGAAAACCGACGGTTCTGGGGTTGTGCAATGACAGTGCCCCGACGCGCGGAGGGGTGTCAAGCAATGGGACCCCGTTGCGCGTTGACCCGATCGCCCCGCGCGCGGTAGGCCCTGCGCCGCGCATGAACGGCCAGCACGGGTGCGGTTGGGGACATCGTTGTGGCGGCCGCGTCCCTGCCGACCCCGGCGGCGGCCCGCGGCCCTTCGCGCTGCCGGGCGACCCCCAGCGCTTCGGCCGTGCGCGGCCCTTCGACGTCACCCACCTGCGCCTCGACCTCGCCCTCGACGTGCCCGCGCGCGCCGTCGCCGCCGCGGCCGCGCTCACCTTCGCCCGGCGCGACCCGGCGGCCCGGGTGCTCACCCTCGACGCCGTGGCCTTCGAGGTGGAGTCGGTCACCCTCGCGGAGTCCGGCGCCGCGCTGCCCTTCGCCTACGACGGCGAGGCTTTGCAGGTGACCGTCGGCGAGCGGGCCGGGGGCGTGCTGCGGGTGCGCTACCGGGCGAAGCCCCGGCGGGGGCTGTACTTCATCGCGCCCGACGCCGACGCCCCGCGGCGCCCGGCGCAGGTGTGGTCGCAGTGCCAGGACGAGGACGCGCGGCACTGGTTTCCCTGCCACGACGCGCCCGACATGCGGATGACCACCGAGCTGGTGGTCACCGCCCCGGCGGGCTGGACGGTGCTCTCCAACGGCTCGCTGGTGGGGCGCGAGCCCGCGGGCGACGGCGAGGCGTGGCACTGGCGCCAGGACACCCCCCACCCGAGCTACCTCGTCACCCTGGTGGCGGGCACCTTCTCCGAGCTCGACGCCACGCGCGACCCGTCGCTGCCGGTGAGGTTCTACGTCGACCCGGGGCGCGAGGCCGACGGGTGGCGCACCCTCGGCCGCACCGCCGACATGATCGAGCACTTCAGCGCCCTCACCGGGGTGCCGTACCCGTGGCCGAAGTACGACCAGGTGACGGTGCACGACTTCACCTTCGGCGGCATGGAGAACACCTCCGTCAGCACGCTCACCGAGCGCTGCCTCCTCGACGAGCGCGCCGCCCTCGACGCCACCGCCGACGACCTCGTGGCGCACGAGCTCGCGCACCAGTGGTTCGGCGACCTGGTGACCTGCCGCGACTGGTCGCAGGCCTGGCTCAACGAGGGCTTCGCGACCTTCTTCGAGCACCTCGACGTCGAGCGGAAGGAGGGCCGCGACGCGTACCTCTTCAACCTCAAGCAGCACGCCGACGCGTACTTCGGCGAGGACGACTCGCGCTACCGAAGGCCCGTCGTGTGCGGCACCTGGGGCGCGCCCATCGACCTCTTCGACCGGCACCTCTACGAGAAGGGGGCTTGGGTGCTCCACATGCTGCGGAGCGAGCTCGGCGACGCGGTGTTCTGGGCGGGCGTGCGGGCCTACCTCACGCGCCACCGCGGGGCCTCGGTGGAGACGCGCGACCTCGAGCGCTCCCTCGAAGACGCCTCCGGGCGGGCGCTGGGCGGGTTCTTCCAGCAGTGGATCCTCCAGGCGGGGCACCCCGAGCTGGAGCTCGACGCGCGCTTCGACGCCGAGGAGGAATTGCTGCACGTGACGCTGCGCCAGACGCAGGCCGTCGACGCCGTCACCCCGTGCTTCCGCCTCGCGGTGACGGTCTCCGTGGTGCACGCGAGCGGCGCCGAGCACCGCCACGTGCTCCGGCTCGACGAGGGCGCGCGGTCGTTCGCGCTTCCGAGCGCGGTGGCGCCGCGGTGGGTGGCGGCAGACCCCGACGGGGCGCTGCTGGCGAAGTTCAGCACCAAGGTGCCCGCGGCGATGCTGCGCGCGGCGCTCGAGGGCGACGCGCGGGCGGTGGTGCGCTGGCGGGCCGCGGCGGCGCTGGCGAGGCACGACGACGACGCCACCGTGGCGGCGCTGGAGAGGGCCCTGCGGGGCGACGCGTTCTGGGGCGTGTCGGCGGAGGCCGCGCGGGCGCTGGGCGAGCTGCGGGGCCGCGCGGCGTGGGAGGCCCTGGCGCGCAGCGTCGAGCACGCGCACCCGAAGGTGCGGCGCGCGGTGGTGCGGGCGCTCGGGGAGTTTCGCACCGACGCCTCGGCGGCCCTGCTGGGGGCGCGGCTGAAGGCCGGAGACGCGAGCTGGCTGGTGGAGTCCGAGCTGGCGCGGGCGGCGGGGCGCACCCGGCGGCCGACCGCCTACGACGCGCTGGTCGAGGCGCTGGGCCGCGAGAGCTGGCGCGACGTGGTGCGCATCGGGGCCATCGACGGCCTCGGGGCCCTGCGCGACCCGCGGGCCATCCCGGCGCTGCTGGCGCTCACGGCGCCGGCGGCGGGCGCAGGGGCGCGGCGCGCGGCGGTGGGCGCGCTGGCCGAGCTCGGCGACGACCGGCGCGACGTGCGCGAGGCCATCGAGCACCTGCTCGAAGAGCGCGACCCCTTCCTGGTGCCGGAGGCGCTGCGGGCGCTGGCGCGGCTGCGGGACGCGGCCTCCGTGGAGCCCGTGGCGCGGGCGCTGCGGGTGACCGACGACGGCCGGGTGCGGCGCGCGGCGCGGGAGGCCCTGCGGACGCTACAGACCCGGGAGGGACCCGAGGAGCTGCGGCGCCTGCGCGACGACCTGGAGGCCCTGCGCGACGAGCTCCGCGGGGTGCGCGACCAGGTGGCCGCGGCGGCGGCGAGCCGGAAGACCGAGCCTCCACCCGGGGCCGCGCGCAGGCGGCGGGCGCCCTGAGGGGCTGTTGACGGCGTGGGCGCGGCGCGTATCCTGCGCAGCCGTCGCACCCGCGGTCCTCGTCCCTGCGACGCCAACCCCCTTTACCACCGACCCATCAACGATCCGCTCGCGGACGAATACAAGACCCCATAAAAGGCGTTTCTGGAGAACCATCGGATGTCGAACGAAGACGCGCGAAAGCTGTTTGTGGCAGGCCTGCCTGACAGCGTGACGGAAGAGGATCTGCGCGGCCTCTTCCTCGAGTCGGGAGCACAGTCTGCGGAGCTCACGCTGCCCCGCGATCGGATGTCGGGGCGCCCGCGTGGGTTCGCCTTCGTCCGGCTGGGCAGCGAAGAGGAGGCTGACCGCGCCCGCTCGGTCCTCGACGGCCGCATCGTCGATGGCCGCACCATCTCGGTGCGACCCTTCCAGGCCGAGCCCCCGGCGCGCGGCGAGCGCCCGATGGGCGGCGGCATGGGCGCACCGATGGGCGGCGGCGGCTTCGGCGGTCCTCGCGAAGAGCGCCCGCGGCGCGAGATGGCGGGGGGCCCGGCGCCCGACCGCACCCTCTACGTCGGCAACCTCCCCTACGACGCCACGCAGGAGGAGATCGAGGTGCTGCTCAACGAGCTCGGGGCCGGCCCCGTGGCCCGGGTGCACCTCCCCCTCGACCAGGACGGCCGCAAGCGCGGCTTCGGCTTCGTGACCCTGGCCACCGCCGAGGCCGCCAACGCCGCCATCGACCAGCTCAAGAACGCCGAGCTCCGCAGCCGTCGGCTCATCATCAACCTGGCGCACCCGAAGGGCACCCCCGGGGCCCCGATGGGCGCCGGCGGCCCTGGTGGCTTCACCGGCACCGGCGGCGACCGTCCGCCGCCCCGCACCTTCGGCGGCGCGCCGGGCAGCAACTTCGGTCCTCCGTCGCCTCCGGGCGGCCGGGTGGGCCTCGCCAACCAGCGCAAGCGCAAGGAGGGTGAGGGCGATGGCCGCGGCCGTCCGGGCGCCGCGGGCGCCACGGCGGGCGCCTCGGGTCGTCGCGACCGCGAGGAGAAGAGCTGGCGCGACGACGACGAAGACTGAGCGCGGGTCTGTGCTAAGGGGACATCGCACGATGTCCTCCTGGCTCGATCGCCTCGACGCCCGCTTCGGGCGTCACCTGCCCGCCAACCTCACCCTCGGCCTCGTCGGCTTCCAGGGATTGAGCTTCGCGCTCGACTCCATCAGCCCGGGCTTCCTCGACTACCTCAAGCTCGACGCCGCGAAGGTCGCCCAGGGGCAGCTCTGGCGCCTCGTGACCTTCATCGCCGTGCCCTCCTCCACGAGCGTCGTCTTCCTCCTGCTGTCCCTCCTGTGGACGTACATGATGGGCACCTTCCTCGAGCGCCACTGGGGCGCGGTGCGCTACGTCGCGTACTGGCTCGTGGGCATGGCGGGCACCGCGGCCCTCGCGGTGGGCCTCGGGGTGCCGGCCACCAGCCGCTACCTGCTGATGTCGCTGCTGCTCGCCGTGGCCACGCTCGACCCCGAGCGCGAGGTGATGCTGCTGGTGATCCCGATGCGCCTGAAGTGGCTGGCGTACCTCGAGGTGGCGCTGCTGGCGTGGGAGGCCGCGAGGCTGCCCGGCGCGAGCAAGGTCTTCCCCCTGGTGGCGGTGGGCAACTACCTGCTGTTCTTCGGCCCGGGGCTGGTGCAGGCGCTGCGCACGCGGCAGCGCAAGGCCACGCACGTCGTCGAGGCGCACCGCGCGGCGCAGGAGCCCAACGTGACGAAGCAGCGGAAGTGCGCCACCTGCGGCGTCACCGACGAAGACCGCACGGTGGAGTTTCGCGTGTGCACCTGCGAGCGCTGCGGCAAGCCCACCAACTTCTGCCTGCCCCATGTGCGCGAGCACCTCGCGGCGCCCGCCGCCGCCGCCGCGGAGCCCCCGGCGTCGTGAGCCTCGTGCAGGTCATCCGCGAGGAGTCCCGGGCGCAGCTGCGCGCGCGCATCGTGGCGGGCCACCCCGTCGACCCGGCGGCCATCGAGGGGTGGGCCTACCGGGGCACCGCGCTCGGGCTGCCGCGCTTCGTCGAGCGGCTCTCGTGGAAGACCTTCCAGAAGACCTTCTGGCGCGACCCCGCCTCGGGCCGGCTGCTCGGGTGGAACGTGCGCCTCGAACAGGACGGCCTCGACGCCCCCAGCCGCCCGAAGACGAAGCGCGGCGAGCCCGTCACCACGTGGCACTACGAGGTCGTCGCGCCCGCCGGGGTGCCTGCGCCGCGCGGCTTCGACCGCGGGCTCATCATCGACTACGGCCGCGGGCGCAACCCCTGGTACGACACCATCCGCGCGACGAAGGACCCGCTGGTGGCCGTCGAGGCGGGCGACGCCGACCTGCTGCTGGGCGTGAGCTACCTGGCGCTCGGCGGGCTGTGCATCGAGACGCCGACGTACTTCGTGCTGGAGCGCGAGCACCGCGTCGAGCACGTGCCGCCCGGGGTAACATCCCGGGCGCATGATCCCTGACGACACCGGCTCCTTCATCCACGGCCGCTGGGCCCCCGTCGAGGCGCCCGACGGCGTGCTCACCCGCGCCGCCCCCGCCGACCTCGACGACGCCCTGCCCCCCTACGCCTTCGCGCTCGCCCACGTCGACGACGCCGTCGCCGCCGCGCGCGCCGCGCAGCCCGCCTGGAGCGCCCTCGGCCTCGACGCCCGCATCGCCCACCTCACGCGCCTGCGCGACGCCCTCGCGCAGCACGAGAACGCCCTCGCCCTCGCCATCTCGCGCGAGATGGGCAAGGTCATCCGCGAGGCCCGCGCGGAGGTGAAGGCCATGATCGCCAAGGTCGACATCACCCTCTCCGACGGCCTCGCGCTGGTGCGCGACACCACCCTCGACGCCCGCTTCTCCTGGCGCTGGCGGCCGCATGGGGTGCTGGCCGTGCTCGGTCCCTTCAACTTCCCGCTGCACCTGCCGCACGGGCACATCGTGCCGGCGCTGCTGCTGGGCAACACCGTGGTGTTCAAGCCGAGCGAGGTGACGCCGGGCTGCGGCGCCCTCTACGCGCGGGTGGTCGAGACCGCGGGATTACCACCCGGGGTATTCAACCTGGTGCAGGGCGACGGGGTGGTGGGCGCCGCGCTCGGCGGGCACGACGGGGTCGACGGCGTGCTGTTCACCGGGTCGTACGCGGTGGGCGAGAAGCTGCGGCGGGTCAACGTGAGCAGCCCGGGGCGCCTGCTCGCGCTCGAGCTCGGCGGGAAGAACGCCGCCATCGTGCTCGACGACGCGCCCTTCGAGAAGGCCGCCGAGGACGTGGTGGTGAGCGCGTTCAGCACCACCGGGCAGCGCTGCTCGTGCGCGTCGCGGCTCATCGTCACCCGCGGCGTCGCCGAGCGCTTCATCGCCGAGGTCGCGCGGCGCGCGGCGGCGCTGGCGGTGGGCCACCCCCTCGACCCGTCGGCCTTCTGCGGGCCGCTCGCGTCGCCGCGGGCGCTGGAGAAATTCGAGGCGCTCCAGAAGCTCGCCGACGAGGAGGGCGCACACGCGGTGATCGCCCCCGCGGAGGCCGCCGTGGCGTGGGAGGAGAGGGCGCACCGCGGGTGCTACGCGACGCCGCGGGTGCGGGTGGTCACCGCGCGCATGAAGCACAGCGCGTATCAGCGCGAGGAGTCCTTCGGGCCCGACCTCGCGGTGTACGTGGTCGACGACCTCGACGAGGCCCTCGCGGTGGCCGACGACACCGACTACGGGCTCACCGCGGGCGTGTGGACCGAGAGCGAGGCGGCCTTCGAGCGCGCCGCGAGCGCCCTGCGCGTGGGCGCCCTCAGCTGGAACGCGCCCACCGTCGGCGCGTCGAGCCGACTGCCCTTCGGGGGTGTGAAGAACAGCGGCAACCACCGGCCCGCGGGGTCGTTCTCGACGCTGTACTGCGCCTACCCGATGGCCGTCACGCGGGGGTAGTGCGGCGGCGCCGGGGCTTCGCGGGCCCGCGGGCCTCGGCGGCGATGCGGGCCTTCGTGGCCGCCCAGGAGCAGATCGGGCAGGCCGCGAGGTCGTGGCGCAGCGCGGGGCAGTGCGAGCGGCCGAAGTAGATGATCTGGAGGTGGAGCTTGTTCCAGTTGGAGCGGGCGAAGACGCGCCGGAGGTCGAGGGAGACCTCGTCGGGGGTGCGGCCCTTCGAGAGTCCCCAGCGGTGCGCGAGGCGGAGGATGTGCGTGTCGACCGGGAAGGTCTGCTCGCCGAAGGCCTGGGCCATCACCACGCTGGCGGTCTTGTTGCCGACGCCCGGCAGCGCCACGAGGGCCTCGAAGTCCCGCGGAACCTCCCCCCCGTGCAGGTCGCACAGCATCTCCGCCGCGCGCTTCAGGGCCTTCGCCTTGGCGGGCGAGAAGTTCACCTGACGGATGTACCCGAGGATCTCCTCCACCGAGAGCGCCCGCATCGCCGCGGGGGTGGGCGCGCGGGCGAAGAGCGCGGGGGTGACCTCGTTGACCTTCTTGTCCGTGGTCTGCGCGGAGAGCGCCACGGCCACGAGCAGGGTGTACGCGTCGGCGTGGTCGAGGGGGATGGCCGGGTCGGGGTGCAGCTCGTCGAGGATCGCCTCGATGCGACGGGCCTTGTCGGCGAGCGCGCTCACGGGCGCGGCTCGCGGGGGTTGACCGGCGGCGGACGGTCGGACGCCACGCGCAGCCCCGGCCGCTGCGACGGGCGGCGCTCGGGGCGCGTGGCCTCGTCGGGGCGGCGCGGCATCGGCGACGCGCGCTCGCTGCGGGCGTGGCAGACGGCGGCGTCGGCGGCGGTCCAGGGGAGGTCGAGGGCGGCGAGGGCGGCGTCGAGGGCGGCCATGTCGGCGAAGCGGTCGCAGGGCACGGCGGCGAGGCAGCGCAGCACGATGGCGTCGAGGGCGGGAGATACACCGGGGGCGCGGGTGGAGGGCGCGTCGGGCGTGGCGCCGCTGACGGCCCCGACGAGCGCGAGGCCCGTGAGGCCCTCGAAGGGGCGCGTGCCGGTGAGGAGGAAGAAGAGCGTGGCGCCGAGGCCGTAGAGGTCGCCGCGGGCGTCGGAGGTGTCGCCGAGGAGGGACTCCGGGGCGATGAAGTGCGGCGTGCCGATGGCGTCGCCGATGGCCGTGAGCCGGGCCTCGTGGACGTCGACCCGGCGCGCGATGCCGAAGTCGATCACCGTGAGGTGGTCGCCGTCGGGCAGGGCGCTCAAGAAGAGGTTGGAGGGCTTCACGTCGCGGTGCACGATGCCCGCGCGGTGGGCCTCGCCGAGGGAGCTGCACGCCTGCCGCGCGAGGTGCGCCGCGCGCGCCGGGGGCATCGGGCCGTCGTCGCGCACGAGGCGCTCGAGGTCGATGCCGACGAGGCGCTCCATGGCCAGGAAGCGCACGCCGTCGTCGCTGGCGCCGAAGTCGAGCACCCGGACGGTGTGCGGCGAGGACAGGGCGCGCAGGGCCTCGGCCTCGCGCTCGAAGCGCTGCGCGACGGCCTCGGAGGGCTGGTCGTGGAGTATCTTCAGCGCCACGTCGCGGTGGTGGGACTCGTCCCAGGCGAGCCACACCTCGTTCATGCCGCCGGAGCCGAGGCGCACCTTGAGGCGGTAG
Source organism: Myxococcales bacterium (assembly GCA_030652255.1). Classification (GTDB taxonomy): domain Bacteria; phylum Myxococcota_A; class Polyangia; order Polyangiales; genus SCUS01. Next base: position 1,071 of record JAUSAZ010000041.1, on the reverse strand, counting down.
CCCGCGAGCTTGCGCGCCTCGCGGAGCTGACGGCGGAGCGCGCCGATCTCGAACGCGGCGTGCATCCCGGCGCCGAAGATGAGGGCGAGGAAGATCCACTGGCCGAAGTACACCGTGAGGGCGCGGGTGTCGTGCCACTGCCGCGCGATGTCGGGGCTGTAGGCCGCGGCGACGGCGAGCACGGCGGTCCACACGACGAACCACGCGCCGAAGAGGATGAAGAGCCGCGAGCGGCGCACCTCCGCCACGAGGGGCGCGGCCATGGCGAAGGACACCAGCGAGAAGACGTACGGGCTGGTGAGCCCGCCGAACTCCGCCGCCGGCACGCCCATGAGCGCGACGGCGACGAGGGTGTAGAGCAGCGTGAGCCGGCCCACGGTCGGGGCCGGGAGGCGCCGCCGTCGGGCCACCCAGGCCAGCGCGGGCTGCAGCGGCAGGCCGAGCGAGCGCGCGCCGAGCACCACGGGCCACGAGGCGCCGGGCCACACCACCTTCAGCGCGAAGGCGTCGAAGAAGAAGCCCACGCACCACGCCCAGCGCTCCCAGCCGAGGGCCCCCATGTGCGCGGCCATGGCCGTGAGCTCGTCGTCCGAGGCGAGCGCGGAGAAGGGCCCGGGCGGCGCGGGTCGGGCGGTGGCGGCTGGCTCGCGGGTGTTGGGCGGGTCCACGGGGAGGGGGAAGGGGCACTGTAGAGCGCGCGCCCCGTCGCCGCGAGCCTTACCCCACGCGGACGACGCCCACTTCGTCGGGCTCCTGGGGTAGCCTCGTCGCCATGAAGGCTTCCCTCGCGCTGGCGATCGTCCTCCTCCTCGGCCTCGGATGCTCCCGCACGCGGGCCTCGACCTGCACCGAGGGGGCGAGCAGCCCCTGCACCTGCACCTCGGGCGCCGCTGGCGCGCAGCTCTGCCAGGCCAACGGCACCCTGGGCGAGTGCCGCTGCTCGACCCCCGTGGTCGTCACGCCCGTGCCCGCGGCGACCACCGACGTGCCCCTCGCCGCGCCCGTCGCCGCGCCCGTCGCCGCGCCCGTGGCGCCCACCGCCGCGCCCGCCGCCCCGCGCGCGCCCACCGC
>JAUSAZ010000033.1 GCA_030652255.1 Myxococcales bacterium | reverse complement strand
CCGCACACCTTCGCGCGCCGTGGCTGCCGCGGGTTGTAACCCACGGCCGCCAAGGGAAAACCCGCGGCGGGTTGGTCACTGTGCCTGGACATCGGACAGGCCGCTTGCGGCCTTCACCTTGGCTGCCGTGGGTTTCAACCCGCGGCAGCCGGGCGCGCGAAGGTGTACGGGTAGCCCGGGACCCGCAGCCTGCAAGCGGTTTGCACACGATCAGGGCAACGATGAGCCGCCCTGGAGGGCGGGGGGGCCGCGGCGTCAGCCCGTCGCGCGCGCGAGCAGCGCCTCGAAGAGGGCCGGGGCGGAGATGAGCCCGTCGAGGGCAGCGCGACGCAGGCGGGGGCGACGCGCGGTCCAGACGAGCAGCGACGCGAGGGCGGCGTAGCGGCGGAACGACCTCGCCGCGGCGCGCTCGTAGGGCGCCAGGGCCTCGGCGGTGGCGCCCCGGGCGAGCGCCGACGGCAGCACCGCGGCGAGCGCGGCGGCCCCGTCGAACGCGAGCGTGAGGCCCTCGCCGGTGATCGCGTCGACGTAGCCCGCGGCGTCGCCGACGAGGGCGATGCGGTCGGCCACGCGCGCGCTCGCGGCCTGCCGCAGCGGGCCGGCGCCGCGGGGCGTCGAGTCGTAGGGGGCGCCACCGATGCGCCGCGCCAGCGCCGGGAAGCGCCCGAGCAGCGCGTCGAAGGAGACCGGGGCGACGGCGCCTTCCTCCCAGAGGAAGGCGACGCCGACGCGGCGCGCCCCCGACGGGGTGACGTAGGCCTCGACGCCGGGCGCGAAGTGCACCTCCACGGTCGGCGCCCACGGGGCCATCGCCACGTGCCGGCGCAGCCCGAAGCGGCGCGGCCCGCGCGGCGCGAGGTGCAGCCCCGCGGCGTGGCGCAGCGGGGAGTGCAGCCCGTCGGCGGCGACGAGCAGGCGCGCGCGGGTGGCGCCGTCGTCGGCGTCGAGGGTGACGCCCGCGGCGTCGACCCGGTGGGACCGCACCGCGCAGCCCTCGCGCAGGTCGACGCCCGCCTCGCGGGCCCGCCGGGCCATCGCCGCCGAGAGCGCGGTGCGCCGCACGCCGAGCCCGCCGGGCGGGGGCAGGCGGCCGACGACGGCGCGCCCGTCCTCCTGCACGTAGGTGATGCTCTCGAAGGCGGCGCTGTCGGCGCGGTCGAGGTGCGAGAGCACGCCGAGCCGGTCGAGCGCCGCGAGGCCCGCGGGCATCAGCCCCTCGCCGCAGGCCTTGTCGACGTTCCCCGCGCGCCGCTCGAAGACCACCGCCGAGAAGCCCCGCACGACCGCCTCCAGCGCGACCGCGAGTCCGGCGGGTCCGCCCCCGACGACCGCCACGTCCCACATCACGGGAGCCGAGAGCGCGCGAAGCCCGCCGCCGAGCGCGCCATCTCCACGCCCAGCGCGAGGGCGCCCGTCGGGCCTGGCGGGCGCAGCGTCCCGGCGAGGTAGCGCCGCAGGGCCTCCGCGCGGCGCAGCTTGCCGCTCGACGTGCGCGGCAGCGTCCCGGGCGCGAGCAGCTCCAGCGCGTGGGGCCGCACCCCGGTGCGCTCGGCGACCGCCTCGGCGGCGCGGCGCGCGAGCGACTCGGAGGGCGTCGCGGCCTCGGCCAGCACCAGGAGCTGCTCGCCGTCGACGCCGGCCGGGGCGTAGCCGAGCGCGACGGCGCACCCGGTGCGGAGGCCCTCGACCGCCTCGAGGGCGTCCTCGAACTCCTGCGGCGCGTGGTTGGCGCCTCGCACGATCACCAGGTCGCGGGCGCGGCCGCAGAGGAAGAGCTCGCCGCCGTCGACGAAGCCGAGGTCGCCGGTGTCGAGCCAGCCCTCGCGCAGGGCGCGCGCCGTCGCCTCGGCCTGGCCGAAGTAGCCCTCCATCAGGAAGGGCGCGCGGGCCCAGACGCGCCCCACCTCCCCCTCGCCCACGGGCCGATGGCCGCCGTCGCGCACCTCCACCTCGGCGCCGGGCACCGCGAGCCCGACCGAGGCGATGCGGCGCGAGCCCGGGCGCACGCGGCCGGTGGCGGCGAGCGCGTCGGGGTCGACCGCGAGCGAGCGCTTCTCCCCCGCGGAGGGCGTGAAGGTGAGCGCGAGGGCGGCCTCGGAGAGACCGTACACGGGCATCATCGCCTCGCGGCGGAACCCGCAGGGCGCGAAGCGCTCGGCGAAGCGAAGCGCCCCGTCGACGGACACCGGCTCGGCGCCGTTGAGCGCGTGGCGCCAGGACGACAGGTCGACGCCCGCGAGGTCGTCGTCGCGCACCCGCTTCACGCACACGCCGTAGGCGAAGCTCGGGGCGGGGGAGATGGTGCCGCGGTGGCGGGAGAGCGCGCGCAGCCAGAGCGCGGGGCGAGCGAGGAAGGTCTCGGGGCCGAGCAGCACGAGGTGCCCGGGGAAGGTCACCGCGGAGAGCAGGCAGCCGATGAGACCCATGTCGTGGTAGAGCGGCAGCCACGCGACGCCGACGGTGCGCTCGCCATCGGGGGCGGTGACGAGCGCGCGCAGCGACGCGCACTGCGCGACGAGCTGACCGTGCGTGAGCGCGACGGGCTTCGGGTCGACGGTCGACCCCGACGAGAACTGGATCACCCCGAGCGCGCCAGCGGTGACCTCGACCTCGACCCCGGCGCCCGACCCGCGCAGCGACGCGACGGCGTGGCACCCGAGGCGGGGCCGGGCGCGCTCGACGGCCCGCCCGAGCAGGAGCTGCACGCGGCGGTCGGTGAGCACCGCGGCGGCGCCGACGGCCATGAGCATGCGGGCGGTCGCGAGGGCGTACTCGTCCATCCGCCCGAGGCGCACCGGGGGATAGAGCGGCACCGGCACGGCGCCGGCGAGCTGCGCCCCGAAGAAGGCGTCGAGGAAGTCGCGCCCCGTCGGCAGCACGATCGCGACGCGGTCCCCCGGGCGCACGCCGCGGTCGAGGAGCGCCGCGGCCACCCCCCGCGCCGAGGCGCGCAGCTCGGCGTAGGTGACGAAGGTCTCCTCCTCGCGTGCGTCGACGAGGGTGATCCCCTCGGGCCCTTCGGCGGCCCGCGCGAGCGCGGCGTTGATCGTCGGCGACGGGGCCGCCGGCAGGGCCGGGCCCACGAGCCGGGCGCTCACGCCGACCCTGCGGGGCACTGCTGCTCGTCGACGCGGCGGCACACCAGCGCGACGAGGTCGCCGACGGTGGCCAGCTCGCCCGCGTCCTCCTCCTGGAGGCGCACGCGGAAGCGGTTCTCGAGCGCGACGGCGACCACGATGAGGCCGACCGAGTCGAGGCGCAGCTCGCCCTGGAGGGTGCTGGCGCGGTCGATCGGGCCTTCGACGTCGAGCTCGTCGCGCGCGACCCGGCGCACCTCGGCGAGCACCTCGGCGGCGAGCTCAGCCACGGGGCACCTGCGGCACGAGGCGGGCGCGGTCGGCGAAGGCGGCGGACCAGCGCGGCCCGAGGGCGGCCTCCTCGGCGCGGATGCGCACGAGGAGCAGCGCGGCGTTGCCGAGCGAGAAGGCGACGGCGGTCATCCAGGCTCCTTGGATCAGCGGGAGGCACGCCATCTCGACGACGACGGCCAGGTAGTTCGGGTGGCGTACGAATCGGTACGGACCTCCCACCACGGGGTCGGCGTGGGGGAGGACGATGACCCGGGTGTTCCAGCGGTCGCCGAGGGTGGCGATGGCCCAGTAGCGGAGGGCCTGCGCCAGCACGGCGCCGGTCAGGGCCGCGGCCGCGAGCGCGGCGGGCACCGGCCGGGGTCGGGCCCAGGCCTCGACCACGCACGCGACCAGGAAGGCCGTGTGGAAGACCGTCATCACCCGGTAGTGCCCGCGGCCCACCTCGACGGCGCCGCGGGCGAAGGCGCGCGCCGCGTTGCGCTTCGAGAGCGCCAGCTCGGCGAGGCGCTCGACGCCCACCAGGGCGATGAGCGCGGTGTACGCGACGGGCCCGCTCACCATCGCAGCAGCACCAGCTCGGCGCAGAAGCCCGGGCCCATGGCCATGAGGAGCCCGACGTCGCCGGGTCGGGCCTCGCCGCTCTCGAGGAGCTCGGAGAGCACGAAGAGCACCGAGGCCGACGAGAGGTTGCCCACCCCGCGCAGCGAGGCCCACGAGCGGCGCAGGGCCGCGTCGGGGAGCTCGAGCGCGCGCTCGAAGGCCTGGAGCACCTTCGGGCCGCCGGTGTGGGCGACCCAGTGCTTCACCCGGGAGCGGTCGAGCCCGTGGGCGGCGAGGAAGCCGTCGACGTCGGCGCGGATGTTCGCCGTGACGAGCTCCGGGACCTTGGGCGAGAGCACGACCTTGAAGCCGGCGTCGACGAAGTCCCAGCCCATGATGCGCTCGGTGTTGGGGTAGAAGACCGAGCGGGTGGCGGCCACGGCGGGCCCGGCGGCGGGCGCGTCGGCGCCGCGCAGGACGGCCGCGGCGGCGCCGTCGCCGAAGAGGCCCGAGGCGATGACGTTGGCGACGGAGACGTCGTCGCGCTGGAGCGTGAGCGAGCAGAGCTCGACGGAGAGCAGCACCGCGGTCTGGGAGGGGTAGGCGCGGAGGTAGTCCGAGGCGCGCGCGAGCCCGGCGGCGCCCGCGACGCAGCCGAGGCCGAAGATGGGCGTGCGCTTCACGTCGGGGCGCAGCCCGAGGCGGTTGACGAGGCGCGCGTCGATCGACGGCGTGGCGAGCCCGGTGACGGTGACGAAGAAGATGTGGTCGACCTCGGCGGGACCCACGCCCGCGGCGGCGAGCGCGTCGCGCACCGCGCGCTCGCCGAGGTCGAGGGCGGCGACGGTCCACGCATCGTTGCGCGCGGCGAAGGTGGTGAGCTCGGGGTACCGGTCGAGCGGGAGCGCGAGGTGGCGGCCGCCGACCTGCACCGAGCGGTGGAGTTCTTCGAGGCGGTCGACGTTGAAGTGGGCGGTCGCCCAGAGGGCGCGCAGCGCGCCGATGAGCTCGTCCTGGGAGGCGTAGTACTCGGGCAGCGCGCGGGCGACGCAGGCCACCCCCGGGTGCGCGATGTCGGTTGAAGCCATTGGCGTGTTCACTCCACTGGAGGGAAAAGACGACCGATGAGCACGAAGCGAGCCGTGGCCCATGGCGATCAGGGAGCGTGGCTGAGCACCGCAGGTCACCTACGCATGCGCTGGGCGGGAGCGCCCACCGTGGCGGTTCGCCACAGGGACGCATCCCCCCTCACGGGCGCCGGGCTCGCCCTTCACCCCTCTGGCGGAGCGAAGCGCGGCAGGGTCACCCGGAAGGTCGTGACGCCGTCCGCGCTCGTGCCGTCGACGGTGCCGCCGTGGGCCACGACGATGGAGTGGACGATGTACAGCCCCAGCCCGAGGCCGCCGCGCGTGACCCTCCCCTCCGCCTCGGCGCCTCGCCGGAACGGGTCGAAGAGGCCCGCCAGCGTGCCCTCCACGATCTCGCCGTCGTTGCGCACCTCCAGGGTCACCCACGCCGGGTCGCCGCGCAGCGTGAGCCTCACCGGCGTGCCCGGGCGCCCGTAGGCGATCGCGTTGGACAGCAGGTTTCCGACCACCTGCTCGACGCGGTCGGCGTCCCACCGGCCGCGCACCTCCGGCTCGGCGTCGAAGTCGACGGGGCGCCCGGGCTCGCTCGCCGCGACCTCGTCGACCGCGCGGCGGCAGAGGGCCGTGAGGTCGGTGTCCGCGCGCACGATCGGCATGCCCTCCTCGGTGCGGCTGCGGGCGAGGTCGAGCAGGTCGTCGATCATGCGCGCCATCCGCCGGCCGCTGCGCTCCACCACGCCCACGAGCCGACCCACGGGCGAGGCGGCGTCGGCCGCGGCGGGGCGATGCACCTGGGCGCTCGTCAGGATCGCGGCCAGCGGCGAGCGCAGGTCGTGGCCGAGGATGCCGATGAAGCGCTCGCGCACCACGGCCTCGCGCGCCAGGGCCGCGAGGGCCTCGCGGTGCGCGCGCTCGGCCGCCTGCGAGCGCGCGTGGAGCCGCCGCACCCGCACCAGGGTGGTGAGGCGCGCCTGGATCTCGGCGGGCTCGCAGGGCTTCGGGACGAAGTCGTTGACCCCCGCCGCCAGCGCGTCGAGGAGACCCTGCGGGTCGTTGCGCGCCCCGGTGTGCATGAGGATGGGCAGCGCGAGCTCGTCGAGGCTCTGGCGGACGAAGCGGCACACCTCGATGCCCGCGAGGCCCGGCAGCTCCCAGTCGAGGACGAGCACCTCGGGCGCCCCCCCGGCGGAGAGCCGCTCGAGGAGCGCCGCGCCGTCGGAGAAGTGCTCGACGCGGTAGCCTTCGCCCAGGGCCGAGCGCAGCACGCGGGCGTGGAGGGGGCTGTCCTCCAGGAGCCAGACGAGCGGCAGCGCCCCGGCTGCGTCAGGGTGCCCCACTACGTCCGTAGAAGGCTGTCGGTCCGTTGCAGCCGCCATCAGGGTCGGATTGCCTTAGTGCAGTGCTCCAGGGATGAACAGGTCCCAAGGGGCACACGGCTCAGGCCAGATGACGAAGGACGAGCGCCGCCATCGAGGCGATGGGCGCCTCCGCCGCGGCGAGCCCCGCATCGTGGACGCACCGGGGCATCCCGTACACGACGCACGAGGACTCGGCCTCGGTCAGGATGGTTCCGCCCGCGGCGTGGATCGCGCGCGAGCCCACGAGGCCGTCGTCCCCCATGCCCGTGAGCACGACAGCGAGCACCGCCGGGCCGAACGCCCGCGCCGCGCTGAGGAAGAGCTCGTCGACTGACGGGCGGTGGATGGAGGCCGCCGGCTGCAGGTCGAGCTGCGCCAGCGCGTGGCCGTCGCGCGCCCGCAGGGTGAGGTGGACGCCGGCCCGCGCCACGACGACCAGCCCGGCGCGCAGGGGGAGCCCCTCGTGGGCCTCGACCACGTCCAGGGCGCTCGCGCCGTCGAGGCGCCGGGCGAAGGCCTCGGTGTAGCCGACCGGGATGTGCAGCACGAGCGCCACCGGCAGCGGGAAGTCGGCCGGCAGGGCCGAGATGAGCTGCGTGAGGGCGCTGGGGCCGCCGGTGGAGGCGCCGACCACGAGGATGCGCTTGTCGGTCGCCGGGCGGGGCGACGGCGGCGGCGCGGGCGCCTCCAACGGGACGACCGCCGCGACCGGGCGCGCGGTCGCGTCGGCCGCCGCGAGGACCTTCCCCACGAGCTCGTCGCCCAGCTCGTAGAGCCGCCCCGTCGCGAGCGCGGTGGGCTTGTGCACCACGTCGACGGCGCCGGCCTGCAGCGCGGCCACCACGTCGAAGCTCTCGCCCCCGGCGGTGCTGATCACCACCCGCGGCGCGCCGGGGCCGCCCAGCATCCGCAGGACGCCGAGGCCGTCGAGCCCGGGCATGGCGAGGTCGAGCGTGACGACGTCGGGCCGGAGCGCGGCGATCATCTCGAGCGCCTCCAGGCCGTCCCGCGCGGCGCCCACCACCTCGATGCGGGCGGAGCGCCCGAGCACCTCCCGCAGCACCTTGCGCGCGAAGGCCGAGTCGTCGACCACCAGCACCCGCACGCGGCCCCTCACGGCGCGTCCTTGGCGTAGAAGAACGACCCGCCCCGCTCTTCGCAGCGCAGGAGGGTGCCGAAGCGCAGCAGCGACTCGGACACGCCCACCACGAGCCTGCCGCCGGGCCGCAGCGCGCCCGCGAGGGTGGCGACCACCGAGCGCACCGTCGCGTCGCTGAAGTAGATCAGGACGTTGCGGCACAGGATCACGTCGAAGGCCCCGAGGGCGGCCACCGAGGGGGCGTCGACGAGGTTCACCTGCGCCCAGCGGACGGAGGCGACGAGGTCGGGGCGGACGGCGCCGCGGTCGCCCTCCACGGTGATCCAGCGGGCCGCGTCGAGCGGCAGCGCGCGGAGCGACCGGCGCCAGAACACACCCCCCTGCGCCCGCGCGAGCGCCCGCCCGCTGACGTCGCTCGCGACGATCTCCACCCCGTCGAGCAGCTTCTCGTCGGCGAGCATCACGGCGAGCGTGAGGGGCTCCTCCCCGGTGGCGCAGGCGGCGCACCAGACCCGGGCCCGCCCCCCTCCCCGGACGATGGGCGCGATGATGTCCCGCACCGCCACCCGCAGCGGCGCCTCCTCGCGGAAGAAGTACGTCTCGTGCACCACCAGGGCGTTGACGAGCGCGTCGAGCTCGGCCCCGCCGTCGGGGTCGTACCGGAGGAAGTAGTAGTAGTCGAGCAGCGACGCGAAGCCGACCTCCTCCGCCCGCGACGCGGCCTTCTCGGCGAAGATCGTGAGGTTCTCCCCGGCGTAGTGGAGGCCCGCGCGCTCCTCGACGAGGCGCGCCACGAGGGCCAGCACCTCGATGGGCACCGATGTGTCAGGCAGCGCCACGGGTCACCCGCTCACGCCGGGGCCGCCCCGCCGCGCGCCGCGGACGCCCGCTGGAGCCGCTGCGCCTGCTCGACGATGTCCGCCACGTCCGCGGCCAGCGCCGCGTCGCCGCGCCCCGCCTGCGCGAGCGTCGCGAGGAGGGCCCGCACCCGCTCCCCGAGCTCCGCCGCCGCGAGCGCGACGGGCTCCGCGGCCGCCTCGGCGTCCTCCGCCGCGAGCGACGCGACGAGCACCCGCTGCCGCGCGGCCCCGGCGGCGAGCGACGAGACCGCCTCGGCCTGCTCGTCGACGGCGCGGGCCGTCTGCCGGGCCACGCGCCGCACCTCGTCGGCGCTCGCCGCCAGCGAGGTCGTCGCGCGGGTCTGCTCCTCCGTCGCGCGGGTCACCTGGAGCGCCAGCACCGAGCCCTGCCGCGCGGCGGTCTCCAGCTCCTTGCAGGCGCGCGCCTGCTCGGCCACCGCCCGCGCCGTCTGCGCCGACTGCTTGCGGGCGTCCTCCATCGCGCGCGCGATCTCCGCCGCGCCGCGGGCCTGCTCCCCGAGGCCCAGCACGGTGCGCTGGGTCGCCGCGGTGACCTCCTGCGCGAGCGCGACCGCGGAGGCCACCACCTTGCCCTGCTCCCCCATGGCGGCGGTCGTCTGCTGCGTGAGGGCGCGCAGCTGCAGCGCGGCCTTGGCGAGCTGCCCCGCCCCGGTCGCCTGCTCCTGCGTGGCGTGGGCGACCTGCTCGGTGCCCGACGCGAGCTGGCCGTTGACCCGCACGAGGTCGCGCAGCGCGTGGGCCTGCTCCATGGTCGCCTGCGAGGTCTGCCGGGCCATGCGCCGCATCTCCGCGCCGCTCTGCGCCAGCGCCTGCGTGACCTGCGTCTGCTCGCCCGCGGCGGCGGTGATCTTCCGGCTCTGCTCGCTCGCCCGCGCCGTGCTCTGCGCCACCGCCTGCACCGCCTGCACCTGCTCGCCGGTGGCGCGGGACACCTCCCGCAGCGTCTGCCCCAGCTCGTCGACCCCCTGCAGGATCGACCCGAGCGCCCGCTCGGCGTCCGCGCCCAGGGACGCGCCCTCGTCCGCCGCGCGCACCCCGTCGACGGACGCGGCGAGCGCCTCGCGGGCCGCGCCCTGCAGCACCCGCACGATCTTCGCGATGTCCGCGCTCGCCGTGGCCGCCCGCTCGGCGAGCGCCCGGATCTCCTCGGCCACCACCGCGAAGCCGCGCCCGTGCTCGCCCGCGCGCGCCGCCTCGATGCTCGCGTTGAGCGACAGCAGGTTGGTGCGGTCGGAGATGAGGTTGATGGTCTGCACGATGTCGCCGATCTCCTCGGCGCGCCGGCCCATCTCCTTCATGACCCCGGACGACTCCACGATGGAGGCCCGCACCCGCGTGAGCCCCGCGAGCGAGCGGGCGACCGTCGCGCCGCCGTCCCGCGCGGCGGCGCTCGTGCGGTCGCCGGTGCCCCGCGCCGCCTCGGTGATCTGCGCGATGCGCCGGGAGCTCGACTCCAGCTGCGTGGCGGCGGCCGCGCTCGTGGCGACGAGCCCGTCGATCTGCGCCACGGACTGCGCCACGGACTGCGCCGAGCGGGCGAGCTGCTCCAGCGACGAGGCGTTGCCGTCCACCGTCGCGGCGTTCTTCTCGGAGGTGGCGGCGACCTCCTCGACGGACGCGGCGACCTGGGTCACCGTCGCCGCGTTGGTGGCCGTCGACGCCTGGAGGGCGCGGGCGTGCTCGGCCACCGAGCGGATCGAGCGGGCCATCTCCTCGGTGGTCGCGGACACCTCCTCGACGGCGCTCGCCATCTCCGCGGCGTCGCGGGTGACCGACTCCAGCGCGCGGCCCACGCCGGTGACGCCCACGCTCAGCTCCGCGACCCGGGCGCCCACGGCCTGCGCGTCGGAGGCGAGGCCCCCGATGCCCCGGGACATCTCCTCGATGGTCGCGCCGACCTCCTCGACGGTGGCCGCGTTGGTCTGGCCGCGCGCCGCGATGTCCGCCCCGGTGGCGGCCACCTCCGTCGCCGACCCGACGAGCTCCTCGGTCGCCGCCGCGAGGTCTTCGGCGTTCTGCGCCACGCCCTTCACGCTGCGCGCCACCTCCTCCAGGGTCGCGGCGTTGGCCTCCGCCGCGACCGCCGACGCGGCGGCGTCCCGCTTCACGCCCGCGATCGAGGCCGCGACCTCCTCCAGCGCCGACGCGGTCCCGTCGACGCCCCGCTGGAGGCCGCTCGCCGCGCCCGCGAGCTCCGCCCGCCAGCGCGCGAGCCCCTGCGCCGCCGCGGCCACGCCCGCCAGCGCTCCGGTCACCGCGTCCGCCGCGCGCGCCTGCTCCGGGCCCGCCGCGCCCACGCTCCCCGCGAGCCGCCCGGCCGCCAGCCCGATCAGCCGCGCGGCCTCCTCGGCGTCGCCCTCCGCGCCCGCCGACCCTGCGTTCGTGACGTCATCCTTCATCGCGCTGCTCCTCGCCAATCACCTTGCGGAAATCAATCAGCATCACGAAGCGCTCGCCCACGCGGGCGACCGCCGAGACGTAGCCCGCGCACTGCTCGACCACCATCGGCGGCGGGGGCCGGAGCTGCTCCGGCGACAGGTGCAAGACCTCCCGCGCGCTGTCGACGAGGAGCGCCACGGGCCGATCGCCGGACTGCCCGACCACGATGCGGCTGTCGATCGAGAGCGGCGCCGGGGGCAGCCCGAAGCGCGCGCGCAGGTCGACCACCGGGACGAAGCGCCCGCGCACCTGCACCACGCCCGCGAGGTACGGCGGCGCGCCCGGGACCGGCGTCGCGCCCTCGTACGACTCCATCCGCAGCACCTCCGAGGCGGGGATCACGTACTCCGTGCTCGCGACCCGAAACACCACATGCAATTCGCTCATCTCACCCCCCGGGACCCGGCCGGGCCGAGTCCGAGACGCACCCGCAACGCCACCAGGTCGAGCACCAGCGTCGGGCGGCCGTCGCCGAGGTCGGCCGCCCCGGCGACCCCGGTGACCTTCAGCAGCGGGTCCGTCAGGGGGCGCACCACCACCTCGTGCTGGCCCAGCATCCGGTCGACCGCGAAGGCGATCACGTCCCCGTCGCGGCGCACCACCAGGGCGCGCAGGGCGGGCGAGCGCCGCGCGCCGAAGCCCAGGGCGGCGTCGAGGTCGACCACGGGGATGGCCGACCCGCGCCGCTCCATCACGCCGACCAGGCCCCGGGCGCCCGCCGAGCGGGGCGACGGGCCGTACGCGACGCGCCCGGGGTCGACCTCGACGATCTCGTCGACGGTCGCGAGCGGCACGAGGAAGCGCTGCTCGGCGCACTCGAACGCGAAGGCCTCGACCACCGCCAGCGTGAGGGGCACCCGCAGCGTGAAGGTGGTCCCGGCGCCGCGCTCGGTGCGCAGGAGCAGCTCGCCCCCGAGCTCCTCCACGACGATGCGCCGGACGATGTCCATCCCCATGCCGCGGCCGCTGGTGGTGCTCGCCTCGGCCCGCGTCGAGAGGCCCGCGAGGCAGAGCAGGTGCAGCAGCGCCGCGTCGCCCTCCGGGACCGGGCGCGAGGCCCGCCGCGCGACCCGCTCGCGGTCGACCCCGCGGCCGTCGTCGGAGACCGTGAGCTCGAGCTGCGTGTTGGAGCGCGCGACGCACGCCACGCGCACCGACGCCTCCTCGGGCTTGCCGCGCTGCCGCCGCTCCGCCGGGGCCTCGATGGCGTGGTCGACGGCGTTGCGCACCAGGTGGACCACCGCGGGGAACACCCGGTCGGCCACGGCCTTGTCGCACTCCACCTGCCCCGCGTCGAGGTCGAGGCGCACCAGCTTCCCGCTGGCGCGGCGCAGGCCGCGCACCACGAGCCGCAGCCGCTCCAGGGCCTCGGCCACGGGCACCATGCGGATGCGCAGGATGGACGAGCGCAGGTCGCGGATGCGGCGCGAGTCGTCCTGCAGGGCCAGCGCGAGGTCGCGCACGTCGACCCCGCGGGCGGTGAGCGCGGCGAGCTCGCGGCCGAGCCGGGCGCGCGACACGATGAGGGCGGCGAGGGACTCCATGGCCTCGTCGAGGCGGCCGACGTCGACGCGCATCGCGCCGCGCCGGTGGACGTCCTGCTCGTGGGGGTCGGGCTCGAGGAGGTCGACGACGGCGGGCGCCTCGGGCGCCGGAGCGCGCGCGGCGGCCAGGGGGCGCACGGCCTCGACGCCGACGCCGGCCGCGCGGGCGAGCGCCTCGTCGGAGGCGGCGGTGAGCAGCAGCAGCGCGAACGCGATGCCGCCCGGCGCCGTGGCGGTGGCGGGCACGGACAGCGGGACGACCTTCACGATCTCGCCCAGGCCCCCCACCTGCTCGCGCACGGTGGTGATGGTCAGGCCCGCGGCGGCGCGCTCGCTCGAAGGGGCGAAGTCGACGCGCACCGCCCGGCGCCCCTCCCGCACCCCGCGGGCGAGCTCGTCGAGCTCGAAGGCCGCGAGCGCCTTGGCGACGGCGGGTTCGAGGTCGAGCGCGACCTCGTTGGTGACGGCGGTCGGGGCGGCCCCGGGCTCGAGGGCGTCGAGGGCGTCGAGGAGGCCCGGCGGCGTCACCGGCGGCGCCCCGTCGTCGGCGTAGGCGCTCACGTGCTGCTCGACCATCCGCACGCCCCGCAGCAGGACGTCGATGGCGGGCAGCGGGAGCCGACCGTTGGCGCGGTCCGTCGCCCGGAGCGCGCTCTCCATCCGGTGGGTGATGGCCACGACGGGCTCGACCCCGACCATCGCCGAGAGGCCCTTGATGGTGTGCAGCGCGCGGAACAGCTCCCGCACCGCGCGGACGTTGGACTCGCCCTTGCGGAGCGACGCGTCGATGGCGAGGAGCTGGGCGTTCGCCGCCGCGAGGAGCTCTTCGACCTCGCCCAGGTACGAGGTCCGGAAGTCCCCGAGGTCGCCCGCCGAGGTCAACGAGGCGCCCCGGACGCCCCCAGGAGGCCGGTCACCTCGGCGAGGATCGCCTCCGGGGTGAAGGGCTTGGTCACGAAGCGCGTCGCGCCGGCCTGGAGGGCGCGGGCGCGGGAGCCGTCGTCGCCCCGGGTCGTGACGATGACCACCGGCAACGCGCGGAGCTTGTCCTGCGCCCGCACGAACTCCACCACCTCGATGCCGCCGATGTCGGGCATGTTGAGGTCGAGCAGCACGAGGTCGAAGTGCTTGAGCGAGAGCCGCTCGATGGCCTCGAGGCCGCTCGCGGCCTGGGTGAACGCCGCCCCCGGCACACGACGCAGGCACGCGACGAGCATCTCGCGCATGACCTTGCTGTCGTCGACCACCAGGATCTCGGCCACGGGCTCTCCAACAGGGAGTGAAGGGGGGGGGTAGGGAGGGAGCGGCAACCTAGAGCCCCCCCACACGGAGGGTCAAGGCGTCAGAGAGGGAAGAAGCGCCGCCTACGACGAGCGACCGGAGGCGATGCGGCGCACGTCGGGGTCGGGGTCGCGGGCGGCGAGCGCCGCGACCGCAGCGCGTGCCTGCGGGGTCTCGCGCAGGGCGAGCGCGGCGGCGAAGGCCCGGCGGACGATGGGGCTGGCGAGCCCGAGCACGCCGTCGACCACGCCCGCCGCGCCCGCGTCGTGGAGGCGCGCGAGGGCAGCCACCAGCGCCTCACCCGACTCCTCATCGCAGGCGTCGAGCGCGGCGAGGAGCGCCGGGACGCGGCCGTCGAGGGGGCGCTCCAGGGCGCGGGCCGCGCGCTCCCGCGCGAGCGGCCGGGAGAGCAGCGCGACCAGCGCGGCGCTCGCGGCGGGGCCAGGGCGCGCCCCGAGGGCGTCGAGGGCCGCGCCGCGGACCCGATCGTCGCGGTCTTCGGCGGCGAGGCGCAGCGCGTCGAGGGCGCCCGGGGCGTCGAAGGGCGTCAGCGCCGACACCGCGACGAGCCGGGTCAGGGCGTCGCTGGCGGAGACGGCGCGCAGCAGCATCGGGAGCCCGTCGGCGACCCGCGCGACCCCGACGGCCCGCAGCGCCGCGCGCTGGATCTCGGGCTCCGACGAGCCGGCGGCCTCGCAGAGCACGCGGCGCGCGGCGTCGCTCGGGAGGTGCCCGAGGGCCTCGACGGCGGCGATGCGCACCTGCCCCGCGGGGTCGCGCAGGAGCGCGATGACCGCGTCCGCCGCGCCCGCGTCGCCGAGGCGCCCGAGGGCCTGGCAGGCGTAGTAGCGGACCCACGCGCTGCGGTCGGCGAGGCCGCCGAGGAGCGCCGACAGCGCGCCCGCATCGGAGACGCCCTGGCCGAGGGCGCGCATCGCGGCGGCCCGCGCGCGGTCCGACGGGTGCGCGGCGGCCGCGAGGAGGGTCGCCCGGGCGGCGGGGTCGTCGAAGCGCGCGAGCCCGTGGATCGCGGCCTCGCGCACGCGCTCGTCGGGGTCGGCGCTGGCCTCGATCAGGTCGCGCAGGCCCTCCGGGAAGCCGCTCTGCGCCAGGATGAGCAGCGCCCCGAGGCGGGCGCCCGAGTCCGGCGAGCGCACCGCGGCGAGGGCGAGGGCGCGGGCATCGGGCCCGCCGATGACCTCGACGGCGCTCACCGCGGCCTGGAAGACCCGCGCCTCCGGGTCGTCCAGGCAGGCGAAGAGGGCGGCCAGGGCGTCGGGGCCGCCGACCCGCGAGAGCGCGGCGCACGCGAGGGAGCGCACCGCGGGCTCCGGGTCTTCGAGGCACCGGAGCACCTCCGGCGCCGCGCTCGGGACGTCGAGCACCATCGGGAGCAGCAGCAGCCGGCGCGCGCTGTCTCCCTCGCGCAGCGCCGCGCGCACGCGGTCGGCGGCCCCGACGCCGAGGGTGCTGAGCGCCGCCGCCGCGGGGACGGCGGCCGCCCCGCCGTCGATGAGGTCGAGCAGGCAGCCCACGGCGACGTCGCCGCCCACCCACCCGAGCACGCGGCAGAGCGCGCCCTGCTCGGACGGGTCGGCGCCGGCCACCGCGCGGGCGAGCCGGCGGTTGATGGCGTCGGGCTGCGGCACCTCCCGGATGGCCCGCTCGATCGCCCCGGTCTCCCCGCACCGCTCGCGGTGGCGGCCGACGAGGTCGACCAGCGCCGCGGCGACGACCCGCAGCAGCGCGTCGCCCTCCCGCGCGAGCACCGCCAGCAGCGGCGCGGCGGCCCCGACCTGCCCGGTGCGGCCGAGCGCGCGCGCGGCCTCGTGGGAGTAGAGGGGGTTGTCGACGAGGCGCGCCAGGGGGCCGACCGCGATGGGGTCGCCGGAGCGGCCGAGCACGTCGATGGCAGGAAAGGTGCGGAAGAAGTTGTCGCTCTCGGCGGCCGTCACCACCGGGCCGAGCGCCGCGGTGCCCCCGATGCGGCCGAGCGCCTCGATGGCCGCCACCACGACGTTGTCGTTGGGGTGGGCGACGAGGCGGGCGAGCGCCGGCACGCTCGAGACGCTGCGCCTCCGGCCGACGATCTGGGCCCCGTCGGCGATGACGGCGGGGTCGCCGTCTTCCGCGAGGAGCGCCGCGACGGCCGGGTGGACGGCGCCCGAGGAGGCGACGAGCGCGTCGACCGCCGCCGCGATGCGCGCCTCGTCGTCGCGCTGCGTCTGGAGCAGCGCGCACAGCGGGCCGACGGCGAGGTCGCCCAGCGCCGCCAGGCCCGCCACGACGGCCCGGCGCACGACCCAATTGGGGTCGTTGAGCCGGCCCAGGAGGGAGGCGACGCCCGCCGCGCCGAGGGCGGTGAGGCGCTCGGCCTCGTCGAGACGCGCCTGGTCCTCGGACCCGAGCGCGAAGGGGGGCGGGGTGCTCATCCGGGCACGCGGCCCCTACGCTGTCTGCTCATGCGGTTGGACACCATCTTGGGAGTTACCCGCGTACGTCGAGTCCCACCGGCATATCGAGGTCGACGAAGTTGACCGGCTCGGGTGCGGTTGTCTACAAGTTTACGTCCATGCAACGCGGGCCAGAACCGGGCGAAGCGCCCCGTGCGATCGTCTGGATCGTGGACGACAGCGCCCTTGAAGCCGAGCTGGCTGCCCGGGCGCTCGGGTCCCGCTTCCGCGTGGAGCTCTTCCGCGACGGGCACTCGGTGCTCGAGCGGCTCGCGGGCCACCCCGGGCCGGACGCCCTCCTCCTCGACTGGATCCTGCCCGACATCTCGGGCCTGGACCTCTGCCGTTTCCTGCGCTCCAACGCCGCGACCGCGTCGCTGCCGGTGCTGGTGGTCAGCGTCCGGGGGGAGATGGTCGACGTCCTGGAGGGCCTGACCGCCGGGGCCGACGACTACCTGGTGAAGCCCTTCCACTCCGCCGAGCTGCTGGCCCGGGTGACGGCGCTCGTTCGTACGAAGCAGCACCTGGAGCGGGCCGAGCGGGCCGAGCGGGCCCTGCGCTCGCTGCTCGATCACCTGCCCGACCTCGTCGTGGCGCTCGACCCCGGCGGCGGCGTCACCTTCGTCAACGCCGAGGCGGCCCGCGTCCTCGGCCGACGCCCGGACGAGCTCGTCGGCATGCCCGCCGCCGGGCTCCTGCCGACGCTCGACCTCGGCGCGCGGCGTCGGGACGAAGCGGGGCACGGCGAGTCCCTGCCCGACTGCCCGGTGGGCGATCGTGTCTACGCGCCCTTCGTCCGTCCCATCCCGGCCACGGAGCTGGCCTCGACGGTGATCGTGCTGCGGGACGTCACCGCCGACCGCCGCGCCGCGGAGGCCGCGCGCCGCGCCGACCAGCGCAAGGACGAGTTCCTGGCGATGCTCGGCCATGAGCTGCGCAACCCCCTGAGCGCGATCGCCGCGGCCCTCCACCTCACGGGGCTCCGGCCCGACGACGCCCGCATCAACGCCCGCGCCCGCGACGTCCTGGTCCACCAGACGGCGCACATGACCCGGATGATCGACGACCTGCTGGACGTGTCGCGCATCACCCGCGGCAAGATCCAGCTCCGGCGCGCCCCGGTCGACCTCCGCGCCGTGCTCCACCGCGCGGTCGACACGACGCGCCAGGCCACCACCACCCGGCAGCAGACCCTCACCGTCGAGGTCGGAGACGAGGCCCTGACGGTCGACGGAGACCCGACCCGGCTCGAGCAGGTCTTCGTCAACCTCATCCAGAACGCGGCGAAGTACACCGCCCGGGGCGGCTCGATCACGGTGCTGGCGGGCCGCGAGGCGGACGTGTCGGTCGTGCGGGTGCGCGACGACGGCGTCGGGATTCCCCCGGAGTCCCTGCCGCAGATCTTCGACCTCTTCGCGCAGGTCGAGAGCTCGCTCGCCCGGGCCCAAGGGGGCCTCGGCATCGGCCTCACCCTCGTCCGCGCCATCGTCTCCATGCACGGCGGCAGCGTGAGCGCGCACAGCGACGGCCCCAACCTCGGCAGCGAGTTCGTCGTCCGGCTGCCGCTCGTCGAGGCTCCCGCGCCGCTCGTCGAGCCGGTCGCGACCGCCCCGAGGCCGCCCTCGATCCTCCCCGGGACCCCCGCCCTCCGGGTGCTGGTGGTCGACGACAACGAGGACATCGCCGACCTCACGGCCGTCGCGCTCGGCGCCGCCGGCTACGAGGTGACGCTCGCCCGCGACGGGTTGAGCGCGCTCGACGTCGCCCGGCGCGAGCGGCCCGACGCCGTGGTGCTCGACCTGGGGCTGCCCGGCATCGACGGCTTCGAGGTCGCGCGGCGGCTGCGGGCCGACCCGGCGTTCGCGAAGGTGCTGCTGGTCGCCCTGTCTGGCTACGGCCAGGCGTCCGATCGGGTGCTGAGCGAGGCGGCCGGCATCGACGTCCACTTCGTGAAGCCGGTGAACTTCGAGGCCCTCCACGAGGTGCTCGATCGTCGGCATCGCTCCGGTCCGCCCTCGTAGGCCCCGCCACTTCGAGCCGGGCGGGGGAGCGTGACCTCCGGGGCCTTCGGTGCCCTCACGGGGCGATCACGGGGCGCCTCGCGCCGCTCACTGGCGGCGGCCTCCAGCGCACGGTGTAGCGGTAGCGTGCGACGATCTCCGCCGGCTGCGCGACGGGCTGGAAGCGCGCGTGGCCGAGGCCCTCCACGAGGCACGGCAGCGCACCCTCCGGCGCGCCCTCCGCCGTCACCCCCACGACCGTCCCGTCGCGCGCCACGGAGAAGCGAACCGGCACATCGAAGGGCGTCACGGACCGCACCCGCTCCAGGCACCGGAGGACCCAGCCCTGCGACACCGTGAGCCATATGCGCGCGTCGCGGACCGGGACGCCCACGACGCGCTCGGCGTCGGCGAAGCGCCCCTGACTGGCCGGCGAGCCGATGGTGCCGACCGCCTCCGCGTCGACCGCCGGCGCCGGAGGGCCGGCGCTGGTCGCGGTGGCGATCGCGAAGTCGTCATGGATGTCCGAGACGGTCGTGGGCCCGGGGAGGAAGGGATACGGCGCCCCCCCATCGCCGCGGAAGGGGTTCCGGAGCAGTGGCTCCCTCGACGGGAAGATCCAACGGCGGGCGGCGCCGGCGTCTCGGCGGGGCGGGGCGCCGGCGTCCCGGCGGGGCTGCGCGTGGGCGTCGGCGCAGCCCGCGGCGAAGAGACCGAGCGCGAGCGCGGCGCGGAGGGTGTTCATCGGCCGCGACGGTACACGACGGCGACGCGGCCTGCGCCCGGTCTTCCCGGTCGCCTACGGCCCCGCCTGGAAGACCCAGTCGCCCGGGTCGAAGCGGACCCCGTTGCCGTCGACGATCCAGCGCGGGGCGCGCCAGGTGGCGGCGGCGCTCGGGGGCATCTGCCAGGCGCCGGAGACCCACACCCACGCCGCGCCGTCCCACTGCCAGTGGCCGGCGGTCCAGACGGCGCCCGCGACGGGCATCGGCGGTTGGGCCTCGACCCTCGGCGGCGGCGGCTGCGAGGGCGCGCGCACCGTGAGGCCCTGCGCCCGGTCGGCCTCGGGGACGCGCCAGCGGCCGGAGATCCACGCCCAGGCGAAGCCGCTCCAGCGCCAGTAGCCGGGCACCCAGTCGGCGTGCACCGAGGGCTTCGGGGGCCGAGCCTCGGGGGGCGGCGCGGGCGGCGGACCGTCCGGGTCGCGGGGCCTCGGCGCGCTCGGGGCCGCGACCGCCACGGCCGCGGCGGGGCGTGGCGCCGTGAACGAGCGGCGGTAGGCGTCGTAGCCGCCGGGGCCCCAGCAGTCCTCGTCCTCGTGGTGGGCGGCGCAGCGCTCGGTGCGCAGCCGGTACGCCTCGCGGGCGCGGGCGTCGCTGCGGTGGCTCTCGGCGATGCGGGCGCGGAGGTGCGCGCTCCACTCGGCGTCGGGGACGCTCGGCGAGGCGACGCGGTGCTCGACCACGAAGAGCACGCCGTCGAGGTCGTTGGGCTCCGGGAACCAGATCCGCACGCGGAGCCTGGCGCCGGGCCGGAGGGACGTGGGCCGGTCGGGGTCGGAGGTCTCGGTGGCCCAGCCGGTGACGGCGATGCGCCAGAGGCTGGAGTGCTCGCGGATGGCCAGGTCGGCGTCGGGGGCCTCGACGATGCGCACCGCGGGCGTGTCGACGGTGACCGCGGCGCCAGGTACGCCCACCACCGGCGCGCCCGGCGCGGGCGGAGGAGCCGACGGGGCGGGGCCGCCGGACGACGGGGACGGGGACGGGGCGGAGAGCTCGGCTGCGGTGGCGACGCAGCGGGCGTTGTCGGGGTGATCGTCGGCGCGGGCGACGGTCTCGGAGCGCCCGCCGACGTGGACGGACTGCATCCGGGCCTGGCCGAAGGGGACGTCGCCGGGAGGATCGTCCGAGGTGATGATGGCCGCGCGCCCGAGCACCGCCCGGGGTGACAGGGCGCGCACCTCGATGCGCTCGCCCCAGCGGGCCCCGGCGGCCGGGAGGTCGAGCACCAGCGGGCCCTGGGTGCACCGCTCGGACACCGAGAAGGCGCGGGTGGCGTGGTCGCGCCAGCGGAGGTGGGGGCCGCAGGCGGGCAGCACGAAGAGGAGGGCGACGACGGCGAGGGGCGAGCGTCTGGGCATGGTGGCAGGTGCGCCATGGTACGGCGCGGGCCAGAGCAGCTTCACCCTCGTGGAGGGACGGGCATGAGGAGTGCAATCGACCGTGGGCACAACCCCAACGAGGTGATCCATGCTGAAGCAGATTCTCATCGCCATCGGTCTCCGCAAGGCGCCCACGCCTGTGCGCAACTACGTCGCCGCGTCGAGCCTGGTGGGCGGCGTCCCGGCGCTGGCCTACGTGGCCTGGCGGCACCGTGACCAGATCGCGGCACTGTGGCGCAGCGCCACCACGCGTCGCCAGGCCGCTACGGCGTAGCGCGCGGCGAAGGAAGAGACCGCGCTGGAGCCTCCGCACGCTGCGTAGCGACTTCGAGGAGGCGCGCCGAAGCTCCAGTGGAGCGGGTGACTGCGTGAGAGCCGTGCACCGATGCCGCGGCGCGGCGCATGGCGGCGTCGAAACGGCGCGCTGGGCCCACGGAGCGGCGTGTAGCAGGCGCGACACGCGCGGTTGACGCCTCGCTGCGCGCGCATCGCCTGCGGTGGGCGTCAGCGAGCCTCGTCCGTGACGGCGGGCGGCCGCGCCGCGCGCCATCGCAGCAGCACGAAGGCCCACGCGACGCCGGTGGGGAAGAGCACGTCGGAGGCGTAGTGCGCGCCGGCCACCACCCGCCCGGTGGCCACGATGACGCCCCAGGCGACGGCCACGAGGGCGACCGAGGCCGTGACCCGGCGGGAGGCCCCGCGCTCCACGGCGGCCAGCACGAGGGGCAGGAGCATCCACCCGAGGGCGGTGTGACCCGACGCGAAGGACGACCCGATCCCACCGGGCCCGCGCGGCACGAACCACGGGGTGAAGTCCGCGAAGCCGGGGTCCAGGTCACGGAAGCGGACGCGCCCCCAGAGCCGCTTGGCGACCTGCACGAAGGCGACGAAGTCGACCGCGGCGAGCAGGGCGGTGTCGCGCGCCCAGCGAACGGCGCCGGCGCCCACCCGGGTGGACCACGCGGCCCCGAGGTCCGAGCGCGCCGCGACGCCCGCGAGCAGGACGACCGGCAGCAGCGCCCACGAGCCGCGCTCCCCGCTCGCCGGGCTCAGCCGGTACCAGACCATCGCGCCCAGGAGGTACGCGACGAAGCTCGCGACCAGCAGCGAGGCCATCGACCGCGCGACGCCCGACGCCCCCGGCGAGCGCGTGCGGGTGAGGTCGAGGATCAGCACCGCCGCGAGGATGAGCAGGTAGCCGGGGATCTCGCCGTAGCGCTCGACCAGCACGGCGAGGGGCGAGCGCGGATCGAAGGCCGCCCGGGAGATGGCCAGGTCGAGGCGGCCGAAGGCGAGCGCGAGGGTGACCCAGAGGAGGGCGAGGACGATCCACGGGGCGCGGCGCTCGGGGAGCGTCACGCGCTGCGAGGACTGCGTGTCACGACTGTTTCGCGGGCCATCGTCGTGCTTCATCGGTGTCGTGGAAGGTTGCGTCCCGGCTGCACCGCTCGGAAGGGACCTTCGGGTCTACCGAAGCTGGGGCCCTCACCGGCTCGACGCACCGGCCTTCAAGAAGCGCTACCCCGGCGCGAAGGTGATGGCGCCGCGCGGCAGCCGCCCGAAGGTGGAGGAGGTGGTGGCCGTGGACCTCGACGACGAGGGCTTGGGGAAGGCGAAGGTGACCTCGTGCTGGTCCTCCGGGCCGTGCGCGTCTCGGAGGGGGGCGCGGCCCCCCGCGCGGCGGTCGCGGACCCGCCCCCCCCGTTGCGATGGAGGTCAGGATCGCCGCGGCCGCGCCACCACCGCCAGCGATCGGGGGCGTCGAAGGGCGCCGCGATCACCACCGCGCTGCGGCGCCCTCCGGGGGCGGAAACGCCGCCGCGCCCGGGACCGCCGGGGAGCCCGGACAGCCCGCGGGGAGCGCGCGGCGGGGTGCCGGCGGCGGGGGCGGCGGGGGCGGGTCAGCCTCGAGGATCTGGAGGCTCACCCTGCGGTTGCGCGCGCCCGCGCCCGGGACCGCCGCGGGCACCACGGGGGCTTCGACGCCGTAGGCCCGCGCCACCAGCCGCGAGGCGCTCACCCCGCGCGCAACGAGGGCTGCGAGCACGGCGTCGGCGCGGCGCGCGGAGAGCCTCCGGGCGTCCCGCTCTCCGGCGCTGGCGTGGCCGTCCACCCCTACCCGACGAAGCTCCGGGTGCGCGGCGATCAGGCGGGCGAGGGCCTCGATGATCTCGGCCGATGGGGGCGTGGGCGTCGCGGCGTCGGCTTCGAACTGCACGGTCCCGTCGGTTGGAAAATGGCACTCCTCGATCAGGACCCGCTGCGGGCATCCGTCGGGGACCTGCCCTGCCACGGCCGGGCACGCGTCGCACACGTCGGCGACGCCGTCGTGATCGTCGTCGGGTTCGGTGTCCGGAGGTGCCGGGAGGGACGCCGCGGCGGGCCGCGTGGCGCCCCCCACGGTCGGAGCGACCGCGGCCGCGGAGCAGCCAAGGAGCAGCAGCGCGGTCACCGCGAAGCGGGGCGCAGGCGAAGAGACGGGGGGTGGGTCTTGCACGGGCGGAGACCCTGAAGCAATCGGCGGGTTCCGTGAAGACTTCGAGGCGTCGCGCGACCCTGCGGGGGGGTTAGCGCGGCGGCCCGACGGGTTGAGTACGGTGGTGCTTCTGACCGGGGTTCACCGTAGGCCGATGAGCCCGGTCCGAGCGGTTCAACGCCTTCCCTCCGGGCGTGCGCAAGCAGAACGTCCGCGCCAACCAGTGGCGCCCGAAGCCCTGACGCCGACGGTCGACGCGGGGCCGGTGAGGCTCAGTGGACGTCGTAGTCGTGGTAGCCGAAGAGCAGGCTCACGAAGACGTCGGCCTGACCCTGCGCGGGGCGGTACTCGACGTCCCCGCGCACGCCGACGGTCCACGCGGAGCCCCGGTCGGTGGTTTGAAACAGCCCATGGACGGTGTGCGTCTGCGGGCCGAAGGGCAGCACGACGCCGAGCTCGAGCGAGGTGTTCACCGCGTACCAGACGGTGCGGTCGCGGAGGCTCGCCGCGAGGGGCGCGAAGCCGAGGCGCGCGTACGGGCCCGAGGGCTCGCGCTGCGAGAAGAAGCTCACGTGCGTGCCGAGGGCGCCGTGCCCGTAGTCGCCGGTCGCGCGCACGGTCGCGTCGACGCCCGCGTAGAGCTTGTTGCCGAAGGCGTAGTGCCCCGACACGACGCCGCCGACGAGGTCGTGGTCCCCGCCGGTGGGCACCGCGAAGAGGCCGCCGTTCAGCGAGCGCGCGACGCCGCACGCGGGCAGCAGCGCCGCCGCGCCGAGCGAGAGGGCGACGCGAAGCATCGGGGGGGTCCAGCGCGTGGGCATCGGCGCAGGGTACCAGCGCTCGGCGGGAAGGGGATTGTCTCCGCACGCGCTCCGGGCGTACGTCTGCAGGAGCGCGCTGGGGCGACGTCTGCGTCGGGCGCGCGAGGGAGGTGTCCGATGGTGATGGTTCGTCGACGAACGTTCCTGGCGGGAATCATGGCCGGAGCTGGCGCGCTCGCGTTGCGGACGCTCCCCGCGGCGGCGCAGTCCGTGGCGCTCAAGCAGGCGGATAGGGCATCCAACGCCTGGTACCGCGTCGCAGGAGTTCTGACGGGTTGAGAGGAGCACCCGCCCACGCCTGCGGTCGCCGGCCTCGCCCTCCGAGGGGAGCACCCGCCCGGTGTCTCCGCGCTCGTTGGGGGGACCGCTACGCCTGCGTCGGGGAAGAGGAACCGCAAGGGTCGCAAGGGTCGCAAGGGGTTTAGGTTCTGGCGGCGCTCCCTGCTTTGGTCTCGTGAGAGGGGCATTGGGAGCGATGCCGGTCTCCGTCACGAGGTGGGTGCTTCGAGCGCCTGACACCAACAGCCCCTCGCTTCTCCCTTGCGACCCTTGCGACCCTTGCGACCCTTGCGGTTCTTCTCCCCCGATGCAGCCATCGTGGTCCCCCCAACGTGCACGGAGACACCGG